>CAZVWU010000017.1:0-2745 GCA_964631205.1 uncultured archaeon | reverse complement strand
AAAGGTTTTAGGTGTTGTTACTTGGAGGTTGCTTTAGGTTGTTATATAACAGTGTTATATCTGTAATCAAGTGTGTGCCCCTTTTTACTCCTTTACCCAGACCTCCCTGATTTCCGGTGTGATCCTGAAAGAGATGAAAAACTTATGGGTTTCGCCTGATTTTTCTATTGGTATCAAAACTGCATTCTTTCCTGTTTTGAAGCCGCCAATTTCGTTAAGATAGCCGGGCGTATTGTATGTCTTGCCTTTTCTTTTCTGGGAATAACCTGAAAATTGCCTGATAAACATGGCTTTTTTCCTGTTGTTTAGTTTCGATAAATCATACGAGAATAGGGAAAAATGTCTAAGGCCTTCTTTTATATCCGCATATTTCCCATAGAGGCTTATCCCTGTGCTTATTATTTCTGACCTTAGCTCTTTCCACCTGTATGTTTTAAGGCTGCCGACTATGTATCTGATTGGCATTTCTATTCCCAGCAGAGACCATTTTTTTTCGACGATCAAGGAAAACCTTTTCTCAGCTTCCTTCATTATTTCTTCAACCTTTCCTGAAACCGCTTCTGAATTTACCTCAATAAACAAATCTACATCGCTTTTCTCGTCATATTCGCCTGTGGCAACAGACCCGAAAAGGATTATATTTTTGATATATTTTTTAGATTCCCTGCTGTCAAAGACAAAGCCAAGAAAATCGTATATATAAGGCAGCAGGTTTTTCATATTCCCTCACCCAATACCTCCTCTACAATCTCCTTTACTTTGTAGACATTCTTTATGCAGTCTTCAATTAGCAGTTTTTCCTTTTCCCTTCCGTAGCAGATCAGCTCCCTGAAATTTTCCTGCTTTACAAGGAGGTTCAGGAGCTCATGCTTTTTTGGGAATTCAAAAGCAAACTTCTTGCCTGCTGTTTTATCTGATGCAAAAAACCTGTGGTTTACATTAAAGCCGGCTGTTATCAGGTTCTTTCTGTGAAGAAGAAGGGCAAAAAGATTGCATGCCGCCTCTGAGCATGAAAAGCCTATAAGCTTCTGCATTTCAACTATTGTATCTGCCTTAACCTTGTCCTCGACATCTTTGAGCAGGCTTGCAATAGCTTTCCTATGCTCTTCTACGCTTGTCATGGTTTATTTATGTTTTTGGGGTTTATAAAGCTTACATAATAAGTTACATATTTTACATATTTTGTTCAATATTATTATGAAATAAATTTCATATTTTACGCAATAAATTATATGCTACTTCAGCTTCTCAGGCTCTGCCAGATGCTTTTTCAGGTCATTCACAAACCTTGCGGCCTCAGCCCCGTCAAAAATCCTGTGGTCAAATGTGAGCGAGACAGGAAGGACCCATCTTACTAAAATTCTGCCCTCCACTACAACAGGCCTTTCGTGAATTTTTCCTGTCGCAAGGATTGCAGCTTCAGGATAATTAATTATTGGAGTTGCAAAAATCCCTCCAAGGGAGCCTATGTTTGTTATTGTGAATGTTCCCCCTTTCATGTCCATTAGATCCAGCTTTCTCTGCCTTGTTTTTTCTGCGAGGGCTTCGGACTCTTTTGCTATCTGCTGTATGGTTTTGCTGTCAGCCCCTTTTATCACTGGGACAATAAGGCCGTCTTCTGTGTCAACAGCTACCCCTATGTTATAATATTTTTTAATTATTATCTCATCATTTTGTTCATCCATGCTTGCATTTACAAATGAATGCTCTTTCAAAGAATTCACAACAGCTTTAATTATGTAAGGTAGAAAAGTGATTTTAACTCCCGGATATTTTGCTTTTTCCTTTTCACGGAATTCAACAAACTTTGTCACATCTATCATGTCTATGTGCGTTACAGGAGCTGTATTTCTCAAGGATTCTATCATATTTCTGGATATTGATCTTCTGACTCCTTTGAGCTGGACGCGGTCTACATAGCCCCACATGTCGTATTTCTTTTGCAATATTGGTTTTTGTGCCGATGTTTTGGGTCCTGGGTCCTGAGTCTTGAATCCGGAAGATTTTTTAATATCTTCCTCTGTTATCCTTCCATCTGTTCCTGTCCCCTTTATTTTTGTTAAATCAACACCAGCCTCTTTTGCCAGTTTTCTTATAGAAGGAAGAACTTGGACTAATCCAGCTGATTCTGTAATTTTTTTGGAAGAAGGCGCGGGCAAAATATAGCCTGATTCCTTCAGCTCGCCTACAACAGAAGTTGATTTTCTCTCTTCTTTTGCGCCTTTCGAATCTATCACAACAAGGACTTCCCCAACTTTCACTGTCTCGCCTTCCTTGTGGCTTAATTTAAGTATTTTTCCAGAAGCGGGGGAAGGTATCTGGACTACAGCCTTATCTGTCTCAATCTCGACCAACACCTGATCCTGCTTGACTTTTTCCCCAACCTTAACATGCCACTTTACAATCTCGCCTTCTGCTATACCTTCTCCAACGTCTGGAAAGCGGAATTCCATAAAAAATGCTTTTATTTCCTTGGTATCATCTCTATCCTTTGGGCAAGCTCAAAATCCTTTTCTGTAAGCTTCCCGGATTTGTGAGTTGTTGTTTTGATTGTGAGCTCATTGTAGTTTTCCAGAAGGATGTCCGGATGGTGCATCAACTCTTCCCCTATTGTTGCCACAATATTCATGAATCCCACTGCTTCCATAAAGTTTTTGAATTTGTATTCCCTAACCAGCCAGTTCCCTTTCTTCTTCCAGCCGCGGGGGATTTTCATTTTTGACATATGCTAGAACCTCACAACCC
>CAZVWU010000016.1:0-6412 GCA_964631205.1 uncultured archaeon | reverse complement strand
TTGTAGCAAGCAAAGATGCAAAAAAGATCCTCAAGTTAGATGAGCACATCGCAATGACAATAGCAGGTGTTGTTGGCGATGCACAGGTTCTTGACAGGTACCTGAGAGCTGAGCTAAAGCTTTACAAGCTTCATGAAGACAGGAAAATGCCAGTAAAATCAGCAGCATCACTGGCTGCGAATATATTATATGCCAGAAGATTTTACCCATATTTTGTCCAGCTGATTATTGCTGGTTATGATTCCAGGGCACAGATATACACACTCGCCCCTGACGGATCTGTCATAGAGGAAAAATATTACTCAAGCGGGTCTGGCTCGCCTATGGTTTTTGGCGTCCTCGAACATGAATTTGAAGATAATATGGAATTGGAAGACGCAAAGAAACTTGCAGTTCAGGCAGTTGCAGCAGCAGTAAAAAGAGACATAGCATCTGGTGGAAGCGGAATAGATCTGGTTGTAATAGATAAAAAGGGTGTTCATGAGTTCTCAGATGCCGAAATCAACAAATTACTGAAATAACTGAGTTTGAAACCAATTTTAAGAAGTTCTGAATTTTACCTCTCTTGCAAAACTAAATTAAAAAGAAAAGGAAAGTTTAGTCACTGTGGAAGCCGTAAAATTTTTTCGAAGGAAGGCTGGAAACAGATCCTAAACAATTGGATAAGATCTGTTTCGTCCCTTTCGAGAAAAAATTTAGGCTCCGATTCAGACGGACACTGATCTGAAGATCAGTGTCATCCATTTAATGATTAAACTTTTGGGACAAAAGTTTATATGACTGAAAAAAGCCTTCTCCAGGAATTTGAAGACAGCCTCCCAAAGGATGCACAAATAACTGAAATAAAATTTGAGGCATCAGAGCTCGTGCTTTACACGAAGAACAAGGAATTTTTCAAGGCCTGCGAGCCGCTGATAAAAGAGATAGTCGGAAGGCTCAAGAAAAGGATAGAGGTAAGGCCAGACCCTTCAATCACAACAGACCCTGAAATCGCAACAAAGATGATCAAGGAAATGGTTCCAGAAGAGGCAGGAATACAGGAAATTTATTTTGAGCCAGAGTTGGGAAAGGTTGTTATAGGATGTCTGAAACCGGGACTTGTTATAGGCAAGGGCGGAGAGACTTACAAAAAAATAAGGGATGAAACTTTCTGGCTGCCAAAAATCGAAAGGTCCCCTGCACTCAAATCTGATATTGTAAGCGCCGTGAGAAGCCTTCTGCATACAGAGCTTGATTACAGGAAAAAATTCCTCAACAAAATCGGGCAAAAGATTTCTTTAAGAAAAGAAATTGAGGATGAATGGGTAAGGCTTAGCTGTCTCGGAGGATTCCGGCAGGTAGGGAGAAGTTCCATGATTGTTGAGACACCGTTTTCCAATGTGCTTCTTGATTTTGGGTTGAATCCTTCTGATTACACGACTCCACAGATAGATGCTCCGGAGTTTAGCATAGAAAAATTAGATGCTGTTGTCCTTTCCCATGCACATATAGACCATTGCGGAATGATACCATACCTTTACGAAAAGGGCTATACAGGACCGCTCTATTGCACGCCGCCAACAAGAGATCTGATGGTATTGTTATGCATGGATGCATTGGATGTCGCACAGAAAAATGGGCGAGCGACTTATTACACTAAAAAAGCAGTTGAGAAAACAGTGAAACATACAATCGCACTTGAATACGGCGAGGTCTCTGACATAACAGAGGACATAAGGTTAACATTACAGCCTTCTGGCCACCTTCTAGGCTCTTCTATGTGCCATCTGCATGTCGGAAAAGGCCTGCACAATATACTCTATACAGGAGATATAAAATTCAGCTACACAAAACTCTTTGATCCTGCCTATACAGATTTCAAAAGGATAGAGACTTTAATCACCGAGTCTACCTACGCTGGACAGAATGATATAATGGCTCCTAGAAGGGATGTTGACGCAGCCCTAATCAAGATAGTCCAGGAAACATTAGATAAGGGAGGCAAGGCCTTAATCCCCATCTTTGCAGTTGGAAGGGCCCAGGAAGTTATGGTCCTGCTTGCGCAGTCAGGAATTAATTGTCCTGTATGGATCGAGGGGATGGTATGGGATGCAACTGCAATCCATACAGCTTATCCAGAATATTTTGGAAGGAGTTTGCAGAGGGAAATTCTCCACAAAGGCAAAAACCCTTTTATGTGGGAAAACTTCAAGCACGTTGCGCCAAGAGAGAGGGACAAAATAATAGACAGCTCAGAGCCCGGAATAGTTATGGCAACATCAGGCATGCTTATGGGCGGCCCTGCGGTAGAATACCTGAAAGGTCTTGCGCCTGACAAAAAAAATACCCTCATGTTTGTAGGCTATCAGGGAGAAGGGACCCCGGGCAGAAGGATACAGAAAGGGTGGAAAGAGGTTCCAGTGTCAGCTGAAGGCGGAAAAACAAAAACAATCACAATTGAGATGGATGTAAAAACAGTAAGTGGCTTGAGTGGTCACAGTGACAGGAACCAGCTGATAAATTTCATCAAAAAACTTACATGCAGACCTGAAAGGGTAATCACAAACCATGGGGACAAAATGAACTGCATAGATCTCGCAAGGGATGTCCACAAGATGTTCAATTACGAGACTTTGGCTCCAAAAGTATTGGATGTTGTAAGACTGAGGTAATTTCTGCACTAACCTTCTTTAGAGTTTTCAACAAGCCTGACAACATCATCCCACCAATTTTCAAGATTAGAATCATCATCCTCCTTAGTATCGACATCCGCCAAAACACTGACAACAAAATTATCCCATCGTCCAATATCATCTTTATCATCAAAATCTTTAAGAAGCCGAATAACATCTTTTAATCCACTAACCTCTGTAAGAGACTCAAGTCCAAGTCGCCTTTCTATAGGGTATTTTTGAAATCTTTCTCGGATTTCAGGAATTTCATCTGCTTCTGCGCTATATTTTCTTAATACCGCTGCCAATGATTGGGTTAAATTTTCTCTGCTTCTTGGGCTATGGCTTCTCTGAATTCTTCCTGCAAGATAGCCAATACGCCTTCCTATATAACCTAATTCCACTGATATGTGGTATGCACTATGGTGACGGCTGGGATCATTTTTGTAAATACCTATAAAAATCTCACCCAGTTCCCTGTCTCTAAATAAATAAAAACAGCGCTGTGCTAATTCAGGATCCGTTTCAACTAGCTGTTTTTTTAACTCTGGGCTTGGAGCTATTAAATTTCTATACCAGCTTGCTAATTGGTTGTTTTGATGCTTATAATCAACAAATCTTAAAAATTCAAGGATAGAATCTTTGACATTACTCATAACTCTTTCTATTATTTCAAAATTGTAGTATCAGAATTAGAATTACAAAAATTAAGTCACGGATTTATACTCAGAGATAGATCTAATTTATTTGTGAACAATTGCAAATTCTGGTGTCAGTATTAGCCAGTCCTGCTCTATTCCAACTATGTCTCCGTTTTGCGCCAGGACAGTCCTTTTCAGCCTTTCAATGGACCTCTTGAGCTCGCCCATGTCCTTGTCTTTCAGGGCCTTTATCTTGAGGAAAACTACAGAGCCATCCCTGAGATCTTTCAATACCCTTTCTGTATCAGAGAAATCTGTCAGCTTATCGACCTTTATCCCGACCTTCCCCGCCCTGTTGCCCATCAAGGCAGTATCTGTAACATCAACTTCAACATAGTCGTCAGTAGGGACTACCTGACCCTCAGGTTTAGTAAATAGTTTTTGTAGCATAGACGACTCCTTTTAATATTATAATAGTGTAGAGAGTTTAAATAGGTGTATTCCATTTGGCTGATAAACAAGGCATAAGCAACCTGTCCAGTTTTATTTTGATATAAACAGCTTTATCCTCTCCCTGAACTCTTCGGCTTTTTTCTGCATATCGTCCAGCTCAGCTCCTGAAGGAAGGCTTCCTTCCCCATGCTCTACTTCCCTGAAGCGGTTTATTACTTGTCTGGCCCACTCCGTATACCTTTTTTCAAACCCTTTAGGCTCAAGGTATGTCTGAAGCGAATCCGGAACCCTTTTCAGCGGCGGTATTTTGTCAGCATATTTCACCAGCGCTGCTTGGCTGCTCTCTACGATAAGCAGTATTATATTGTTCAGCACATCATACTTGATCCTGCTGATGTTTTTGAAATGGCCTGAAATTTTCATGAACTTCAGGACATAGCTTTCCTTTGTCCCCAATATCTTCCCACTTTCCACAATTTTTTTTATCGGGTCGATGAAAGAATTTGGGTCATAAAGTATTTTGGCTGAGGCCAGAGGCTGGTAAAACCCAGCCTCTCCCTCAAAAATATTTTCAAAATAGCTTTTCAAAAGGCAGACCTTTATCCTATGCCCTTTCAGCAGCCTTTTTGCCGCACGTTCAATTTCCTTCTGCTTGCCCTTTACAAGAAAAATGACCTCTTTTTTAATAACCCATATTGCCTTTATCTGGGGCCTGTATTTCATGATTATTTTTTTAAGTTCAGCTTCCATAACTATCTTTTGGTTATTGAATCCTCAATCTCGCCTATGAAGGCCCGTGCCTTCAAAGAATAATGATCTATGTTTTCGCCTGTGAACTCAGAAAGGACCCCTTTCTCAGCCTTTTCCATCAGGTCAGCGATGTCGCGGAATATGTCAGCCTTAGTGATCCCAAGCCGCTCAAGCTCAGCAGCCATTTTCTTCGGCTCGAAAAGAATCGTTCTCCGGCTGAGAAGAAATATTTCCGAAGCCTCCATGCATGCAAAAAAGATCTCGGCAAGCGCCTCGAGCATAAGCTCCCTGTTTTTCACCCCGTAAGAATATGTCCTCTCGATAAGCCTCTCTGATTTCTCTGTTCTGTTATAGACATGGCCTTTATGCACAAGGCCCGAAACAAGCTTCACATATCCAGTGTCATCATAAATTATCCACGGATTTTCAAGGCTCGAGACAACCCAAGGTTCCCCATCCCTTACAAGGTCCCACCATGTGCTCAGCGGCATCAGCTTCTGGAAGCTCAGGTTTATTTTTAATTTAACTGCCTTGTCCTGAATAACAGCCATTCCCTGTTCTATTTTCTCAGCCGCATCCTCAGAGCCTTCTCTTGTGTCATCAAAAACAACAAGAATGTCCACATCGCTCCCCCTTTTCAAATCGCCCCTTGTGATGGAGCCAAAAACATAAATTATTTTTATATAGGGCCTGTACTCAAGAAGCGGCTGGCAAAATGTTTTTGCTTTTTTCAGGACATGGTCTATTTTTTTGGACATAGGGTGGCTCGACTGATTATATATTATACAAACACATTATATAAAATATGCCAGCTTTTCAGGGAAATAAAAAAAGCAAAATTTAGCCTGACTTTATTAAGAGAATTTATTAACAGAAAAAAATTGAGAAAATCTGATTAAAAAAGATTAGAATAATAAAACGAATTTATCTATACCCTTCTACCACGCCTTCCACCAGGCTGTCTTGTAGAATCATGCGGGATTGGTGTGGTATTTTCTATTGTGCCTATCCTTAAGCCAGCCCTTACAATAGCCTTTAATGCTGGCTGGGCCCCTTCGCCTGGCAGTCTTTTGCCGTGCCCGCCTTCTGCCCTAAGCTTAATATTGACCCCGACAAGGCCTTTTGCAATTGCGTCTTCTGCAGCTTTTCTCGCAGCTTTCATGCTGGGGAAAGCAGTGCCTTTATCCTTGTCCCTGTTGGTCATCATCCCCCCAGAATATCTTGCAAGGGTCTCTGCTCCAGTGATATCTGTTATATGGACAAAGGTATTGTTTGAAGATGCGTATATGTAGGCTATCCCCCATTTTGCCTTTCTTTCTAAAATTGGACTTCCCATAAATTAACTTTTAACTTGTTCTGTGACTTGGATCCCGGCATTTTCATCTTTTCCAGCTTCCTGCTCACTTGCTTTTGCGAGACTTTTCTTGGATGGAACTGGCCGGATTTTTTGCAAATCAATTCTAACGTTAATTTTATCCTCTTCAGACAAAGGAACCAAATATGATGGGAAGTTTGTTTTTCTTCCGCTCACTGTAACATGCCCATGGACAATGAACTGCCTTGCCTGAACAGGCGTTTTTGCAAGCCCCCTTCTGTAAATTATTGTTTGAAGCCTCCTGTCCAGAATATTTTTTATGTTCATCGATAAAATATCATCCAAAGTATTTGCCTTGCTGAACCCAAGCTTATTTATTTTTTCCAGAAGCTCCTTTTCTTTTTCCTTGTTCTTGACTGCATTCAGCTCCCTTGCCCTCCTTCTAAAATTACTGACAAGAGCTTTAATTGCCCAAATCTCCTTTTTCCTCCTGAGGCCATACTCTTTGATTATTTCCTTGTCTTCTGCTATCAAAGCAGTATCCCACACCATTCTTGGCCTTGTGAACTTATTTCGCAACTTCCTCATATACCCTCTTTCTT
>CAZVWU010000015.1:5829-8114 GCA_964631205.1 uncultured archaeon | reverse complement strand
CTCCTTAAATAAAGAACATCGAGCGGCTGGCCGTAGCTATCTTCCCTTTTTGAATATGATACACCTTCAATAAAATATACGACCCTGTCTCCTTGCCTTAATAGGGCGCTTTCGAGTGGTTCGGCTGCGCTTTCGTCGCCTCCCATAAGCCTGTTTTCAAGCTTCCTTATTGTTTCATCTTGCATAACCATCTATCTCCCTCACTCAGGAATCAAAACCCTCTCGTTATCCCCATCACGGAAGAGTGTGATAGGATAACGCATTGCGGAATCGCCGCCCCTCTTTACAAGTCTATTAAAAAGCAGCTGGTATATCACAGGCTTATTCCCGCTTTTCGGATCTTTTCCAGCATAAAAAAGATTCAGGCCGTTTGCATGTGCTTCTTCTACTATTTGTCTGGCTCTGGCTTTGTCTTCGGCATTTAAAGCGCTAACATCAAGAAAATTTTCAACATCAGTAGCCTCGCGATAGTCGGCTACCAGCCTTCCTGCTATTCTTTCTGCTTCTGAGAATTTGCTTTGTCTGAAATATTCCCTAGCCGCCTCCAAATAAGGCTCTCTGGGGTCTATTGTTTTTTCGTCTGGGGTTTTCTTTGCTCTCCCTTCAGGATTTATTCTTTCATCTTCCATAACCATCGATTATACTTCCTCTGAGGCTTTATAAAGGTTTTATAGTTACTATTAATAGGTAATATTTAGGATATAAGACTGTGCTGAAAAATAGCTAAATCTAATCAAAATTAAACAAAAGGTAAAAAATTAAATTTTAGGTAGAGCCTGTTCATTATGCTGGCACTGCTAGAGGTGTGAGGCCTGCGCCTGGCAAGAATGGGACTGCTTTTGCGAGAGGTGTGAGCAATGCAGATCCTGCTGGTATTATTGTCAAAGCTGCACCGAAGAGCGCAACCAAAAGGCCTAAACCAACAAATGCTGTGACTGCATCAACGCCGTACAGGTCTTTGGTTCCTCTATAAACACCTGCAAATCCAAGGGCGCCAAATGCCGAGAACAAAACCAATGCAATTACCTGCATCACTGTAAAGAGTGCAGATCCTGTCCCCAAAAACGCGTATGGCACATGGCTCACTAAGACTGCCAGCAAGGCTCCTACTGACAATGGCAATGATGAATAGGCGAGAACAGTTACGCCTTCTTTAAGTTCCCCTTTGCCGCCCAAAACCCTCATGACTTCTGTTAGAAGCCATCCAAGGAATAAACCTCCCAGGAAAACTGATAAGAAAACTCCTACCAGAAGGTTTACTGGCTGACTGCCTTTCAATACTGCCAATGCCCCTAGCCCTGCTGTCGTAGGTGCTGCATTAACTGCCCACCAAGACACTGCTACAGCTACTGTGAAAATAATTGCAGCTAGTAGCAACATTGTTACTGACTTACCTAAAACCCTCTTTGATTTAAAACCATCTAATGGGTTTAATAGGGTTACCATATACTAAATAGGTTGAGCCCTCTTATAAACCTAGCAGCCTAAAAACAGGCACTATTAAAGCCTGCCTATAGATATATTCAAAATATACAGCATAAAAATAAAATCTGTTTACAATAGCATCATCCTGAATTTAATAACAAAAAAGATATGAAAAGCCCAATATGCGAAATCTGCTTAAAGGCCGGAATACTTTGCGCAGCTTGCCAGGAGAAAATTTCGAAAGGTGAAATCTCTGAAAAGGATGTTGAAATTCTCAGGTCCATTTACAATGAAGCTGAAAAAAACAATACCTCTAATCTGATTGGGATCAAAAAAATAATAAACAGCAAAGATTCTCTGGTCATTGTTTGTTCCAGTGGAAGCGCGCCTAAAATAGTCGGGAGAGGAGGATATTTTGCAAAGAAATTAAAAGAAGATTTCAAAAAGCCTGTCAGGATAGTGGAGGAAACAGATGATATAAAATCATTTTTGCAAAACATCCTTTTTCCAGCCCCTCTGGTGAATATCAACGTGCTTTACACCCCTAGGGGAGAAACTTACAGGATCGTTATTCCCCAGAACAGCAAGCTGCCGATGCCCCTGAATTCTATCAAAGCCTTAGCAAAAGAACTGCTCAAGAAAGAAGTTCAAATAGAATTTGAATGAAATAAACTTTTATAAAAAATCCAACCAAAAATAAAATTATTTATGAACCAAAATCATCCTCCTGATGATTATCTGTTTCTTATGTTTTAAAAAATTCCCTGGAAAATCAAACCAGACTCTTTTGAATGTGACGAGATCGAGCTTCCTTATCCTTCCGATATCTGGATCCTGAAGATAAATATTTGCCTGAAACG
>CAZVWU010000015.1:0-5819 GCA_964631205.1 uncultured archaeon | reverse complement strand
TGATCTATTCCTACAACAACAGAATAATGACCATCCTCGCCTGCAAACCAGTCAACTATCACAGGGATTTTTTCTTTTAGGACATATTTTCTTATATCCGATAAATTAGAAAAATCTTTTACATATGCCTTTAACCCGAATTTTGTTGCCGCATTTAAAATACCCTTTGCTCCCGCTCCATGCTGTTTTGTTGCGCCTGAAAGTTTTGCGAGCTCTTTTTCTGATTTTTTTACCCCATAATAATCAAGGACTATTTTGAGTGAAGCAGGCCCGCAGAAACTCGTGGATTGTTTGAAGGGTTTTAGTTTGAGCATATCTATCTATTTATATATTATTTGCTTGACTTAATCAAAGATATGGCAACAATAAAGCGTATCGCGGTTGTGGATAATGAGGAATTGAAAGACAAGGAAACAAATCTCTGGATCCAGAATCTATGCCCTGTTAACAGGTCTGGTGTAGAATGTATTAGCGTAAATTCCCAGACAGGATTCCTCTCGATAGATGAAAACACATGCATTGGATGCGGGATTTGTGTGAAAGCTGCGCCAAACGCAATCTCTATTATAAATCTGCCTACAGAACTGGAAGAAGACCCTATACACAGGTATGGGAAAAATCTTTTTGCCCTCTACAGATTGCCAATACCTAAAAAAGGCATCATAGTCGGATTAGTTGGGCCAAATGGGATAGGGAAATCAACTGTTTTAAATATTCTTTCCGGCAATCTTAAGCCTAACAGGGGAAAGCAGGACTCAGGCTGGCAGGATGTGATAGAACAATTTAAAGGAACTGAATTGCAGGCTTACTTGGAAAACATAAAAAATATAAAAGTTGGCTATAAATCCCAGAATATTGATTTGCTTCCAAAAATGTTTTCTGGGAAAGTAAAAGAAATCCTAAAAAAATCCGACAAGGAAAATAAGTTTGATCTTATAGTTTCTGATTTTAAAATTGAAAGGCTGCTTGGGAAAAATATGAACGAATTGTCAGGTGGCGAACTCCAACTAATAGCTATTGCCGCAACAATATTAAAAGGCGGCAACTTTTACTTTTTCGATGAACCCTCAAGCTACCTGGATGTTGAACAGAGGCTTCTCATAGCAAAAAATATCAGAAAACTAGCTGAAGGAAAATATCCAGAAAAATCAGGTGAAAAGCCTTTTGTTATAGTGGCAGAACATGATCTTGCAATAGCAGATTACCTAGCCGATCAGGTTCACATACTTTATGGGAGTCCAGGGGTTTTTGGTGTTGTCTCGAAACCGGAATCTGTGAGGGTAGGAATAAACACTTATCTTGAAGGTTACGTGAAAGAAGATAATGTAAGGTTCAGGGAATACCCTATTATTTTTAGCAGGGTTGCGAAATCCCCCGAAAAAACAAAAATAATAGCAGAATTTGGGGAATTTGAGAAAAAATTCGCTGATTTTAAGTTAACAACATCCCCTGGGAATCTAGGAGAAGGGGAAATCATAGGAATCCTCGGGCCTAACGGGATTGGGAAAACAACTTTTGTTAATATGCTTGCAGGAATCCTAGAACCTGATAAAGGAAAATCTTTGGATTTGAAATTATCCTATAAACCTCAACGACTGGTTTTGGATGAGAAACAAAAAGTAATGCCAGTGGGAGATTTTATTGGAAATACTTCATCTATCCAAAACGCAATACATCTATTAAAAGTTGAAAGGCTGTTAGAAAGAAATATTGGAAAGCTGTCAGGCGGGGAATTGCAGGCAGTTTTCATATGCCAGGCCCTTGCAAAAGACCATGATATACTTTTATTGGACGAGCCTTCTGCTTTTCTGGATGTCGAGCAGAGGCTTTCCCTCTCGAAAGTCTTGGATGAATGGACAAAAAACAGGGGAGTTTCAGGTTTTGTTGCAGATCACGACCTTCAGGTTATAGACGCTGTTTCAAACAGGCTTATGGTTTTTGATGGGGAGCCTGCTGTTTCAGGGCATGGGAACTCTCCAGAAGACCTGAAGATGGGGATGAACAGATTTCTTAAGAAAATGGACATTACCTTCCGCAGGGATAAATCAACCCACAGGCCGCGGGTTAATAAGCCGGGCTCTGTTTTGGACAGGGAGCAAAAGGAAAAGGGGAAGTATTATTACGATTAGATCAGATTCTGCTATTTTATAAATATGTTCTCTATTCTATAAGATATGTTTATAGCGCCTTCAGAACTAAAAGAAAAACTCCAGGAAAAAGAGGATATTTTTTTGTTAGACGTAAGAACGCCTGAAGAATATAATAATTGGAAAATAGAAGAGGCGGTAAATATACCTGTAAATGAAGTAATATCCAGCTTAGAAAAAATTCCAAAAGAAAAGGAAATAATAACTATTTGCGCCCATGGGCAGCGGTCCCAGTTTGCAGAGAATATCCTTAAAGCAAATGGGTTTAATGCAAAGACACTCTCTGGAGGGATGGCTTTGTGGAATTCTGTTTTTGATTTTGTAGAAATAAAGAGTGTTAAATCCGATTTTAAATTGTTTCAGATAAAGAGGGTAGGAAAAGGCTGTCTGGGTTATTTCTTAGTTTCAGGAAATCAGGCAGCTGTTATAGACCCTTCAATATATACCCAAGAATACCTTGATTTCTCAAAAAAACTAGGCTGCCAGATAAAAGCAATAATAGACACCCACCAGCAGGCTGACCATATTTCAGGCAGCAGGTTTCTCCAAAAAGAATCGAAGGCTGACTTGTTTTTGAACAGTTTGGATGTGTATGGTGTTCAGGGGTATAAAAAACTGGACGAGAATAAAAAAATAGTCTTAGGGAACATCGAAATAGAAATAATCCAAACCCCGGGACATACAAGAGGCAGCACATCATTTTTAATTGATAATAAATTCCTTCTGACAGGCGATACACTATTTATAGAAGGGGTTGCGAGGCCTGACCTTAAAGACAAGTCAGAAGAATATGCTGCTGAATTATTTGAAACTTATCGAAATAAAATTCTTAACCTAGATGGAAATCTAATCATAGTATCTGCTCACTGCAAAAATGCATCGGATTTTGGAAAGCCTGTGGCTGCATCTTTGGATTGGATAACAAAAAACAATAAGATCTTCGAGTTGTCAAAACCTGAATTTATAAAATATGTCGTTTCAAATATCCCGCCAAAACCTTTGAACTATGAGACTATTGTGAATACAAATAAAAATGGGCTTGAGTATACAGAAGATGAAGTGTCTGAGCTGGAATTCGGGGCGAACAGATGCGTAGTCGCCACATCAAAAAAACAGTAGCATGAACCCTATGACAAGGGAGATAAGGCCTATTACTATCCCAGAAATCGAGAATTCAGAAGGCTGGTGGCCTACTGTCTGCCTAGACCCAGTAGAACTTTGTGGGTCTGCATATGAAGGGAAGAGAAAGACCATATACCCGCCAAAAAGTATCAACAATATGCCAATTAACTGGCCTAATAGTCCAAATGCCATAATCTGCCTTATTCTTTATAATATATTCAGAGTCACATATAATATATATTGATAAAATATGACCGTGTTTGCTAGAACCAAACTGATGATGTATGACTCCTGTTTTAAGGAGGACCCTGGGGTTATAGAGCTTAAGTATGTAGGTCCGGGAGCTACCAAGCTTTACCATTTCTGCTATAACCTTGTAAAAACAGTTTTCCGCGCAGCTGACGGGGATGTGCAGGAAGAGACATATAATTGGGCAAAGTCAGGGGAAGAAGAAAAATTCAGGGTAAGGTGGGTGCTCCACAAAGACCTTGACAAATTCAGCTATTTCTGGATAAAATTTACTCTAAATGGATCAGGAAGTGATAAATCAGGAAAAGCTACTGTTGAAATAAGCCCTGTTGTGGTCACAGAATATCCCCAGGACACTGTGTGGCAGAGGTCTTTGCTTTATGAAATGCTCAGGTCATTCTGGCACAGGGCTTTCTATCATGGTAAAAGATATAATTATATGATAGAGTGCAGGGACCTCTCAGCATTTTATTCAAAGAAAGTGAAAGAATTTTTCAAACAGCTGACAGAAGAGGGGGAAAAATAGTTTTAGATTTAATTGCAGTAAAAATATAGAAAACAGTAAATTTTAGAATCTCTATTATGGCTGAAGACAATAAAAAAAATAAGGAAAAACAAAAGAAGCCTGAAAAAAAGAAAAAAAGCCAGGCTGCAGGATCGATAACAGTAACTGATGACTGCTTTGCCCCAAATAAAAGCCAATATTTTATCTATAAGGGGCCCAATCCGGCAAGCATTGCGATGAAGCTTACAGGTTCTTTCCAGCCATTTTTCAGGATAGCTTCTGCTGGGTGGGGCGAGCCTGATTTCAGGTGGGACACTTCAGGGGAGCCTATAACCTTTTTCATGAAATGGTATGTGGAGAGGGGATTCAGCAGATATTCTAAAATGCAGATATTCATAATAGTCCAAGGAGACGAGAATAGCCAGACAAAGCAAGGAAAATTTACTCTGGAAATGGTGCCCACACTGGTGAACACATTTCCAGCCAATTGGTTTTTAAGGGGCCTCTATTGGATTTATGATTATATATTTTATGGAAACCAGAGGCAGCAATATATCAAGAAATGCAGGGAAATTAATAGCGCATATATGGATTACCTGAAGGGCGAATTCGGCCTGATCCAATCAGCTAACAGGGAGATAGGATTGCACAAAATGTAATGAGATAAAGAATATAAATAAGCTAAATATACCGAAATACATTCTTACACAATTGAATAGAGAATGTATTTCATCTGAAGGGACGAAACTGATTTCAGATCAATCGGTTAGGAAATCAGTTTCCAACCTTCTTTAGCAAGTTCACATGTTATGCCAGACTTAATTTTGGATGATCTGTTTAAAACACAGCCATTGGTTGGAAGGGTATTGTTTGCAATGCCATTAAACCAGAACACAAGGTTGGACCTCACGTCAAATATTGGGGGCTGTTCTGGTCTATATTATTCCCTTGTTTTCCAGTTATCCAAGTGGGGATATGTCATGAAAAAGATAGAGGAAAGCATGGACGTGTCACCTGTTTATGCAGAAGCCTATAATCTGACAATTGAACAGAAACATAAGCTTGAAGCCCAGATAAAGCAAGGTCTTGCTTCAGCTGCCCAGGCAGTTGCAGATTATGAATTGCTTAAGCATGATGTAAGAAAGTATAAGGAGATGCTCGAGTTTATCAAAGAGAGCAAAAAAGAAGAGAATAAGGACGACCACATACTAAGGTCATTATTCATAGACAGGGTAGATGCTTTTGTTGGGGACCAGTTTGCAATGATAAATATGGTCAAGAGGTGGCCAACAATAATTGCTGATTTCATAAGGCTAGCTAAATTCGTAAGCGAGGAGGATCAGGAAAGTGTTGAGAAAATAAGGGAGGGCCTCAAAGTAACAGATGCAGAAGCTACAGTTCTCAAGTCAAAAAATAAATTATATAAAAAGTGGAGGGACAGCTTTTTGCCTGAGGTAAGGGACAGGTATATCAGGATCCAAACAATGGTTAAAGCCAGGGAAAAAAGCATGTACGATTATAAGGAATGGCTGAAACCATATGTAGCGAGATACAAGACAATGGAAGAAAGCCTGGAAAAAAAACCCAAAGGGATTTATTCAGACCCTTTTATGGCGCCTGCACTGGGAAATGCGATAGCAAATTCTAAAATAAGGTTTATTGTCTGGACACCTTTCTCTTCCCCAGAGGGCGGAAAGCCGCATAAGCAGGATAAGTTCAAGCCTGAAAAGGACGAGTTTCTGCTTGAACATGCAAAAAAGCTGAAACTCAAGCAGACGCCATATTTGTCAAAAGAC
>CAZVWU010000014.1:0-9854 GCA_964631205.1 uncultured archaeon | reverse complement strand
GTCTGAGGATCGGTTTCCATCTACAGGAAAACACAAAAGCGAAATAGAAAAAACCTTAAAGTCCAAAAAATTAAAAATCATCCAGAAAAGGCAAGTCCTTCCATATGCGCCGGGCGTTTGGAAGGTCTGCTTTGAAGTAAGAAAGATATAACTATGAAACTCAACAGTTAAAATGGAAGCAGGCTCCTCAAAACAATTGAGACAGTTGGGATTATAAGGATGCTAAGAATGTAGCCGATTATTGAGATGATAAATGAATGGCTTACAGCGATGTCCTTAAAAAGCAGCTCCACTACAATAAACCAGATGAGTAAAGGCGCGAACGGCAATATCGCTGACGCAAAAGGCAAGGAAGCTATTGCTTGGACAGACATTCCCCACACAAGCGGCAAACTTATGACATTTATTATAAAAACGGCAAGGAAAACCCTCATGACGCTTATCCTATCATGCAGCTTCTTTGCGAGCAACTCCACAACCAGAAGGAAAACTATGCCCCCTGCCAGGGTTGAAACAAGAAGGCTTATTAAAACTGCATCAACGCTTGAAAAGCTTTGGGTTAAATTTGATATGAGGTTTTCAGGTAAAGCCATAACAGTATTTTAGATTAAGTAAAATATATTGCTAATTTCGTTCTTAACACAGGGTTTTTGCCTTGGATCATATTTTAGATTAAGTAAAATATATTGCATCCCCTTTTTAAAAAACTTAATTACCGTGCCCCTTCAGCTTCCCTTTCCAGCCTGTTCCGTTCCATCACAGCGTATGTTTTTGGGTCATTTGCTGCGATCGAGATAAGCTCTTTCGCAATCGCCTCTTCGAAAGTGATTTTATGCCGGAAGGTGGAACGGAAAATATCCTGGGTGACAAGCCTTAAGGCGACATCGAGCCTTCTTTGCGGCGAGACAACAATGGCTTTTCTTGCGATTATGCCGCCGAGCCTGTAGGCAGCCACCTCTTCATATGGAGCCGCATTAATAAGCGCGTTTACAAGTACCTGTATTGGGTTCTTATTAGACCGCTTCTCAATAAGTTCAAAACCTTTTTTGACAGCAGTCATCACAACTATAGACTGGCCAACAAGCTCGCCGCTGGCGATCTGGTGCTTCTTGCCTTTGTGGCCGGGAACATAAAGCTTGTTTATAAACCGCTCAACAACATTCATGTCGTTTTTATGGAAAGCTATAGGCGCAAACCTGCCTCCAGACCTTGGAACAACAACAGGCTTCAGGTTGATCTTATTTTTGAGGCCTAGGTCTGGTATTTCTACGCCCTCTGTGCTCCACCTGTTGAACAGCAAAAGTTTATGTGTCGGCATACAAAAGAATGTTTATGATGTTTAAATACTATCTATAGACTCAGGTATTTTAAATACTTGCTCATCTTTTATAAGGCTAACACAACAATAATATATCTAGGATATACACAGGATATGGCAGAAAAGGCAGAAAAAAGGATTCTCAGGAAAATTGACATAATGTCTTCGGCAAAAGTAGGCTGTGTTTTCGGCCTAATATACGGCCTGATCTATGGGATATTTCTAGGGGTAGTGGTCGCCTCATTGGGCCCTACACTTGCCGGCGCTTTGTCAGGGACAGCAAATCTTGTTGGTCTCGGCCTTGTGGCAGTGATTGTGATGCCTATACTCATGGCTATTGTTGGTTTTCTGGGCGGAGCTGTTGGGGCGTTCTTATACAATCTGGTTTCAGGTTGGGTTGGCGGCATAAAGATAGAGTTGGCAGACAAGTAGATATTTAAGCTCTCCTTCCTTTATTATCAGATAAGTCCTATGATTATACCTGTCAGGTGCTTTTCCTGCGGGAAGCCTCTATCCCACGCATGGGAGGCTTACAAGGAAAGGCTTGGGAAAGGCGAGGAATCGAAGAAGGTCCTGGATTCTTTAGGCGTAGAAAGGATGTGCTGCAGAAGCATATTCATCTCGAATGTCGATTTGATCAAAGAAGTAGGCCAGTTTGAGCGATAGGATCCTTTTTACGGCTAATAGAATCCTGATTATTGTTCTTTTTTCTATAATCGCTATAGCATTTCTCGTGATGTATTTTACAGGGCCAGACAAATCGATACAAGAATGTGTAAATAACAAGAAAGCCAGTCTGGGGAATCTGCAGGTTATAGGATTGGAATTTGAATGTGCTCTGGAAGCCGCTGCAAGCTTGTATAACCAAGATCCAGAAAAGGCTATAGATATATGCGTCAAATACAATCCCGCCGGCCTGCCATCAAGCGACTCTTTTGTGCGGAATGAATGCAAGGCCTTGATTATAGGAAAACTGGCCTCTAAATAGATGCGGCAGTTTTGCTGCTTTCTTTAAATACAGGAACAATCAATAGTATATAAAGCTTTTCCTTCATTATTCTATTCTATTAGACAATATATGCCTAAGCAAAAAAAGCCGGATTTTGGGAAAAAGGGCCGGGAAGCCAAAACCCCCTCTAAAAAAACAGAAAAGGCTGGAAAGCCGGAGGTAGCTTTAAAAGCAGGCAAACACAAAGAGTATAGAATTAAAGGAAAAAAGGCTGTTTCTGGAAAATTCTTGGGAAAAAAAGAGGAAAAGGAAGCTATCAAAGAAGAGAGCTCGTTTATTCAGCTTGAAAGCAGTTTTATGATAAAAGTTGAAAATGTGGTGGCTTTTGCGACTTTAGGGGTTGACATACCGCTGGAAAAGCTTGTCAAAGAGGTTGAAAACGCAGAATACGAGCCAGAGCAGTTCCCAGGCCTTGTCTATAGACCGACAAACCCAAGGGCAGCAGCCCTTATTTTCAGCTCAGGCAAGATAGTCTGCACAGGGGCTAAAAGCATTGCTAATGCAAAGCTTGCAATGCAGAAGGTCGCTGACACAATAAGGAGCGTTGGAATTAATGTGCCTAAGAAATTCCCAATAGAAGTCGAGAACATAGTCGCATCATCCAAAATAAAGGCCCAGCTAAACCTTGAGGAAATAGCTTTCATGCTCGAGAACGCTGAGTATGAGCCGGAACAGTTCCCGGGACTGGTTTTCAGGATAACAGAGCCGAGAGTAGCCTTCCTTCTATTCAGTTCAGGCAAGATAATCTGCACAGGCGCGCACAGCATAGAGGATGTCAACAAAGCCCTCGCAAAATTCAAGGAAAAGCTTGAAGAGATAGGGATAAAGGTCACACCGACAGTTGATTAATTCTTTCAAAAATCGTCCTCAAAAGGGCTACTGCAGCCAATTTATTTCACAAATTCCACATTAGGCAAACTTCTGAATGCATCATCGCCTGTTAGAAACGGGATGCCATAATGCCCTGCTATAATATAACCCAAGGCGTCTGCGTAAGAAAGCCTGCTTTTTTGGTTCGATAGCCTGAAATGGGCGGCGTCTTTTATATGCGAAGGTTCGATATCAACACAGAAAGGCAGGAACCTGCTGAATATGCTTTCTGCTTCGGCAGGCAGATTTTTTTGCAGAAGGATGTAATATGATTCGTAAAGGTTCATTATGGTGGTGACAACCCTAAAACCGGCTGTGTATCTCCTGTAATTTTCCTGGCCGAACGCTATGGCCAAGATAGCATAAGAATCGTAGAATAGCATCCGTCAATCCCAACCCTTTCTAGCCTCGTCCTTCAATTGCTGAATAGAAAATCTGGCTTTATTTTTTGCAACCCCAAAAACATCCGAGATGTCAACCTTCTTTTCAACTTTCAGGTGCACACGGTCTTTAACAGCAATATTTTCCTCATTGACCACATCCTTTGGAATAACAACTGCCAAGGAGTCCCCCCATTTTTTGACCTGAACATCTATTTCTGCCATATTAATGATATATATAATGATATATATAAAGATTCCGGCTTTCCTTTTTATTTTCGCGGGTTAAAATCCTCAACCATGCCAGACTCTCAAAACATGGCGGCTTTTCTTGACAGGATGCAGGAACAGATTATTGAAGGCTGCAGGCTCGGCCAGAATATCAAGTTGCAGGGTCCCTTTGAAAATATTATTTTTTGCGGGATGGGCGGGAGCGCCTTGGGAGGCAGGATACTCAAATCTTATATTGGAAACAAAATCCCTGTTTTTGTTGTGGATGATTACAAACTGCCGGATTTTGTTAATGAGAAGAGCCTTGTTTTTGCTGTCAGCTATTCTGGGTATACAGAAGAGACAATTGAGGCCCTAAAAGAAGCCTTAAAAAGAAAACTAAATATAGTTGTTGTAAGCCATGGAGGCAAAATGCTTCAGGCTGCAGAAGAAAACAGCCTGCCTTTAATAAAACTGCCTGAAGCCATCCAGCCAAGGATGTCATATGGATACCAGGTTTTTTCCATCCTGAAGGTCCTGGAAAATTGCTCAATCCTGGAAAAGCAGCCGGGATTGGCTGAAAACATAGCTGTTTTTATTGGGAAAGAAAAAGAAGGCATAAAAAACAAGGCAAAAGGGATTTCAAAAAAACTTTTAAACAAAATACCCTTGATATACTCTTCCAAATCACTGGAAGCCGCGGCATACAAATGGAAAAAGAACTTTAATGAGAATGCCAAAATAATGGCTTTCACAAATACCTTCCCTGAACACAACCACAATGAGCTGAACGGGTTTGCGCGGCCAAACGGGAATTTCCATGCAATTTTTATAAGGGACAGGGAAGACCACCCAAAAATCAGAAAACGGATGGAGGCTGCCAAAAAAATTGCAGAGGAGAACGGTATAGAATCTAGTTTAGTTGATACAGAAGGGAGCAATCTTCTGGAGAGGATTATCTCAACAATTTACTTGGGCGACTGGGCAAGCTATTATCTGGCTCTGGATTATGGGGTTGACCCTACACCAGTCGAAATCGTGGAGAAATTCAAGAAAATGCTCGGCTAAGGATATTTAAAACCTTTTGCAGCATATATAATCAGGATTCATTGACCAAGCTGCCTTTATAAAAGGGAAAGGGCAACTATGAAGGAGAATTTATATGGCAAAACCAGCGTTTGTGAAATTTGAGCAGACAAAGGAGCTTACAGACAAGATATACGAAGCTCTGGAGCTTGCAAGGAATTCAGGCAAGTTCAGGCGGGGAGTGAACGAGACAACAAAAGCTTTGGAAAGGGGCCATGCAAAGCTTGTTGTGATGGCTGAAGATGTGACTCCAGAAGAAATACTCATGCATCTCCCAGTGCTCTGCAAGGAGAAACAGGTCACCTTCGCCTACATACCAACAAAGCAGGATCTTGGAAAAGCTTCAGGGATCGAAGTCCCTACATCCTCTGTTGCAGTGACAGAAGAAGGCGAGGCCAAGAAGCTGATTTCTGATATTTCTGTGAAAGTAAAGGCTTTGATGAAATAATAAAATAAAAATAAGGGAGGTGCCGGACTAACAGGTCGACACTGATCAGCGGATCAGTGTCCAACAATAAGAGGTTCTAACATGGAAACAATAACAGCCCAAGTCACACAAGTTCTCGGATCCATGGGGTTAAGGGGAGTTGTAAGGGTCCGTTGCAAATTATTGGCAGGAAGGGATAAAGACAAATCGATAACCAGAAGCGTCCTTGGCCCTGTGAGGCCCGGTGACATCATAGTTTTGAAATCGGTCGAGATGGAATTCGGCGGGAGGGGGTAGCTGTCTAGAGCCTTGAGTTTTGCGTGTTTGATATTATTATGGCTAAATGTTCTTTTTGTCAAAATGGCATAACTGCCGGCTATGGGAAAATGTTTGTAAAAATCAGCGGCGAGACCCTGTATTTCTGCAACTCCAAATGCCAGAAGAACTGGAACTTAGGCAGGGAAGGCAAAGATTTCAAGTGGACGAAGAAGCATAAATAACGGCCCACAAATTATTATAGGGTAGCCCACTTTTTATAATACTCAATCATATATAGTGGAATAACTTTTTCAATCACCATCCTCTTTGTCTTTTGTTCAACTGTCTGGAAAAATCCTGTTTTTCTAAAGTGTGCTATTAATTCTTTAACAATATCTTCGATAGTGTCTTTAAGATAAAAATGAAATAATTCTCCTGTTTCGACCATTTTTCTGGCTTTTTGTACATCTTGTCCATGTTGTAATACCATAACTTTAATTTTCTTTTTTGTTAAAGTTGCTGCGGTTGTTCTATGACTACCATCCAACATAAAATAATTGCAATTAGGATTTCTCTTGTAAAATTCATTAGATTTATTCTTCATATTGCCATGTAGATACGTCAATACTAAATTTTTATGCATAATCGGAACAGGAGGAACGATTTTTCCGCATTTATTTTGATAGATTTTGAAGAATATTTTTAAGACATGCTCATTATGAACTGGGAAATCATTTAAAGTGATAATCTGGTTTGGTGATAGTTTTGCCATTTGCATAACATATAATAAATCAAGTTTGTATATAAGTTTTGCGCAAACCTTCTAGAAAAGCAACCCTGTTCCTTGCCAGCCGCAACCGAATTTATTGCGCATGTGAGCGCCTCTGTGGAAGCCTCTGCAATCCTGTCGCCTAAGCTTATGGTCTCTATCTCCCCGTCGCACAAAAAGCTTTCCGGGTTTTTTGAGCAGAAATCCTCAAAATTTAACCACTATAGTCTTCTATAGTTTTTTTTATAACTATTTGAAAACTATTTCTAACCATACAGTAACATTTATAAATCAAGGATGCCATATCTAATTATGCCAGAGAATTTTAAGAGAGGAGGAGCACGTGAATATAGAGCACTTGTTTTAGAGTTAAGTTCAGAAATAGAAAATGCTCCTTATCTATTACATACTTATAGAGCTGCAATTGGGGGGAATAGTAACAGCAAGAGCAACAGCGGTCAGTCTAGTAGCAGCAGTTCGAGCAACAGTAATAGTAACAGTGGTAGTCAGAATTGTCAAAATTGTCGAGCCAGATCAGATGCTAATTCCGAGTACAACTGATTTTAATTTCTTATTCCGATGCTTAATGTTATTATTTAAAATTTAGTTTCAATTTCTAAATAGACGTCTATTCTCTATGACATTTAAAACCCTATTGGAAAGTATGAAAAAGATCGATCTCTGCGAAAATCCTGTAGAAAATATACAGTTTACAGATGAACCCAAGATTCCGGCATATTTAACATACCCCAACAAAAAAGCAATTGATAAATATGAAACTACCGAAGTGGGCGGACAGGGATATGCCTTGAACAAAATGGTGGCTAGAGTGAAATCTGTTGCCGAATTTCTAGAGAGGCTATGTATTTACAATCCGCTTTTAGATGTATTATCGCCTCCGGCTAAATTCGAAGACAATTCTGAATTTGTAGACCCAACAACTTTTCATCACACTGAAATGCATGACGATAAAGGCGCAGAAATATTGAGATCTGGAAATTATAGATGGGTAAAGGGGAAGGATATATTTCATGATAAAAATGTTCTGGTGCCTGCTCAATTGGTCTACCTCACAGATATCTTTTCTAATGAAATGCCAATACAAAGAGAAACAACAACCAATGGTGCCGCTTTTGGGCTTTCAGAGAACAACGATAGTGTAGAGAGGGGCTTGCTAGAGCTCGTGGAACGAGATGCGTGTATGTATTCTTATCTAAGTGAAAGACGTCTGAGTAGAATAATAGAATTCACAGAAGATATAGAGGAGTTACTTGGCTATCTAAACCGATACCGCCTAGAGACCTATGTTTTTGATTGTGCAACTGACCTAGGAATACCTACTGTAATT
Source organism: uncultured archaeon (assembly GCA_964631205.1). GTDB lineage: Archaea > Aenigmatarchaeota > Aenigmatarchaeia > QMZP01 > JACQNV01 > CAYYYJ01. The sequence continues at coordinate 2,179 of CAZVWU010000014.1, read as the reverse complement.
GCAATAACTATAGATAAAACAGGAGTAGGGCCCGCCGTCAATTTAGGCTCTAGCGCAAAATTGAATTATAAAGATGCAATTAAAAGATCTATATTAGAATCAATACAATGTAGAAATTATGCAAGGTTCATGAGAAAAAAAGATAAAGAAAGTTTCCCTAATGAAACAGAAGTTACAAGCCTAGAAAATAGGCTTTATTATTGGTATCCTCCTGAGAGAATACAAGATCTTGATTTTTGGCTTCAGGATAGCCAACAGATAAAATTCTCTGAAATCTCGAATAAAACTGCTACATTTGCTAATGTAATTAGCGAATTTAAAAATAAGGGTTTTGATATAATAGTCGTTGATATAACACTTCCCGAGATTGCACAAGCCGGATTTAAATGTTCTAAAGTTATGGTCCCTCAACTTCATCCACTCTACTTAGATGAAAGATCTAAAGTTCTTTATAGTGACCACTATGGTCTTTTGGATGATGGTGGTTTAAAACCACATCCATTTGCATAAGGGCGATTTAAAATGCTTGATGAAGTAAAAAAATTTTATAGCAAAACGAGATTGAGGAGAGTTGTAGAAGCAGAAGAGGCAGATCCACCTATAACTCACACTGAAGTTTTCCACAAAACATACCCAAGGTTTAGTTCTATAAAATTATCTGATGCGCAGACTGAAGGCGAATTAGAAGAACTGTTTTTAAAAAGAATATCATGCAGGTCTTTTTCAAACGACCCCCTCCCTCTTGATGACCTTTCTAAAGTTTTACTTTCAGCCAGGATAGTAGACAAAGAGCGAGAACCAGAAAGACGAACCTATCCTTCCGCTGGTGCCAGATTTCCAATAGAAATCTATGTAATAAATTTCAACATAAGCAATTTACCGAAAGGAGTGCATCATTATAATATTTTAGATGAGGCGGTAGAGCTTCTACTTGAAGATGATCTCCGTATCATAGAAAAGGAAATAGTCTCACCTTACCTCGATAATGCCTCAGCTGCCATTGTTTTTACCTCTGTTATTCCAAGAGCAGAAGTTAAATATGGCATCAAGGCATATCCTTATTCACTGATTGAGGCAGGCCACATTGCACAAAATATGCAGCTTACATGCGCCAAATACGATATAGGATGCTGTAGCGTAGGAGGGTTTGTGAATGAGACGATAGTGAGCGTTTTAGACTTAACAGAACACGAAATACCAATATATGTTCTTGGTTTAGGAAAACCGAAATAGTATGAAATCCTATCAGATAAAAAATAATAAAACCACCTTGGCAAATGTATACCAATTTACAGACAAGAAAACCTGTAGTTTAACTAATATTGTTTCAGAGGTTCCAGAAAAGCAAGCCATCGGTTTTGCAGGTTTCAGGGCAAAGAAATATTTAGAAAATTATCTAGCCCTTTATATCCCCAATAAAAAAATACAACAAAATAAAATTACTGATTACCAGATTAAAAATAAAGCAAAAACCTGCTTAATAGATTGTTTTTCCATTATTAAATCCACTAAACTAGAGCTATTTATTTTCCCGACAGCTAACAAATTTGTTAAAAATAAGATGGATGGAATAGCTGGAGACACTGTCTGGAAAAACACCATATTACTTTTTATACATCCAGATGCTGACTGGGAAAGAAAATTCAGCGAAACTCTTGTGCATGAGGTTGCGCACGCCTACTCACTAAACTATTTGGAGAGGAAAAGTTTATTGGATTATATTGTTTTTGAAGGGTTAGCTGAACATTTCAGAGAGCATCTTATTGGTGGGGAAATGAGTTATTGGGCAAAAACTCTAGAAAAGTCAGAATCTTTAATTCTTTTTGATAAGCTAAAGAGTAAACTCATGACAGATGATTTCAAAATACGAAAAGATGTTTTCTATGCGGGAAAAACATACCCCTTATGGGCTGGTTATTCAATAGGTTATTATCTCATTTCGGATTATCTTAAAAATCTTCCATCAATCAATTGGCCCAAAATACTAAAAACACCACCATCAGAAATTGCAAGAGACAGCGGCTGGTTTAGCACTAAATAGAACCCGTGATAGTACAACACCGCACAAAAAGTTCTCAGGGCCCGCCTATGATGACAATTAATATGATGATCAGCTCTTCGAAGCCGAACAGCCCCTTCTATAATATTTTTTATAACCTTTTGCAAATTGTTTTTGGCC
>CAZVWU010000013.1:12223-15267 GCA_964631205.1 uncultured archaeon | reverse complement strand
GTATCCCTATAGCTTGCAAAAATTATTATTTTGGAGTTTGGGTTATCTTTGATCTTGGAATTTACAATAGTGCACAGCTTGCTAATTTTAGGGTGCTTATACCCTTCTGTAAAAAAATTGTTTGTCATCCACATTGCATTGGATATTGTTTTATCGTTCAAAAGGGATCTGGAATATTTTGAATCCTTGTCATCCCTTATTTTTCCCCAGTACTTCTCAAGCATTGATATTCCTTGGGTCTCGAGAAGGCCGATCGCATGCTCTATTTTTATTGCAGGGAGGACAAGTGAAAGCCCAATAAAGGCATTTTTGTTTCCTGATCTTATTTTCATCATCAGATTATTTTGCAAAGCAAGCAATTCCTTTTTTGTCGCAGATTTCCTCTTTATCAGCCACATTTTTCTGAGGGTTTCTATTCTCTGAAAATATGCTGACTTGAGGAGCTGCCTTATTTTATCAAAATTTTCTGGGAAATCAACATTTATCCACTCTATTTCCTTTTCTTTTATGTAAGGCTTTACATCTTCATCCTGTTCTGTCCTTATTTCAACAGAATCTAATCCTGAATTTTTACAGATTTCATCTATTTTTTCCCTGTCTCCTCCAGGGGAAGCTGTCAGCCCCAGAATCTTCGGATTTTCCGCCTGTTCTGAATATACCTTTGCAACAAATGGATAAGCATAATCCCCGATAGCATGGTGAACTTCATCCAGGACAAGCAGACTAAAATGCTTTAGGTTTAATCTTTTTTCTTTTAAATCATTTTCTGTAGTCTGTGGAGTGGAAAAGACTATTTTTTTATTTTTATACATCTCCTCTCTTTGATCAGGGTTTATAGTGCCTGTGATAACAGCAAAATTATCTTCTGGAATTTCCAGCAGGTTTATGAAAGATCTGTAATGTTGGTTGACCAGAGGCCTTGTTGGAGCTAAAACAAGGATTTTAGATTCAGGGAAATCCTTCAGCCTATGGGCTGTGAGCACAACAGCTATCGGAGTTTTGCCAAGACCAGTCGGCAGGACGCATAGTATATTGTTTTTGATGGCAGAAGAAATTATTGATTCCTGGTATTTCCTTGACTCGATTGCATTTGGTTTGATTAAAAGGTGGGAGAGAAACATATAACTCTTTCTTTCTGTTAAATCTTTATATAAATTTCCAAAATTAGTTTCGGGCTATTTAGTCACTTTGAAAGCAGGCGCAACAACTTCTCCTACAACATCGCCGACTGTAACCACTGAATCTGCTCCTGGGAATTCGAACTTACCTTCTATCCCTTTGTCTTTGTGCAAAACTGCATAAAGCATTGTAGTTGCTTTTGCTGCATCTATAGTTACAGCAATATTTGAGTTCTCACCGTCTTTAACAGCTGCATAACCTATAATATTGCCTGGAGCGCCATCTGCCTGAACCCTTATTGAGATCCATCCCGGACCAGTTGAAACTGCCTTCTCAACTGTCACTGTCCCGCTCTTTATTGCCTGGTCTTTTACAATAACAGGGGAAGGCGGTAACTCCCCACTCCCGCCAACAACCCTTCTTTTGGCTGTTGTATCCTGTTGCTGCTGTGCACAACCTCCAACTATTAATACTACAATAATAAGCAATATTGGCAAAATTTTTAAATTCATATCTCTTTTAATAATATTGTTTGGATTAGCATATAAAACAGAATCTTTTAATCTCTTCTTCCAAATATTCTTATATATGAAGGAGATTAATTTGCCTGAGCCGCTAAGTGAATTGTGCAATTTGGAAAACTCTTCCTTGACCAGTGTTTTCGGGGCTCCTGGTACAGGAAAAACAAATCTGTGCCTGATCCTGTCTGCTGATTGCGCAAAAAATGGCGGGAAAATAATTTACATAGATACAGAGGGCGGCTTCTCCTCAGAAAGGCTCAAGCAAATTTCAGGGAATTCGAAGATCGATAATATACTAAATAGTATTATATTACTTGAGCCAAAAACTTTTGAAGAGCAGGGCAAATTTATAAGAGACCTTGAAAAAAAGGCTGCAGATCTTATTATACTTGATTCTTCTGTTGCACTTTATAGATTGGAATATCCGGAAAATGCCGCAAAAAACAAAAAAATTGAGATGTCAGAACACAATAGGGAATTATCAAGGCAGCTTTCAATCCTGTCAAATCTGGCCCGCGATAAAAAAATCCCTGTTATAATAACTGCACACACATACAAAAACTGGGATACTGGGGAAAACGAAATTGTTGGCGGCGATACATTGAAATACTGGCCCAAGTGTTTGCTTCTTTTAGAAAAAACAGGCAAAACTAGCGAGAGGAAAGCTAGCATAATTAAGCATAGGAGCCAGCCTGAAGGCAAAAGCACAAAATTTGTTATAGTAGAAGAGGGGATTAAACCGTGTGGGTTTAAGATATTTTAACAAAAGCTCTTGTTTTCTTTTGGGTATTTCAACTAGCTTCTTTTGGTCTTAGATTCCTTAAGATTATCTGAGGATATTATCTCTTCCTCTTGTTTTTTCCCTGTGACAAAACCGCAGCGGACGCATAATCTCCATGGTTTTTTCTTGAAATTCTTTACAGAAACTATTTTCAACCCACACTTTCCGCAAGTCTGTGGCATCGTTGTAAGTATACCTTTGTGTGGCAAAGAGAACGTCTCTGTGCAATTTGGATAGCCTGTACACCCTATGAATCTTTTCTTTGCTTTTGACATCCTGATTACAAGGTCTCCTGAACATTTGCACTTACCTACTGTGCTCTCTTCTCTCATAACTTCCCTTATGCCCTCGATCAGCAAAGATCCTATACTCTTCTCATTTTTTTTAAAATTGTTTAATGTTTTATCCAGAGTCTCCTGAGCTGAATCTATCAGCTCTTCTTTTGTCTTTTTTTCTTCCTGTATTGCTTCCATTCCTTGATCAAACATCCTTGTTAAATCAACAGAAACAATATCCGGACAATATTTTTCTAGGGAGTCTGCGACAACTTCACCTAATTTTGTGACTATAATGGATTTTTCTTTTATGTAACCCCTATCATAAAGGGTTTGCAAAATCAAAGC
>CAZVWU010000013.1:5629-12213 GCA_964631205.1 uncultured archaeon | reverse complement strand
CCCCTGTTATAAAGAATCTGAAGTATCTGCGCCCTTGTAGCTTTTGTTCCCAGGCTCAGATCTTCCAGTTCTTTTAGTATTGAGGCTTGTGTATATCTTGCCGGCGGCTGTGTCTCTTTTTCCAGCATCTCGATTTTTTTAATATTTACTATATCACCTTTTGCCATCTCAGGCAATAATTGTTCTTTAAATTTTGCATAAGGTCTGTAGAAATCTATCCAGTTCGCTTGGATTGTTCTCACGCCGCTTGCAACAAAGACTTCGCCTTTAATATCTAGTTTTACAGATATGTATTCTCTTATTGCAGGGTCTGCGAACACTGACAAAAATCTTTTTACAATAAGGTCATATAGCTTTGCCTGCTGCGGGTTTAACTCTTTTAGGCTTGGTATATCTATTGTAGGGAAGATTGAAGGATGGGCAGGATCTTCTTTGGGGCCTTCATTGGGTTTTAGCTTAGGCTTTTTTAGAAGCTTTTCACAAAGCTCTGAATAGGCTAGTTTTTTGGAAAGCTTTTTTATTATTTCCAGATATCCTATTTTTTCTGGCAGCTTTTGGGAAGAAGTCCTTGGATAAGATATAGCTCCCATTTCATACAGTGCTTGTGCAATATCCAGGGTCTGTTTCGGCGAAAAACCAAAAAGGTTGTAGGATTCTCTTTGCAATGTTGTGAGGTCAAAAGGAGTTGGGGGCTTTAACTTGGATTCTTTTTTATCTACGCTAATGACTCCAGCTTGTTTTTCTGGTTTTATTTTTCTGAATATTGCTTCTGCTTTTGTTTTTTCCCAGAATTTGTCTAAAAAATGGCGGGCTATGAACTCGTTTAGGGTGGCTTTAGCCTCATTATCAAGATTCTTTTTCCTTGCCTCGTCTGTTTTCTCCACTTTAGCATAAATTTCCCAGAAAGGGACGGGCTTAAAAGCCTGAATTTCTTTTTGCTTTTTTTCCAGAATACTGAGGGTGGGCCCCTGGACTCTCCCTGTTGAAAGGGTTTTGTAGCCTCCTGCAGCCTTGAGTGCGAGTGTGAGCGCCCTTGATATGTTTATTCCCCAGAAATAATCTAAAAAATGGCGGGCCAAACCTGCTTCTATTTGGGGGAAGTCAAGCTTAGGCGAGGCGTTTTCATAGGCTTCGACAAGGTCTCCTTTTGTGAGGGTCGAAAACTTCATTCTTTTTCCTGTGGTTTTTTTACAGATAAATCTGATTATATTGTAAGCTATGACAGACCCTTCGATATCATAGTCAGTTGCGGAAATTATGTTGTCGGCGCCCTTGACAAGAAATTCTAGGTTCTCAAAATATTTTTTTGACCATGTGTTATTTTTGTTGGCTTCAAAGATGGGGATCCATTCTATATCAAAAACAGGGTATGTCCAGTTTTTTCCAAGTTTTTTTTCAGCGAGAACAAAGAGATGACCTGCCGCAGGCGCGACAATTATTTCCTTCCCTCCCCTTCTTATTTTATAAAAACTTGCGCCTTCCCTCTTTACCTCATTGAAGTCATTGTCTGCCAAAGACTCTGCTATTTTTTTCGCAGCTGAAGGTTTTTCGCTAATCAGAAGTGTATAGCCCATAGTTTTTAAACTTACAGGACTGAGGGTTTAAATATTAAGCAGTCTAGAAAAAAATATTTATTTTTATGGAGTAGATCATTTCTTTGCACCAATCTGGTTAATAAAAGGCTCCATTACTTCTTTTACAACGTGGGGCGATTGTGCCCAGAAAAGAATGTCCTGCGTATCGTGTGTCTTGTCGCCATCTGTTAAAGCCATCATGACATGTTCATCATCAATTGTATATAGCCTGCCTGCTGGCTGTTCTATATGCTTGACTTCTGCAACACCCTCCCAGATTGGAGAATCTTTCTCGAGGGGAGCATAGAGTTTTATCTTGACTCCTTTTTTTGAAAGTTTCTTTAGAACATTATAGTGTGTTGAATGCAGGTCTGCATGGCCATTCTTTGTTGTGACAATTGTGATCTTGCTTTTTGCTTTTTTGAAGATTGCCCTCATGTGTTGGTTTACTGCATCTTTGCCTTTTATTGTGCCTGTCATTTCAAAAGGCTGGACAAGGCTTAGGCCTTCTTTGTAAACAGTTTCCAATTGTTCCAGAATTGGGGAAGCAGCAAGCTTATCAATCCTTTCCTGTGTTTCCAGATGTTTCTTTTCCAGATTGTGTTTTACCCTTTCCAGAGCATCCTTCGGCTCAAGGGCTACATATTTTATTGGCTTGGAAGGCTGCAGAACAACAAAACCCTTATCTGCAAGGCTTTCAAGGATATCATAAGAACGGGATCTTGGAACTTTGGCAATGCCAGAAACCTCCCCAGCTGTGGCTATTCCTTTTGCCAGAAGGGCTACATAAATTTTCCTCTCGTAAAGGTTCATCCCTATGCCTTTCAATGCATCTAATATATCGTTTGACATTACCATATTGAATCTTCCTATTGGAAACTGATTTCTATTTACCAATTTATCTGAAATCAGTTTCATCTATTTTTAGCCTGCTTGTTATTATATTACATTTTCCTTGTTTAAATACTTATTTAGCTACCACTTACAGCTGAGAACACCCAGTATTACTACCCAACTTATGGCAGTAAGCTTTATAAAGCTTTATATACTTTTGCTACTTTAGGGTGATTTAAAGCACTTAATGATAGCCTGATATAACAGTGTTATATAACCTTCTATCAGTTTTTATACCTCTTCATGAGCAAGGAGTTTCCGACAACAGAAACAGAGGAGAAAGCCATTGCAGCTGCTGCTATCACAGGATTTAACAAGAACCCTGTGAATGGGTAGAGTAAACCAGCTGCTATTGGTATTCCAGCTGTATTGTAAACAAATGCCCAGAAAAGGTTCTGCTTTATTTTTTTTACTGTGTAACCGCTAAGTTTTATCGATTTTACAACATCCATCAAATCGTTTTTTACCAGAACTATTCCGCCTGTCTCTATTGCGATGTCTGTACCGGAGCCTAGGGCAATTCCTAGATCAGCCTGCGCCAAAGCAGGCGCATCATTAATCCCATCACCGACCATTGCAACTATTTTCCCTTCTCTCTGGAGTTTTTTTATTCCATCCAATTTATCTGCAGGCAAAACTTCTGCCAGGATTTTTTTTATTCCGAGCTTTTTTGCAATTGCTTCTGCTGTCTTCCTGTTATCCCCGGTTATCATTATAACTTCTTTTCCCATCTTCTTTAACTCTTCAACTGCCTGCCATGAATTCTCTTTGAGTGTGTCTGCGACAGAAATAATTCCAATAAACTGCTTTTCAATCCCAACAAGAACAGTTGTCTTCCCTTCTTTTTCCAGACTTTCTATTTTATTTTCTACATTTTTTCCAACAATTATTTTCTTTTCATTCAAAAATTTTTTTGTACATATGAAAATTGTTTTTCCATTATAATCTGCCTTTATCCCTTTCCCAGGAATTGTCTGATGGTTTTTCCCGGCAAGAATAGGAATTTTCTTTTCCTTTGCATCTTTCAGAATAGCCTCGCCTATTGGGTGCTCTGAGCCTTTTTCAGCAATTGATGCATACCTTAGGACGTCAGAAACTGAATAGTTTCCGTATGGAACAATATCTGTGACCCCAGGCTCACCTTTTGTCAGGGTCCCTGTCTTATCAAAAAGAACTGCATCTATTTTATGCGCTATTTCAAGGGACTCTCCATTCCTTATCAGTATGCCGCTTTCAGCACCCTTTCCTGTCCCTACCATGATTGCAGTTGGCGTAGCCAAACCCAAGGCACATGGGCAGGCTATTATGAGGACTGAAATGAAAATTGTGAGGGAAAATACGAAACTATTTCCTGTCAGATACCATAAAGAAAATGAAATCAAAGCTATCAAAATCACTGAGGGGACAAAATAAGCTGAGATTTTGTCAGCAAGCCTTTGTATTGGAGCTTTTGATCCCTGTGCTTCCTCAACAAACTTCACAATCTGCGCAAGCATTGTGTCTTTTCCAACTTTGGTTGCTCGGAATTTGAGCAGGCCTGATTTGTTTATTGTGGCGCCTATTAAAGTATCGCCTTTTTTCTTTGAAACAGGGATGCTTTCCCCTGTTATCATTTTTTCATCAACAGCAGAATATCCTTCAAGAACCGTTCCATCAACCGATATCTTTTCTCCTGGCTTAACCAATATAATATCTCCGGGAATAACTTCCTCTATTGGTATCTGCTTTTCTTTACCATCCCTGATCACAGTAGCTGTTTTTGCCTGCAAGCCAATCAACTTTTTTATTGCTTCTGACGTCCTTCCTTTTGCAATTGCCTCAAAGTACCTTCCAAGAATTATTAGGGTAATTATCACGGCGGCGGTATCGAAATACATAGCGGACCCAAGAGAAGGGTTTAAAGCAATAACCAGACTGTAAAAATAAGCTGCAGAAGTTCCAACAGCTATTAAAGTGTTCATGTCAGCTGTCTTATTTTTTAATGCAGTCCAAGTGCTTTTGTAAAACTGCGAGCCGACCCAAAACTGGACAGGTGTAGTCAGTATCAGCAAAACAAAATAATTATTTAGTATAGGAGGTGCGAAAGAGAAAAATTCAGGGAAGCTTCCGATTACAATAAAGACTGTAAATATAATTCCGATAAACAGTTTTCTTTTCAACTGTCTGGTATATGCCTCTTTTTCTTTTGCTTCGTCTTTAATGTCTACAGGCATATATCCTGTCTCTTTTATTATCTGTTTTATTTTTTCCTCATTTGTTTTCTTGCTATCATATGTTATATACGCTTTTTCGCTTGCATAATTAACTTTAGCGTCCTCTACCCCATCCGATTTCCTGATTGCTTTTTCTATTTTGACTGCACAGGATGCGCAGTGCATCCCTGAAATTTTAAAAGATACTTTTGAGTTAGTCATAAGTTAATTAAATTTGAATTTTCTAACTAGTAAAAATAACTACAAAACATTAATAGAAAATTCAGCTGTCCTGTCAAGACCGTAAACTGAAAACTGAACCCAGATTTTGTGCAGGCCTTTTTTAGAAAAAACATGATTGAATTCCAGCAGATTATCCCCGTCTACATCTTCATCATGCATATGCCCGAATTCATCTAGATCTTGGCTTATTCCAATAATATGGGCATTTGCGCCCAGAAATTTTTCCTTTATGGGAACTTTATTCCCGTTTTCAAGGACCTCGAATTTTAATTCAAGTTGTTTTCCTGATATTATTTCACTAGCACCAACCATTTTCACTTCCAACCCACCGAGTTTATCTCTTCCAGGTTTTTCAGAAGCGCTTACTTCAAAATCAAAGCTTATTATTTTCTGTTTGCCGGTAACAGTAAAGTCTGTCCATAACCTATAGGAACCTCCTGACAAAAATTCGAAGGATATTGCATATTTCCCATCACCTGTTTTTTCAGGATGAAGGTGATCAAAATATTCCAGATCATTTCTTACTAGAATAACATGCATTATTTTTTCATGCACAATTTCCAAATTATTAACTGGTTTACCATCCTGTAATATTTCAAATTCTAGTGCATTTTCTCTCAATCTTTCCCTATTAAATTTTATAACAAAATCTTCAGACTCTATCTGATTCAAATTTCCACCATTAACTACATTAGCTGTATGTATCATGCCATGATCCATATCATCCATTTGTTCCATCATCTCATTCATATGATTTTGCATGTCCAGATCAGATGAGCGCATTTTTTTAATGTGGTCTAGATATTCTTCCTGTGAACAGTAATGGTTTCCACCAATCATGCAGCCTGTGCAAGGTTCACCTGGCATCTTTTTCCCGTCTCTCCAAGGCTCCATTACCATCCACTGATCGCCATTTTTTACACAGAGCTCTTGATAACTGAGTCCAGAAGATTCTGTTATTTTACTTTTTGTTGTGACTGAGATTATTGACAGAGCTGCCAAAACCGCCAGAATAATAGCAACTATTAATAATTTATTCATAACATTAACTTGTGTCAATTTTCTCTCCATAAGGGTGGATCAATTTCCATCCCATTATCACATCAGCTTCCCTATACTTGAGTGTAAATTTGTCTGAAAATTCTTTTTTTGTCCTATCTTTTAATTCAAACTCAACTAAATACAAAATTACTGCAGCCTTTCCATCATTCGATTCTTCTTTCAAACTAAGGATTTTTACATTTTCTATATTCTGGCCTTCAGCATATTCCCTAAAATCAGACAAAGTTTTTGCAGTTGGCTCAATTTTCTTGAAGCCGTCTGAAATAACAGAATACATATTCGGCCAGTCTTTTTTGTCCCAGGAATCCAAATATTGTTTTACTGCTTCGATTGCTCCCGGGAATTTGTAGTCGGTTTTCTGGGTTTCTAAAGTTTGGATTATAATTCCAGTTGCTGCTATAGTTATGAACACAATTACACTAATTAAGATAATTTTTCTCATTTCTTACCTCTTCTACTTTTTAAAAAATTATGAAAAGTGTATGAAATTATTCCCCCGCCAACTATCCAAAAAACCGGATTTAATTCTTGTATAAAAGGGACGCTGAAAACCAGTATCCCTGTATTAAAAATTATTAAGTTTTTCGACATGCATTTCGGATGTTTAAAATACATATAG
>CAZVWU010000013.1:0-5619 GCA_964631205.1 uncultured archaeon | reverse complement strand
GTTGGGATCAGAAAAATTGCGGCAGCTGACCAGAAATAAAGTGCATATTGTGTAAGAAAAAGTAAAGGCATGCCAACAACAGAAATCCCTACAAGAGACAAAGCAGCCACTACAGCCAAACAAAGATTATGGCATATCTGCCAGCTGCCAAGAAAACTCAGGCTGCCTGAAATACCGCTTGCAGCGACAAATTTTTTCTGTTTTTTAATTTCGGTTTTCTGTCTCTCTAATCTTTTCATATTCAACTATACTCTATCACAATCTTGTCTTTGTCCTGCATGAAATAGTTTTCAAATTCAAGGTTTTCTTTTCCGTTGACTGTCATTTTCACTTTTTTGTCTCCGGTATTGCATTGCTCGAAGACGCAATCTTTATTGAACTTCTTTCCCCACACCTGAAAGAAAAACCCCAGTTTCATGTTGTCTGCTGTCGGCTTGTTATTTTCTAGGTGTATTAATCTTGCACCATCAACCAGTTCATCTTCATGAGTATGTACAGGCTGGTGGATTGTTGGGCTGATTCCAATATTAGCAGGTATGACCTGCTGCTGTCCATTGATTTTTATAATGAGTTCAGGATGCCAGTGGATTGGTCCTGTTGGGATTTTTGGATTAGGCTGGACAGCTACACTATTTCCAGAGGGGCTGGAAAATACTGTTATCCCATATCCTATTAATATTATCACTGCAAAAAAACTTCCATACTTCAGAAACTTTCCTCTGCTCTCGGCTTTTAATCCAGCTGCCCTTTCAGCCTTCTTCTCCTCTTTTCTTTCAATTCTTTTCAGGACCTGTGAAGATGGCGCCTGCTGTACATTCTCAGAGTGCTTTGCCTGAGAGTGCTGGTCTAGTGCCTTGGTATCCATGAATTCCCTGTCGCATTTATCGCATTTTATTCCCATAAGCTTTTTTTCAATATTCCAATAGCTTTCAATGATCTTCTGCAAAATTTGTAATTGAATTTAGCTGTTCCTGCAGATTCCCTTTTCCGTCAGTAATCAGGATTTTATCCAGATCGCTGAAAACATAATTTTTGTAATCAGAAATTTCTTTTCCATTCACGTACATTTTTACATTTTCAGGAAGCTGTATACCCAAACTTTCAAAAAATATCCACAAAGGGGCACCTGTCGCGTGCATGTGAAGGAGATCACCTGTTTTCTCTGGTTCCGGAGATCCCGAATCGACATGGATAAAACTGCTTACAGATAATCCTTTCTGCATTCTGGCCATGTGATCCATGCCAGAGAAATCCCATGCTTTCCCTTCAATATAAACCTTCCAGTCAGCATGTATGTGAGCTGACCCAAGAACACCCATTGTTGACTTTGGATCCATATTGCACTCCATCTGGCCGCCATCAATGCACATTTCAACAGGCATGCCGCAGGCATCGCATTTTCCATCCCCATTTTTGTCCATCATTTTAATTGCAAGCTTTTTGTCAAAATCAGAGAAGCTCATCCTTGACATCCTTTCACCCATAACAGAGCCTGTCTGCAAACCGCTTGTCTGCAACTTGTCTATCTGTGCCTGTGTTGTGATAAAGAGACCTGCAGATATGAAGATAAGCAAAACTATTATACTGTAAATAATAACTGTATTTACCATATCAATTACCCAGAATGAGCTTGTGGTTGGCCTCCTCTGTTGACAGCAACTTCCTGGCCTGTTGCCAAATCCTTGAAATTGCCAAATATCTGAGGATTCCTTATCACAAACCAGCCATCGGTTTCTTTTGTGCCAACCTGGACAAAAGCATCTGCAAAACCATCGTAATCATTTGCTTCAGCCGAAAGCAGGACAGTTGGAATTTTTTGTACTTTGTATCTTTCTATAAAAGCTTTTCCTTCATCAGAAGAAATATCGGTTTCTTTTTCCTCTTTTACTGTCAGGCCAATCACCTTGGAAATTATGTTTTTCACCCCTTCAATATCATAGCAGGTTTTGCATGACTTATCTACAAGATAGATTGCTGTGACAAGTCCTTTTATTTGATCTGTTTTTATATCCCTGTAAGGCGGAGATTGGCCATGTAAAGCGAAGAATCCTTCCTTTTCAACTGCGCCTAAACCAGCCCATATTTCCTGTGCTGAAGGATAATCAAGTATATTTTTTGAAATTATAAGAGCTGGAACCCTTTCTACTCCAAACCTGCTTATTAAACTCTGCGCTTCAGGAGTTTTGTATTCCAAAGTTTTTTCCTGTGAGAACACGACTCCAGCTTCTTTTTTTAAATAGCTGATGACAGCAGAAAGGTCTGAACAATCATCACAGGAAGAATCGATAATGTGTGTCAGCAAAACCTTACCGACAATTTCTTTAGTTGAATAATCTACATAAGGCGGAAGAACATCTTTGTAAACTGCATAGGTTTTTCCGTCAAGATCTTTCGATTCCCATTTGCCTTTAAAATAGTTTTCTATATTTGGTTTTTTTATTTCTCCAGAGACCAACAGAGTTGGCAGTTTAGTTATTCCAAATTTCTGGACTAATTCTTTTCCTTTTTCAGAATATGGATCTGTCTCCTCTTCCTTTAAGACATTAAAATTTTTGGATTTTAGGTCAGATAAAACTTTATCTACATCAAAGCAATCAGCACAACTGGAATCTTTTAATTTGGTTATTTCTATATCTGCTGGCCTCGCATCTTCTTTTACCTTGATCAGATTCGCTGAAATTTCCTGGGTCTTGCTAGTAACAAGAATCAGGTTTAAAGCTGAAACTACTACAATCACTGCTATTAACCCGTACAGAATGTTATGGTTCATAATTTTTCGTTTCTAAAACTATTGCCTTCTTCGTAATCTCGAGATTACAGCTATTATTTTTTCTGCACCAGTCTTCACAGTCCTGTGCTGTCATTTTATCCCTGTAAAAAAATTTACAGATTTCGCACTGGTAGTATTCATTATTTTTTGATCTAGTCATGGTTACCATAAATATAAAGTTGGGTTAAAAAAAGAACCCAACTAACATCCGCCTACCATGCGGAAACCTACGGTTCCCGCCCCTCCCTCATTTACAGATGCTTGGTTCTAACATCCGCCTACCATGCTTGGCAAATTGTTCAAGCTGCCGCCTGCTGATGATCCTGTTGCTTTTGCAGGGCTGGATGAAGACTTAGATACAACAGCTGCGCTTCCTCCGCCTGAAGTCCCTAGTGCTGCAAGCTGGACTGTCTGCAATCCCACTGTCACCAGCAAAGCTGCTATCAGAACAACCAATAGCATGCTTTTTTGTTCCATATTTTTACCTCCTTTATTTTTTATTCACCGAATTGTAAATATAGGCAAATAAACAGCCTATTATATAAGCTGATACCACGCTTCCTGCAAACCATAGTAAGATTAAGCTATAATTACCCCAAAATCCAGGATATAAAAGATTGATTACAGACGGCTGGTTTAAAATGCCATGCAAGATATAGCCTACTAGATCTATTATTAAAGTGATTCCTGCTAAAGCTGTTCCAAAAGCCTTTGGATTAAGCTGTTCTTTTCTCCCAAGAATTTTTCCTAACAATTTTTTTAACATAGATTATTATAATCGCAATCCCATCTCCTCTGCAATTCTTTTCACTGTCGGGCCTGGATACCACAAAGCATACCACCTAGCCATCTCTCCGTATATTTCCTCATCTGAGTATTTGTCCCCATAGTTTTGTATAAACCATTTTGCCATTCCCTGAGCTGCAGATGCATGAGCACAACCACATCTTGTTATTACTGTTGGTTGCTGTGGAGATCCGCAGCAATAATCGCAGGTGAATGAATTCACTATCCTGTTCCACCTCTCTGTGCCTACAGAATCAAGCTGTATTGCCTTGCCTTTTGCCCATAACTGCTGCGCAGTAATCGGGTCATCAAAACTTACCCCAGCTTCTGCTCCATACCATGGAGTCCCTGAAGGCACTACATTATTCACGAGATCCTGAGCAACATCCCCTGTAGATCCTTGGATTTGGAGCTCACTTATTGTTGGCAGAGACTTGACTTTTGATTTATATCCTTGTATATTAGGCTCTTCTCCAACAGCAATTGGCATCGGTTTCAATGTGATTTTAGATCCGTAATTAAATCCTTCAGCAAGCGTAACTGTTCCCCCAGATCCTGAAGATACCACTGCAAATCCTGAAGCCCCTATCAAAAACTGGTTTGCTATAACAAGCATTGTTATTATAACCAGAGCTGAGAAAAATTTATTATCATCTAAAAGATGGTGACCCAGATGGCTGTCCGAAGGCTGTGAAACAGGCTTTGGTTTGGAAGCATCAGGCTTGATTTCACAAGTAATACAAGTTTTTGTGTAAATGCTGTACGATACCATATAAACTGAAATCCATAAGATGAAAAGCGCAACCAGTTGCATAACCCAGACAAAGGATGAGAGCGCTCCTATTGGTAAAAATGCCAAAGTGCTTCCAAGTGCTACGAGCGTTACCCCCTGGCACGCAGGGCAGGCTGCGGCGACAAAACCTGCGAACAATCCGCCCACACCGCCAACCCTTGAAGACCCTTTAGAAGCTTTGACTTTATACCTCATCAGTGTCATCAAAGCAGCTGACATCGCAGTGATTGCTGAGATATAGATCCAATCAAGTAGACCGACTTCAGATGTCCTTGTAAAACCAAAATCAACTAAAGGAAGCTTCCAGATCCCATAAAGAAAAGCATATAATACTCCAAAAACAACTGCAGCAAGGGCAAAAGTTTTGAGGTTTTGTTTTATTATGCCTGCTGAATTTGCAAAAATTTTTCCAA
Organism: uncultured archaeon; assembly: GCA_964631205.1. GTDB lineage: Archaea > Aenigmatarchaeota > Aenigmatarchaeia > QMZP01 > JACQNV01 > CAYYYJ01. The sequence continues at coordinate 857 of CAZVWU010000013.1, read as the reverse complement.
TATCAGCATCAGAATTTTTACTAGACATAGGATTGGATTTCTTTAACTGATAAAATATGTGTTTAACTGTTTAAATACTTTTGCAAGGTTTGCAAGGCTTAGATGATTACTTTTTCATATCATGTAAAGCTTTAAATAAGCAAATCAGTAACTATAATATACTAGTTTTGGATATGGTGGAAATAAGGAAAATCGATTTGGAAAAGGAAACTATTGGTGTCCTCAGCCCCCTGCAGCAGGACATCCTTGAGACTTTATGGAGAAAAGATAATCAGAGGGTCAGGCAAATACATAATATTCTGAAACACAAAAACATCGCACTCACAAGTATCGCAGTTGACCTCGATAGGCTGCATAAAAAAGGTGTGGTGCAGAGGATAGTTGAAAAAGGTTTAGGCGGGCCGCATTACATTTATTCTGTAAATAAAACAAAGGAAGAATTCCAGACATCAATACTTGACAATACTGTAGATAAATTAATTGAAAAATTTGGTTCTGTTGCTGTGGATTATTTTAATGGAAGATTTTCGAAGAAAAAACAGTTATGATAAATGCTTGCACGCCTATATTCACAACAGAGACATTGAAATTGCTAGTAATATCAATATCTTTTATTTTATCAGGGACTTTCTTGATCCTGCTTAAAAAAATTAATTTCTCGTCCAAACCAAAAATAGCTTTAATTTATTCCCATATTCTTACATTATTTTTCCCTTTCATACTGCTCACAACTAATGCAGGCTGCGCATCTCTGTGTGCTGCGTGCTATACCAATATCTACCAGCTGCTGAGTTTAGCTCTCCCATCAACTCTTATCGTCAGCACGATAACAGGTTTTGTTTTGATTCCAGCAATTT
>CAZVWU010000012.1:0-21672 GCA_964631205.1 uncultured archaeon | reverse complement strand
TTATCATTACCCGAATATAAACATTGTTATCAGCTTTGCAAGTTTTGCAAAACTTCAATTAAGTAGTTTATCTGTGATTATACTATTATATTATTTATTGTATGATCACCCCGCAAAATTTGGTGAGGCACGAGCTGATTGGGCTGGAAGTTCTGGTTGAGAAATCCACAAATAAATCGTTAGAGGGCCTGTCAGGAACAGTTTTAGATGAGACCAGGCAGACCCTTACAATAAAAACAGGGAAGAAAGGTGGAAACAGGCAAAGCCTGTTTCATGCCTCAACCGAGAAAAAAATTCCAAAAGATATATGTACGTTTATTTTTATTTTATCAGGGAATCAAAAAGTCAGGGTTGATGGGAATATTCTAGTTTCACGGCCAGAGGACAGGATAAAAAAGAAATTGAGGAAGTGGTGAGGTAGGTTTACAGCTCTTCGATTTTACTGATTACCTCATTATATTTCTGGACCGACAAATAAAAGCCAAGAGAGATCATGGAATTAAGGGCATTTTTTGCTTCTTCCTTCCCAATGATTTTTTCTTTCAGGAGCTTAAGTATAAGATAAACTGAACCGTGGTTTTCTACTCCCATAGCCTCTGCTATACCAATTGAATAAATTTCATCTATTATGGCCAGCGAATTTGTTTCTTTCGCAATTGTGAGCACTTCAACATCAGCCTTGCTCAAAAAAGGGATCTGGCCTGGCTGCGATTTTGGCTTTGCCACAATAAAGTGTTTGTTTTGGATAAATGACTGTATATAATTTGCCTCAGGCTCGCCTCTCCGAAGGCCGGTTTCAACAACTTCTGAATAAACAGATTTTGGCACAATTTTTTTCCCTTCCAGCTTTGCTATTTTTTCCAATATGCGCAACTTTCCAAAATAGATCATTGCTGAGGAATCGAAGACGAAATTCATGCAAAGGCCCTCAGGTCTCTTTCTATAACTATGTCTTTAACCCACTGCATTTGCAGGCCCCTTACTTTAGATGTGAAAGACCATAAGTCCATGCCTGCCATTTCTGCAGCTTTTGATAGGGTTGTCCTGCCCTCTTCAAGGAGCCGAAGGGCGTATTGCTCCCGCCATTCCTGAAGAGACTGGAACAATAATTTTCTTATTGCTGTAGATTTTTCCAGGTGCTCTTTTTCCATGTAAGTTTCAAGCTCTGTTTCAAGTTCTTTAGGTATCCTGGTTGATACGGTAATTTCTGTCATATATTGTATACTATGTATACATAAGTATATAAAGTTTACTAATGATGCAGCAGCTTACTATACACTTCATGCTGCCAAAATGAGTTATTTTTCGCCCTCTTTCTTCCTGTCAACTTTCCCTGAAAAAACAATTGCAAGGATGCCGCCTGTTATTTTTACAAGCCCGGCAGCCAAAAACATCCACATGCCTGCCTCAAGACCCCACTGGATTTTGAGGTCAAGCTTCACAGGCACAGTAAGGTTTTTTGTGTATTCGCCGCTGATTGGCTGCGAGGCAACTGATTTTGTGAAGTCTGTCACAAAAGCATCAATGACAAAATTATCTTTTATTGCGGGAATATTTGCTGTAAGGGCGCTTACAATGCTCGGCAGGAATATTGCGAACAAAACTATCAGGATGAAAGGGATCAGGCCGAATATTCCGGATTTTATATAATTTTTCCCAAAGCTCCTGAGGCTTTTTGCTCCAAGCAGGCCGAAGATGCTTCCGAGGACTATCAGAAGAAGCACAATATTGAAGCTTCCCTGGGCAGGCAGCTCTATGCCTTTGAACAGGTCTTTATTTAGGATTACGCCATTCACGCCGTCTATTTTAATTATATCCTTTAAGCCGCCTGTTTTGAACGATTCTGTATCGACGTCAGCTTTTATTATATACCATGGCTGGAACATCGCGAGGATAAAAATGACTACACCAAGCAGGCTTACTGCGACTGCTATAATTGCTTTTGTGTTTTTGAAAAATCTGAGAAAAGGCAGGTGCCCTTCTTTCCTGTAGACGCGGATTATTTTGTAGACCCCAAAAATCAGGTAAGCGGCCAAAACAAGTATGACTACTTTGTCAACTGTTTCCAGCGTTGATTTCAATGAATCAATGCTTGTCGCATTCAGCGGCTGCGCGGAAACTATTGGCGTCAAGAGGAGTAATAAGATGAGAGGCAGCAATTTCAACATAATAGTAATTGTGTTGTTTATTTATTTAAAACAAAGTTAATATAGTTATGGTCTCATTTGACGAGTTCGGCCCTGAGAAAATTCTGGAGGTGTGGGACCCAAAAACAGGGATGCATGGGTTTGTTGTAATAGATAATACAGCCAGAGGCCGCGGCAAAGGCGGCATAAGGATGACGCCGAGTGTTTCGGTGGAAGAGGTATCAAGGCTGGCAAGGGCAATGACGTGGAAAAATGCGCTGGCTGGATTGCCTTTCGGAGGGGCTAAAGCCGGGATTATTGCTGATGACAGGCAGATAACAAAAGAAAAGAAAAAAGAAATTATCCAATCATTTTCTAAAGCAATAAAAGCAATCTGCCCGAAATTGTATGTCGCAGGGCCTGACATGAACACATCAGAAGAGGAGATGCAGTGGTTTGCAGAGGCGAACGGGTCGTGGAAATCGTGCACAGGCAAGCCTGCGAACATGTGCACAGGCCATACAGAAGGCCAGAGATGCGGGATACCGCATGAATACGGGTCTACTGGTTTTGGAGTTTTCACAGCCGCCTTGGTTGGCGCAAAATATGCAAAACTGGACCTGAAAAATTCAACAGTTGCGATTGAGGGGTTTGGGAATGTCGGCTGGTTTGCAGCAAAATATTTTTCAGAGCATGGAGCCAAGCTAATCGCTGTTTCAGATTCAAAAGGCGTAATTTACAAAAGAGATGGGTTGGATTTTAAAAAATTGGATGGAGTAAAAAAAGAAAAAGGCACAGTAACTGCTTATGGCGAAGGTGAGGTTTTAGGTGCAAAAAATATAATAGGGCTGGATGCTGATGTCTTGGTAACAGCTGCAATACCTGATTTGATTAAAAAAGATGATGTAGAAAAAATAAAAGCAAAATTAATTGTTGAAGGCTCTAATATTCCAACTACCCCGGAGATAGAAGAGGTTTTGCACAAGAAAGGAATTCTTGTGATCCCGGATTTTGTTGCAAATTCCGGAGGGGTGATCTCATCCTATGCAGAATATAAAGGGAAAAATCCGGACCAGATGTTTAAGCTTGTGGAGAAAAAAATCAGGAGGAACACAGAGCTTGTTTTAAAAAGATCCGGGAAAAATGGGACCAAGCCAAGGGACGCGGCGATGGAGATTGCTGTTGAGAGGGTGAAAAAAGCGATGGAAAAGAAAAAAAGATAATCACATCCTGTCTATTGGCCTATAGACAAGCAATATTTACTAAGTTCTTTTTCCAATTGGAAGTTATTTTTATACAAAATAGAATTAATTCCTTGCTTCCGTGCAAGTTCGATATACTTTTCTTTATTATCAATAAAAATAACTTCTTCTGGTTTTAGTTTGATTATTTTTAATATTTCTTTATATGAATTAGAATATTTTTTTCTTTTATCTGTAAATATTTTTTCAGCTCTTTCAAATAAATCTTTTCCAAGTATTGCAAATGTATTGGGTTTGTATCTGAAAAAATATAATTCTTTAGTTTATTTTTCTTAAATATTCTAATCGCATTAATATTCCTTTTTCCGGTCCAATATGCTTTTTTGTATTTTTCAAGAAATTCCTTTTGACTTATATTCATTAAATTTGCTCCTTGTCTTATGAATTCTTTAGTATCGATTTTTCTCATGCCAAATTTAATTCTAAGCTCTTCACTTCTTGGAATTTCTTTCCAGAATTCTTTGTATTTTGGATCGTCTATTAGGACTCCGCCTATATCCCATATTAATGCTTTTATCATAATATTACTATAAAAATAATCAAACTTATAAATACGCCTAATTTTGTTTCATCTTATTAATTCCAAACGGAAAATTGATTTTTACTCTGCGGATTTTCTACGAAAATCCTTGCCACGCTGCGCTCTCACTTCGTTCGGGTCTATTAACAGGAATTTAACGGAAAAATGCTCAGCTCACATTTTTCCTAAATCGCCTTCGGCGACTTCGGTTAATGCCATATTAAGTGAAATTGAGAACCAAAGCCTTTATAAATTTACGAGTAATACAAAATATTATGGCACGAGCTGTAGGTATAGATCATCTAGCAATTTATTTTTCAGATGTTGATGAAGCAAAAAAATTCTTCATGGATGGATTAGGTTTAACTGTTCATGGTGATTATGGTGATGAATTTTTTATGAAAGTTGGAAATCAAATACTTGCGATATTTCAGGGAGATAACAAGAACCAGACCATCAACCATCTGGCGCTAAAAGTTGATAACTTTGAAGAAATAAAGAAACGACTTGAAAAATTGGGATACAAGATTTACAAAAACGACATGGTTGATGGTCCTAATGGAATAAGAATACAGCTCGTGCATTAGCTTGGGTTCTCAACTCTCCTCGCTTCGCTCGTCGGGACGTTGCACTTCTCCCTTCGGTCGACCTCACTTAACAGGCATTTTACAGCTCACTTGAGGATAACCTTTATATACCTAAAATACTACTTTTGATTAACTGTGCACGGATTCCGTCCTATAAAGGGAAAGCGATCACAGTGTACAAAGAGGAGGAAATACAACTATGGAAGGCGATGTTGAGTTTGAAACGCTGAAATCCGAAGAGGTAAAGTTCGGCAAAAACAACTTCATCGAAGTTGCAAGGAAAAAGGCCAAGGCGGAAACAGGTGAAAACGAGTTTTTGGCCATATCCCGTGGTTTCTTTCTGCCTGACGGCACAAAGAGGTTCAAAAGGTCTATAGCAATACCAAACGACAAAGCGATTGTAGACTTTATTGCAGACAAACTTAAATCAATGTAGCTGCTGATGAAAAAATACGTTAATTTTTTAATTAAGTTTTATTTTATTCTTCTTATACAAAAGGCACAGCGAAGTTTGCCACTATCAGCAAAAGTGTAAGCCATCCGAGTACGCTGAGTATTTTTTTATGGTGTTTTCTTGAAATCCTCTGCAATAATGTCTCCCACATCCTGCCGCCATCAAGCGGTTTGATCGGAAGCAGGTTAGCTAAGCCGACACCGAGGTTGATCAGGAAAAGGAAAAAGAAAAGGCCCTGGAAGAAAGCTATAGGGCCTGAATAGGGGAGAAGGGTCTCCTTTATAATTTTTGCATCGGCTACGCGCGCTATGCCGATGAACCCCTTATTTGAAGTTGAATTCGGTTCTGCTATTGTTGTGAGCTTGTATGACTTGTCCTCAATTTTATTTTCTGAAACAATTTTTGTTTTAACTTCTATTTCTTTGTTTGGGCCTGATTGGGTTAAGGCAGCCGAAAGGTCTTCTGTATTTTTTATCTGGAAATTATCTATTCCAACTATAACTCCTGTCAGGTTGACCTGTTGTGCTGGAGTGCCGTTTACTTGCGATTGGAATGCGACGCCCGCCCCTCCATAAGCCCAGAGGAAGCCGAAGCTTAGGATTATAATTGAGATCATCGCTAGAATAAAATTTGCAAGCGAGCCTGCGGCGAAGACACGCTGCTGGGTGAGAAAGCTTTTTTTCTGGAGAGCCTTTTCATCCGGCTCAACAAAAGCCAGCGGGATCACTGCTAGAAGGCCCCAGCCAAGGGATTTTATTTTGACTTTGCCAACAACTGACATCACTCCGTGCAGGCCTTCATGGACAACGACCAGAATCCCTATTGCTATAATCCAATACCAGAATGGGACTGCGAGAAATCCGGGCCCTGCTGCGGCTGTGGCTGTTGGAGATGGTATAAGGAAGGCAAGCCCGCCAGGCCTGCCTGAAACTGTGGCTGCCCTGAACAGGTTTGAGGCAAGCTGGTATACAACAAATACTGATGCCGCAAAACAGGCAAATACCCCCAAATTTCCGAGATGCTTCCAGAAGCGGGGAAACCTGTCTGCAAGCTTTATTATGAAGCCCCTTCCCCTTGTTGTCCTCCTTAAAAGCACTATAGACTGCCTCTCAAATTTCTTCCTGTCCCTGTAGACATAGAGGGCAAGGAAAACTACAAAGACAAGGACTGAGAGTGTGTAGGGATCCTGCCAGAGTTCGGACATAGGTAATTAATAGGGAAAGATGTTAATAAAGTGGTGGTTTAAGGAATTAGATAACAGTGTTATATTTTTATTTAATAGCCGTATTATTTAATTTATATTAATTGTGAATGTTATGGGAATCAGACTGTATACGGTAGAACAGCCTGTTCGCGGTCATGCTCACGCATTGGCAAGAAGGAAATTTACAACAGATGGTTACAATAAGGTCCTCTTAATTCAGGGAAAGCCCTATATCGGTTACTCAAAAGTTTTATATGATGTGGAAGCTGAGCTGGCCAAAAATGGGAAGAGCCTGCTGGAAATTGCAAAGCTGCGGGGCAAAAGGGAAAGGTATATATTCCGGTCAAAAATTGTAGAAAAGAATTGGGAAATAGAAATGGCCAAACCTCCGCCAGCCATAGCTGCTGGAAAACTGGTGGTTACAGCCTGTTTGGTTCCAGAGGTTATCGATATCAAGGCTGAAGATCTTTACCAGACTGTAGGCAGAAAATTCTTTCCTAAGGTGATAAGTGTTGAAGAAGCTCCAGAGGTTCAATGATTATAACAGTGTTATATAAGAACCAAACAGTAATAACAACAGAAAGCTTTATATACCCTTAATCTATAGAAAGAGCAAGAAAAGGTGAATTATGCAAGAAGTAAGGATTTACACGGCACGGGTACCTGGCACAGGCAGACCAACATTTTATGTAACAGATGAGGATAATATTATTAGCGGCGAATTTCCTAAAAGGGACAGAGGCAGCGACACTAGACCAGAGGCGCTGGTGAATGCTGAAACTCTTGGTCGATTCGGGTCATATGTTTCTTCTAGAGGTTATGATACCAAGCCGATAATAACTGGGGCCAGGGTGATCCCAGCAAAAGTAGTTGAGGTTGAGCAAGTTTTGATGGGCGAGAAAATTGACCTCAATAGGCTTCCTGTTGTTGAAGGCATGAAAAAATTTACACCCGATAAGTATAAGACACTTTTATGGGACTTATGGGCCCGTGAGGAAGACAGGAGAGCTTATGCAGATAAGGTTAGGCGCATAGAAGAAAGATATAGGCAGCTTATGAAAGATGAAATAGCACGATTGGGGCCTGAACCTTCTTTTACAGACATTTTTACAAAAGACACTAGCCAATAAGATTTTTATTTTAAATCAATAAAATCCCTTTTTAAACCCTAGAATCATCTATAATATACTTATATGTCATATAGCTATTAGAGGGGTTGATTTATTATGCCAGAAGAACAGGTTCAGCCGCCTGTTGACACAACTGAAGAGGTTGTTGAGACTTCAGGGGTGGCAGAAATTGTACAAGAGGAATCAGCAGACCAGGACCAGCAGCCAAAAGAGGATGAAGTGAGCGCTGAAGAAGAAGCGAAGGAGAAGCTTCCATTCCCAACAGCATGCATTGTCCGTTTAATTCGCGCCCATCTTGACAAAGATAAGATAATCAAGAAAGAGGTTAAAATAGGGATGAACAAATGGCTAGGCGACCTTGTCTCAAGGGTTTCAAAAGATCTCAACAAGCTTCCATACACCACAATACATCTCCATGAATTCAGGGATGCGATAAAATTATATCTAGAGCTGGAGAATTTTGACAAGGAAAAAGAAAGGATTCTTGCCCATCTCGAAGCCATAAAGCAGGACATAAAAAGGCTTGAAAGGGATTTAGGAAAAGTAGAGGAAAGCCAATTGATAAGCTAAAACTGATGTTTTTTAATTTTTAAAGGTATTCTATCAATAAATAATATGGATACCCAGAGGGTCACCAAAAAGTATCAGACAAGATTTAAGGATGGTTGTTTGGACGCTTTAAGGGGAAAGCCGCGAGCTTCTTCGGAAGAGCCTTACTCAGACGGTTACCTAGCAGGCCTGGAGACCATAATGATGGAACAGGGGACTATCCCATATCAATCATTCGTGAACTTTGCACATTTTAAAGCAGACTAAAAAACTTCTTTGCATTTTCTCCGCAGGCGTTCCAGACTGTTTCAAATGGAATCTTTTTTATCTCCGCTATTTTCTGCGCAGTTATTTTTATTGTTGAGGGATCGTTCCTTAGCGTTAGCAGATTTTGCTCCTTATTTTCCTTAAAAATAATGTCTTCTTTTCCCAATTGCCCTTTTAATTTTTGCAGACCGTTCCATGGCGCGTCTGTTTCAAGGCAGATATTCCCGAGCGGCATATCCTTTGCGATTTTTTTGTATGTTTTGCTCCTTGTGACCAAATAGTTTATTGAAACCAGCCAGTTGTTTTCCCAAACATTTTTTATTAAATCCTTCGCGCCAAACATGTGCAGCAAAACATTTTTTGCATCTTCATTTTCCAGAATTTTTATTGTATCCTGATGGGAATCCCTTGAGTGGACAACCAGCGGTTTTTTTATTTCCCTGGAAAACCTGATTAATTCTGCGAACTGCTCTTTCTGCTTTTCCTGCCAGGCCTTTTCCTTAATCCAGAAATAATCAAGGCCAACTTCGCCTACTGCAACAATCTTATTTTTATTTTCCTTTATTTTTTCCAGATAATCCGAAACTTCTTTTTCCTTGATTTCTTTTATATATTCTGGGTGCAGCCCCAGAGAAGGGAAAACAAAACCAGCATTTTTTGAGGCTATTTCAAAAGTCCGCTCAAGGTCCTTTGGATGCGCGCAGGAAGTGACAACCGCTTTAACCCCTGATTTTTTGCAGGCTGCTATAACTGTATCAAGGTCTTGGGAAAATTCCTTCTGTTCCAGGTGGCAATGCACGTCTATCATAAAAAGAAATTATATTTTTTATTTATTGTTTGGGCCTGTCCTGTTGTTGAGGCTGCTGAGTTGGCTGTTCCTGCTTATTCCCCTCCTTTGGCTTCCCAAGATTCAATAAAATCTTATTCTCGCGGCCTGATATAGGCTGGATTTCGATGACGCCGCGTTCCTTTAAGTCTTTAAGGAGCCTTGAGACTTTTGCCTTGGAGAAATTTGATTCCTTGACAAGCATCTTTTGGTTTGCCGAGCCACCGCGGGCTTTCAGGATATCAAATAAAACCTTTTCATCTTTGCTGAGCACAGACACAGCAGCGCTTTCAGAGGCATGGCGCGATTTTTGCCGGCTCCTTATCACGAACCACACAAGGACAGCCAATATTGATATTATCGGGATTATTAGAAGGGTGTTTATTGGCGACTCCCTTTGCTCTGGCAATGTGTAGGAGGCTGAAAATGTGATTATGTCGCCGGCTGTTATGTTCTGCTTGTTCCAGAATATAAATATTTTTTTGCCGTCTGTCTTTATCTCCCCGTTCCTTGGGGAAATTGAATTCTGCGGAGGCTCTTCAGAGAGCGCTGCGCGTTCAGGAAGGGTGAAAGACGCAGAAAGGCTTTTTGTTTCGAACAGGGATTCATAAACTGTTGTCAGGGTATTCTTGTCGCCTGCAGCTTCAATAAAGTTTGCTGACTCGAGTTCCAGCACAACCGTATTTCTGCTGTCAGGGGCGTTGGCGATCTTGCAGGAGAGTGTTGTTTTGCCAGCATCATTAACCGCTGTCCTGCATTCTATTGACCCTTTATTTGCTGTTGCTGACACTATCCTTGGGGGACGTTGAAGCCTGCCTAGGGGAATTGAGAACGCTTCTATTTTGGAGTCAAAGGTTATGGTAAGTTTTGTCGGGATGCTGTCCTTTGCAGAAATGTCAATGCTGTAAAAATCTATGGCCGCCGCTGAAGCGTATTGCTGGCCGGCTAAAGCTATGGCTAAAAACCCGATTATAAAGGCCGCTTTCCTCTCCATGCTTAGATATTGAAGGTAAGATTTATTAATTGTATACAATTGCACACTATGCCCTTTTTTGGAAATAGTTCCCTTTTCGGCTTATAAGATTGGGTACTACTACCATTTTGTTCATAAGGATAGGATTGCCTTTTTCTAATCCCATAAGAAATATTGTTTTCCGGCTTTAAAGTATAGCTTTAGCTGAAAGAATAAAAATAAAAGAAAAAGGATGGGGTTAAGAACCCCTAATTAAATTTTATACTGGTGCGACTGATGTGACACCTTTCATCTTGAAGTCGGTTGCGAAAGCATCTGTATCTGCTTTTAATGTTCCCGCAATCACCAACGCCTTCTTTGTTCCAACAGCCCAGACACCTACCAATCCTTTTGTGTATTTAGGTGTTGCGCCGCCTATCCATTCCTGGCATGTTGGCAATCCGTCTGTTGCTGATGTGCCTGCAAGGTATTCAACGACTTCGTTTGCGCATGGTCCACCAACTAGGATCAAGTTCTTTGTGAGTGTTCCTGCCTTTACTTGAGCCAATGCATCAGCTGTTGTTGCGTATTGAGGTGTTCCTGTCCCTTTTGATGCCCCTGTGTATACTGAAGCCTGCAGTTCTTTGTCAGGCAATTTCAGCACAACTTTGTCAGAAGCTGTGTATGTTGACGGGCTTAGGACTACCAGCCCTGAGTTGTCGACGATTTCGCTTTGGGACTTCTTCCCAATGTTTTGCTCTGTTGAGGCTTCTGTTCCGACTTTGATGTCATCGTCGTTTGCTGATGCCGAATCAGCTCCCAGCTTGAATTCAGGCGCCTGGTTTTCTCTCCATTCAGTTTTGTTTCTCCATGAGATGTTCAGGACATACCTTGCTGTTGTGTCGCCTGTAGCTCCTGCCCTTCCTATCACCATCTGCCTTATTGGGGCTATTTGAAGGCTTCCGTTAAACACGTTGACTGATGTGTTGATAAACCATGTCCTTTCAGCTGCGCCGCCGTAGTTCAGCTTGTATGTGTAGGTAAAGTTGCCGTTGTTTGCATCAACACCAGCTTGCGTTCCGTTCAGGAGGTATGAGATTGCATCCCTGCCATGTGCGTTGGCATCTGTATAGCCGCTGGCAGTGAATGCCGCCTCTGTCTGAACGGGACTTAATGTTGTTCGCGTGCCGTTTGCTTTCCAATTTTCACCGTCGTAGTATGTTATGAAAACCGGGTAAGTTCCCAATATTGTTGATGGGCCGAGAGTCTTGTTGAAGAAAATACCCATTTTCTTGTAATAGTTTCCTGCTGCCCCACCTACTGTGGATCCGACATCGCTGCTTATCTCGACGCCTTTGAGGTTGCCGAAGGTCTGTGTTGTGTCTGATATGTTCTGCGGGCTTATCTCTGCTTTTTGTATTGTTATTGTTGCGAAGTTTGCTGTGTTGTAGCCTTCAACGCGCAAAGCCACATTATTTGGCGCTTTGAGCTCCTGCCCAGTCTTAACATATTTTGTTGAAGTGGGCTTGAACCTTAGCCTTAGCTCATCATTGACTTCTGCCTGCCCGTTTGCAAGTGTCCCTGATGTTTCCAATCCCCATTCTGTGAACCCTTCAAACAATGCGTCGTTGGAAGTCCCTGTTGATGTGACGTCTGCTGAGGTATCTATTGTTTTCTTTGTCTTTCCTTTAGGACCGACAACTATGTCAGCGCCTGAGACCTTGTTGTCCTGTGTGGCTCTTACGCCTGTGACTTCCACTGTGATGTCAAGGGTGTCGAAATCCTTTGATGACCCTTTGTTTATTGTTGCCTGCCCGACTTCAGCGCCTGTTGAGTCCTTTACTGAAACTTTTGCCCAGCTGTTGTCAGAACCCTGTATTGCATAAACAGTGTATTTCTTTCCTGCGGCTGTTGTATAGGAAATTCCGCTTGTGTCTGTCACTGATTTTCCAATGGCACCGTTTAATATGACCATTTTACCGGCTGCAATGGCTATTATGCTGAATTTCTTTCCAAGGAATGTTATCTCTATTGGGTCTGTTGTTTCAAAGCTTTCTGTTTCCTTGTTTCCCTTCGAGTTTTTCTTTGTTATGTTTAAAGCCTTGTCAAACCTATATGCTACATAAACATCGCTTGACTCAACTTCGAGCGTGAGCGTTCCGTTGATGTTGTCTGTGGAAACATCGTTCCTCATCCTTGTATCTACTGCGGAATAGACTTCCTTTGCGTCATAGTCTTCTGTGTTCCATGAAATCTTCCCTGACCAAAGCTGCGGGATAACTGAGTTTGTCCATACTCCTGTAGGGAATGCGCTTACCCCTGCTGAAAGCAGTGTTCCGCCTGATGTTCCAGCGCCAAAGTTGACTGATTTGGTTGTGCCACCTGTTGTTTTTGATATTACGCCGCCGCCTCCTGGCAAGACAGTGCCTGTTGTGGCGTCCCTGACTTTTGCAATTGCGTCTGCAAATGTTGTTTTTGCAAGATCCAGGCCCTTTGCGAGCGCCAATACCTCTGTCTCTGCTGCGCCTGCTAATGTGGTTGCTCCGCCTGTTGCGTCTGTGGATGCATAGGCCAGCCATGAATCTGCTGAATCAGCAACTGTCCATTCTAAAGCTGCTGGAGCTGCTGGTGTTGTTGTTTGACCTAAGCCACCAATCGCAAGAGTCGAGCCTGCCATGAGTGCTGCCATTCCAGAGGCCAAAACTCTTTTTATATTCATATAATATTTCCTCCTTTTTTGAAAGCAATTTTTGAAAATTATATTGCTTCGAGACTCCCAGATTTTGTATAGATTTGGGAGACAATTGTGTAATAATTTGGTGACGAGCCTATATATACCTTGTGTGAAACAATTGTTTCACAAAAATTTCATTAATGTGATCTTCCTTATTTTTAAAAAAAGGGTTAATTTTAATCTTATAATTGTTCCATAAGCTTATTTTTTTCTTTTTTATTATTTTTAACATTAAATATACTCTTTTTACCAAAAGAATTTTTGGGCAGAAATAAAATCGTCAATAAGCTAACCAATTATAGCAAATCTTCGTCGGCCCTTTGTTCTGAAAATTTTGAGATCTCTTTCAGGAAAGAGCCCTTATCAACTCCCCCTGAAAAAAATTCTTCCATCGAAGCGTCATGGTCTCCCTGAAGGCCTTTTTTGGCGGCAAGCCTGGATATCTGGCTGTGCTTCCTTGCTATGTCACTTATTAAAAAATCGCCAACTAATATCATAATTGCTCAGCAAAGTATTACTTTTATTCTCATTATCTATTTTCAATTTTATTATTTGTGCCAACAATCAAATCATTTTATTTTTAATGCTTTTTTCAAAGCTGGCTCGTTGAATCCAATAATAATCTGGCCGTCGATGTCAATGACTGGCACGCCCATCTGGCCTGATTTCTCTATGACTTCTTCTGCCTTGTCAGGATTCTCCTGCACATTTACTTCTGTAAAATTTACTTTGTTTGCCTTCAGGAACTCCATTGCTTTGTGGCACCATGGGCAGGTCGATGTTGTGTAGATTGTTACATTTTGCATACGAATAATTGGATTTTAGCTTTATATTTGTTGGGTTTAAGCAAAACAACTTAAATCTTTTATTTGTTAATTATTTGGATGGCTGTCAAAATTCTCGAAAGGGAAAGGCTGAAAAGTGCGATAGGAAGGGAGGAGAGCGTTGTCGAGATTTCAAGGGTATTGGAGATGCAGAGAAGCACAGAACATGTTGAAATAGGCGGTGAAGCTTGTTTGGCTGGAAGCCCTGAGACGCTTTTGCTCATAGACATACCGCATAAGTTTGGATATTTTTCCCGGTTTTTGACTGAGCTGAGTCAAGGAAATTATGTAGACAGCCATTTCAGAGAACTGTACGATTTTTTAACCAAAGATATTGAGCTGTCAAGGGTTGATAGGCGGATCTCTAAAACTCTTTTGAGGAAGATGGAAGCCTTTCAAAATAATGGCCAGATTCCAGAGGAAGCAAAGAAAATAGGAAAAGACTACAGGGATATTCTTAGCAGGACATATTATCCTGAGAGTCACAGAACCAGAAAAATGTATGGCTCATACGTAGGCGATTTCCATGTCCACTATAATGGGGAGAGGCCATCTGCAGACGATCTGGAGCTTGCCAGGGGAAGGCCCGAGATTGTGATAATTAATAATACTGAGAGAATAGATGAAGAATTTAACAGGTCTGTAGGTTTGGTATATATGTATAAAGAGGGCGGATACGGAGCGGCTTCAGGCCATCCGAGAAAAGTAAGAAGGTTTAATTTCGGGCCTTATCCAGTTCGGGGTCTTAAAGTTTTTTAAAGCTAACTGATAATCAGTTGAATGGCATATTCGGGTAACACGAACGGGGAAAATTACGATAGCCTCTTGGGCCTTGCAGGAGACCTTGCTGGAAGGGATACCATTAACGAGGTTTTGGCTGCCGTAGTTGTTGCAGACAAGGCGTATAGGCTTAGAAATAATAGTAACAGCCAAGAGATCGCAAATAGCGCAGGCAGAAGAGTTGGGGCGCTTTTTGAACGCGAGGCTGACAGGGTATTGGTAAGAAAAAAAGGTGTAAGCGAACCTGTCTATAAAGCCTTTGTGTCTGAGGCTTATAGGGAGCCTAATCCGGCTAAGCTGAGATATACCAGAGAGAATGACAGGGCCCTTATACTTTACAGCGGAGTCGGTGGGTATACAGGATGTAGCATGGCTTTTGGGCATTTCTTGGGAGAGTTGGGTTTTAAGGCCGAAAACATAACTATGCTGCACCATCTTGAATTTTTTGATTCCAAAAAGGCCGCAAAAGCTTTCAGGGAGTCTGGCACAAGATTTTTGAAAGGCTTTACAGCAAAGAATGGGCCTTACACAATCTCTTTGGATGCGGCAGACCCTTTTTGCAACATTATAGTATATTTTTCAGGAGTGGCTAACCGGGGTGGGTTTTTCTTTACACCAGAGGAGGCTAATAGTGTAGATTACGAATCCTGGGCAGAACAGTTTAAAGATCATAAAGGCAACATTGTTTTTGTAAATGATACTGCCTTTGCTGGCAGTTTAAGCGAACCTCTTGAGAAACTAGGGATGCTTCACGAAAGAGCCATGTTATTGGCAGGCTCCGCTGATGAAGAAAGCCATAGCAATCTATTCTCCAGAGAGTTAATGGAGGCTTATCTAGAAGGCAGTGTTTATACACCCAAAACTATTGACGTCACTTCTACTCAAATGGCTCTTCCTGACATTCTGGCCTCTATGTTTGGGGTAGAAAAACCTTCAGTGAAAATCCAAAAGCGCATACAAAAGCCCGGGAAATCAGGCGCAAACCTTGACTACCTTCTTGTAAATTATAAATAGGCGTTCACTTGAAGACCTTTCCTGTCTGCGATGACCAGAAAAGCAGGTCAAGCTCGTCCATCGGGATCCCGATTTTTTCTGAGAACTGCCGGAACTTTTTTTCTATTGCAAGATAATTTTTTTTATTTACATTTTTTGGGATTTTGTCAATTACCCCAAGATTAACCAAATTTTTTAGGATGTGCCTGTCCAGTATTGCAAGGTCCCTGAAACCTATATTCCTTAAAAAATGCGAGGCTTCTTTGTACCCATAGCCTTTCACATTTTCTGCAAGCCACTCACGCGTTTCTTCCTTTGATTTCCCATTGAATATTTTTCCTTTGAGGCCATTTTCAAAAAACAGTTTCCTGTTTTCAACTATATACTTTGCCTTATTATTATGGAATCTCACCTTTTTCCGGAGGATTTTTTTTATTTTTTTATTGTTTCCATTGAACAGAAGTCCGGTTTTTTGAAGCTCCAAAACAGAATCCCAGCAATTGAGCGCTTTTGACTGCGGCGTCAGGATGCAAAAACAGAGTTCCGGAAAGATTTCCTTATCCCCGAGCTGACGGAATTTTTGAAAATCTTCAAGCCTTTTCTGGATTTCAGGTTTTCTGGCTTCATGCAATAATTTAATTGTCTCAATGTCCATATTATTTATACCTTCTCTGGATATTTTAGTGTATGGGCAGGCTTACTGTTTACACTGACATAGGGGTATATGATGCGCCAACAAACCTTGCGATAAATGATGTGTGCCTGAAAAATGTGAAAGCAGGCAAGCCTATTGCAAGGATTTACACATTTTCCAAAAAAGGGCTGATATTAGCCGAGCATGAAAGCGTGTGGGATGTCAGAACCCCTTCACTCGCAACAAGGAGGAAAACAGGGGGTTCTGTAATATATGCAGATTCCACTACGATGGGGTACAGCTTGTTTTTTAACTCCCAGGATTTGGAAAAGGATATCACGCATATTTACAGGAGGCTGACAGGGCCGATTGCTGAAAAACTGGGAAACAGGTTAAAAAGGGATGACATAGGTCCTAACCAATTGGAGAAGACCTATGTCCAGCTGAATCGGGACGACATACTTCCAGCTGAGTCCAATGCCAATCAAATAAGGCAAGTAACTTTGGGCAGGCTGTTCAGCATCCGCGTTGACGGCAAAGTCCTTTCAGGCCATGCGCAGCATATAACAGGGGACCGTGTCCAATATGACGGATTTGTCCACATTTCAAAGCCTGATGTGGATGAGATAGGAAGCCACATTAAGCTGAGAAAGCTTTGCTTCAGTAAAGGTAAACAATGTTTGCTTATTGACAGCGAAGTTTTTGGCCTTGACGGGAAGCTTCTTGGCGCAGCAGAAGATTTTGAGCTCTCTGTTGTAAGGGATGAAGAGCAGGAGCTGAGGTCAGTATATGGGCTCCAGGATCTTGGAATCCAGAAGGACGATTATATAAGGATGGTTGTTGAAAGCTTTGAGCAGGCTTTGGGGCTGAAGAGTGAAAGCGCTGAACTGGAGCCCAAGACTATCCAAGAAGCAACAAAACTGGCTTCGCAATTTTATGCAAACAGCGCCTTGCGTGACAGCGATTCGATGAAAAGGTGCCTTGGCCACTGCTTTGTTGACTTGGTTGAGCCAGAAGGCAGCTAGTAGTTTTTTGTCGAATTAATTCCAAAATGTATTTAAGCTTATTACAACTAACTCTATTTATGGATTTAGAGAGAGAAATTACAGTGCGAGTTTTAGATGGATTAAGAAGAGATCAATATGAACCTGACTATCCTGATGAGGATCGGAGATCTTATAATTTTGGGAGACCAGATGCAAATGATCGGAGGCCTCCGCAATTTGTCTACGGCAGCGTCACTAAGAAATATGGAGACTAATCTTTTTAGCCTATAGTTCTTTAAAATATTATATCATGGACTCTGTTATTTTTAATAATCTTTTAGTCAGGGTTTAAATCCTGATCAGCTCATTTTTCCCGAATATTTTTGGAATTTTTAAACCCAGCAGTTCATACACCTCATGCGGTATCCCCACATCAGCGACATAAACTTTTCCAACAAAATCTTTTGCTTTTTTATCAACCAGCCCTTTTTTCAATAAACCAAGGCTGATTGTATAATCTGCCTTGACACAAGGCGTGCATGGATCTCCTGTATCCGGATTTAAACCAGAGGGGATGTCTATTGAGATGATTTTATTTTTTGAATTGTTTGAGTAATTTATCAGGGCAGAATAATCGCCTTCTGGGTCCCTGTTAATATTGTATCCCAATAGGCCATCTACCACCAGATCGCTTTTTAAAATTGCGTCCTCCCAAAGAAGCTTGGATGTATTATAGAGCCGCTCCAAAAACATCGACCGCAAAACACCAAGCTGCTCTTTGTTTATTTTGGAAATATTGTCTGGGTGGTCTGGGATTATAACAGTCACTTTTGCCCCCCAATTATGCAGGTGCCTTGCTGCAGCAATAGCGTCGCCGCCCTTGTTTCCTTTTCCAACCAATATTGAAATCCTTCTGTTCTCCAGCCTGCCTAAAACCTCCCGCGCCAGACAGGCTGTAGCCCTGCCTGCATTTTCCATGAGCTGGACAAGGTCAAGGCCAAAATGCCTTGTTGCAAGGTCGTCAATTTTTTTCATCTGCTCGGAAGAAACAGTTGGGATATCCATAAAACAAATTGAGAATTTCATATATTTAAAACAATTGCACTTCTTTTCTGAAGAAAAGACCTGCACTAGAAAAAAAGAATATTTAACAACTGGAGGTGTTTATTCTGCTATTAGAAGTTTAATAAGCACTAAAAAGAATATTTAATAGCAAGAAGGGAATAAAGATTTGCTCTGCCGGCCAAATTAGAAGTTTAAAAAAAGAATATTTAATAACAAGAGGAGAATAAAGTATATGGAGATGAAGCTGATTTTACTATCTTTGCTTTTAGTTGTAATCCTAATCAGCGGATGCGCCAACCTAAAAACAGAAAAATCTCAGGCTAATACATCACTATCAAAATCGCCTGTAATAACTCAACAGAGTTCCCCATCGCCGGCTTTGAAATCTCCTGAGGTAAAGCAAGAATCTCCTGCAAAAACAGGACCCTCTGTATCCCCGGCACAGGAACCTATAACAGAAGCATATGACAATTATCCAACTGTCTCGGGCAGTTTAACCCCATCAAATCCATCTTTAGGGGATGTGTTCAAACTTACAATAAAATCAGATGATTTTGAAGGAATAAAAAAGATATCATGGACGTCTTCAAAGCCTCTTTCTGGTTCTAGTTCAGACTCTTTTGACTGCAAACTCCAGAAGACGTGCTCATATACATGGGACTTTATCTCATCTGAAGAAGGGGCCAATCAGTTTACTGTTATTACAATAGATTCCTCTGGAAAAGAGGGGAAATTCACCTTGGATCTTAATGTAGGGCCTGCCCGTCTTTCGACCCCCTCAGCATCACCTAGTCCAACTGTGACGGCCCAGAGTTCTCCAACAACACAAGCCAGTTCTGGCTGCAATTCCAACTCAGACTGCGGCTATAAAAAAATCTGCACTGGCGGGGTTTGCCAAGCTGTTGATTGTACGAGCGATTCGCACTGCACAGGATGCAAAAGGTGCTCTTCCAACCGCTGCGTATCCTGCGGTTCTGGGCCTTATGGCTGCTACTGCTGATTATGAGACTGGAATCTTTTTTGTTCTCTGCTGTCACCTTATTATATCGGTCACTTTCTGCCATTTATGACCGATAAGTTTTAATATATGCGAAAGGCCAAAAAATAGGCACGTGATAAATATTTAAACATGTGATAATAATATGATCATATGAAGCCTATAGTTAGAGAGCTGCTGAGGTTCTTTTTGCAGAATCCGACAGGAGAGTTCACCTACAGGGAAATTGGAAGGAAGACAAACTTCTCAATAGGCACAGTATCAAAATATATGAAAGAGCTTCTTGGGGGCGGATTTGTAAAAACAAGAAAAGCGGCGAAGGCCATATTTGTAAAGGCAAATATTGACAACGAGCTTTTTATCCAGATGAAAAAAGCCTATAATATAGAGGTTGTTTACTCGTCGGGCCTTGTAAAATACCTTGCACAAAAGCTTGTCCCGGATGCCATTGTCCTGTTCGGGTCATATTCAAAAGGCGAGGATTACAAGGACAGCGATATAGATATTGCGATTGTAGATGGCAGGGAATCTGGGTGTGAGCTGAACGAGTTTGAAAAGAAGCTAAAAAGAAAAATAAACTTAACCAAAATAAAATCGCTCAAAGGCACTTCCAAAGAGTTCAGAAACGCCCTTTCAAATGGGATTGTGCTTGCTGGGGCAATAGAAATCATATGACACTCATGAAATTTTCTGTCTACTTAAGAGAGGAAAAGGTGATAAAGTCGTCGCCTGACATTGCGGAAGCAAGAGGCCTCATAAAAAACGGGACAGAAGATTTTGAAATAATAAAAACAAGATTTTCAATTTCAGAACAAACAGCCTCTATTATTTTCAAAGACACCTATGATGCCTTAAGGTCTGTCCTGCAGGCTTTCTTGGCAAAGGAGGGATATACGCCTTATTCTCATGAAGCAATTATTGCTTTCAATCTGGAGAAAGGCATAATCAGTTTACAGGAAGCCATGAAACTTGACAAATTCAGACAGCTGAGGAACGACGTTTCATATAGGGCAGCGAGAGCAACAATGGAAGAAGCAAAAGAGATACAAGCAATCGGCGCGAAGCTGATAGAAAGGCTTAAAGGAAAAGTGTGATATGTCTGGGGGGTGCGGAAGGATGGAAAAATATGAGGAAAGGGAAGCCGAGATTAGGAAGAGATTAAGTTTATCTAGAAAGAAGGGGAAATGATGTAAAGGGGTTTTAAGTATGAAGCTGGTTTTTATACCACTGATTGTATTTATAGTTTTAGTCAGCGGCTGCGCTGTTCCAGATAATAAACTAAATAAAACTGATGGCGCAGAAAATTCTATGGCTGCTCCAAATCAAATTATAGAATCTGAAAAAGAGCCGGAAAAGCCGACAGCGGCTGCATCTCCAACAGGCCTTGGGTCACTCTGTTCTGGAGAAGAAAACTGCGAGATATTCTGTCACACACACAAGGGAGCGTGCACTCAATACTGCAACAATAACCCTGATAATCTACTTTGCCAAAATTCGTGGGCATATGATTGCGTATATTCCTCTGAACTGCCTTTCTGCCAGAAATTAAAAGCTGATCTTGATAGTGTATATAATTCTTTGGATAAAAAAATTGAGAGTGCAATCAAAAGCGGTCCAAAGTATACAAAAGAAGAGCTTGATAAAATATATAAGGAAATTGATGACTTAAGCTTGAGAGGATACAGCAGAGATAAAACATCTAAACTACAAGAAAAAGCAAGATCAAACTTGTATGTACCCCCTACGCCTACTCCAGAGCCCCCTCAACCGCCAAAACCCAAATATCCTGAGAATTTTTTTAATCCTGATATACCATGCACATCCAACCCTGATGTGAAATTTACTAATATTGTGGTAAATCCTGAAGAGCTTGACCTTATTGTGCCACTTGGTTCTATAACACATCCAGAAGCTACAACCCACACATATCTGTTTGTCGGGAACCGCACGCCGTCTATCTATGCTCCAGCAGACTCTGTCCTGACAGAAGTTGCTTATGATGGAATAGAATATGGTTTTGTACTTCAGGCAAGCTGCGAATTTATTTACACATTTGGCCATATATCAGACACAACCGAGGGCATGAAAAAACTTTTTGAAACAGAGAAAGTGGAACAACGTGGGGAACTAAAAATGGTGCAACCGCTGATAAAACTCAAGGCAGGTGACCTTTTAGGCAAGACTTCTGGGACTCGTGGGGTGCACGGATTTGATTTGGGGGCTTATCACAAGAACCAGGCGAACTATTATGTGAATAATGAGCGGTATAAAAAGGGCAGCTTCAAATTTTACAATGCTGTCTGCCCGTACGATTACTTTGACAACCAGACAAAAGCTGCCTATTACAGCAAATTTGGGGGTTTCGGAGGGATTATCCCAGGATCTACATGCGGGACAGCAGGACAGGATAAGGCGGGCACAATAAGCGGTAACTGGCATGATACACAAAACATAGAGTGGAATACATCTTCGAAAAAAATCGTGTTTGGTTTGGATGGCGAGGCAGCAGACGCTGCAGTAAGGATAATGATGACAGGCAGGAGTGTTTTCTTTATTTTCTGGGATACCCCAACATACAAAAGGCCGAAAGAAGTCACAGGGGAACACTGCTACGCAGATGACAAATCAGACACTATTATCTATGTGAAAATAATCTCTAACACTGAGATGAAACTGTATGTGGATGAGACGGCAAACACATGCCCTAGCACATTCCCTGAGGACAAGGCGACCAGTTATTACAGGTGAATTAATTATTTTTGAGTGTTTTTGATTTTTCTGG
>CAZVWU010000011.1:0-24082 GCA_964631205.1 uncultured archaeon | reverse complement strand
GGGATTTGAGCTTAAATAGCTTGGCTCTATTTCTAATTGATTTATATGCCATTCAGACGAGAGTCTTTAGAAGAATTGAGAGTGGGGTTGCGTTGTCAGAATTACACCCAATTCTCCCGAGAAACAGGCATACCGAGAAGCACTCTAGAGTGTTGGAGAGATGGCAAAAATATCCCTGGAGCAGACCGCTTGGATGAATTATATAGGATAGCAGGTCAAAATGGTGTTAATATTGGTTTTTATGTGCCGCCTGAAAGTGATGGGAATGTTGTGATAAGCAGTGAAGAACTTAGAGAATTGCGCAGATATGAGAGGAACCTGAAAATAGTGAGAAAGGTCTTGAGAGAGCCGATTTAATATACAAAAACCATTATATCTATATGCCACTTTCAGATATTGCTGAGAAGCCGCTTGTTTTTGATGTGAAGGAGAAGCTTTCGAAGGTTATTTCAAAGATGCATGAGCTGAACAGCCATGATGCCTTTGTTTTCAGCAAAAAAGAGTTTCTTGGGGTCATTTCTGCGAAGGACATAGTCAGGAAAGGGTTTACAGACCTTGAGGATGTCAAGCTTGCAAACCTTGGGAGCGCCATAAAAAGCGTCAGGGTTTTTGGGCCTGAAACCCCTCTCAGGGAAGTGATAGACAGCTTTTTGATAAATAATTACAGGTGCATCCCTGTTGAAAAGGATGGGGCTGTCTTAAGCCTCAGCAAGCTGGATCTGCTAAAGCTTGTTCCGCGGGAATCACTTAAGGGCAGAAAAGCGTCTGACATAATGTTTTTCCCTGAATGCGTGAGCTTTTCAGACCCACTTTCTGTTGTAAAATCGATTTTCAGGAATTCTAATGTTTACAGGATTGCTGTGATAGGGGCTGGGAATAAGGTTGAGGGTGTTGTTGATGAGATGGATTTATTGAAAGGCTTTAC
This sequence comes from uncultured archaeon, assembly GCA_964631205.1. GTDB lineage: Archaea > Aenigmatarchaeota > Aenigmatarchaeia > QMZP01 > JACQNV01 > CAYYYJ01. The sequence goes on along the minus strand of CAZVWU010000011.1, from coordinate 23,157 downwards.
AGAGAGGGCTAGGCCTGGGAGAGGGGAGAAATCCGGTGAAAAAGTCCATGAGATGGGGATCCCGATTTCCTCCCATCTCCTTATGCAGGGAAGCTATATTTCAGAATCCCCCCAAACAGATTTGCAGTATGTTGTGCAGGAGATGATAAAGAAAAACAATGACACTGTTGTTGTGGAAGAGGACGGGAAGCTTGCAGGGATGATAACGCCAAGGGAAATTTTAAAGCTTGCTGTTGCTGAGATTGGTGGGGTTTACGTGAATATTTCAGGGATCCAGAATGAGGATGAGTTTTTGCAGTCTGTTGTCGACTCTGAGATAAGGTCTGCTGTCAGGAAGCTTGGAAAGATGGTCCATATACATTCGATGACTCTCAATATACACAAAAGGGCCACAACAGGCAAGAGCAAGGACCACAGAATCAAAACAAAAAGGACAAATTACACTGTCCGCGGCAAGCTGGTCGCAAACAAGGGCGCATTTTTCGCAGATGACAGCGGATGGGATTTGACAAGATCAACACAATCAACCCTGAAAAAGCTTGAGAAAGAGGTCATTAAGAAGCTCGGAAAAGAACGGTCTGCAGACAGGGACATGCATGTTTTTGAAGAAGAGCCGCAAGAATAATCAAAGCTTCCTTATAAATCCTTCTACAGGAAGTTCGCTTATTATCCTGAATGGGTTGAGTTCCCTGTAAAGCCGCAAGAGGTTTTTTGTTCCCATGCCAAAATACATTTTTACGGCAGCTGCATAAAGGGACGGATCTGGGTTTATGAAATCAAGCCCGACCTCTATTGAATTTTCTGTTACTATTCTAGTTCCTTCATCATTGTGGCCTTTTTTAACCCCTATTATAAAAGCTGGATAAGGCAGTTCCCAGATGTAGACAGGGTTCTTTGGGTTCTCTTCCTTTGGATACTGGATACTGGCATCCTTGACAAAATTTGCGCGCTTCTCGCATAGCAAATCTGTTATATCAGTTTCTGATACAACATTATTGTTAAATACAAAAATTTCAGGTACCACTGTACCTATATCTGCTGGTGAAACCGGCTCGTCTGCCTTGTAAGCCAGCGCAGCAGACTCTTCCAGGTATGCCCTTTCATGAGGGAACTGGATCCGTTGGGCGTCAACAAGCCGCTTTGCGCGCTTTTCAAATTTCGCATCGCCTGCAATTGAATATCCGGCATCCTCACCGACAAAAACAACCCCATTGGTTGTCCTTACCATCACTATTTGTTTAATTCTATGCCTGAATTTTATTGCAACCGGCGTGCCTGAAATAGTTATTTTTCCATTTTCTTCAACTTCGTTATAATCAATGCAGGCATTTGCACGCAAACTTTGAAGGTTCCTGGAGAATTCAGTCCGTGCGTAGGCAAGTTTTTTGTCCCCATGAACTTGTTCGAACTTTTCATTTCCACAGTTTTGTCCCAGCCCCCTTTCCTCTAGGCTAAAGACACTTTGATCCCCGTATTCTTGAGTTATGCGTTTTATTAAATCTTCTTTGCCGCCAGTCTCCAAAAAAACCCTGTATCTTTTCATCCCAGAAAAAATTTCTATTTATAAATAAAACATTGAGCTTTAAAAATCACATCTTGGCTATATCCGCATCTTTTAAAAAATTCCTCAACGCCTCAGGCAAATCTTTTATTTTTACTCTGATCTGTCTCATCGTGTCCCTGTCTCTCAACGTCAGATCATCTTTTTTCAGCGAATCGTAGTCTATTGTTATTCCTGCAGCAACCCCGATTTCATCTATCCTTCTGTACCGTCTTCCTATAGATCCGCCGTCATCATAAAAAACAATAAAGCCATTTTCTTCAAGAATTTTTTGCACTTCTTTTGCCTTTTTCTGCAGGCCGTCTTTGTTTACAAGAGGAAATATTCCTGCATCAAACGGCGAGACTATTCTGGGGAATTTTAAGACAGTCCTCTCTTTTTCTTCTGTGTATGCAAGTTCCAATAAAGAATACAGGTTCCTGTCAACCCCAAAAGACAATTCCAACACATGCGGGACAAATTTTTTCCCTTCTATATTTACTTCCATTGACTCGCCTGAGATTTTTTGATGGCCTCCTAGGTCATGGTCTGTCCTATAATGGACCCCGCCAACCTCTTTGAAGCCGCCTAAACTCTCCAGATTTATTTCCATATCCCAATGGTATTTGTTGTAGAAAGCCTTCTCCTCGTCAGAAAGCTGCCTGAACCTGAATTTTTCTTTTGGGGTTTTCAGAAGTTCCAGATAAAACTGCTGGACTTTTGCAAGGTGGTAGACATAAAATTTCGGGAGCTTTAATTTTTCGACAGCTTGTTTGCAAGAAAGCTCTTCTATCTTATTATTTTTTCTATTGATTACAGAAAATAATCTCAGCTTGTAATTTTCAACTTCTTTGAAATTAGGATGGTCACCAATTATATCAGGGTCAAAAAAAATCTGCAGCTCTGCTTGTGTAAGCTCTCTCATCCTTATCAGAGCATTTCTTGGAGCAATCTCATTCCTGAAAGCTTTTCCTATTATAGCGATTCCCAGAGGAAGCTGTTTTCTGCACACTTCAAACATCTGCTTGAAATTTACATAAGCGCCTTGCGCTGTTTCTGGTGTAAGGTACCCCTGCTTTTCCTGCTTGCCAATTCCGAGTTTTAAAGGAAACATTAAATTTTGTTGTGTAACATCTTTTATTTCGCCTTTACACTTGTCGCATTTAATATTGTGCTTCTTGATAAGCTTCATCAAATCTTCTGGCGAGAGACCCTCGAAATTTTCTTTTAGATGTGCTTCAACTATATGGTCTGCGCGTTCAGCATTCCCGCACTTCCCGCATTTTGCAATTGGGTCTGCAAAACTGGAAAGGTGGCCTGAGGCCTTGAAAACATTTTCGTGCATTATCAGGGATGGCTGGATCTCATAATAATTTTCATCCAATCCTAGGAAATATTTTCTCCACAGGTTTTCCCATCTCCTTTTCAAAAAAACTCCTAGATGGGCATAATCATAGAAGCCGGCAAGCCCGCCATAAATTGCAGAGCCTTGCCAGAAAAAACCGCGGCGCTTTGCAATTTCTATTAGCTGATCAGAGGATACCATCTATATAATGTGGGATGGGAAAATAAAAACTCAACGAAATATAACACTGTTATATATTCTAAAATAAGATTAAGAAAAGTTAATTATTTAGATCAGCATATATAAGTCACTAAGAGATTGGTGGACTATGAACTTTCTTGACAGGCTAATTTTAAGTGTTAGCCGTTTTAGGAGAATTAGAAAAGTCTTTGTAATTCTAAATTCTAGAGTGCGCCATCTGTCTTTAGTTGAAAAAATGCTTGTTCAAAGGGGGAAAATTCTCGAAATAGGATGCGGCCTTGGGTTAAACTGCGATTATTTTAAAAATAATGGCTATTCTGTATGCGGCATTGATGTTGACAATGAACTTATTGAAAAGACGAAAGTATATTCCTCTGCTGATTTGCGGACAGGCTCTGCTGTAAAAATCCCTTTTCCAGACTCTACTTTTGATGCGGTTGTTTACATGTTTGTCCTTCACCATATCCCGCCATTCCAGCACAAAAAAGTCTTGGGTGAAACTTTCAGGGTGTTGAAAAAAAATGGGGTCATGATCCTTGTTGAGCCAATGGTCACCTCAAGGCGCGATCTCCTATTTGATAAATTCTTTTTCCCTAGATCTTTCTATAATTATTTCACAGTCGACGGCAGATTTGAACAGAACATAAAAGGGAAGACAAGGTTTTTCAGCATAAAACAGGCCAATATCAGGGGATTGAAATTTGGATATAAGGATGATTAATATAACAATGTTATACTTGTCTTTCTTTATAAATTCTCCCAAGTATTTACTATATGCAATTAGAAGCGGCTTTCCTTTTGCTTAGCGTTTTTGTAACAGTGATATTTCTTGGTTTATCCTATAGTGTTGACAGGAAGCTTTTGAAAATAGGCGGCAAAATCTCTAAATTCCCAAAAGTCTCAATAATTATCCCGACCCGCAACAAAGGCAAGCTCATTAAAAAATGCCTCAATTCTGTAAAATCCTCTTCATATCCGAATAAAGAAATAATTGTTGTAAACGACTGCTCTACAGATGGGACAGACAAGATTCTAAATAAAATAGGCTGGATAAAAATTATCCATAATAAAAAAAGATTAGGGAAATCACAATCCCTGAACAATGCCGCAAGAAAGGTTTCATCAGACCTTATCCTGTTTTTGGATGCTGATACAATCCTTGAAAAAGACACTTTAACAAAACTTGTCGCCTCCTATCTGCATTATAACAAGATGGAGGGGGGGATTGGATTCATCTCCCCAAAATACAAACTGGTGAACAAAAAAAGTTTCCTTGCAAAAATGGTTTACATGGAGCAGGCAATCCACCAGTTCCTGATAAAAATCCAGATGAACTTCAATTCTATATTAGCAATAAGGGGCTGTTGTCTGCTTGTAAACAAGCAAGCTTTCTTCAAAGCCGGCGGATTTTCCAATCATATTTTAGAGGACGGCGATTTTGCAGCAAAAATGAAAAAAGCTGGCTATAAGATGAAGTACGAGCCGCGTGCCTCAGTTCAAACAGATGAGCCGGAAAGTTTGAATGATTTTTTTAGGTCACGAAAAAGGTATGGAAAAGGCGGCCTTTTCTGTTTAATCGACCACACAAGGCATTTCGTTTTCTCCAGGCAAGCCGCCCTTTCTTTTTATCCTTATATCCTGATTTCTTTGGCATTTATTGTATTTTCAGTCTTTACAAATGGCCTAATAACTACACTTTTTTTCTCTTTATCTTTCCTTGGATTGTTGGGTTTGATCTCAACAATAGGTATGTTCCTCTGCGGGGCAACAACAGCAAAAAACAGCCTTGAAAAGACATCTATAGCAGCCCTGTTTTTTCCTTATATTTTTTTATACATACCATTTGCTGGTCTCGGTTATCTTAGTGGAGTTCTTTCTGGGATAAATGATAGGCGGAAAAAACATGGGAAATTGAAATTGAAGGAATGGTAATTTTAAGCCAGTTTTTTGTATATCCCCTCCCAGTCTGTACAGACGTTCTGAATAGAGTGAGGTTTTACATATTTTGTTGTGTTTTTGCTTAATTTCTTTCTTAAATTTTCATCAGCTAAAATTTCTTCAGTTAAAACAGCTGCCTTTTCTAAATCTGCTGGTTCAAATAAAAACCCGTTTTTCCCATTCGTTATCAATTCAGGTATCGCCTCGGCATCTGCCCCTATAACAGGGAGCCCGGACGCCAGCGCCTCCAGCAAAACCAGTCCTTGTGTTTCAACAGTGGACGCCGTTAAAAACAGATCCGCAGACGCATAATATTTTGGAAGGTCTTCTTGAGAGATGTGACCAGCAAATGTGATTTTATTTTCTAAACCCATATATTTTGTTTTAGCTGTAATATTATCCAGTTCAGGCCCACTACCTATAATCAGCATCTTAAAGTTAATTTTTTTATTATCTAGAATTTTTACTATTTTTAATAATTCAGAAGCCTTTTTTTCTTTTGTTATTCTTCCTACATGTAAAATTAATTTCTCTCCTTTCTCACATAATTTATTTTTTAAGTTCTTATCGAAATTTTTCGGGTTAAATTTTTTAGTATCAATCCCGTTGCTCACAACTTCTATATTGTCCTTAAATCCCCAGGAAAGCATCTTACTCTTCGTTGTTTCAGAAGGCGCAGTCACAAGGTCGCACCAGCCATAATATTTTTTCATCCATTTTTTGGCAATCCCTTCCAAGACATATTTTGCCGGCTGAATTGAACCTAATGGTCTCACATAATGGACATAATCAGTTATTGGAGTATCAAAAGTCCCGATGATGGATTTGCCTGTCCTCTGCGCAAGCCGTTTGGCAACCACGCCCATTGGAAAGGCTGTCCTTGAATGGATGATATCGACGTCCTTGGATTTCATTATTTTCCATGCATAATGCCTTGGAGCCATGTATTTGTATTCTGAATATCCCTTTACTTCCCATCCATGGAACCTGTACACTTCATACCCATCCATTTTTTCATGGCCTTCGCCAACACTAAAAACAGTGACTTTATGGCCTCTTTTAATCAATTCCTTATTGATATTGCAGATAGATACAACTGCGCCATTCACCTGCGGCAGGAAGGTTTCTGTGAAGATTCCGATTTTCATAAGATCCTATTTATAACTCCATTGACATATCAATAACTATTTGTAATTCTATAAAAGGTATATGCCTAAGTTAAAACTTACAGAAGAAGGATTAAAATACTTGGAGAGGGGGCTTCCTGAGAAGAGGCTTACAGGGCTGCTTTCAAAGGGACCTCTGACTCTAGAAAAAGCTAAGAGAGAGTTGAAGGAAGACTTCAATATAGCTTTTCAGTGGGCTAAAGTAAACGGTTGGATAAAATTGGTTGGGGATGATATCATTCTTATCAAATCATTAGAGAATATTAGTAAAAATGATGAAATAGAAGATTCCCTCAATGAGATAAAAAAAGGGTTATTGCAAACAAAAGATTTTATAGGCAGAGAGAACTTTCTGATCCTATTACTTAGAAGGAAACTAATTCAACGAGAAAAACAGGATGAATCGACAGTAGCACATAAATATATCGGCAAGGAAATTGATAAACTGACTCCTGAGCTGATAAAAACCGGCCTTTGGAAAAAAACAAAATTAAAATCTTATAATGTGGAATTTGTTGGCAAAAAAGTCTATCCTGGAAAAAGGCAGCCATACAACCAATTTATTGATTCGATAAGACGGAGGTTAATAGAACTAGGCTTTAATGAGGTAAAAGGCCAGTCTATTGTCCAGGAGTTCTGGAATTTCGATGCGCTGTTCCAGCCGCAGGGGCATCCTGCAAGGGACTGGACAGATGTCTACAGATTAAAATATCCTAAAAAGGGCTCTTTGCCTGATCCAAAATTAGTTGAGCGGGTTAAGCAAACACATGAAAATGGCTGGAAGACAGGATCAGCTGGCTGGGGATATAAATGGGATGCGGATAAGGCAGCCCATCTCATGCCGATTGCTCATGACACAGCTGTTTCTCCAAAAACTCTTGCATCCAAAGAACTGAAAATTCCGGGAAAATATTTCCAGATTGTAAGGTGTTATAGGCCGGATGTTCTGGACGCGACACATTTGGTTGAGTTTAATCAGGTTGGGGGATTTATTGTAGGGGAGGATCTCAATTTCAGGAATTTGCTCGGAATACTGGAAATGTTTGGAAAAGAGGTTGCTGGCGCAAAAGAAGTTAAATTCCTCTGCGATTATTATCCGTTCACAGAGCCCTCTGTCCAGCTTTCAGCAAAACATCCTGAGCTTGGCTGGATTGAATTCGCTGGCGCAGGAATTTTCAGGGAAGAGGTTACCAAGCCGCTGGGTGTCGATTTCCCTGTAATCGCCTGGGGCATAGGGGTTGACAGGCTTACAATGTTCAAGCTTGGAATAAAAGATATAAGGCAGCTGTTTTCAACTGACTTGAAATGGTTGCGGGAGCAAAAAATTCTTATTTAGAAAATATGCCAAAATTTGAAATAAGCAAATCGGACTTGGAAAAACTGGTTGGTAAAAGGTTTAGCTTAAAGGATCTAGAGGATGCATTATTATTTGCGAAGACAGAACTGGACAGCCATGACGGTGATAAATTAAAAGTTGATGTCAAAGACACCAATAGGCCGGATTTGTGGAGTGTTGAGGGGATTGCAAGAGAATTAAAAGGCCATCTCAGAAAGGAGGACGGGCTTCCAAAATATACAGTAAAAAAAGCTGGGTGGAAAATTTTGGTTGGTGGCGGAAAAGTCCAGCCATTCACAACAGCAGCAATTGTAAGAAATTTGAAAATTGATAAAAACGTTTTGGCCCAAATGATACAATTACAGGAAAAAATCGCGGGAACTTTTGGGAGAAACAGGAAGTCGATCTCTTCGGGCGCATATGATTTATCGAAAATTGAATTCCCGTTAAAATACACAGCCATGAAACCTTGGCAAATAAAATTCAGGCCTCTTGGTTTTCCAAAAGAATTGTCGGCAAAAGAAATTATTGAAAACCATCCAAAAGGGAAGCAGTATGGCCATCTCCTTTTCGAAGCAGAAGAATATCCAGTTTGGCTAGACGCAAAAAACAGGGTTTTGTCAATGCCGCCAATAATTAATTCTGAAGATATGGGGAATGTGACTGAAAAAGCAAAGGATATTTTTATTGAATGCACTGGAAATGATTTGAGGCAACTTAACACAGCAATTAATGTTCTTGCGGCGGCTTTGGCTGAGAGAGGCGGACAGATAGAAGGCGTTGAAATTATTTACAGAAATAAAAAAATTATAAAACCAGATTTGTCGCCCAAAAAAGCTCATCTGGATCCTGAATACTGCAGAAAAATATTGGGTTTGGAAATTTCTGACACCGAAATGATAAGGCTGCTAAAAGAGGCTAGATATAATGCAAAATTGGACCAGAAAAAAATACATGTTGAATACGCTGCTTATAGAAACGACATAATGCACCAGAGGGATTTGGTTGAAGATGTGGCTATCAGTTTCGGGTATAATGATATTGAACCGCAGATACCTAAAATCCCCACTGTCGGATCTTCAGATGAGCTTGAAGATTTTTCAAACAGCGTCAGAGAGATTTGCATTGGCCTGGGATTGCAAGAAGTCCTGACTTTTACCCTTACCAATAAAGAAAATATGTTTAAAAAAATGAATCTGCCAGAAGGGAAAATTGTTGAAATTGAAAACCCGATGAGCGCAAACTGGTGTTCATTTAGGGACAAACTTATGCCAAATTTATTAGAATTTCTTTCCTTTAACAAAAACCAAGATTATCCGCAATGCATTTTTGAAGTTGGTGATGTTGTCCTTTTGGATACCTTAAATAAGGAGACGGGGGTTACTAGCAGAAGAATGCTTTCATCAACTCTTACAAATACACAGATAGGGTATGAAGATGTGTCTTCTATTTTGTCCTCTTTGCTATTAAATCTGGGTTTGAAAGCAGTTTTGAAGAAAACGAGCCACAATTCTTTTATACAAGGAAGGGCTGCAGAAGTTGTAGCAAATGGCAGAAGAATTGGATTGGCTGGAGAAATACATCCGCAAGTGCTGAACAACTGGAACTTGGAAAAACCGGTTGCCGGATTTGAAATAGACCTGGAGGAAATTTTTAATCTCTTAAACAATAGATAGAAAGGGTAAAGTTTAACCATGGCCGACGAAAATACAAAATACGGGAATTACGCTGAAAGGGCTTTTTTCTTGCTTGTACAGTTCGGGATTGTGTTAACTCTGATGTATACTGAAAAGGCCAGCCTGTTTGCCGTCATTGCTGTAATAATCATTTCAATCATTTATAGTGGATTTGCATATCTTTTAAAATCCAATAAAAAAAGAGTTGGTCTCGGGATACTGTTTTTCATCTCCTTGACGCTTCTAAGCTATCTGTTCCCATTAAGAGAATTAAACATGATTTCTATTTTCATATCAATAGATGTCTTATTGAGTCTGTTCCCTGGAAAAGTTTTGATGTGCGGGGAGGATTTATGGAAGCAGAGCAGGCTAATGTATGCCGTGATCCTGCTAACAGGTTTTGGTTTCTTTTTTATAAACTTGTTCTCAATATCCTACCAATTGCTCAATTGGTTTTTAACGCAATTTTTCGGCATAGCAGGCATCCTCATGGCCATCGCGATAGCAATAATTGTTATACTAGGGCTCTTGGGTTTCAGATTTGGTAAAGGCTAATCGGAGGATACATAGAATTAGGATTTAATATCTGAGCAACATCTATTTTTTCCCAACTAAACCCGTCTCTGCCAAAATGCCCATACTTAGCTGTCTCTTTGTAGACTGGTTTGTTTGGGCCTACAAGCTCTAGCCTTTCTATTATTCTTCCAGGTTTCCAAGGGAAGGAAGATTTTACTTTTTCTGCGATCTCGCTGTCTGGAATTTTAGCTGTTCCGAATGTGTCAACCCTTATAGACAAGGGGTCTGGTTTTCCAATAACATAAGAAATCTGGATTTCGCACCTCTCTGCGAGGCCTGCTGCAACAACGTTTTTTGCTGCCCATCTGCAAGCATACGTAGCTGATCTGTCAACCTTTGAAGGATCTTTTCCAGAAAATGCTCCGCCTCCGTGCCTTCCCATTCCCCCATAAGTATCGACTATTATCTTTCTGCCTGTCACACCGCTGTCCCCGGCAGGCCCGCCGATGACAAACCTTCCTGTTCCGTTTATATGGTATTTGGTGTCCCTGTCCAAGAAATTATCTGGTATGATCTTTTTCACAACCTCTTCTACTATCCCGGCCTGTATTTCTGAGTCCTTTACAGAATCCAAGTGTTGTGCAGCTATTACAACGTGCGTTACTTTGACAGGCTTGTTATTTTCATACATGACAGTGACCTGTGATTTAGCATCGGGCCTTAGCCAAGGCAGTATACCTTTTTTCCGAGTCTCGTCTAGACGCATTATAAGTTTGTGCGCGAGGTCAATGGGCAATGGCATGTAAGAAGAAGTTTCGTTTGTTGCATATCCAAACATTAGGCCCTGGTCTCCTGCCCCCTGAAGATCCAAGTCGCCTTTGTTAACTCCCTGGGCTATGTCAGCTGATTGCTTCCCTAAGAGTGGTATAACAAAACAGCCTGGGTCAAAGCCATCGCCTTCGAAATAACCTATTTCTTTTACTACCTTACTTACAATTTCCTCTGGATCAAATTCAGCAGCCGTTGTTATCTCTCCTAGCAGCACGACAGCGCCATGCTTTTCAATTTGTTTTGCCTTTTCCAGCCCAAAAAGCTTTATTAAAGGCGAATATTTTTTATTGTCAAAAATCCCGGCCTTGACCCCAGTCTCAACAGCGACCCTAGAATTTATATCGCCGTCAAGAGAAGCGTCGACTATTGCGTCGGAAATCTGGTCGCAGATTTTGTCAGGATGCCCGGGAGAGACAGCTTCAGAAGTGAAAAAGGATTTCATTTATAAGCACCTACTGAAAGGAATATTAAGATGTTGTTAAGAAAAGGGGTTTTATTGATTTCCCCATATTACCTTCTCAACCAGCTCAGAACAGAGATGAATTTCGCCTGTTTTTTCACAGGGATCCCTGCGAGGGAGGCCGCAATCGACCTGTAACCTTTTACTGCACGCGATCTTGGCTTGTAAGTGACTAAAGGCTGTTTTACTAGAAGGGCCTTCCTCATATTATGATCATCTGGGATTGTCCCGAGAATATTCATCCCCAAGAATTCCGTGACCTCTCTCTGGTTCAATTCGTTCCTGTCCCGCCTTACCTTATTAAGAACTACCCCCAGATTTGTTGTTTCTAGCTTGTCTGTTATTTTCACTAATTTTAATGCATCAACAAGAGCAGGCATTTCAGGGTTGGTTATAGTAATCAGCTCGTCTGCTGCTTCAACTGCTGTTACTGCCTCCTTCCCAAGGCCAGCAGCCGAATCCACCAGCACAAAATCAAACCCGTCAGCGAGTTTATACAGAACATTCACAAGCTCATTCGCACTTGTTTTCGACAGCCTTGTTATTGACATGTCTGCCGGTATAACTTTTATCCCTGATTTATCTGAATAAATTGCCTCTTTTAGCTTTGCTTCGCCTGCTAGGACGTCTTGTAGGGTTACAGGGTATAGAGGTATTCCTAGGTGAACGCCTAGATTTGGAGTTGTAAGATTAGCGTCGACTGCCACAACATCCTTGCCTAATCTTGCCATGGTAGCAGCCAGATTGCATACGAAGGTGGTCTTTCCTGCACCGCCTTTTCCAGAAGCAACAGTTATGATCCTTCCCATTTCCATCCCCTTTCAAATTTCAATCAACTAATTATTTCTCTTCCTTCTTTATAAGTTTTAATCAGGCTGCCTTTACCGAAGTTAAGCGGACCCGGCAGGATTTCCATCTACCCATTTATATTAGTAAACTGTTTCTTTGGGTACGGTAGCCTTTCTTTCGAAAGAAAGGCTAGCATTTGAACCTGCGACCTGCGGTCTTCCCTACATACTGTCGGTTTTAAAGAACTCTATATTTAGGAAACCGACGCTCTGTCCAAACTGCTCACTTTCTTTCTGGTGCAGCTCTTTCGATTTAGGCTGACATATGTCCTAAACTATTTATCCAGACCTATGTCATCCCTCTAAGAAAGAGGTGCTGAGCTACGGGCCCACTTACTGGATATTCTGTATTTTTATATATTACTATTAAAAGCTATTTATGGCCAAGCTCGCCAGTATTATTATCATAGCACTGATTTTATCCATAGGTATTCTAATTGGCTATTTTTTCTCAAAAACCTTCAGCGGAAATATAATTTTGAAAGAGGAGAGCAGATTAGAAGGCGAGACCCCAAAACCATCCCCAAGTTCTTTTGCGCAAAAAGAAAATACAGCCAACCAGACTGTTGAAACAATAGATAAATGCAAAAATGTATCTTGCCCGCCATCAGCTAAATTAACCTGCGCTGATGGCTTTAATGCCACATGCAATAATTCATGCAAGGAAGGTGTCTGCACTGCTTGCAAGCCAGACTGCAAAGGCCATGAACTTAAAACAATATCCAATCAGCCGCCTAGTCCGTCTACTGGTTCTTCAGGTGGTTCTTCAGGCTCGTCCTCTTCCTCCACCACCTCTGTTCCATCCCCCCTCTCTACTTGCGCTGAAAACTGGTCCTGCGCAGATTATTGGTCTTCCTGCCTTAACAGCGAGCAAAACAGGACATGCACAGACTCTAACAACTGCGGATCAGCAAACACCAAACCTCCAGAGACACAGATGTGTACAGAGAACCAACAAAAACAGTTAATAGTTTCTGTTGCGGCAAATAGCCAGACAATAGTAAGGGGGAATGAAGTGACCATTACTGCAAAAATTACAGAAGCCCAATCGCCAATAGAAACAGCTACAGTTGAATTGACAATGACTTATGCCAGCGGCACACAGCAGCAAAGCTCAGGCTCAACAAACTCAGCAGGCGAATTTTCCTGGACAAAATTAATCGGAGGCAATTCCAAACCCGGCACTTTTACTGTTGCCGGCAAAGCCACAAAAACAGGCTATCTTGATGGCTCAGGGTCCACAACCTTTGAGGTGGTGAATGCGACAAGCTGATATGAAAGCCCTCTCCCTTAAACAGCCTTATCCAGAGCTTATTTTGCTTGGAAAGAAAACAATAGAGTCAAGACTGTGGAACACGAAATTCAGGGGGGAATTTTTTATACATGCTGGAATGAATGTTTCTTTGGCGGCCTGCAAGAGATTTGGGTTTGATCCTGAGAAACTTGTTAAAGGCTGTTTAGTTGGAAAAGCTGTTTTAGTTGGCGTGAAAGAGTATATGACTGATGAGGATTATTTGAAGGATTCTGACAAGCACTTTGGTTCGAAAGAAGGGCTGGAAGAATTTGGCTGGATTGGAAAGAAAAAATACGGGTTTATTTTGGAAAAAGTTGAAAGGGTAACATTTGTTCCACTCAAAGGCCAACTGGGGTTTTTTGAAGTTGATAAAGGTACAACCCTTTATAAGCAGCCTGGACTATAAATAAACTAAAGGAGACGTATGGCATTGAATCCTTTTAAAAAGAAGCAAAAATCTCAACTGCAAGTTGCAGGCAACATGGCATTTGTTGTAGGAGTTTTAATAGCTTTTGTTGCTGGTTTAGCTTCTGGAGCAGTCGCAGCATATGCAGGGACAGTCACCCTAGTCCTGGTTGTTTTGGGATTTCTTGTAGGGCTATTGAATATTACAGAAAGCGAAACAACCCATTTTTTAGTGGCTGCAATCGCATTGGGTGTGGCTGGCACAGCAAACCTTCAGGTAGTAGACACTTTGATCCCCACTTTAGGAACAGTGCTGAGCTCTGTGTTTAGAAACGTCGCAGTGTTTGTGGCGCCTGCAGCTTTGGTTGTTGCATTAAAGGCTGTCTGGAATCTTGCAAAAACCTGATTTTCTTTTTTTAATGTTTTGTTTTAGAAAAAGTTGAAATCTTAACACCTGTTTAAAGGCTAGTTGGGTTTTTTTACTTATTCAGGCAAACCGACTAATCTGGAGAAATTTTTAAACAAAATAAAAATGTAAATGCCTTTCTTTTGGGTACGGTATACTTTTCTTTCGCGAAAGAAAAGGATAGCTATTAAGGCAAAAAATCTTTCTTTGAGATTTTCTCAGGCAGATATTTTTCTGTGATAAATCGGATGTCTTTGTTGGAAAGAGATTCTAATTCCAGTTTATAGCCAACCTGCAGCATATTTTTCAGCTCGTGCTGCCATTCCTTTGGCTTGAACCACATATAGTTAAGCAATTCCTGTATTCTTTTTTTGTCACCCTCGTTGAGTTTTATGGTTACGTTTTTTGGTATGTTGAATTGTACGACATCCTGAGTTGTCAGGCCGATGAATTTTGCGTCAGGTGTTCCTAGCCTGTCTGAGACAAAGGAAAGGTTTATCGAACCCTGTTTGATAACAGAGTAAATATAGTATCCCCATGCATCGGCATCAGTAACTACATAGACTGGTAGTTTTAACTCCTTATGCAGTCTGTTTATCATCCTCCTTGTGCCTCTGTCTGGCTGGCCTTTTCCTGTCAGAATTAGGCAATTGTGTTTTTTCCAAAATCTATCCTCATTCAATCTATTCCAAACTGCTTGCTTCTCTATAACCAAAACAAAATCTGCGTCTGTGGAAACAAGCTCAACAGTATCCGGCTCGCAAATGGACGGCACACCATATCCGGATGCGCCGGATTTTGCGCAGTCCGACTCTGTATTAAAAGTTGGCTCTCTGACAATTAGTGGGCCTGCTAAAGATCCTTTTTGATCTGCATGCAAGTGAAGATTTTCCCTCAATGTGTTCATCGCTACTTCTATGTCCTCTAGCAAAGGATCTGACTCTTCCTGCTCTTCAAAAGTGTTTTCCTCTGTTCCAGGGAGAGTTCTTTTCATTATATAATAAAGGTCTCTGATCGAGGTCGTTGTGTGCTGTTTTTGTTCCAGAAGCTTTTTGCACTCAGCTGCGACCATCAATGTCTGCATGAACTTTCTCGTGTGAGCTACATTAAGGTAAGTTCTGTGGCTAACCTTGTCGCCAAGTGTAATCAGCTTCGTCTTGTCATCAAAAAATATGTTTGACAAACTCCTGACAGGTAATTGTATGTCAGGATTCTGGATTTTTTGCAATTGTTTGATTATCCCTCCACCCAAGTCCTTCAAATTTTCTCTCGGATCCTCAACTCTTGTTGTTGCCATAAGATTAATTATTAAAGAGATTGAAATAGATAAACTATTCTTGGTCATCTATATCTCCGTATTCTTTTACATTTTCGTCATCTTCTTTTTTCTTTTTTGTTTCAGTTTCTTTTTGTTCAACTGCTTCTTCCTCTATTTCCCCTGCCTTTTCTTTAACTACCTTTTCTATAAGCTCCTTCACTTTTTTTGCAGGCTCTCCTGTAAGCTCCTCAACTGCATTTGCTGTCTCCTGTGCATACTTTTCGAATGTCTTGATCCTCTCGGCCTGATACTGGGCTTTTCTTATGCCTGACAGGTATAAGGACAGCTTCCTTGCTGCCTCCTGAAGGGCAAGCTTTACTTCCTTTATTATTATCGGGTATGAAGCGACTGCCTCTTTCGATTCCGATGTGAATGGAACCCAAACAGAACAGATATGGATAAACAAAACAACTGGCCCTATGGGAAGCTTGTCTGCCTCAATATTGTATCTTTTCCAGTCAACTGTTGTTGCAGATTTTGTAATTGCGCAGTCGCCCTGCTGATAAAGCAGAGGGACCCTGTTCGCAAACCGCATGACCTGCTGCTCCTGTATGGCTCCGCCATAAGCAATCCCCACCTCTATAACAAAAGGAAATCCCCTGTAAACAGCAGGCGGCCTTGAAATTGCTGAAACAAAATCAGGGCTGAGCTCCTTTTTAAGGCCGCCCTCCACAAGTTCCTGCCCGAGCGGAGACAATATGTCAGTTGGGGGATTTGGGAGCTTTACGGTTTTGACCGCCTCCACAATCTTTACAACATCCCTGTCCTCCACCCTTTTTGGTGAAATCTTCGGGTCAAGCCCTGCCGCCTTGCAGATCTCCTCTGCGCTTGTCTTGCCCATCCTTGTAAACTCCATTACAAAAAAGGACTCCAAACTTCTTGCTGTTGTTGCTTCAAGCAGCCTTGTCATCACACCAATCTCCACCCCTTTTATGTGGGGCTGTATCTGTTTTGGCTCGGGCGGAAGATCTTTCGCGCTTCTCTTGAACTCTATCCTGCCTGTAGGCGATTCATAAACCACATTTGCAAAAGGGTTTGCTATTGCTGTTTGTTTTATATATTCCAGAACCGACTGCTTGTGCTCCCTGTATATCCCTTCGCAGATAAAGGTTATTTGTGTGCCATGCCACTTTGCGCCTTTAAGGTCCTCGCTCTCCAGCACAACAGCTTCATTTTTTTTCACATCAATTTTCATTTTATATCTGTGTGTCACGCTGTCCCCTGTGGATGAAAGAACCTCCACCGGCTCGCCTGTTGTAAGCTGGGAATACATGACTGCGCAGGAGATTCCCAGACCCTGCGCCCCCCTGCTCTGCCTCAGCCTATGGAACTTGCTGCCGTACAGAAGAGTTCCAAATATTTTTGGGATTTTATCTTTCAGTATCCCAGGGCCATTATCCCTTATAACAACTTTGTATTTTTCTTTTCCAGCCTCTTCAACTTTCACAAAAATCTCAGGCAATATCCTCGCCTCTTCACAGGCATCCAAAGCATTGTCCACCCCTTCCTTCACAATAATCAGCAGCGCCTTTATCTTGTTGTCATAACCTAAAAGATGGCGGTTCTTCTCGAAAAATTCGGATATTGAGATCTCCCTCTGCTGCCTTGACAGCTCTTCTGCAGATTTAACCTGCTCTGCCATAACTATCCTCTCCCGTGATACAACAATCAATTAGACGCCTTTAACACTTGCACAAACCTTCTGCTTCGCCGCAGGGTTCGCATTTTGGCACACAGTGGCTTCCGCCGCATTTGTGCGTTTCAACATGCTCTTCAGCCTCCGCCCCGCACATGTCGCATTTCCATCCGATTGCAGCGCCTCCGCATTTTTTGCAGTTCATACAATCAAACCTCCTGTTTATTTATATTCTCAAGATATCTCCATACAGTAGTGTGCTTCCTTCCTGCCAGCAGCATCTCAACTGCAACCCTTGCATTTTCCATCTGTTTATAATCCCCTATTATCGAAACTGTTTTCCCGTAAACAGCAATTGAGGCTCCTGTAAGGTTCTGGATATTCTGTTTTGCTTTTCCATCCGTGCCTATGACCCTTGAGAGCAATCTTTTAATTGTGTTGGGGCTCCCTTTTATATTAATTACATCCAGACAGAAACGCTCATCCCCCAATTTTAAAGCTGTCTCGGGCGGGAATCCCCTTCCTATCGCCTTTATTATTTCCGAGGTTTTAATCAGGTTTTCAGCGTCTCCTTCTATCTGGATTTCATCTCCAACAAAAATCTTTGTGCCTGACAGGCTCTCTATTTTCCTTTTTGTTCCCCCTTCTTTCCCTATCAAAACAGCCTTTCTTTGCTCTGGTATATTCACGAGCACCATATTCCGGAAATTAGAATCAACCCTTTAATATTCCTTTTTTCCTCAACCACTCGACCTGCGTTCTAGTGTAACGGAAAACAACATCGGCCTTTACATCAGGCTCTATTTCCCATGGCTCAACAATAACCAAATCCCCCACCTTGACCCAGAGATTTCTCTTAAGCGAACCTGGCATCCTGCACATCCGCTCCTTTCCATCTGAACATGTAACCCTAAACCTGCTGCCTCCAAGTGTCGCATCTACCCATCCGAAGACTTCCCGCCCCCTAGGCAGCCTTGTCCTCACAACTTCGCCTTCCCCCTGCTGCGGTTTTTTATACATGTCTAGCCTTTTTCTTTCCAAAGGCACTTCTTTTGCTTCAGCAAAAGACCTGCACTAGAAAGTTTTTTGCTGCAGCTTTTTCCTAAAAAGCTGCATACCCAAAAAGAAAGGATTTACTTTCCCATTGGTTAGGTGTATTTTTTCTTTGGTTAGAATAATACATTTAGGTTACAGGCTTAAAAAGAAGGTAGCGCCACTGCTTTGGCTTCAAATATAACACTGTTATTCAAAGAATTATTTAACGAGCTCGTACAGCTTTTTCAGCCCTTTCAAATCGCCGCTTTCAGCTTGGGCTGCAGCTTCAGCAATTTCAAGAGCATCTTTTAATTCTTTCCAGCCTATGACATCATCAGCGGCTCCAAATAATTCCTCAATTCCTATTCCGCCAACACTAGGCAATATCTCATATTTGCCTTTCTCCCAGCCATATGAGCCTGACCTAGAGACTATGCTTGTGTTTCCTCGACGTATCATGATTTTATTTCCGCCTGCTACAAAGTCATACAGGCATTCGTTATTCCCTATAAATCCTCTCATCGCTGCCCTGATCCCCCAAACTTCTTGCTCATCCTGCATGCCCAGCCTTCCATATTCTGCAGCAAGCTTTAAGGCTGCTCCAACAGTTCCGTCCCTAGCTTTTATTTCCAACTCACGCAAATACTGGTCTGCCATAGTAAATTTATGGATCTCGGATTTATAAAGTTACTCCCCTGTGGTAGTCTTATAAAAGATTATATAACAATGTTATATCAAACTATGTTGCACTGAGGCTGACAAAAGTCCCCAAAAAAAAAGAGCTGCTTAATGACTTTAGAGGTTTTAGCGGAGTTGAATTTTTGTAAGATCTAAATCCTAATTAGAGGGACGAAATAGGTTCTCTATTTAACTTGTTAAGAACCTATTTCCACCTGAGGAACCCGCCAATCCCGCCCAAACTCAGGAACTGCTCCCCAGCCGGGTGGTCTGAAGTTATTAAAACAACCTGCCCCTTCACTTTTTCTGCAAGCTCAAGGAGTTTTATATGCTCCTTCACTTTTTCAGTTGACACCAAAAGCGTTTCCACTGCGCCCGCAGCCACTGCTTCCTCTGTTTCCTTTTTCCCATACACAACCAACCCCTTTGTGTTTATCCTTTTCAAAAATTCCTCAACAAAACCAGCCTCCCTTGAAATCCGTGTGTCTTTCAGGATTGTGTTAGCTGACCTTTTGATAACCTCCTGTATGCCAGATCTCCCTATATCCGAGCTGTGCTCTAAAATGATTTTTTTAGCCAAATCAGGGTTTTTTCCCTTGATATATTTTAAAAGATTTTCCCTTTCAAACCCCGGGCCTGCAACAACTATATATTGCGATCTGTTTTCCATGTATTCTGTTATTTCTTTATAATATCCAGACCTGTCATCTGATTCTGATTTGGAGCTTATTCTTGTCCCTGATTTTTTAGGCTCTATCGAAGCTAAAAATTCTACACCGGATTCCTTTAACACAGCGAAATCAGCCTGCTCCCTATCCAGAACACAGATAAACAGCAAAGGCTTTTTTATCCTAGCCTTTCTCAGCCTTTCCAGCTGATATTTCTCCCATTGCTTTTCAATTGTCAGTATTGTTCCAGGCTCGATTGAGAGGGTGTGGTATTCATGTGTTATATTTTCAGGCCCTTCGACAATTTTCCCTGTAAGCCTCAGCTGATTTTCCAGATTTATTTTCTCAACCTCTATCCCCAAAACCATCTTCTCCCTCTCGCCCTTTACAACCTCTTCGCCGCGCCTGACTGTTGTTTTCCTCTCAGTCTTTGCGCTAACTTTATCCCCTGCCTCAACCACCTGCTGTATATGCCAAAGGTCGTCCATGTTGACTGGTTTTAGGGTTATCTTCCCGTGCTTTAAATCTGTTTTTATGATCTCCATAAACTTTATACCTATTTATTGATATCTAATAAAATAAGAACATAAATGGATGCCTATGGATGAATTCATAATTGTGCTTGTTGTTGCCCTTGCTTTGCTGGGGATATTTCTGCTTGTTTTCGGGCCGACATATACATTGCCTCCAGGGCAACCTGTGAAAAACATAACAACTGTGACTGAGGTGACAGTGGGGCAGATTGGCTTTGTTTCAACTGTGCCAGCAAGAATAGTCCAGATAAAACCATTTTCTGCAGGGACAACCCAGTTCGAGACCCTGAAAAACTGGGGTCCGCAGGAGATATCAGCCGGCTTCACCTCCAAAGAAATTTCAGAACAGGTCCCTGCGAACAAAAACCTCCTTGACTATACAGAAAGGCTTGTCCTTGAATTCGACGTCAATAAAGACAAAACAAATTCAGCAGAAGACCTTGTAATTTCATGGAATTCCATTGAAGTATTCCGCGGCAGGCCAACAGAAGGCCATCAGGCAATAAAAATACCCAAGCAGAATATAACCGATCCTTATTCCATCCAAATTTCCACCTCGGCGCCTGGCCTTGCGACAATAGTAAAATCATCTGCGTACCAGCTTGACAGCCTGAAGCTTACCCAAGAATACGGTCAGGCGAAAGTCGAGGTATTTGATCTCCAGCCAAAAGAGCTTGAAGCCTTTGAAAAGGCAGAAATCAATTTAGCTGCCAGCCCTAGAGGCGATTCGATAGGTAGATTGATAATCAAGGTGAATGGCTTTGAGATTTACAACGAGAAGCCTGACAGGTTTGTCCTTGTAAGCTTTGACCAGAAAACAGTCCCTAATATAGGCCTGAACAACAGGATAAGCTTCATTTCAGAAGGCGGCCTATATGAGATAACAGACCCAAAAATAAATGTCTACCTGCTTACAACATCACTAACAAAAAAGAAAATATTTGCCCTTTCTGAGGACCAGCTGGCTTCCCTCCAAAAGAAAAGATTAACTCTTCAGGCAGATGCAGAGGTTTCAAAACCCGGCCGGCTGACGGTAACACTGAATGGGAACAGGATAGAGTTTGCTGACATAATTTCTGGCACAAACAGCAGGCCAATAAGCAACACAACCCTTGTAAAAGGCGAGAACACAATGGAATTCACAGCGGTTGGAACCGTTGAAATCACCCGCGCAAGGATAGTTGCAGAGTGACCAGTTCTAGTTAATTCAAAAATATGAACATAAGTTTATAATAGTCCAGGCTTATTATTCCATGTCTTCTTCATTCCCAATCCATTGTTTTAATTTTCCTGCATATCCCGCCCAAACTTTTATTCTATTTAAGCGGGCTTGGGGTAATTATTAGTATTGTAATGAGGGATCTAGGTAGTTGGACTTATGGTTAAGTGTTTGAATGATGGGCCAGACGGCCGTCTCATTGACAAATTTCTAATAAGGGATCTCGGAGGAAATGCCCCTGCGAGAAAATGTCCTAAATTTGGAAAACCTGATTGTCCTGAGTATAGAAAAAGAGAATTTGTGGATGAAGATACTCGGGAAGTTTATATTAGACTTGTATGCCCTGTTTGCACTACACGACCACTAGGCAATGGACCCGAAGGTCTCATGACAGAAAGAGAGTACGATGAGTTCGAAAAAAAAGTTTCAAAATACTTAACATGGAAAGCTGGTAGTAAGGAAAGAAGGGTTAAAGAAGAACTCGAACTTAAAAAAAATGAAATTGTGGGAAAAATAGATCCTTATGTAAGTATAGAATCCCCTGACTATAAAAAAATTTTAGCTAAGGAACTTGAAAATAGAAAAACAGCAAGAGATTTTGGGAAGGCCGAATTCGAAATAAGAAAAAAACACTATGGCTCAGAGGAAGCTAAAAAATGGCTGGAAGAGCACAAAGAAATAAAAGGTATTCCGCTCCCCAGAAAATACGGGAAATACATTTCTGATATCAAGCCTTCTCTCTATTGGTTCTTTGGCGGATTAATCTCATCTGCGCTGCTGCAAAGCCCGGGCTTCTTTTTCGCAGGTCTGTTTTTTGGTGGTTCTGCATTGATACCTGAGGCTGAAGGCACACACCAAATACAGGAAAAAGTGAAGGAACTCAAGCGAGACTTTGATGCGGAGATGGCTGGGTTGAAAGATCCGAAAGCGAGGAGGGAGCGGATAGAAAGGTTCAAAGCTGACATAGAGATGGAAAAGTTGATGGAAGGTATGAGTCATAATCTTGTGACTTCAGGGGTTGCCAGGTGGGGATGGACAAAAGAGTTCCTGAAGGCTGCTGGTTTTGTTATATTGTTTATAACATTGCTACTCGGAAGCAGAGTGATCCCATTCTCAGGGATTATCGGCTTAATTATAGGATTTGTAGGATATTTCTCATTCAATACAGAAAGGAAACCGGATTAAGGAGCAGAAATAATGGGCGACTATACTCACCAAGGATGGATGGGAGCTGTAATGAAGGCTATATTTGGGATTGTTTTAGCTTTTGTGCTTGGATGGGTTTTAAACTCTCTTTTTCTTGGTGTTTTGACTTTCGCTATTCTGGCCTTTCTACCTATGGATAACGAGGAAGAGGAATATCAAGCAAATGGCATCCTTTTTGCTTTTGTTATGTTCATCCTTTTAATCTTGGCTTTTAGTCCAGAAATACCATTTCTATCATCGTATCACGAATTTGGGGTTCAGGGTTTAGGCATCGATCTGGGCATTAAAATTGGGTTGGTGCATTACATTAGTTTAGGAGTATTAATATTATTCTGTATTTTAAAAGGCGTTTTCATGGCGCCAAAAGGACTCAAAAAACTAAGAATTAATGTTGCAGAAGACGCTTTTAGTAACATGCTATTATTGATAACAATAATTGCTCTTTTGATCTGGAATATTATTCTTTTCCAGCCTTGGAACTGGAACTTCACTGCAATATTGTTTTCAGGTATTTGGGTATTAACATTCTTCAACGGCGTATTTGGAGGGATAGAAATCAAGCAAACTTTTGGGGTAGTGATTATAATGATCTCTTTCCTTATCTACACTTTCGGCGTCGGATCAGATGTTGTAGGGTCTGCTGCTTTCGGCCAGTGGTGGGCGCCTGTAAAGGATTTCGGCAAGCAGACCTTAGGTCCTCTAAAAGATGCTGTAGAAGACATGTTCAAATCCTTTAAGGAAGCAATAAAGCTGCTGACCTGCCCGACATGCGCTGCAAAGGAGATTCTGCAAGGGGTTTACACTAATCCGACTGGGAAAGGCAAAACAGGCAGCTTTGGGGTTGAATTTGAAGAGCTAAGCGTGCCTGAAAGCAAGCTAACTTTAGGCAGGCCTTTCAGCGT
>CAZVWU010000010.1:0-26437 GCA_964631205.1 uncultured archaeon | reverse complement strand
GGCTTCAGTTGAAAAGGCGGCCAGATTGCTTCCAACACTTTCTGAATCCCCGCCGCAGATTACAGAGGATGGATTACGCTTGCAGAAATCGTCAAGGGTCTTGTCGAGGCCAGTCCCTATCTGGGTTATGAACTGGTAGGAGAGCAGGCCGCCTATAAGGACAATCAATATAATTATCAGCTCATTGAAGCCGAACAACTCCCCTTTCAGGCCTGCGTGGCTCATACCTATATATAGACATCAGAGCCCTTATATTTCTGGAGCCTTTCAGCCAATTAATCAGTCTCGTGTCTCGTCTCTATGTTAAAAGACACGAGATTCACTTGTTATATAGGAGATGAAGATCAAATTTTCGTGACCTTTGTGGCTCCATTTGCTGATTTGTCCCTTTCCAGCCTATAAACAGTGCCTTCTATATCCTCCACTAATTTTGCTTCATGGGTTATCAAAAAAATCTGGTTCACAAATTTTCCCATTTCCTGGCTTAGCACAGAAGAAAATTTTTGGATGGAATTTGAATCTAAATTATGCGTAGGCTCGTCCAATATCAGCCATTTCAGGTTTGGGATGAATGCAAGGGAAAAGGCCACCCTTAATGCAAGGCATGCGAGGGTTCGCTCCCCGCCTGATACAAAATCAACAGCAACCCAGGATCCCGTGTTTTTGACTTCCAATACATAATCCCCCTCGCTTATCGCAAGCCTCACAGACTCAAAATCAGTGTAAGGGTACAGGCTTCCCCAAAGGCTGTCCATTATATTATTTGCTGTTTTTGTGAACTCCTCCCTCAGCTGCTCTTGGGAAAATTTTATCGCTTGGATAAAGCTGTCCAGCATGGAAGACATCACGATGTAAGCATCAGCATCTTTTTGGCACGCCTTTATAATTTCCTGCCTTTTCTGCAAATCAGCCAAAATCTGGGACTCTTTTTTTAAAATAAAATTAATTGAAGACAGGCCTGATTGCAGTTCCCCCAGCCTCTTTGTTTTTTCCGGCAGAAGGTTTCTCAGCATCTTCACATCCAATAGCTGATCCTCCATCAGCTTTTTTTCAGATTCCACACCCCCAATATCAATGAGCTTAAGCTTGTTCTCTAATCTATCCACGATTTCAAACTCACCGGCCATCCGATCCAATCTGTCAAGCGCCTTTGCTTTCGCGCGGCTTTCGTTTTCGAGACCCTCAATCTTTGCCTTTGTGCCCCCAACATCCTTGAGCGAGGACTCCAGGAATTTCTTTAGCTCCTCTAGTTTTTTCTGCCGGCTTGCTTTTAAAATTGTTTTTTTCTCGGCCACGATTTCATTCTCGCATACAGGGCATTTAGGCCCCTTTATTTTTTCCAGGTCGGACAGGCTTAGGCTGATTGTTTTGATCTCAGCATTCAAATTCGCAGCCTTATTCCTGTGGGACTCCAGAATCTCTTTATCAGCCTTTATACTGTTCCCAATTTCCAAAATAGCAGTTTTTGTTTTTTCAGCCTCTATCAAAACAGCCGCCTTTTCCAGGCTCTTCAACAATGCAAATTTCTCCTGCAGGCTGAACCAGATTTCCCTGTATGCCGATTTTAGTTCTGCAAGCCTCTTCTCAACCTCCAAAAACCTTTTCTCTTTGGCTTCTGCCTCGGAAAGCTTGCCATTTATTTCACTGATATGAGCGTTTACAAGATAAAGCTCCCTATCAGCTGTTTTTTTGGAGTTTTCAAGGTCCGCAATATTTGTTGATGCAGCTTGTATCTTGCTTTCTATGCCCTCCCTTTTCAGCTCAGACAGCAGCCTTATTTTTTCAGCTAGTTTTGCCTGCACAATATTTTTTATGGAGCCTGCAGAATTCCTTACAGACTCAAACCTGTCGATCCCGAGCATCTTGTCTATCTCCTGCATCCTTTTGCCTTTTGCTAGTGTCATGAAATAATCTATGTTATTCTGTTCAGAATAAACAGCCTTTGAAAATAGCGGATAATCAATTTGAAGGACCTTTTCTATATGCTCTGTCACGCCCTTTGGGTTGACTTCTATGAGCCTTCCGTCCCCCCTTACTTCAGCTTGTATAGTCCCTTTCCCTGCCTTGACCTTTCTCAAAACAGAATATTTTTTGCCAGCAGAAGAAAATTCCAGATAAACCTCGGCCTCCTCCTTCTTTGCAGGCCTACCCATTATCAAATCATCCAGCCCGACCTTTCGGTTGCTGTGGTTTGGGAATGTCCCAAAAAGTGCAAAAGAAATGGCATCAAGCACAGACGACTTGCCTGCCCCATTTATCCCGATTAGGGCGTTCACCCCTTCTGTAAAATCAAACTCAGAATCCAGGTGGGATTTCCAGTTTTTCAGCCTGATCTTTGTGATCATGGCTTAATATTAGAAAGAAGTTTTTAGTAATTATCTATTCCAGTTTTTCAGCCTGATCTTTGCTATAATGAATCAAAGGTGAAGGCTTTTGTTTACTTTTTCTGCAAGGCTTTCATAATCTTCCAAAAGCGGCTTGAAAACTAAAACAAAGCTTTTATAATCCTCATCCTTAAAACGCATCCTTCTCTGCAGATTTGACCTGTATCCGGAAATCGGCACAGGGATCTGGCTCTTGTATAAAGGTTCTTTCAGGCCCGTTCTTTCCACAGAAACCCTGGCTATTACTTCATACTTGCGGTCCAAATTCCTATGCCATTTGGGACCCTTGACGTTGTGTGTATAGCCGCTTTCCGCCATTTTGCAATCTTCAAGTCTGGGAAATTCAGGCTGCTTCTCCCCCCTTCGACTGCTAAAAGGCCACATGATTATAATTAGAGAAAAAAGATTTAAGGTTTAGGCAAAATTAAAATTTTATTATAGACAAAATAAAAAACAGCCCGCCGATGATATAGAGAATCTGAAGTTTCCTGTAGCTCTTTGTGACATCTGATTTCATCCTTTTGTGTTCTAACCCGACCAAAATCCCAAAAATTATTGAAAAGAAAGCCAGATAATTAAGAAAATTTTGCAGAATGAGGTAAACCATAACCAAGCCAGAAAACAAAACCATAAGGCCTGAAACCTTTTTCATTTTTTTGGCTCCGAATTTGGTTGAAGTTGTCACGACAGAACCTTTTTTGTCGTCTTTTATGTCCCTTACCTGAAGCAGGATATGCCCGCTTGCGCTTATTAAAAACGGAATCAACCCCAAAAGATGCTGGAAATATGTGATTGGCTGGTTTGAAATGAACAAAGCCAGATAATATGGAACCCAGCCATATCCAATGCCATTCCAGAAAATCCCAAGGAAAGCCCTTTCCTTTATCCTGATTGGGGGGGATGAATAACTAATGATCATGAAATTGGCGAATAGGACTAGATAGAAAGAAAAATTATTTAAAAAAACGTAAGACAAAAATATAGAAAAAAATATTGTAGATAAGCTAAAAAATGCGGCCGTTCCCTTTTTTATCTTTCCAGCTGCAACAGGGAACCTGTAAATCTGTTTGCTTTTCTTGTCTGTTTTGTAATCAAAATAATGGTTGACTGTTATTGATGCTGTGCACAAGAGGATTGCAACAATTGCCCCGACAAGAAGGCCTGAAGAATAATAAAACCCTCCTGATAGAATCCCGATAAGGTAAACAGCCAGCCCATAACCCCATAAATTAGGCCGTATAAAATGGTTCCAGTCTTTAAGGGATGAAGTTGATTTCTTTTTCAATTGGTCTGAAATCAACCTCCAGTCGTTGAGAGGCATAAAGCGTGAATAATGGTAGTTATATATTTATAGAGGTTCTAATTATTAACCATGAGGCAGCCTTAGCTATGGGGTTTGGATTAGTGAGCATAATCAATTATGTAGCTTGGTTCATTTTTGTATTCATAGGAGTAGTCTGGATCCTTACCCTTCTCCAGAATAAAAATCCCCAAGAAAACAAAAAGGCGCTGAAGAAACAGAAAGTCTCTGTCATAATACCTGCTTACAATGAGGAGACGACAATCACAAAGTGCATCAAATCCATCCTGAATTTGGACTACCCGAAAAAATTATTGGAAATAATAGTCGTGAACGACTGCTCGAGGGACAACACGGAAGAGGTGGCAAACGGCTTCAGGAAATTTGGAGTAAAAGTTTTGTCAAACAAAACTAACAGAGGAAAATCCTACTCGCTAAATAGGGGGATAAAAGCCGCAACAGGAACCCTTGTAGCCTGCATAGACGCCGACTCTTTCGTAGACAGCAAAGCGCTTAAAAACATGACAGGCTATTTCGAAGACCTTGAAATTGCAGCAGTCACGCCTGCTGTGAAAGTATTGAAACCGAAAACACTTATTGAACGGATACAGCACGTTGAATATCTGCTTAATGTCTTTTTGAGGAAAATGCTGGCTGTGATAGATGCTGTGCATGTGACCCCAGGAGTTTTTTCTGTTTATAGGAGGGACGTCTTAATGGATGTTGGCGGGTTTTCAGAAGGCAACCTAACAGAGGACATGGATATTGCATTGAAAATCCATAAGGCCGGCTATAAAATAGAAAACAGCGTAAATGCGGTTTCCTACACAATCTGCCCTTCTGGCTGGAGGGAGCTTTTCAGCCAGAGATTAAGATGGTACAGGGGGGCCTTTGACAACATGTACAAATACAGGGGCATGATGTTCAAAAGAAGATATGGGAACCTTGGCATTTTCCTGCTGCCATTAAATCTTATCTCGACACTCCTGATAATCTTTATTTTCGGCTCAATGGTCTGGGGAGTGATAGGGTCTGTGAATGATTTTATGTGGAAGATGGGCCTTGTAAACTGGGATATAGGGGTTTACCTTAAGGAGTTCAAATTCACCTCACTCTTCTTTATACCGTTCTCAACACCAATAATGTTCGGGATGTTCGGAGTAATAATAGGAGTCTATTTGCTTAACAAAAGCTTTGGAATGACAAGGGAAAAAGTAAAAGGGAATAAAATGAGCTATATAATTTATCTGTTTCTCTATCCGTTAATAATGGTCGTTTTCTGGACAGCAGCCTTATTCCATGAAATTTTCAGGCTGAAGAAGAAGTGGTAGAAAACCAGAGAAGATTACACCCCCTCGGTGTCCTGCCTTTCTTAATTTGTTCCTAACCCTCGATATGTAAAGAAATTGTAGAAAATTTCTCGTCTTCTTATTTAAACCCGTCTGTTTCAATACTATACTATTCTACTTATGCCAAACAAAAACAACGAATTCAAGAAGCAGCTCAACGTGAAAACATTAGCCTCAGCCCTAATAATCTCAGCCCTGCTGTTCGGGACTGGAGTCTATACAGGGTATACTATAAACAAGGAAAGGCTTTCTGCAATAGAAATCGACCTAAAAGATGTCATAAGGAGCATTGAGGATTTTCAGCTTCAGTTCCTTTTTCTAGATACCCTTGGCGGGGAAGCCACATGCCCTCTATTATCAGACTCCCTTAAAAACATAAACAAGCAGTCTTATGAGATAGGAAGGAAATTAACTGAAAATAATCCAGATTCCGGTGAAATTACAGACTACAATTATTATGAGGACCTAACAGAAAGGTATTCCAGAATACTCACAAGCTATTGGCTTCTGGCAACAAAGATGAAAGCCATCTGCAAATCCCAATCAAAAACAGTCATCTTTTTCATAGAAAAAGACGCATGCAATAAACAGTCGCCTAACATGTGCGATGCGCAAGGGTTTGTCCTGGACAACCTCAAAAGGACATTTGATGACAAATTGCTGGTTTTCACCATGCATGCCGACTTAAAAGAGCCTTCAGTAAAGGTGTTAAGGGAATATTATCAGGTCTCAAAATATCCAACCCTTATAATAGAAGGAAAGAAGCATGAAGGCTTCACAGATAAGGAGACGCTTTTAAGGATACTCTGCGATCAAGGCTTATGTCCATAACCAAATTAATAAAGAAAAACTATATGCTTCTCAGCATCCTAATTGTATTTTTCCTAACAGTTTTTCTGCTTTCCTTTATTGACAGCGGCCTTTTGTGGGATGAAAATGCCTACCTTGGAAATGCAAGAAACATTATAGCCCATTCAAATTATACAGAGGATTTCAGGTTCCCCTTGCTGAATTTTTTAATATCTTTTATCTGGCTTTTCACAGGGGAAAGTTTATTTGCTGCAAAACTGCTGATTATGGTTTTTGGTGTGCTTTCAGTTTTTATTTTTTATTTGGCAACTAGGTTTTATTTTGACAGGAAAAAATCTCTTTTTGTCACGTCTGCTTTTTCCTTCAGTTATCTTGTTTTGTATTGGAGCTTCAGGGTTTATACCGATATACCAGGGATGTTTTTCGTTTTCCTTTCATTCTATTTCCTTCTTAGGGGGATCAATCGAAAAAATGTTTTTTTATCAGCGATATCTTCTGCTCTCGCATTTCTTATGAGGTTCCCGTTTGGACTGTTCCCATTTTCAGTTGTGCTCTATTTTATTTATAAAAAGAAGTTTTCCAACATTCCGGTTTTCCTCTTATCCATGTTTATTATTTTTATTCCGTGGTTTTCCTACAATTATCTTGCCCACAGCGGTGACCCTTTATACGACCTGAAAAACCAGTGGGCGATTGTTTATACCTACACAACACCAGAACCTATAACCAACCACATAATCAATCTTTTTGTTTCAATGAACATACTGGCACTCTTCATACCTTTTGGCTTGTATAGGCAATTTAAAAACAACGCAAAAATGAGATTTATAATTTTTGTTTACCTCTTGATTTTTGTCGCTTATTTTTTCTTTCTTTCAAACATAAAGCTCAGCAGATATTTTATAGCAGCCTTGCCTTTCTTATATTTAGTTTCTGGTGAAGGTTTAGAGTATTTAAAAAAATTCCAAATCCCAATTGTTATAATTTCTCTTGCACTCTCTGTATTTACTATTTCAAATTTTGTAGGAAATAACAGCCACTGTAACACAGGAGGGCCGCTCCAACCAAGCATAGAATATGTCTGCAGCCAAAAGCCGGGAAAAGTAGCAAGCAATTTCTGGCCGTATTTTGGGTATGCATGCAACTCAAAAATCACAGGCCTTTCATCTGACGATCTCGATGGAATGATCCAGACTCAAAAGCCCGAATATATTATCTACAGCCCGCAATATGGAGAAATTTACAATAAGACAAAACTGGATGCCAATAAAAATTTAAGGTTGGAAAAAAATCTGACAGGAGTCTGCGGTGAATCTGTTTTTATATACAAGGCAGGCTAATACGTTTAAATGATATCGATAATCATTCCAGCTTACAATGAGGAAAAAAGAATTGGGAAAACCCTTGATAACTTGGTAGACTTCTTTAAAAAATATGATTATGAAATAATAGTATCTGCAAATGGCTGCGAAGACAGGACAGAAAACCTGATAAAAAGATATAATACAAAAAATAAAAAAATAAAATTAATTTCTTCTGAAAGTGCGTGGAAGGGGCTGGCTCTTCAAAGGGGATTCAATTCGTCCAAAGGCGACATAGTTGCCTTTGCGGACGCCGACAGCTCCTCAGGCCCCGACGAGATATGGAAACTAATCCAAAATTTAAAAAATTATGATGTTGTAATAGGATCAAGGGCGGTTAAGAAGTTGATAAAAATAAAACAGCCATTCAAGAGAGAAATATTTGGAGGGATGATGAGCCTTATAGTAAGGATGCTTTTCAGAATAGGAATAAATGATACCCAGTGTGGATACAAGGCGTTCAAAAGAGATGTCCTTGAAAAGGTATTTAATGCGGTTTCCAGCAAGGGTTTCGAGTTTGATGTAGAGTTGCTGCTGAAAATAAAAAAGGCCGGATTTTCAATAAAAGAGCTTCCGATAAGATGGGACGACGACAAGAAGTCCACATTAAAAATATATCCTGATGCATTCAGGATGTTTTATAACATAATCAAGCTAAGGATAAGATTATAAGTGGGCAAAATTATTAAAGTGATTGGGTTCTACTGTATTATATGATCTCAATACTTATCCCAACAAAAAATGAGCCTTACATAAATCAACTTATAGCTAACATACACAGGAAAGTAAAATATCCGCATGAGATTATAGTTATCGACAAAAGCGATAAGAAGCCTGGGATAAAAGGTGCAAGGTTAATTCTCCAGAAATCAAATGGTCTGGGTAATGCTGTTTTGGAAGGTTTGGCAGAATCGAAAGGACAACATATAGTGATGATGGACGGGGATGGGTCTCACGATCCTAAATACATAAATGACATGTTTAAAGAGGCCAAGAATTATGATATTGTTGTTGGCTCAAAATACATGGAGGGGGGCCGGACAGAAGACCAAGGAAGAAGGGTGATAGTAAGCAAGGCTTTCAATTTCTGCATAACGGCTTTTCTTGGTTTGAAAATGAAAGATGTCATGTCTGGATATGCAATGTTTAACACGAAAATATTTGACAGGATTGTTTTGAGGCCTAAGGGATTCAAGCTCCTTATGGAAATAGTTTACAAATCAAAAGCTCCTGTAAAGGAAATCCCTGTTGTTTTTTATAAGAGAAAAGCCGGGGAATCAAAAGTGGGCTACAACATTTCCGGGGTAAAAGAGGCCTGGAGAATTTTTTCGTTGGCATGGTCTTTGAGATCCGGGGCAAAATAAAGTTTTATTACCCTTAGTAGTTTAACGAAAGCCTTTCCTTTATCTAAAAATCTCCTTCACAACATGAGTTCCATAGCTGCCTTTTGGAAGTTCAAATTCCATTACTGCCTTATTTTTTCCCTGATTCAGTTCATCGGTTTCCATAAGCCACCCCAGATTTTTAGGGAAAACCAAAAGCTCCCTTTGGGATCCTGAAAAACTTAATTCTGGAATTCCTTGTATCTTGAAATTTTCTGCGCGAATTTTTTCAGAATTAAGAGCCTTTTTTATTATCTTGTCCAGTGCAGAATTTCCAAATTTCGTGTTAAAGCCTACAAGTGGCAGATAAATTTGTCTGCCTGGAAATCTTTTCGAAAATTCAACAGCGCACTTATTCCATATGTAAGATTGGTATGCATTTACAAATAATAATTGCAGCCTTTTTGGAAGGGCTTTCAACGAACCTAAGTAATCCCCTGGATTTGCAATCAGATGGTTGATTATAGCCAAGTCCCATTTAGATGATTTTGGGAACAGTTTCAGGGCTTCCTTCAAATCTCCTGTTTCCTCCAAAAGCTGCCTTGCCCGCCTTGTCTTGCTATTGTCTTTCTTGTTCGTTTTTGTCAAATACAAAATCATAGCTTTTTCAAAATCCGCTTTTATTATCTGTTTTCCAACAAGGTGTGTCACGTTCCTCACACCGAATCTTTGGGAGTCAAAGAGGTTTAATACCCCATTTTTCTTCAATTCCTCAATCTTTCTTTCAAGAAATTTTTTATTGAAGCCTTTATCAAGATCCCTTACAGTTATTGAAAACCAATTGCCTTTTAAATCCCCTAACCTTATTGGCTTTTGGTTATATTCAAAATTGTTCAGTTCAGCATCCTTGATATCCAAAGTTTTTAGCTTTTGCAGAGAGACATTCCAAAAAGATATTGTTTGATAAGTCAAAGCCTCTTTATCTTTAATCCCTGCATAACCTATCCTGCTCCTGGAAATCTGCAGTCTGTCTGCAATAACTTTCAGCAATTTAAAAAGATCCCAATTGCGTTTTTTTAAACTACACCATATATAATCGCCCTGCCCTATGGGTTTGACAGAAGTGATCTCTTTAACAACAAAATCTTCAGGAATCTGCTTTATTTTCATAAACCGATTATTTAGAATATTCCATTACTGCCTCAATAACCTCATTATAATCTTTATTTTTCAATTCAAAATATAGTCCACCCTGATCATGACCTTTAAGTACACCATTTACAGTTCTGACAACAGTAAATTTATTAATTTTACCTAATTCTTTAAGCTCTTCAAAATACCCCCTTAACCCAAGAAGCATATCTTCTATCGGTCTATTTTCTGTAGCACCTATCATTAAAGTTTTTGATCCGGAGTCGTCTATTTCTCCAGTCACTAACACCTCATAGAAAGTTTTTCCAGCTTCTATTCTAACATAAGGTTGAACTATTACTTTCATAACTCAATTCCATGTCAGAAAAATCCAAGGATCTCTGCAATATTCTGCATTTCTGGGCTTGTTGTCTGGGTTCCAATTAGCGCGCCCTTCGAATTGGCTATCACTCCGGATCTCACAAAATTTGATCCAAAATTGATTGTGGCGTACCCGGTTTTTAAACCCAAAGTTTTTTCTAAAATTTCTATGTCTTTTGGTGTTGTGAATTTGCTGATAGCGCAGCCTTTATTTGTTGCAATTGAAAACGATCCTACAATATCCAGCTTCCCTATATTATGCGCAACTGTTTTAACGCCCAAAAAATCGCTTATCTCTCCAGAGTATTTTTTTATTTTATCTGAGATTATACAACCCTTGTCATTTGCTAATATAAGGTTCCCCACAGCATTATATTTCCCTTCCAAAACATGCACATTTACATATTTTTCTAGATTCTCCATTTCACTTTTTCTTGCCAGATTTGAGAGGATAACCCCATTAGAATTCCCTGCGGCAAATATCCCAAGTATGTTTGTGCCAGCGATGGTGGTTTTAACTGTCTTAACACCTAAAGTCTCAATTATTGTTTTTTCAACCCAGTTTTTTAATTTAGGAATAAAGCAATGGCTCTCAGTCGAAAACCCATAAAGACCTATATTCGGATCCCCTGCAAAATCCAAAGTAAGCACATTCATACAAATAATTATATGTGTAATATATAAGTTATGGAAAGCAGCAGGGTGCTATACAACTATTTGGCCGATAGGTATGACCTTAGGCAGCAAAACCCCTCAACTGAAATTCTAAGAAAAAAAGAAATTGGATTAATTAAAAAATACTCTAACGGAATTGCTCTAGATTTGGGCTGCGGAACAGGATACCACCTTGATTTTCTGGACAGGCCAATTGGTCTGGATGTATCAGAAAAAATGGTTAAAATAGCCGAAAAGAAAAACAAGCCGCTTATACAGGCGGAAATTGAAAATATCCCGTTCAAAGACAGCTCAATAAACACGGCTTTATGTTTTTACAGTACTTTAAACATGATAAATTTGAGCCAAGGAATAAAAGAAATTCATAGAATTTTAATTGATAATGGGCTGGTTTTAATTTCTGTAACAAGCATAAACGATTTCAATAAAAAAGATGAAGGAAAACCAACTAGAACAAAAAAATTCCGGCTGGAAGGGAAACGGATACAAATAAATCTTTTCGAAAAGAATGAAATAATCCATGCCTTCAGAAAAAATGGTTTCAGGCTAGTATTTTTTGACTCAATTTTCAGGCTGCAAAAACCAAGATGGGGAAATTTCAGGAAATTTTCAGCAACCGAAAAACTCAAGATGAAAATTGACAGGATATTCCCGAAGGAATGGGGGAATTTTTACTTGTTTGTTTTTGAAAAAACCGCATCCAAAGCAACATGGTAAACATTAGGCGCATAGCTTTTTACAATTTTTTTATTTTTTATTTTTTCTAATCTAAAGCCATTATGTTTGGAATATTTTTCTAATAAATTTATCGGTTTTTCCCACAATTCTTTTTCAGAAAAAATGTCATGATAATGTATCGTACCTTTGTTTTTCAGCATTCCTAAAGCGGCTGGAAGGAACCTGTAGGTTTTTGGGAGATAACCTAACAAAATCCTGTCTGCTTTTTCAGGCAACCGGATTTTTCTGCAGTCTCCAAATATTGGCATTATATTCTGAATTCCATTTAATTTTATGTTTTCTAAAAGATAATTATAACTAATTTTATTTTTTTCGATTGAATAAATCCTCTTCGCCTTAGAAAATTTTGAGATGCCTATGGAAAAATATCCTATACCGGCAAATCCATCAATTACAATTTCATCTTTTTTTATTTGAGGTATCAGCCTTTTCCTTTCCTGCAGGTTCCCCTTCGAAAACATTATTTTTGATACATCAAGGCTGAAAAAGCAGTTGTTTTCCTTGTGAACTGTTTCTGTCCCCTTTCCTGAGAGAATTTTTAATTCGGGTTCCCTAAATTCACCTGAAATCCCTTCAATCTCGCAAATAGTCTTTACATATGGGAGGATTTTAAGAGCAGCCTGAGCTATATTTCTTTTTAATTTTTTGGATTTTATTTTTGGCAGCTTGAAAAGCAGGACATTCCCTATTATTTGGTAGCCAGAAGGCAGAATTGAGCTGTCTATGCCGGTTTCCTTAGCAAGCTTTTCCTTAAAACTCATAAGAATTAGGCTATTTTTTCCTCTTTCACTTTTTCTCCAATAGGCTCCTTTTCCTCCGCTTTTTTTGGAGTCGGCAAAGCCGCTTTTTCAGTCTCGTTCGTCTTGCCTTCCATGACTATTTTACTGCTCTTCTCCCCTTTCCGCCTTAGCAGTTTGTGTTTTAATCCCCTCTTTTCTGTGACTTCGAGCTTTTCTTCTGGCAGCATCGCATTGACAATCCCCTTTTCATCTTTAACAACCTTTACTTTTACAAAGGCGGGAGGTTTTTGTGCTCCTCGAATCCATAAGCTTTCGTTCAAGAGAGGTGAGATTTTAATCTCTTTTGTTTTTGAATGCTTTGATAAAAAAAATCTTATCTTCTCTACAGAAACATTTACCCTTGATATCCTAGGCTCCCTGACCCAGTCTTGCCTTAATGGAATTTTATAAACTTTTTCTTCTAATGGCATAATTTAGATCTTCAATTTGCGTCTCCTCCAGTTCCGTGTTGTGACCCTTATCCTTCTTGTCCTTGCATGCTTCAGGCCAAATTTTTTAATGTCTGCCCATCTTGGGGCGTCCCTGACTTTTGATGCTGCACCCAACCTCCTTTTCTTCCCTGATGATTTATTACGCGCCATATTATAATCTCCTAATATTTGTCTTCTTCTGCGAATTTGATGAAAGGAACTTTAGAACTTCTTTCAGCTGCATGTCTTCGACAAACCCCGTTAGCTTGCCTGCCTGATATATCTGCAAAAGATATAATTCTGCCTGCCCTGCAAGCTCTGCATTTACCGCTTTCACCCTGGCCAGCCTTTCAAAAGCCTCTTTTGAAAGTATCTTTGATAGGAGCTGTTTTTTCATCTCCTCAACTTTTTTCATCTGCTCCATCTGAGGATTATTTGATAACTCCATAAATTATCATGAAACATTTTTTGAAGCCTCTTCCAGAAGCTCCCTTCCCTTTTCTGACAAAACTCTCCTAAGCAGCCTCCCTTTATCATTTTTCTCTGCTTTTAAAAATCCTGCAGCCTCAAGCTTCTGGATAGATTTTCTTATTACAGACCCAGATGCTGGGAAAACATGTTCAGGCTGGTGCCCTAAATTTTTCCTGCCGCCATAAACCTTTCGAAGCCTATTAACACCTACCCCTGGCTGCAAATACATTTTTCTGAGTATACTTGCGGACCTGAGATACCACCAGTTTTGCTGGGTTGGAGGCCGTTCCCTGCTCCTCCCTGTTTTCACAAAAGGCGCCCAAGCAGGGGGCTGCATTTCCTTGACTTTCTCCAGTTTATTCGCCAGCTCAGCAATGAGCTTGTCTATTGGAACTTCTTCGATGTTCATAAATGTCTCTATAATAATAGATATAAAGTAATATAAAAGGGCTTTAAATAGATTCAAAATCGGCGGGCTGCAAAGTTAGCGGATATTAAAGCTAAAATTTTCTGAAGGAAAGAAAAACACATTCAAAATTGAACACTGGATAAAAACTCATTGTGAGTGACCTCTCATCCACACCTTAAAAACCGCTTCTTTTCCTGATCTTCTTCTCCCTCCTGTAAGGAAACCTTCGCACAGAGCCGCAGTTTTTGCAGGTGGATATCAAAGCCTGCTGTTTTGGGCTTGTCCTGACAATAGAATTTTCCCCTGGTATAAGAAAACTAAAGCATTTTTTGCAAATCCTTTTTTTTAGCCGCTTATCAAGCCTTATATTGTATCTCATCCCTATTTTTATTGCGAGCTTCAGATGTTTTCTGGATAAAATCGGCTCTGTTTTTGAATATTTTTCAGCCGATGCAAGAAGCTTTTCGATCCTTTCCTTGCCAATCCTTAATTGCCAATCCGGTTTCCTGCTCGTTTTTCTTCGTGGCATAGTTCAGAATTAATGTTCTTCCTTATTTTTGATAGGTATTCCGCCCAGCCTCATCCTTGCGAATGTATGGATTATGTCTGCAACTGTATTTGCTATCGCTTGAGCCTCGCCGGCAGGCAAGCTCAGCTTAGAAGGCTCCAGTATTTCTATATTTGTCGGCCCGTAATTCATTGCCAGATGGATCAACTTGTCAAAATTCTCTGTGATCAGCTCCAGCTCAACAATGCTGGAATAGCCGATGTCCACTCCTTGAAGCGGTTTGTCTACTTTTTGTATACCCTTAAAATCTATTTTATAGATTATAGTGTTCCCTTCCCCCTTCATTTTTTCAATGTGCTGTTCCAACGCCTCCTTTGCGTCCTTTTCTGTAAGTGAAAGCGCTTCTATAAACATCGAGGATTTTATCCACCCTTCCTTCAGCTTCTTCCTCACTTTATCGTCCAGCTCTTTATTGTCCCCCATGAGACAAACTTAGAATCATCAATTTATAAGGCTTGATCTTCCTTCAACCAAGTATTTAAATTCAAGCTGTTCATTATATAACCATGAAAAAGCTTGGAGCACTGATAATTTTGTGCTTATTTTTGTTGAGTGTAGTCAGTGTAGTGCACGCCCAGAGCCAATCCAACGAAACCCA
Source organism: uncultured archaeon (assembly GCA_964631205.1). GTDB lineage: Archaea > Aenigmatarchaeota > Aenigmatarchaeia > QMZP01 > JACQNV01 > CAYYYJ01. Next base: position 11,730 of record CAZVWU010000010.1, on the reverse strand, counting down.
AAATACAAGCTCAGCATTAGCCGATGAACAAAAGGCATGCTCTGCCACAGGAGGCAAATGGACAACACTCCCAAGCGCTTGTTTAGATTTCTGCTCTGTAGTCACGCATCCAGATACAGCATGCGCAGCAGTTATATCACAAGGCTGCGATTGCGATTCTGATAAATGTTGGGATGGCATAAAATGTGTTCCTAATCCTGGAAAAAACCTAGAACAGAAAAAACCCACTGAGAGAGAAGGCATACCTGAAAAATTGCAAAAAATCAGGGAACCATTAAAAGATAGGATCTCTGATCTGAAAAAACTGGAGAATCTGAAAGAGCATGAGTTGGAAGCAATAGAAAAAACTAACCGGAAGCATAAGGACAAGCTTGACAACCTGGAAAAGGAAAATCTTGAAAAGTTCTCGAGGCTGCCCCCTGGAATAGCAAAAAAAATCCTTGAAGATGGCAAATTTGAAAAACTATTGGAAAAATTGGAGGTGAAACTAATTGCAAAGGAGGACCTCCAGAACGCCTTTGTTAAAAGGGTTATTGAAGCTGACAAGATTAAGGTTGCAGAGGAGAATTTCAGATCAGCAAAAGAGAAGCTTGAGACGATAAAAGCAGATTACAAAGAAAAGAAAGTGCAATTCAAAAAAACAAAAAAACTTGAAGATGCCAAAGCCTACTTTTTAAAAGTCATTGATTCCGCAGCCGAAAGGATAAATAAGATAAAGGCAAGGGTAGAATCTTCCAAACATATAAGCGAGGAGAGAGCGAAGGAAATCCTTTCAGATCTTGATTCTAGGATTGTAAAATTAAACGACTGGAAATCAAAAATCGAGGCTGCCAAAACAAAGGCAGACATGAAGCCCATATCAAAAGAAATAAGGGCAGGATTGAAAGATCTGAATCACATGCTGAATTTCCACGGATTACAACTTACAGTGCAGCATTTCGGCGGCATACTTCGTCAGGCAGAGCAATTGGATAGCAAACTCAACAGATGGCTCGCATTCGCTGAGAAAAACAATATAACAATATCCGACAAAGATGCAAAGGTTGCAAGCTTTGAAGAAAAATTGGCAGACGCAAGGAAAAGTCACGAGGCCATAAGGGCCGATTACATAAAACTTAAGGAACTGGTTGGAAACAAAACAGAAAATTTAACTGATCCAGAAGCCGCCGACAGAAAGGCTATTGAAGGGTCTATTCAAAATAATCTGAAAGCAGGCAAGAAAAGCCTTAGGGAGGCAAGGGATATATTTGTGGGGCTAGTCAAAGATATGCTTAAAGAAGTGAAGGAAAAGAAACCTGTTTCAAGAGATGGCAAGCTTATAGAACTAAAGGAAGAAGCCGCACTTGACCCGACAAAAACTGTTGAAGGCGTTGATATAGGGGAGGGTGAAAATACAGTAGCTGTTTTACAGGATACACAAAGCGATTTGTAACTTCATGCAATATATGGCAGGAAAACTGATAATGTTGTCAATATTATTCACAGTTGTAGTTCTTGTTAGCGGCTGTTCGCAAGAAAAAACTGGAAAACCCCAGGTGCCAGTCTATCAGTCGCCTACGCAAGCAGCAGCCGCCACCCCTACCCAAATCAGTGCTGCCGGTGATGTGCTTGGTTCTGAACTGGCGCAAGCAGACATTCTGGAATCAGATTTAACAGACCCTTCATTAGACCAATTAAATTCTGATCTGGCAGAGGTCGAGGCCGGACTTTAAATATCAGATATAATTCAATAAAAATTTCTGCGCGGATTATACCTGTTTCCAGCCCCATATATTTTTCCAGTCCCAATAAAAGGTCTGGCTCGATCTCTATACCTATCCCCAAACCTCTCTATAATTAGCGGCACTTTCTTAAACATAGGTAAAGATAACTGCTCCACCTGTATTGTGTGGTCAGATAAAACCCTATTAAAATTTTCGTAATCTGCAGGATCCAGCAGGTTTATCGCAATCCCGTTATTCCCCATCCTTGCAGTCCTGCCTATCCTGTGTATGTATTCTTTTGGTGTTTTCGGTATGCTGAAATTAAATATATGTGTGACATTCTTTATGTCCAAACCCCTTGCAGCTACATCGCTTGCTACAAGTATATGGAGCTTCCCGCCCCTGAAATCTTCCATTATGGAATTTCTTTTCGACTGGCTTAAGCCGCCGTGGAGGGGCATAGAATTTATGCCATTTCTGTAAAGGTTTTTTGATATAAAATCGACTTGCCTTCTAGTTGCGCAGAAAACTATTCCCAGTTTAGGGTTTTCCTTTTGTATAAGGTGGATCAGAAGCGAGAATTTTTGGTCCCTTGGGACATCATAAAAAACCTGCTTTAAAAGGCCTTTTTCAACATAGTCTTTTGTTTTGATAAGTACAGGATGATCCGTTTGACTTTCAATAAGCTTCTGGACCTCATAGCTTACAGTGGCGCTGAACATGAGGGTTTGCCTCTTTTTTGGAGTATGGCTGAGTATTTCACCCACGTCCTCTATGAAACCCATCTCAAACATTTTGTCAGCTTCATCAAGCACAACTGTTTTCAGATAGCCCAAAAATAGGTAGCCATTTCTCAAATGATCTAAAAGCCTGCCTGGAGTGCCGACAACAATTTCAGCCCTCTTTATATTATTTATTTGCTGCTCATACCCTACGCCCCCATAAACAACAGCTATATGCGTTTTCCTGTATTTTGAGAAATCTTTCATGTGTTTTGCTATCTGTTCCGCAAGTTCCCTTGTAGGGGCTATTATCAAAGCCTGTATGCTGCCGCCTTCCACTATCTTTTCCAATATTGGAATCCCGAAAGCGGCGGTTTTGCCTGACCCTGTTTCTGACTGGCCTATCACATCCTTGCCTTCCCTTATAATCGGTATTGATTTTCTCTGTATTTCTGTTGGCTCTTCAAACCCCAATTCCGTAATCGCTTTTAATATAGGTTCCTGAATATTCAGTTCACTGTATTTCATATCTTGCTCCTTCGAAAGAATAAACTGATGCACAGTATTTTACGAAATTTATCAGCGAGCCGGATAACACGGCACAAAACAAGTTATTACAAACCTCTTTGCGCTCTGGTTCCAACTCTTCTTTCTAGTTTAATCTACTCTAATATGATTAAAGGGTATATAAAGGTTTCCACAACACAACACAGGCTTTGTGTATTTTCCGGTAATATCTTTATAAACCATCTTTTCTACCTATTCCCATGCCAATTAATATTCTTGAACTGCCAGCCACTTTTTTTGTATACGATGCAGAAAGGCATGAAGAAATAGAGGAATCTGCAAGGCTAGTCCAAGCTATGCAGAAAGGCAACAAGCCGGATAATGAGGAAAACAGGCTTGACCTTAAAAGAAGGATAACCCCTGTTTTTGGGTTCAGACAGGCAGAAGAATTGTTTGAAGAAGATCTGGAAACAGTAAGTCAGGAATTAGAAGTAAAAAGAAAAAGGCAAATTGATCTTAGAGCATATCTTGGACACAAACTTGAAGAAGCAAGTAAAAGAGCGGCTGGCAAACACTCTAATCCTGAAGCATATAGTAGACATGAAGTAACAAGGGATGCTTGTTTCTATACTGTCTGGAGAAGCGGACTGGGCCCAATAGCTGATATTCTGGATAGAAAAGAAGATGGCTATTGGGAAAAGATTTCTGGTGAAATAGCAAACGGGGCAAGGCTCACAGACTATTTATCGAAGGATTTGATTGATATCACCACAAATTTCCTGCCTTATACTCTGGTATTTAATTCTAGAAGGGCTGAGCTTATGGAAAGGCTTAAATCAACAGGTCTTGAAGAAGAACAATTAAAGAAGATTGAAAGAAAGCTTCCAAAAACAGTTGAGATTGATCTGCCTGAAGAAGAGAAGAAAGAAGTTGAGGGTCTGCTTGAAAGGTGCTTAAGGTCTGAGGCTAATTTTTCACAAGAATTTGGATTAATGGCTGGAAGGCTTGGTCTTGATGAAAAGCAGGCTAAGGAATTGAAAAACAGAATTAAAAAGATTGTGAAAGGGCCTTTCAGGCTAGCAGTGGCTTTGCGCGGGTTGGGATATGGGAGAGTGGATGAGGAGGTTTTAGCTTCTTTGTATAAAACAAATAGTAACTTATTTTGTTATCCTTTGGCAGATGAAATTGCAACTCTTGATTTAGAAGAATATGATATGGATCATGTACACACAAAGAATGCAAGGTATTTAGGCATATTCTTTTCAACGTATATGAGAGGTATAGAGGGACTTCCAATAAAATTAATCAATCATCTTGGAATAGAAGATGTAAGCAAGTGGTCTATTGGACGTAGTCGCTTGAATCTTCTCGATCCTGAAAAAAATATTGATGATAAGATTCTGGGATTGTATATAGGGCATTTCTTATTTGGCAGCGGGTCAGAAAAGAAAACAGGTGTACTGAGATTTGCCCCAAAATCAAAAAGCAGGGAATGGTGTGGGAAAACTCTCTTCTGATTGATGTGCAAAGCCCCCAGGGAGGCTTGAACTCCCGGCCTACAGTTTACGAAATTCGACCTACATTAGTTTCTTTGGGTCAGATACTGTAGCCTTTCTTTTTCTAAAAGAAAGGGTAGACTGTCGCTCTGCCAAATACTCGCTTTTTCCGTGCACGCTTTTTGATTTATGCATAGAAAAGGGTGCTGAGCTATGGAGGCTTTTATTAAATGTCCAACTGGTATAAAATGATATAGAGAATTATATAATTAATATCTTTTAAAATAAAAATTAGCTAACCGAACAAGCCAGACAATCCTGCCGCTGCTTCCTCAGCCTTTTTGCCTTCATCCTCTTTCTTCTCTTCTTTTTTCTCGGCTGCCGGAGCGCTCCCTGCAGAAGCTGCTGGTGCAGCTGATACAATAGCCTGCTTTACTGCCTCATCTATATTTACGCCTTGAAGACTTGAAACTAAAGCTTTTATCTGAACAGAATCTGCTTTTTCTCCTGTAGATTCAACCACCTTTGTTATATTCCCTTCTGTCACTTCTTTGCCCGCAGAGTGGAGCAATAAAACACTGTATACGTAATTCATATGACACTCTCAATCTAGTTGTACTTTATTATATTTAAACCTTTATATGTTTTTGTATTGCCTGGGCTTCTGCCTTCGCTCTGGCCAATATAGGGCCTATAGTGTCTTTAGTTAAGTATCCAGCCTTTACAGCCAAAGAATAGCTCTCACCGTGGGCTTTTGACAAGAATATTTTTATGTTGTCTTTTGTGTAATAGTTTATTTTTACAGAGAGGCTTAATCCATACCCAAAGCCAGTTTTCAAATCCTCCAGGTATTTTTCTGTTGGAATAAACAGGATTGTTTTGTCATAGATCGTTCCGTTATCGCAGACTCCCAGAAGATCAACGCCTATCTCCATCGGTTCTATGTTTAATTTTAAAAGCACATCAGCAACTTCTTTCTTAATGGTCTCACCTGCTTTCACAATAACAGTATCCTTTTTAACAGCTACCTTCCCGCCTTCAACGCCGGCAGGTATCCCCGCCTTTTGAAGTTCGCTTATTGCAGGTCCTGGCGGCAAAGTTGTGGGCCCAGCTGAAACCATTATGTCAATAGGAGCTATATCTCCTGGTTTCGCAGCTGCCTTCGATTTAGAGGCAGTCAAGGTCTTCGCAAGCTCAAATGGATTTGTATTTGTGAATAAAAACGCAGGCTGCTCCTTGAGATATTTTTCCAGGTCAATAACCCCTTTCTTTTTTGAGTCCTTAAGCACTTTTAAAACAAGCTTCTTTTTTGCCATTTTAATCTGCGCCTTACCCTTCATCTTTTCCTTTATCGCATGCAACTGCTTTCCGGGGAGCTTGTGCATATTAAGGATCCCTATGACTGGATATTTCTCTACCTTCGATACAAGATCTTTCACTGATTGGATTTTTTTCTCCGAAACCATAACATTACAATTTTAATGGCAATTTAATTGCCGGTCCCATTGTCAGCTTTATATAGGCGGCTTTTATGTTGTTCTTGCCTTTAGGGAACTTGTCCTTAACAAAATTTATAAGGGCATTTATATTGCTTGCTATCTTTTGATCTTCCATATTCTCAAATCCTACCGGGACCTGGATAACAGGGGTTGTAGCAAGCCTTATTCTTACAGTCTTCCTAGCATTTTCGGCAAATACTTTAATATTTGCATTTGGCGGAAGGGGCTTTGGCATCTTCCCTTTGGGGCCTAAAACCTGTCCAAGAGCCTTGCCTATCATGGGCATAAGGCCTATCTCGCCGAAAAACCAATCATTTTCTTCAACAACCTGTTTCAATTTTTTTGGATTTTTTGACAAGGAATCTATATCCTCCTTCTTTATAACAAAATCAGCCTCTTCTTCTGCTTTGGACGCAAGAGAATCTGCAATCACGGCAATTTTTATGTCTTTACCCCGCCCTTCAGGAAGCTGGAACTCAAGATTAAATCGGTTCTCAGGTTTTTTCAGGTCAATGCCTTTAAGGCTAACAATAAGATCCCATGTCTGCGGGAATTTTCTTTTCTTCGCTTTTTCCCGAGCTTCCTTCACTTTATTAAGAATGTCGTCCTCTGCGGCCATAACACATGAACAAGCGTGACCTACTACCGAAGTAGTCGATAAATTGATACAGTAATATGCTAAATAAGTATTTAAATAGGTTAAAAAAATCAGTCTAGCCCTCTTTCTTTGAAGCTTGGACAGATTCTATTTTTTCCTTGATTTGTTTTTTAGGTTTTGCCTTAGATTTTCCCTCTTTAGGCTCATCTTTTATTAATTGTTTTTTCACTTCAGGCTCCTGCTTTATTTCAGTTGAAATAAATTTTGATTTCTTCTCTCTGAAAAATTTTATATCTTTCAGTTCGCCAGTTATATCTTCAAAGACTTTCATTATTTTAACAGTAACTCCGATTTTTCCCAGTTTTGGCAATGCCTCATAAAACCCCTTGTCAACATAATCTATAACACCCTGGCCTGAATGTTTTATATAACCATCTATGAATTTTCCCATCCTGGACATAGCCCCACCAAGCTTCCCTGAAATTATTATCTCTGCACCTATTGCTCCCGCATCCATTATGCGTTTCAAAAATACGTTCCCAATTTTTTTATAATTATAACCTCTCTCCAGAGCAGAAGCAATCTGCTTTGCAACTATCTTTGCGTCTAAGTCAGGATTTTCTATAGATTTTATATCTATCTGCGGATTTTCGAGGCCAAACTTCTGTTTTAGCGCTTGGGTTATGAGTTCTATATTTCTCCCGCCTTTTCCAATTATCCTGCCCGGTTTGTTTGTGTATATAACAACCTTCAGCCCAAGCGGCGTCCTTTGAAGAACTATTTTAGAGTAATCTCCCTGAGGGAAGCTATCAGTTATAAATTTCTCCAGCTCAACTTCCTTTATTGCCTGCTTCACAAAATATTCATTCATCATAACCTTTTCTTTCTCATAGGGAACCTACGGTTCCTCTAACCCTCCCTTATATTTACACTTGCAATAGATTTCAGCTTTATATTAAGAAAACGTTAACGAAAAGAAAACATACAATTGTTTCCAGATCATAACTTTTTCTTTCTGTGAACTCTATTCAAAGAAAACCTTAACTGAAAGAAAGCATTCGAGAGGTTCCAGAACTTTCTCTTCTAGCCTTTCTTCAGTTAGCCCATATAGCTTGCCGCACCAACTTGCTGCTTCGCTTGGATATTGTTAGCCTTTACCTTCTGTTTTTTCAGATAATCCTTATACGATTTCCAGACATTTTCCCCCTTCTTCCCCTTTAAAATTTTTATGGCGTTCATTTTCGGCGCTTTTGTTTCATTGTCTATAGACCAATCAACCAAAACTATATCATTTATTAAAAGCTTCTCTTCCATGAGCTTTGGGTCTAAAGACACAGCCCATTGAAGTTCGTCCCAAGCTTCGACTATGAGTTGTATAGTGTCATCTGCCGCAGCTACCTCTTTATCCCTTTTGACAACTTCCACTATTTTGCAAGGATGATATAATCCCATATCTATTTTTGTATTAATACAATCTGTATATTTGTCACCTTTTTTTTGTCCCTCCTCATCTTCATCCTTCTTGGCCTGAAGAAAGTAAAACCCTTGTGCGCTGAAGCATGGATTATCAATCTCTCAGAATCCAAACCTTTAAACTCCGCATTCGATTCGGCTGACTTTAATGTATTAAGTATTTCTAATGCTGCATTGCTATAATATTTTCCATCAAGGCTTTCTTTCTGTGAAATCAGGTTTTCCAGCAACTTTTTGCCTTTTAATATGTTCATTCCTTTTATTGCTCTGCAAATATTAACAGAATTTTTAGTAGATACACTGAGCGAACTCCCGTAAGCCCTTACAGATTTTTCTGTCAATGGTGCAAATGCATATTTCAATCCCATATCATCAGCGGAAACCTGCTGGAAATTCAATGCCGGTTCCCAGCCCTTCCTTTTATTTTACTTTAGCGGCACGAATTTGCTGGATTTAGTTGCGCCGAAACCAGGTGCGCTGTGCGCTACTTTCTTTCGTGTCAATGCGAATTCGCCCAGCCTGTGGCCCAACATCTCAGGCCTTATTTCAACAGGAACAAACTCTTTCCCATTATGGATGCCTATCTTCAAACCAACCAATTCTGGTATTATCACCATATCCCTGGAATGTGTTTTATGGAATGCTGTTGGCTTTTTCCTTAATTTGATCAGGAAGACTTTTTCTTCTGGAGTGAGGCCCTTCTTCAGCGCACGCCTGTCCCTTGAAGGTATAAGCTTGCTAAATTCCTCTAAGCTCATCTTCTTTATTTCCTCAAATGTTTTCCCTCTCAAAGTTTGTTCTATCGGCATATTATTCCCTAATTTTTAATAATTATATTCTAGTTAGCCTTCCTTTTACCTGTCCTTCTAGCAGCTATTGATCCGACTTTTCTGCCTGGAGGCGCATCCCTTGACACTGTCCTTGGCATCCCAATCCCTCCCCCATAACCAGACCCGAATGGGTGTGCAACAGCATTCATAGCCCTTGCAGATGTAATTGGGTATCTCTTGCCTCTTACTCTCATCTGGAACGCTTTCTTTCCAGCCTTCATCCACGGGTTCTCATCCCTACCATCTCCGGCAGGGATCCCCATTGTAGCTTTGCACATAAGATTAAAAACCTTTGTTTTCCTCGAAGGCAGCTGGACTACGCAGTCTTTCTCGGTCTTTGAAAGTATTATTGCTGACGATCCGGGAGCCATGCAAAGTTTTGGACCTGAATTTGGGTAAGTTTCAAGCCCAAATATTGGAGTGCTTTCAGGTATCTTGGATAACGGAAGGCCTATGCTCGAAGTGTCATCCCCAACCTTCAGGCCTTTGTAGGCAACCATATAATCAGATGTCCCATCCTGATAATTTATTTTTGCCACTGGGGCATCCCTTCCTGCATCATGCATTATATCCACAATTTTTCCCGGATTTTCTTTATATCTAGGTTTAAACCTGTCTGATACAGGCGGCACCCTGTAGACATTTGTTCCCTTTCCCCTTCTTCGAGCGATTATCCGTTTTCCCATAAGCTTTTGTCATCAAAAGCTTAAGCAAAAAAGGAGCCTAAAATTCCTTCGGAATTTTTACGGCTTCCACTGCTTAGCCTCCAAAATCCTTTACAATATTCCCAATCTTGTTGCAATATCAGCAGCCGAATTATCCGGATGCAATTTGATAAACGCTTTTTTCTGGCCCTGCATTGCTGTTTCTGTCTGGACTGATTGGACCTTGACTGAAAAAAGTTTCTCAAAACTCGCCTTTATTTCAGGCTTGCTTGCATCCCTCCTGACAACAAACACAAGCTTGTTTTGCAAATCCACAAGCGACATCGACTTCTCTGCCATATGCGGATATAATAAAACCTTCCAGGGGTCTATTTCCTTTTTCATCCCATCCACATTTTCTTTTTCAGGATTCACGTCCGAAGTTTTTTCAATTTTCTTTTTTTGAGTCGCAACCCTACTTTTAATCCCCGATTTCTTTTCTGGTTTAACCTTCTTCTCCGCCATAATCATCTTTCCCACTTGGTTAAATTAGCCAGCTCTTCTGCTGCCGATTTTGAAAGGATTGCGAGCCTTCCTGGCTGGCCTCCCGGAGCAAGCATCGAAACATTCAATTTGTTTGCAATAGAAAAACCAAACCCAGCGAGATTGGCTGCCGCTTTTGATATTCCTTTATCTTCTTTTACAATAAGCAGCGGTCCTGTTTTCTTTTTGTATCTTCTGCCTCTTGCTTTTCCTTTTCCAGCCCTGACTTTTTTGGTTGAGGACCGTTTAAGCTCATTCTCCAGCCCGAACGAAATAAGCACAGATTTAAGATCCTTCGCATTTTTTATTTCTTCAATCTTGTCATCGACAATTATCGGGAAAACTGAAAAATTTTCAGGGACTTTGTATCCCCTGTTCAAAATAAAAGTTTTGTTGGAAACAGCTGAAAGTGAGGATAACAACCCAAGGATTTTTTCCCTTTTATTGACCTTAAGCTTCCAGACTTTCTCTGGTTTTGGCGGATGCGCTGCGCGCCCCTTTATCGCCTGCGGTGAAAATCGCGCAGTCATGCTGAGATACCCTTGATTGCCATGTATCCTTCTCAGCCTTGCCATCTCCTTATTCATCATCGAATATCTAGTCCCTCTCTCCCCATGGTAATGTGCTGAAGTCCTTTTTCCTGCAAAATAATCAGTCCCGTAAGCCTGCCTTAAAAGTGACTGCTCTGCCAGAAAACACCTGTTGATTATTTCCATCCTTATCGGGCTGGAAAAGGCCTGGCCTACATCTATTTCCCCTGCTCGTTTGCCTTCCAGACTGTAAACCGGGAGTTTCATAATTATAATTTGAAAAACGGACAGAAATAATTCTATCCAATTATCGGCTGGATAACCATACAGCCAGTGACCGGTTGCAAAAGGTTATTACAATAATATGGCCATAGCCTTTTTAAAGGTTGCAGATAAGTTTCCCATTCACAAACTTCGGCACTTTTCTGGAAGTGTCCAGCTTCAACACCGATTCTATGTGCTTTATAAGGAAAACAGACCTGAAAATATTCCTCAGGCTGCCGTATTTTATTCTCCATTTTATTTTTTCAAAATCTTTATTCTTCATGCCACCCAATAAATTTTTCAGGTATTCAGCAAATATCTGGTCTTCTATGTTTTTTGTTTTCCCGTAATCGCCCATGGGGACAAGTGTCACAATCTTTGGGTTTTTCTTTTTGATATATTTTGCAACAGCGGTGGCATTTAAAAAACAGCCAAGGATGATTTCCTTTGCTTTTTTGGCGGCTAAAATGCCCTTTGTCCCTGCCTCTGTTTTTATTATTACCCTCTTATTTTTCAAATCAGTTCTGGATGAGTGATAAGGCGAATTATAAAAATCCGGCTTGATCCTGATATTTTTCATTTCGCCGCAAATTAACCCTCCATTCTTTCTTTTCAATTTCAAAGCCTCTTCCATAGACTTTACAGGAATAACTTCTCTGGCTCCTTCCTCAAAGCACTCAACTATTGTAGAGCACGCATTTATCACATCTATTATCACAACGAGGCCTTCTGCTGACTTTGCGCCTTCCAAAAGCGGTTTAATGAGAATTTTCATATGCCAACGCCACAGCCCGGGCTCGAACCGGGATATCCCTTTCGGGAAACAGGCTTTCCAGGCTTACACTTGTCAGATAATCCCCAACAATCTGCGCAGTACCATTGTGCCACTGTGGCTTTCTTTAAAAATAGTAGCTGTTGGCT
>CAZVWU010000009.1:0-27289 GCA_964631205.1 uncultured archaeon | reverse complement strand
GGCAAAAACCTTCCATTATTGAGCAACCATTACCGGGCGCGCAATCTCCTATCACTCTGGAAGGCTGCGATCCTGGATAGCTAATGCAAGAATCAGTAAATGGACTACGACCTGAATATTCTAGCGGTGTGCTTGAACCTATCTCAGTATAGTATACCATTCCTTTAGTATTGTAATTTGTCCCTCCATCAGAATCTGTGCAGCTGCCTATAGAAGTTGGTGTTGATGAAGGGGTTGCTGTAGCTGAGACGCATTTGCCTGAGCTGCAGATTTTCCCTGTCCCCCTTCCTGAACCGCAGTCATAATCTGTTGAGCAGGCCACTATTGACATTAAAGATGTCATTGTTGTAGTGTTGCTGTTTGTATCTGTGGCTGTGAATGTTATTGTTGTCTGGCCAATTGAATTTGACACCATCTCAACAATGTTTGTGCAGCTTGTGCCTGAGCACTGGAATGTCCCGCCGGAAGGCGCGGTATCTGAAGATGACCAGAATACAGAAACAAGGCCAATATCATCATATGCATTGAATGACACCTTATATGGGAGCCCGTAATATTCTGATCCTGGCGTTCCAGTAGAGAGCCTTGGCGCAGTATCTAATTTGGTTGAGGTGTTTTGGGCGCTGGCTGAATACAGTAAAGAGAGTATAATCAAGATTGATAAAACGAGCCACTGTATTTTCATAATATAATTAAATATTATTGAAGTTGTTTAAATAAAGCTAAATTTTTTGTTTTTCAAAAAACCAATGTTCTTTTTCTTTGCAATAAATAAAACTGCCAATCCCATAACCAAAACAATCCCCACATAAACCAGGGTCTGCAAAGATATAATCTCCTGTGACTGGATTGACGTCTTATTGTATTGTGACACCCTTGGGCCTTTAGGTGTTTTTGTGGCTTGCGGGGATTGTTCTGGCTCTAACTGTGGGGATTTCTTTGTCACAACAAACACAGAGAATCCCGGGGTTGTTGCTGAGAATTTGTTGGTCGAATTGCCGGCTTCTATATAGATTGTCGGTAGCTCGTTCCATGTTCTTGAGTTGAACCTTGCCATGACTACCTCATCTATTGCCATATTGTTGGCCGAAAGCTCTGCATCTGTCACAGAGAATTCTATTTTGGCCTGCTTGAGTTTGGACGTCAGGTTTTTAGGGACTATAAATTCCATTGTCTTGAGCACAGGCTGTCCGTCTGGGAGAGGCTCGACCTGCTCTCCTGAAGAATCTGACTCCGGGATTTTTTCAAGGGCTTTCACTTGAACTGTTGCGTCTGCTGCAAGGACATTCTCTAAAACTTCAAGGATTATTTTGCTGGCTGACCCTTGTGCGATTTCCGAAGGTATGGTTAACTCAACTGGCTTTGCTGCTGTCAGGGCTTCGCCTATTGAGAGGATTGTTTTGGCTAGGTCTTCTGCAGCGGAAGATGTGGATGAAGACGAGCTGGAGGACCCTATGCCTGTTTCTGCATATTTTACATCGAATGTGCCTGTCTTGGATCCGGTATTGCCTGCCCTGTCCTGCGGCGAGAATGTGGCTTTGTATTCGCCTATGTCAAATGTGTCTGTATATTCGTTCCCGCATGTGTGGGTTACAGTCTGGGCGCTGGGTTTTTCTATGTTAATGCTGAAACTGCTTGATGCGAACCCGGATGTTGCGTCTGAAGCTGTGCATGTAAGGTCTGTTGAAGATATTGATTTGCCTTTCTGGACAGAAACAGAAGGTAATGTAAGGGTTGCTGCCGGGGATACTGTGTCTATGAAAATTCTATAGAGCGATGAATTTGTTCCGTCATTTGAATTTGTGTCATTTGCGAACATTGTGAAATTATGTTTTCCGTCTGGGAGACCTTTGACTGCGTATGTGGCCGTGTTTTCAGAGAGTGGTGTTGAGTTTGTCCTGTTGACCGTCGACCCGTTTGGGAAGCCTATCTGCAGAAATGTTGTGTCCGTGTTTATTTCCGTGTAATTGAACATCAAGTCAAGTGTTGTATTTGTTGTGTTTGTGTTGTTGGCAACAGTTGGCGAGAGGAACCGGAAATCTGTTGGGGCGGTTGAATCTGAAGAGATTTTCAGCTTGTAGAATGTTGAGTTCTGGACTTGGTTGTTGTCAATGTCTGTTACAAAGATTGTGAAATTGTGGTCTGTTGCGCTTGAAGGCAGGCCCGCAATCGAAAGGGTTGCTGTTCCAGAATTTCCGCCGCCAGATATTGTCATGCTCCTGTTTTCAAAGGTTCCATTTGGGAAGCCAATTGACAGGTTGGCAAATGTAGGGTTTGTCTCATTGAATGCTATTGCAAAATCCACTGATGTATTTGTCCTTGTTGTGGCGTTCTCTGGTGTTGGGGAGATATATCTTAGTGCGGCTGGGGCTATCGTGTCGTTTATGAAGATTGTGATGTTTGCGGTGTTGGTAGTATTAGTCTTCCCATCGCTGTCATCAGTATTCATCTGAAATGTAGTCACTGTGATGTTGAATGACCTGTTGCCGGCATTTTCTTTTGCTATACCTGCCGGGACATTTATCCTGAAGGCAAATTGGCCCGGCGTGCCAGTAAAAGTACTTGTCCCGTTTATTAAAGCCACTGCAACCCCTGTCTGGTTTCTCCATGTCAGGTTTGTCAGGCTGGAAGCTCCGAATGTTTCATTGAAAAATTTATTGCCTGTCTTGTTGTTTGCGCTGACGTTTGATGTCTCGTTTGAAAAGTCTCCCGGGAAGAAAGTAAAGCCCTGAGGGAGCGTCATGTTTACTGTAACTATATTCCTGCGAAAATTAGCCCCATATCCATTGGCGATCCTGAGTGATATATTTAATGTTACATTTGTTGCACCCGACTCAAGGGATGTTGTGTTTACTCCTGCATTAGAACCTGCAAATATAGGCCCGGAGCTTATGTTATTTACAGCAAAAACTGCAGCAAAGCCGGCTTCGGCTTTTTGGACGAAAAAAGATGAAAAAACAAAAATTGCAACAATCAACGCCAAAAATACCAGGCTTATTTTGGCAGCCCCTGCAAGTATATGTTTGTTGCTCTTTTTTTTATTGGTTTTTGGCATTTGCATAATCAAGTATTGGGCTATAGATTAGATTAAGGCTGTAGCCGCTTCTATATAATTTAGTTGGGCACGCTTTAATATACCTATCAAAAAAATAAATTTTCTGGTTAGCAGGCTGACCTGCAGATGCTGTCTGTACACCATTGTCCCAGTGCCCCTGTGCAGCAGGTACTCTTTGAACATAGGCTTAAATAGGTTGGACTGCACGAGTTTGGACAAAAAGCGCCACCTGCAGTATATCCGTTATTCGTCTCAGTGGCACAGCTATTATAACAGCAGTACCCTGTAGTTTGTGTTGCAGACCCGCAAGTGCATATGCTTGATGAATACTGACCGACTGGACAAGCTGAAGGCGGTGGTGTACTGCAGGAGCCTTCAGACCATGTGCCTGTCCCTGCGCCGCAGCAATAGCCTGATGTTTTTAGAGTTCCGCCGCAGCTGCAGCCGCCTGCTGGGATAGGCACATTCAGTCCGCATTGTGTTGTCGATGTGCATGTCCCTGACACACATTTATCTGGGGCAGTGCACCATGTTAATGCCTTCGCCTGACAGGCTGATTGTGTAGTGCAGCAAGATGGAGATGCTGTTTCGCAAGCGCAGGAAGTGGAGGTGGGTGTTGGTGTAGCCGAAGCTGTAGCTGTTGGGGTTGCTGATGCTGTGGTTGTGGCAGTTGGTGAAGCTGTTGAAGTGGATGTAGTGGATGTTGGGGCCGCAGTTTGCGAGGCTGATGGGGATGCTGCAGATGAAGTTGCATCCTCTAATCCTGTGCCTGTGGATGTGGTTGCTGCAGGTTTAGGCACGGCTTTTGCATTCAGATCCATAAGGTGTGTTTCCCTCTGGGGAATTATAAATGGCTCTTCAGCTGATGGGGATTTGCAGGATGATGATTTTTTGTCTACTGTGGACTCGAGTTTTATTTCAGATATTGTCACATCTTCTGATAACCCTGCTGTTATTGAGGCGCCGCCTATATTTATTTCATCCCCTTCCTTCTCTATATTATAAATTTTCAGTATATTGTCAGCGGATATCTGGCCTGATCCTGATGCAGAAATTGAGAATGATTTGGCAGCCCCTTTTGCTATTGTAAGTGAGATGGCAGGGCTGCATGTTGCCGCTTTTCCATTTATCAGCAATTTTAATTTTGAAAGGATAACATCTTTTGTCAACTTATTTGCTATAGAAAAACTGACTTTTTTAGCTGGGGTTTTTGTTGTCCCTGCTTGTGAAGGTTCTTGCTGGGTTTCTGTTTGGCTTCTTGTTTTTGGTTTGTCTGATGTTTTGTCGCCTTGTTGTGGCTCTGGTTGGGCTGCTGGTGTTTGGGCCCCAACCCCGCCCCCACCACCGCTTACTCCAACGCATTTGCATTTTCCAGCTTCACAAATTCCATTATTTTGGCACACACCGCCTGGAGGATCGCATTCCTCTGTTTGCTGGTTTAATTTTCCATCCCCGCAAATAGCTGGAACCTTGCTTAGCAAGCCTATATCATCTGCGCCTATTACAAACTCAGAAGCCAATCCTGTAGGCAATGCATTAATGTATTTGCCGCTATTCTCTATATCATTATAGAAAAGGCCTTCGATATCGGTTGCATGTGTGCCTTGGTCCTCTTCTTGCGCTGTTAGTATGTTTTTGTCATTCGCATCGGTGAATGTTTTGTCCCCATCCAAATCTTTGTATATGGAAAGCAGGTTGCCGTCCTCTAGAACAACATAAATATTATCTGCAGGCTTGAACTTCACAAAGCACCTTTTTGTGTCTACTTTATCTAAGCCTGCTTCTGGCGATAAGGAACCATCTGCATCTATCACTTCTATATTTCCTTTAGCGCACCTTCCGCCTTTTGAGTCAGAAGCCAACTGCGTGCATCCAGAAACAAATACTATAACTGCCAAAGAAAAAATAAGAATAAGGTGTTTAGGTTCCATGGATATATATTTGTGCTAGTAGGCTATATATTTTTAAAACTGCAGAATACATTAGTTTATAAACTAAATTCCATAATAATTCGATAAGCACTTCTTTTCTGAGGAAAAGACCTGCACTAGAAAACATTTGTTATGTCCAAGTGGAGCAAACCAAAAGCAGGAAGCAGGGGATATTGGCCTAGAAAAAGGGCTAAAAGGATGTATCCTGTTTTGAAAGCAGCTGAGGGTATTGGAAAACAGGCCAAGGCAGAACCTATAGGATTTGCAGGATACAAGGCAGGGATGGCGCAGGCCTTTGTGACTTTTGAGAAAAAAGGCTCTCCTATCCACGGGAAGCCTGTTGTAAAGGCTGTGACTGTTTTAGACTGCCCCAATCTGGTTGTTTGCGGGATTAAGGCCTACAAAAAAGACCCTTACGGATTAAAGGATGTGGGCTTGGTCTGGGCCGAGAAGCTGTCAAGAGATCTATCCAGGTCGACTGAAATCCCAAAGGACGGGAAGAAATCCAGAAAAATTTCTGATTTTGAAAAGGATGCTGAAGGGTTTGCGGAATTAAGGCTTCTTGTGCATGAACAGCCAAGGGAATCCGCGAGCGGCAAGAAAACGCCTGAAATTTTTGAGATACCTTTGACAGGCGAGATAAAAGGCCAGATGGAATATTGCAAACAGAAAATTGGCGGCCAGCTAAAACCAGAGGAAGTTTTCAAGGAAGGCGAGCCGGTTGATGTAGTTGCTGTCACAACTGGAAAAGGCTTTCAGGGAGTTGTCAAAAGGCATGGGGTAAAAGTAAGGTCAAGAAAAAATAAGGCAAAGATGAGGCATATTGGCTCTCTCGGCCCATACCATCCGAACAGGGTGCTTCCAGGGGTAATACCGCATCCAGGACAAATGGGTTTCCACAACAGGACAGAATATAACAAAAGGATTTTGAAAATAGGGGCTGGCGGCCTTACTCCAAAAGGCGGCTGGCTGGATTATGGGGTGCTTTCAGGCGGGTTTGTTGTCCTGCAGGGGTCTGTGCCCGGCCCTAAAAAAAGGCTGATAATGTTAAGGAAGGCCAGCAGGCCGCACAAAAAAGAGCCGGCGTTCAAGCTGGATTCTGTTTCTTTGGAGTCCCAGCAGGGCTTGTAAAAGTGCGGCTGGCGTGATTTATTAAGCGGGGTTTCCAAAATAAAGAATGAGCATTTCCAAGGAAACAAAGGAGGCAATACATGGGAACAGGTGGAAATATGCTGTACTCGGATTTTTATTTCTCGTATTCGTTGTGCTTTTTCAGTTGCTGGTTTTGTCTGCTTCAGTTGACCCTGTAATTCCAGTCCTTATATTAATAGCCATATTCCTTCTGGTTCCTGTTGCTATTTTTGTGATAGACCTTTATTTCTGCGAGGTGTGATGCCACAAACAGATTTAAAGCTATTAGACTAATTATTTTGGATTATGGCAGATTATTCTGTGCAACCTGGCATTGAGACAAGAAAGGAAAATCCATATATTGGACAATCTATGCAAGAGGCTGGAACAAAAGAAAATCCAGTAAATCCTGCATCTCCTGCACAACTAACAGAATTAAAAATTGGGCCTCAAATAGGAAAGGAATCATATACTGGACCTGCAGAAGATCCAACAGAATTAATTCAGCCTTATGCGGGAAGCCCTGAAGTAAAGACGCACACGTTTGGAAAAATTGTAGAAATATTTGGAATAGATCATGATGGAACTAATTGTCTCCGTAAAGTTCTCGAGAGAAGGGGGGCGAGACTTGAAGATGGCACATACAAGAGTGACGCAGTAGACCAATTAATCGAAGATGTGAGATTAGGAAAAGCCAGGGTGCAAACAAATTTATTTGAAAAACTCTCTGCTGAATCTTTAACAGAGGAAGATCTGCATAATAAGTTGGGAGATGGCTGGCGTAAATTGTTAGACCCATATGGCATACAGCTGCCCATCGATAAACAGACTTTTGGATATATTTTAGTAGCTAAAACTCCGGGCGAAAAGGCTTATAATATTTTGCGCGGAGTGGGGTATACCAATCGGGACATAAGCAGACTCCATCGAGAGCAAGGTGTGCTTAACAGATACAGCAGTCATATGAAGAAGAGGGAGGGCATTAAAATCAAACCGGAGTTCGTTTCATTTGAGCAGATAGCTGCTGCCTTTTCAGATGCCGGGAAAGAACCTTTAGAATGGAGTGAAATAAAGCCTACTCTAGTGAAATATTTCCTCGAGAATGAACCGAGAGAAGAAGATGGAGCTCTTTTGGTTTCAGGCGGGGTGAATCCAGCTGAACTAGACAAGCTTTTGCTGGGCATGCCTATGGATCCAAAACAAAAAGATTCTGTTTTCAGGGGATTGGGGTATACAGAGAAAAGGATAACGGAATTAAGGAAGCTTTATCCAAGAGACAGGCTCCAATATCCTCTGGCAAGCCTTCTCACACACACTGAAGGAAGCAAAAGGAGATCTGGAACCAGCATCGATAGGACACGTCGAATTAGGATTTAAAGAAAAAGAATTTTGACTCTGGATCCTTTTTTGTATATATTCTTCTGCAATATTGTGGGTGTATATTTATGGAAGAGTTAAACAGGCATTACCGATTGCATGAAGGTTCGGAGAACAGCTGCACGCTAAGACAGATTTTAGGAATGCTGGGGTTCGAGACTTTACCTCCTAGAAAATATCAGGAAAGTTTAGTGCGCAAGCTAGAGTCTTATGGAGTTAAAAGAGCTGGCCGCGGATTATGGGATCAGGCTTCTGTACTCAGCTTCCTTGAAGGCCGTGAGGCGCGCCTAGAAGATTTTGAAAATCTGCCAGATGAAGAAGTTTTAAAGCGATTAAAATTAAAGGAAGAACAACTGCCTGGTTCTGAGTCTGCAGAGAAGGTTGCTGAAGTATTCGGGTATAAATACTGGGATAGCTTAAAGTATGTTTTATTCGCCTTTGGCGTGACGCTCTCGGAAACTGGTGTCGAAAGGGGATCTTTAGGCAAAGCTCTGTTAAAAATGCCTATTAGGGGAGAAACAAGGCAGGGATTTTTTGATCGCCTGAATTATTCTCTGGATGAAATAGCAAAACTTTCTAATGGATCTGATAATGATGAACCAGCGCGTTCTGAATATATCCCTTTTGATTTCAGCAGGACATATAGAATTGATGGGCTGCCAAAGCTTGGCAATGGCCTTGAACCCGCGACTGTCAGATTGATTGAAAAATCATTAAGAAGATATTCTGCTATTCCAGGGATACCAGGGATAACGATTGCAAACATCCTTATTAACAATGTAAAATTTATTAGGGGATATGGAAACGATTTTGTTTCTAATGAGCCTGTCACTCGCCGATGCATAACAGCTCTCAAATCCTTGGGCTACGAAGGCGAGTCAGGCAGAATGAGACGGACAATTACAACACAGTGGTCTGCATATTTTCAAGTTAAAACCTGGTAAGCTTTTCTAAAAGAAGTTGACGGGGAATTATTTCGCCTTTACTAAATCAATGCAGATCCCGGCAGCGACTGTTTTTCCCATGTCCCTGATTGCGAATTTGGCGAGTTCTGGAAATTCGGATTGCTTTTCTATCACAACCGGTTGCAAAGGCTGGACTTTGATTATTGCTGCGTCACCTGTTCTTAATAATTCTTTATCTGTCGTGACTTCAGAGCCTGTTTTGGGATCGATTTTCTTGACTATTTCAATTATTTTTCCTGCGACGTGCGCTGTATGGAGATGGAAGACAGGTGTATAGCCTTTTGTCATCACAGTCGGATGCTGCAAAACAATTATCTGGCCTGTAAATTCCTTTGCGACTGTTGGGGGGCTGTCTGGCTTGCCTATCATGTCGCCTTTCTTTACATTTTTCTTTTCCACTCCTCTTATGCTTACTCCAATGTTGTCGCCTGGGATTGCCTGGGGGAGCTGCTTGTGGTGCATTTCAATTGATTTGATTTCGCCTGGAACGCCAGACGGCTCTATAATAACCTTGTCATTGGGCTTCATTACCCCTGTTTCTATTTTTCCTGTCACAACTGAGCCTACACCAGTGATGTTCAGGATGCTTTGGATTGACATTCTGAGGGGTTTGTTTACTGGACGTTCAATTGGCTTTATTGTGGAATCAAGGGTCTCGTACAAGCTGCCGCCTTTATACCAACTCATCTTTTCAGATCTCTTGAACACATTGTCGCCCACGTAGGCTGATACCGGAACAAATGGAATGTCTGCGACCTTGAAGCCTACTGAAGACAGAAGCTTGCTTACTGCTTCCTTTGCCTCATTGAATTTCTTTTCATCATAACCTACAGCATCCATTTTGTTGAGGGCTATAATCAGCTGTTTTATTCCCAGAACTTTTGACAAATAGACATGCTCTTTTGTCTGCTCCTGGATGCCGTCTTTCACAGAAACAACAAGTATTGCGGCGTCTGCCTGTGAAGCCCCTGTGATCATGTTCTTGACAAAGTCCCTGTGGCCTGGCGCATCAATAAGGGTGAAATAATACTTAGGCGTGTCAAAGCCTTTGTACATCAGGTCGATTGTGACTCCTCTTTCCCTTTCCTCTTTCAGCTGGTCCATTACGAAAGCGAATTCAAAAGTCTCTTTTTTCAGCTCTTTTGCCAAATCCTTGAGCTTGCGCATCTCGGTTTCAGGGATATTGCCTGAATCGTAGAGGAGCCTTCCCACTAAAGTTGACTTCCCATGATCTACATGACCGATTGTTATCAAGTTAAGGTGCGGCTTATCTGCCATATACCCTTTTCTTTCCAAAGAAAAGCCTTATAACCCAAAAGAAAGGTTTTGTAAAGCTCCTTTGTAATTCTCCTTTTCCGTTAAATCTATTATATGTTATAAGGATATTTAAATACTTGATTAAGGGCAAAAGCCAATATTCAATACAGGTCGATCCAGTATGTTCAGGGTTTTTTGTAAATTGGGGTTTTATGTGGCACTAACCAGTGAACGGTATTTTCATATCATAACTAGGCATCCTGAAATCTTAGAACAGGAAAACAGGCTAAAAGAGGCTATTTTGGATCCTGATTTTGTGAGGAGGAGCAAACATGATCCTCAAGTGTTATTGTTTTATAAGGCAGGGGGCAAAGAATATATTGTGGCAGTTGTAAAGCAAGATCCAGAAAATGGTTTTGTATTAACTGCGTATATCACAGATTTTATAAAGGAAGGGGACTTAATATGGAAAAAATAATGTTTTGGTTTGATAAGGAAGGGGATATATTAGACATTTCCATAGGGAAGCCAAAAGAGGCTTTATCAAGGGAAATTGGGGATGATATAACAGTGAGGATAAATCCGCAAACAAAAGAAGTTGTTGGTTTCACAATACTCAATTTTGAGAAGAGATTTAAGGGGCCTGACAAACCAGAGGAAATTTCTTTGCCAATAATAGGGTCATTCAGGCTGTCTTCCTGATTCAGCAGTTGGCAAAGTTAATAAAGCGTTGTTCTTGGAGCCTTAAAGCCAAAGCTAATTCTTCTATTTTTGTTGGGGATAAAACGATATTCTGGACTGATTTTACAATTTAGCCAGCCTGTCCACATCTGCTGTCCCGTAGGTAGAAACAAAGGATTTAACTTCGCTGACTATAGTAGAAGTAGGTTGGACTGTGATTTTAAGGGTTGCGCCCTCAAGTGAACTTATTCGCCTTTCCAACAAAGCCAGCTTTTTGAGCATACCTATTATAAAAGATTTTATAATATGGTTAAAACACTGATTATAATTATCAACTAGGTTATTCAGGTTTATAAAGCTAACTGTCAGAAACAGGCCAAAGGGGTGTTTTTAGGATAATAACTGTGTTATTTTTTAGCATTTTGTAAATTATAACCGAATTTACTTCTCCACATCGTCGCTTCTTCTTTCAAGAAACCAAAGATCCCCGTCTGTCGTCCTGCGAAACACATAGTTCTTTTTAGGGTCTAGCCTGATTTTTCCTTTCCTTTTGATCCCTTCCCCATCAACATATTCAAAAATGGCAAATCCGTGCCTGCCTTTTGGTATGATTGCTATGGTTTCAGGCTCATTCCTCTGCATTTCATAAGAACTTTCTTTCCTTGGCTTCCTGTAGATATTCCCTTCGCTGTCCCAGATTTTGATGTCTTCGCTGTAGGTGTAGCAGCCTGAATAGAGCGCGAGAGAAAGCAGGATTGGTTTGTAATCAGGGAATTTCATCTGATGATTAGGGGAGTAAAAAATAAAACATTAACATTTCAAACTGTGCATCTCACTCAGCTCTTTTCCAATGAGCCTGAATTTTTCCTGTAATTAGATTTTTATTTTGTGCATTTCTAGCAATTCTTTTTCTATGGGTTTGAATTTTTCAGGAATTTTGTATTCTATTGGGTCTTTCAGGCTGAGGCCTTTTTCTTTTTTCAATCTCCATATTTCCGAGTTCAAAGAAATTAGCTCGTCTGTTGTGAATTTTTCAAAATTTTTTATTTTTCCTTTTTCTGGAAATTCTTGCTTATGGATATCTTTTCCAGTCAGGTCTTTGTAAATTTTGTAGGTGATAAAAGGTGTGACAGGAGCCAAAAGTTTTAGCAGGGTGTCAAGACAATGGTTTAAAGTCCAGAGAGCCGAATCCTGCTCTTGTTTTGTGAATTTGTTCTCGTTATTATAGGCCCGGGATTTTACGAGCTCCAAATAATGTGATGCGAAGATTTCCCAAACAAAATGGCGGATTTCCACAGTTGGGTTGTGGAAGTCGTATTCTGAAAAACCTTTTCTTGAAAGCCCTATTAAATTGTTCAATTCAAATAAAATCCATTCATCGAGAACAGATAATTTTTCCGGCTTATTTTTTGGGGGTTCAAAACTACTAATAAACCTTGCCACATTCCACAATTTTGTCAAAAATTTTCCGTTCCCATGGATTTTTTCTTCTGAGCACATGAAGTCTGTGTCAGTCAGATTCCCTTCGAGGGCTGCCCAAAGCCTGACTGCTTCTGCCCCATTCCTGTCAATTAGTTCGGATGGGTCTACCGCGTTCCCCAGCCTTTTTGAGATTTTTCTTCCTTGGGCATCAAGTATGTGGTAATTTATCCAGACATCTTTGAAAGCTGGTTTGCCTGTCAGCTGGAAGCACCTTAATAATGTATAGTAGAGCCATGTCCTCACAATATCCTTTCCCTGCGGCCTGAGGGTGGCTGGGAAGGATTTTTTGAAAAATTCAGGGTCTTCAGAATATTTTAGAATGTACAGGGGAGAGATTGAGGAATCAAACCATGTGTCCAAAACCCTTGTCTCGCCTTCAAATTCTGTTGATTTACATTTGCTGCAGGATTTTACAGGGGGTTTTTCTTTCCAAGGCTTGTAATATTTTCCTTTTGGAGGAACCACAGGCTCCCTGCATTTTTTGCAATACCATAGAGGGATTTCAGTTGCATAGATCCTTCTCCTTGAGATAGGCCAGTCGATTGAAACTGAATTTATCCAGTCCAGAAGGAGCTGCCTGCTTTTATTTGAATGGAAATTTGTTTTTTCGGCAATTTGTTTCAAGCTTTTTACAAAATCAAGCTGTTTTAGATAAAGCTCGGGCATTGTGATGAATTCTATCGGGTGGCCTGACCTTTCACAGATTGGGGTGCTGTGCATGATCTCTGTTTTTTTTACAAGATAGCCTTGCTTATCCAGGCTGTCAATTATTAATTTTCTCGCCTCCTCAACTTTCAGGCCTTCGAGAAATCCGGCATTTTTATCCATTTTTCCTTCTGTTGTTATGCAGGATTCAGGTTTTATTTCCATCTCAATCAAAAAGCGCACAGCATTCTGGTCGCCTGCAGATTTACTCATGTAAAGCAGCCCTGTCCCATATTCCGGTTTTGCGATTGGGTGAGGCTTGATCGGGATTTCAAGGTTGTAAATAGGAACAACTGCTGTTTTGTTTTTCAGGGACTGATACCTTTTGTCATCCGGATGGTACACAACCATTCCCGCCGTGCACAAAAGCTCAGGCCTTGTTGTCGCAATGATTATTTTTTCCCCGGTTTCCTTCACCTCAAATTTTATTTCATTCAAAAACGTTTTGGCGTCAACATGGTCAACTTCGTTGTCAGCCACAGTAGTCCTGCAGCCTGCGCAGTAATTGTTGAGCCTGCTCGCCTCATAAATCAGGCCTTTATCCAATAAATCAATAAAAGTTGACTGCGCGAGCGCCCTGTATTCATCCGAATCTGTTAAGTAGATATTGCCTGGTTTGTCGCCGGTTTCCCATGAATTAAAGCTTATCCCTGACTTTAGGAAAGTTTCAGTTGATTTTAAGCTAAACTCTTCCAAAACCTTTTTGCAGTATTCAATGAACTTTTCCCTTGGCGTGTTTGCTACCGATATATTGAATTTTTTTTGGGCCGCAACCTCTATTGGCAACCCATTCCTGTCAAGGCCAAGGGGGAACAAAACTTCATCCCCTGCCATCCTGTGGAACCTTGCGAACATGTCCATCAGAATATAAGTCGCGCAGTGGCCCATGTGGACAGGAGCGTTTACATAAGGCGGCGGCGTGTCAATTGAGTATATCTTCTTTTTTGATTTTTTGTCAAAAGAATAAGTTTTGGATTTTTTCCACTCTTCATAGATTGGCTTTTCCATTTCTTTTGCCCAGTTGGGTTCTTTTAGCTTTTCTGCCATATGAAAGAATATATCTATTGTTATTTTATTTAAATAAAGGATCCATATATCATGAATGAAAAATCAGCTAATTATTTTATTGGTTGTTTTTCTTCTTCTTGTCAGCGGCTGTGCTTCCAACAAGCCTGAAGACCTGCTGAACCTAAATTTAAGGGAGCACAAAAACCTTGCCCTCCATATACACCCATTTCTGGAAATTGAAATAGCAGGCCAGAAGCAGATCATACCTCCGAATGTTGGGATTTCAGAGGCAGGCATGCGGGTTATACACACGCATGATGATATAGGGAAGCTGCATATAGAATCCCCTTATCCCCACCAGTTTTACCTGAAGGATTTCTTTTCAATTTGGGGAAAAAATTTCAACAGCACGTGTATTTTTGATGAATGTGCAGACCAGAACCATACCCTGCAGTTTTTTGTAAATGGGATTGAGAGTATGGAGAAAGAAAACATTCCGCTCAGGGATGGGAACAGAATAAAGATTGTTTACAGGGAAAAATAGGATTTATTTTCTTTTGTACAAAATCAGGTAAATTGAAATGCTTGCCGCGAGGAGGGAGATGCCTGCATAAGCTCCTACTGGATTAGTTTTTGCTACCTGCCTGCAAATATTTTCAGGATTGCAATTTGGCAGAAAACAGCATGTTTGTGAGACAACAAAACCAGAGAGTTCTGTTGCTATAAGGAAGATACCAAAGATGGCTAAAACCAGCATGGGTAAGAAGATTCTATAATCCATATTGTATTATTGTATATTAGGGTAGTATTTTAATATTCTTTACAAATAACTGTTATGTTATGCCAGATTTGAAGAAAAAAATTCTCCCATATGTTTTGAATAATGCGGTTTCTTATGGCGGCAAGGCGAATGTTGGGTCTGTTTTGGGGAAAGTTTTGGGCGAGAACCCGAACCTTAGGGGCAAAGTCGCTGAGGTAAAAAAGATTATTGAAGAGTGTGTAACAGAAATCAATAAACTGGTTTTGGAAAAACAAAAGGCAGAATTGACGAAGTTTGATTTTAAAATTGAGAAAAAAGGAGCCGAGGACAAAAAACTGCCGGACTTGCCTGAAGCTATTTCTGGAAAAATAATAATGAGGATGGCGCCGAACCCGAACGGCCCCATGCATATTGGCCACTGCAGGATGGCTATACTGAATGACGAGTATGTGAAAAAATACAAAGGACAGCTTATTTTGCGGTTTGATGATACAGATCCAAAAAACGAAAATAAAATTCCGATGAAGGAAGCTTACGGGTGGATGGAAGAAGACCTCAGATGGCTCGGGGTTAATTTCAGCAGGGTTGAGAGGGCATCTTCCAGGTTGGAAATTTATTATAAATATTTTGAAAAAATCCTTGGTTTGGGGCATGCCTATATTTGCACCTGCGAACAGGAGAAATGGAGCGAGCTGGTTAGGAAATCAGCAGGCGAATGTCCGTGCAGGGAAAATTCAGCCAAGGAAAATCTGGAAAAATGGACAAAAATGCTTGTCTGGAAATTCAAGGAGGGCGAAGCTGTTGGCCGGATAAAAACAAGACTTGATGAAGCTGACCCGGCTGTAAGGGATTGGGTTGCTTTCAGGATTGTGGATGACCCGCAGCACCCGCTTGTTGACAAAAAACTCAAGGTATGGCCAACCCTTGATTTTGCGTCTGCAATAGACGATTTTGAATTCAAGATCACGCACATTGTAAGGGGAAAAGATTTGATGATTTCTGAAAAAAGGCAGAGAATTTTGTATGATTACATGGGATGGAAATATCCTGTGACAAAAGTTTACGGCAAATTCATGGCAACGGAGCAGATGGTCATTTCAAAGAGCAAAATAAATGAGGGGATTAAAAAAGGGCTTTACACAGGGTTTGACGACCCCAAGCTTGCCACATTAAAATCTTTCAGGAGAAGGGGAATTTTGCCGGAGGCGATCAGAGCTTATATCTTAAATCTGGGGTTGAATGAATCAGAAACTACAGTTGATTTAGAGATTTTATTTTCAGAAAACAGGAAACTGATTGACAAAACAGCAGACAGGTACATGGTAGTGCTGGACCCTGTTGAGATAGATATTTCAGGTCCAGTAAAAAAATCCGGGAAAAATTTTGCAGAGGTGAAATACCATCCTGAAAAAGAAGAGGCAAGGAAAATAGTGGTAGGGAATAAAATTTTTATTTCAGGCGAGGATTTCAAAAATTTGAAAGGGAAAGAGGTCAGGCTAATTGACCTGTTTAATGTAAAATTAGATAAAAAAGTTGTTTACAGCAAAGAACAGGAGTTTGATTTTGAAACTAAAAAAATCCAATGGGTGTCGGAAAATAATATTAAAGTGAAAATTATTTCGCCGGGAGGCATATTGGAAGGGGTTGGGGAGAAAAATTTACTGAAATTAAAAGAAGGGGGTATAATCCAGATGTTAAGGATAGGGTTCGCAAGGGTCGATGAGGTTGTCAAGGACGGGATAACTGTTTATTGGAGCCATAAATAATTCACAGAATCATATCAAAACTTTTTATATCTGAAAAACATTGTAAAACTATGCCGAAACGGAGCGAAACAGATTCTTATCTAAGCTGTGAGGAATCTGTTTCTAACTGAGGTCTAGAATCTATGAATGCTGATGCTTATTCTTTGGGTGAAGGCGGCGGTGAGGAAGAGGTTGACAAGGCAAAGCTTGCTGCTGATTTTGAATCCTTTCTGAGGAAGGTTTATTATCAGGAGATCTTGAAGTCTGCTGAAGAGGAGTGGGGGGCTGTTGTAGTCAACTTCAAGGAAATGGATGAATTCTCAACTGAGCTTGCGGATGTTTTGCTGAACAAGAACGAAATATTTTTTGAGATTGCTGACAAAGCCTTAGACCAGATGCAACTCCAGAAAAAACCGGCGATAAGGGTTTCTAACCTGCCTTGTGTTGTTGCGATCAGGGATTTGAGGTCAAAGCACATTGGAAAATTTATTTCTGTTGAAGGCATCGTGAGGAAGGCAAGTGAGATAAGGCCTGAGATCACTGAGAATGTCTGGGAATGCCCTGAGTGCAAGGCTGAGATTGTTCAGGAGAGGAAAGGGAATTTTATCGGGTTCCCGAATATATGCGACTGCGGGAATAAAAAGGGGTTCAAGCAGAAAACCAAAAAGATGATTGACACAAGGTGGATAGTTGTGGAGGAGCCTTTTGAACTCACAGAGGGTGAGCGCCCTTCGCAGGTGACAATATTTTTGAAGCAGGGGCTTGTTTCGCCTGATGGAAGAAGGATCACAGAACCGGGAAACAGGCTGAAAATAACAGGGGTTTTGATGGATATGCCAAAGAATAAGGCGTATTCTGTGAAATTGGATTTTTATTTGGATGCAAACCATGCTTTGCCGACAGAAATCGGGTGGTCAAAGCTTGAGGTTACAAAGGAGGATGAGGCTGAGATTAGAAAGCTGACAGCAGATCCGGAAATTTATAAGATGCTTGTTGATTCGCTTGCGCCTTCAATCTACGGGCTGGAGGAGATAAAGGAGTCTATCATACTGCAACTTTTTGGGGGCGTGCCAAGGGTCCTGAAGGATGGGACAAAATTAAGGGGGGATATACACCTTCTTTTGCTTGGGGACCCTTCTTCTGGTAAATCCCAGCTGCTGAAACTGGTCCCCCAAATTGTCCCAAGGGGGAAGTATGTTTCCGGGAAGGGCGCCACCGGCGCTGGCCT
Source organism: uncultured archaeon (assembly GCA_964631205.1). Classification (GTDB taxonomy): domain Archaea; phylum Aenigmatarchaeota; class Aenigmatarchaeia; order QMZP01; family JACQNV01; genus CAYYYJ01. Next base: position 9,964 of record CAZVWU010000009.1, on the reverse strand, counting down.
TACAGCAACTGTTTCCAAAGACGAGCAGTTTATGGGCGGCTGGGTTCTGGAGGCAGGGGCTATGGTGCTGGCGCATAAAGGGTTGCTTGCGGTGGATGAATTTGAGAAGATGGCTGTTGAGGACCAGGTTGCAATGCATGAGGCCCTTGAGCAGGGGTCAGTTTCCATAGCAAAGGCATCAATTGTCGCGACGCTGCCTGCGCAGACATCTGTGCTTGCTGGCGGGAACCCTAAATTTTCAAGGTTCGACCCGTACATGCCTATTGCAAAGCAGATAACAATACCCCCGACACTTCTTTCAAGGTTTGACTTGAAATTCATTTTAAAGGATATACCTAGTGTCGACACGGACACAAAAATTACCGAGCATGTCCTGAAATCAAGGGAAGATGATTATGAGGATATCAAGCCGAAGCTTGATGCCAAGTTTATCAGGAAGCTTGTCGCGTATGCAAAGGGGCGCTGCGAGCCAAGAATGCCTAATGAGGTTGGCACGCTTCTGAAAAAATTTTATATTGAACAGAGAAAACGTGCAGAAAGCGGGCAAGGGCCTATATCGCTTACTTTAAGGCAGTTCGAGGCGCTGATAAGGTTATCAGAGGCATCTGCAAAAATCCAGCTTTCGAATATAGTAAGGAAGGAGGATGCTGAACGGGCGATAAGGCTGATGACATTCTCGCTGAAGCAGCTTGGGAAAGATCCTGAAACAGGCTTGATAGACATAGACAGGACAGAAGGGTCAACCCCTGCTTCTGAGCGTTCCCAGATAAGGGTTGTTTTGGACATCATCTCTGGCTTGTCAGAGAAGAAAAAAGAAGTTTCTGTGAAAGAGATAGTCGAAAAAGCAATAAAAGAGGGCGTCAACAATTCAGAGGAAATTGTTGACAAACTGAAAAGGGAAGGGATGCTGTTTGAGGTGAAGCCCGGCCATGTGCAGAAAATATAATGGAGAGGTGGGAACCGGGAAAGAGTGAACAGCAGGTTCAGCATCTCAGAGTGCATAATTGCTGAGATGTCTCTTGAACAATATAATTGGAGACAAGATTCCACTGTGCAGAAGATATTATATGGAAATGAAACTCGCTGAAAAAATTATTGTAAACAGCTTTTTCTGGAATTTTCCAATTAAGCATATTTTTCTTCCGAATATTTTTGAGATGGCTGGAAAAAAGGGGATAAGGGACGACACCGGCAAAGCCGGTGTCCAACCTTGTGGGAAAATTCTTGAAGTTGGGTGCGGCAGAGGCAAAACAACAAAACTCATTAACGCCCATTTCAAGAATTCACAAATTTTGGCAATAGATTTTGACCTGACCCAAGTCCAAAAAGCAAAGAGCAGGGATAACAATAAAAATATTGAGTTCAGGCAGATGGATGCGACTAATCTGGATTTTAAAAACAATTCTTTTGATGCGGCATTTTCATTCAATGCACTGCACCACATAAAAAATTACCCTCTTGCATTGCGTGAGATATTCAGGGTCCTTAAGAAATGCGGCTGTTTTTATGTGATGGACCTTACAAAGGCATTTTTCTATCCCTTCTTCCATTTTTTTGCGCCTGCAGAAGCTTATTTTTCAAAGGAAGAGTTTTTGGGGAAAATAGAAAAGGCGGGCTTCAGGATAGAAGAAATTAGGGGAGGCAGCCGCATTGTGTACGCAAAAGCGTTGAAATACTCTGAAAGCCTTATTTAAAGGCGCAAGGGCAAGAATAAAACAGGTGGTTTTATTTTCTGTCCAAAATGCGGTGGAGGCACTTTTATCTCAGATGAGGAGCTTGTCAGGGTTTTGGAGGACTCAAGACCCCTGAAAGCTGTCATCAAAATTTTCTATGTCTGCAGGGCTTGCGGCGACAAGTTTGGCAGGATCATCCATGAATTTTTGGACAACAAGAAAAGGGATGAGAGCGGCGTTTCTGTGCATGCAGGCAGCGCTGCCCCGCCGATTAAATCGACTGCTGAAGCTGCCGAAGGCCTGAGGTTTTTCTGAGGCAACTTGTTTCTAGAAAAGTTATTTATAAACATGTGGACAATTAATTTGTATGAATGAGCCAAAAATTGTTAAAAACCCTGAAGTGTGCGGAGGCAGGCCTATTATAGAAGGCACCAGGATCAAGGTATCCCAAATAGCCTTGGAATTCGAGCACCTTGGGATGAACCCGGATCAGATTGTCCAAGCCCATCCGCAAATTACTCTTCCGCAAATACACACTGCTTTATCATATTATTATCAGAACATAGAAGAGATAAAAAATGAAATAAAAGAAAATAGGGGATTTATTGATCAGTTAAAGAAAAACCTTGCTTCTAAAACAGGGGCTTTGCAGTATGCATAAAAAGGGCGGCAATTCAGATGATGAGCCAACTATATATTTGGACGAGAGCGTTTCTGTTGCTGTTTCTGAAGGCCTGAAAAGAAGGGGGTTCAACATATTTTCTGCAAAAGACGTTGGCAACAGAGGGCTCTCCGACAGGGAACAGTTAGAGTACGCGATAAAGAAAGAGGCAGTTATAGTTACGAATGACGTTGATTTTTTGAGCATTGCTAGAAAATCCGGAATAAGGCATTTTGGGATTATCTACTATCAACAAGAAAAATATTCTGTTGGCGAAGCTATAAGGAAAATAGAAGAACTGGCAACTCTTCTTTCAAAAAGGGATTTTGAAAACACGATAGAATTTCTCTGACAATGGTGGCCTGAGGTTTTTCTGACTTCGTTTTTAAATATAAAATATAATTATTTGCATGGAAGCCCTTGAGCCGCAGCAAACGCCAGCTGTTTTTAAACGGAGCACAGCTATCAAGCTAAGGATAGCTGACATAAACCAGGGAAGCTTTCAGGAAAAAATGTTTTTCCTAAAAACAGGCGAGCAGGCGTCCAGGGTTAGGGTAATGGGGACTGTTGTGGCTAAACATGTTTCTGATGACGGGACTTTTGGGAATATAACTGTTGACGATTCGACTGACACTATAAGGGCAAAAAGCTGGGACGATGTGAAAATTCTCGAGAAAATAAATATCGGGGATATAGTTGATCTGGTCGGGAAAGTCAAAATTTACAACGAAGAGATTTATGTTGTGCCGGAAATTGTGATCCAAATCAACGACCCGAATTTTGAGCTGCTCAGGAAGCTTGAGCTGATCAAAAAATATGGGAAGCTTAATCAGCCAAAAACCGCTGACGCGACAGGCGGCGGAACAGATAAAATCGCTTTAAAAAAACAAATACTGGAACTGATAGAAGAATCGAAAGAAGGGATTTCTTACATCGAAATAATCCAAAAAATCAAGGCTTCGCAGGCTGAAATTGAATATATAATCAATGATTTGCTTTCAGGCGGCTTGTGCTATGAGCCTAGTCCGGGGATTATAAGGAAAATCTAAACTTCTAATTATTTGAGATTACCTTTTTAGTAAAAACTAACCAATCCTTCAAAGTCTTTTATCTAGTCTATCTAGATGTAATCATAATTTAGAATTTTTTAACTCTTTTATTGATCACTTCTAATAGTTCAGTAAAAGTATAATTTTTAATCATTTTCATATCTAATTTCCAGTTATTCACTAAATTTAGTTCGTATATAGCTTTAACCAAGAGCTCTTTTTTACATTCATGTGGTTGTTTACCCTCAGAAATCGCATTATTGACATCTTCATATATAGAAAATTCTGTTGTATCACTTAAGACAACTGTAAGTGACTTCACTGACACTCGTGTTTCTGGTTTATGGCATGCTCCAAGTGCGGCGGCAAATACAAGATGATTCTTATCCCTAAGTTTTTCATATCTTCTCCTGATTCTATCTTCTAGATTAATCATTACAGAGGCCATATTTGCATCTCTCATATCTGATTGGTGAAGCTCGTATCTGCAGCCCTCGAAATATTTATCTACGAAATCGTCCACATTACCCAATACTAAAGATTTTGATGCTACAAATTTTGCAGATTTTGCCAAATTTCTCAATAACTTGCCATTCTCTGAATCTTCATCTGAAAGCCTCTCTAGTATATAAATAGGTTTTTGCGATCTGTGCAAAACTTCCTGTTGGGCTCTATTGTATTCAGCTGTTTCTGGGGATATAGTTCCAGTATCGGAGTATATTCTATCTAAAAACCTGCGGTGTGCAGATCTCGTTAATTTCAATGCTGCCTCCCAATAATTCTCAATCTCTCTTGATTCATTTTCAGTTGCGCAAGGATTTTCGGGCCCAAAAACATCACAATTCTGTATGTAAGGTATCAACTTTCTAGCTTCAGAGGCTCCACTGTGATGAACTTTCAGCAATGTCATTTCAAGTGTCATAAGTGTAAGAAATAGACGCAAGTTTTATAAGTTTATGCCTTTATTTTCAAAATCTTAGCTCGCGCTAAGCATCTTCAAGAATTCGACTGAACCGATTTTCTTCCTGCCACCTGTATATGGCAGCAGCTGCTCGATCTCTTTCCTGAATTCCTCGCTCTGGACGCATTTTTCCATAAGCTTGTCTATAAGTTTTGGGAATTTTTTTCCCAGTTTCTGAACACGGTAGCTTGTTTTTATCTCATCTTTTATTGTTGCCCAGAGTTCCCTGTCATATTTTTTCAGGAATTTCTCATCGAATTTGCCTTTTTCAATGGCCTGCACAGCTGTCTGCGCTGCGAGCTTGCCTGATATCATTGCATTCCCGACCCCCTCGCCGCTGAGCGGGTCTATAAGGCTTGCCGCATCCCCCAAAAGCATGAAGCCATTGCCATAGGACTTCCTTCTGTGGCTTGCTACTGGGAGGGTCCATCCCTTCACATCCTCGAGTGCGACGGCCTCGGCAAACCTGTCCTTGAAAAGCGGGTTTGTCTTTATCTCGTTGAGGACGGCCTCTTTCAGGTTGATTTTTTTCTCCTGCATGTCCTTTATTATCATCCCAAGCCCCACATTTGCCTCGCCGCCAGGAAGGGGGAAGATCCAGAAATAACCCGGTATCAGGTCCTTGACAAGGTGGATTTCAATCCTGTCTGTTGTCCCCTTCACATTTTTGTAATAAATCCTCAGTGCAGAAATATTGTGGTCAGTGGGATTGTCTGCTAGCCCGAACTTCCTTGCAACCACGCTCAGGGAACCGTCTGCCCCAAGGACAAGCTTTGCGCGTATTTCTTCTGTCTCTCCTTTTTCATTTACGCCAACAATGCCTTTTGCAAAGCCATCCTCAACTATGACATCCTTTACATGCAGCTGTTTTGTCTGCACAGCCTTTGCGGCATTCTGGAAAAGGAAGTTGTCAAAAACCATCCTCTTGTGCACATATCCCGGAGCAGGCCCGTTCCTGTCAGCAACATCCATGTGGACCTGTGTCCCGTTTGGGGAGCTTAGGGTCAGGCCGTATATTTTCTGGCCTGGAAGCTGTTCATATTCCTGATAAATCCCGAGCTCTTTCATTATATTGGCTGCGCGCCTTCCCTGCGCATCGCCGCAGGTTTTGTCCCTTGGAAAAAGGACTTTGTCAACAAGAAGGGTTTTTTTGCCTGCCTTTGCAAGGTACATTGCAGCCGTAGAACCCGCCGGCCCGCCTCCGACAATTATAACATCAAATTCTTCTGGCATAATTGAGTTTAACTGTTCTGTAATATTTAATTGGATATATTTAAACCTTTGGTAGATAAAAGGTTGCAAAAACCTAAAGCCGTTAATATATCCTCAAAAAATAGATCACTGAAAACAAGACAGCCAGCAGAAATAAAACTGTGAAGTAAAGGCCTGAGTTGTTTTCCTTCTTTGTGAAAAAATGCTTGGGGTGTGTTGAAAAGCTTTTCTTTATGAAATCTATTTCAACCTTTGCCATTTTCGGGAACTGCCGCGCGTAGTAGCCGCAGCTGTGGCAGACATCGAATCCTGGGACACCAGTAATAAAAGAGATGTTGCTTTCAGCATGGTAATTGCTTTCGCCGCAGTTTGTGCAGGCTATTTTGTACTCCATGCTTTTCTGCATACAATTTATTTTGCGTTAGAATTAATAAAGCATGTTAATCCAAAAGTTCGGCTTTAATACATTTAAATAGCGCTTCCATCATGGGTGTATAGCTACAGCCTTGCTGCTTTAACCAGGATTCCATATCCTTTTCAATCTTATCTGTCGGAATTCTCCTGTCAACTAATCTGTAAATACCATCTTTTACTTCATATTGCAGAGTTTCTCTTGCAAGCACATCAAAAAAAGGGTCTCTTGTTCTTTCTGACCTTTCGTATTCCCTAAGCCCGTTGCCGATTCTCCTTATCTGCCCGTCTATAAAGGCCTTTTCGCGCTTTCCGGCCTCAGCCTGCTTTTCTGCCAAATATCTTCGATTATCCATAGGATAGCTAATTACAAGAAGCAGCTTATAAAGCTAAGCCGGTCCTTATCAGATTTTGCCAAGCAGAAACTTCCCGTTGTGCATGATTTTTTTCTTGTCAAACAAAATAGTCGGCCTTATTATTGTGCAATCCACATGGGTTTTTGCATAGACACGGCCGCCTGCTGAAAGGCTGTTTCCAAGGCCTATATGGCAGGTCCCTACCACTTTGATGTCTTCAAGCACATAGCCTGTAAACTTTGCCCTTGGGTTTGTCCCGATCCCGAATTCAGCTATATTCAAGGACTCCTTGCCGAATGGGGCGAGCGCCTCAGTAAGCCTTTTTGCTGATTTTCCGCCAGTAATATTCGCCGCATATCCGTCTTTTACCTCCATCTTCACTGGCTTGTCAACCTTGTTATCCATTACAGACCCGTCAACTGAAATCACCCCGTTTGAAGAGCCTTCTATCGGAGCCAGGTAAACCTCCCCTGATGGCAGGTTTCCGAAGGCGCCTTCTCCTGTAAACAGGCCATTATCGTTCATTATTGGCCTGTTGGCGTCTATTTTAAATGATAATTTTGTGCCTCTTGGCGAGGTGACGGTTATTGAAGCGGCTTTTAGCAGCAGGCTGCTGATTTTTTTGTTCAGCCTGTCAATATAATCGTAATCGGTTGCTATTGACCTTGCAAGAACCTGCTCTGTGATGCCTGGAAGGGATGCCACCCTTACGCCTATTTCACAAGCCTGCCTTCTTGCATTTGTATGGGTTAGGGATTTGGTGGTCACCAAAAATGCCACATTGCACTTTTTGAGCACAGAAGAAACAAATTCAGGCGGCTCTTGCCCATCAGACTGCCTTTCCTCTATTTCAACAAGGCCCACTTCCTTTGCTATCTGCTTGGCCTCTTCAAGAAGGGCATTGGCTATTGGCCTTTTTTTCTTGTCTGTCACTATGAGAATAGTCTCCCCTGGCCTGACAGCAAGGCATTTTTCAAGGATTATCCTATAGGGGTTGTTTTTGCTGGTTTTTGGCATGAATATTATTGATTTTCCGGTTTATATAGCTCCTTAACCAAAATATTCTTTAGAGGAAAGTTCAGGATTCCGCTATGTATAGATCTGAAGCCTCTCGCGGGAGTAAAAATAAGGGAAGGTTAGAGAAACCGTAGGTTTCCTATGTATCAAGAAAATATTGTTATCAGGGATCTTCGTGTTCTGACAGAAGACTTTATACCAAGAAGGATTGTCCACAGGGCAGGCCAGATGGAGGCGCTGAGTGGCAACCTCAAGCCATTAGTTGACGGGGAAATCCCAAGAAGCTCTTTTGTTTATGGCCCTCCAGGGACAGGGAAAACATGCCTTTCACAATTTGTTGTTGATGAGCTGAAGGCGCATGCCTCTGTTTCCTCCGCCTATATCAACTGCTGGCTTTATCCCTCAAGGTTCAAAATCCTTTTCAATATAATCCAGGCTGTTGGACCTGTTTTTATTCACAGGAAAGGTGTCCCTACAGATGAATTGATAGATATTCTTGCAGGAAAAATGAAAAACAGGAGATGTGTAGTATTATTGGATGAGGCTGACCAATTAGAGGATGACAAAATTTTGTATGACCTTCTGGAAATGGACGGGATTTGTTTGGTTTTAATTTCGAATTCAGAAAATATTTTTTACAAATCTGATCCGCGGGTAAGGAGCAGGCTTCAGGGGCTGGACAGGATAGGGTTCAGGCCATATTCGCAGCATGAGATTTCCGACATACTGAAAGACAGGGTTGAGTTAGGGCTTGTTCCTGATGCAATAGACGGGCTGCAGATCCAAAAAATCAGCGGGTTTTCAGAAGGCGACTGCAGAAAGGCTATAAACATCCTCAGGCTGGCTGCCGAGGCTGCAGAGAAGGCAAATTCGCCGAAGATTTTGGATGAGCATATAGAAAAGGTAATCCCAAGAACAGATTCCCTTGAAGAAAACAAAATAGTGGAAAGCCTTAACCTCCACCAGAAAATTTTGTATGGGATAATCAAATCCTCAAAAGAGATTTCAGCTCCTGATTTATATGAGAAATTCAAAAAAACTTCCGAAGAAAAAGGGTCCGAACAGATTGTGGACAGGACAGTCAGGAATTATCTGGAAAAATTGGAATTATTGGACTTGATCTCTTCTTCAGGGGAAGGGAGATGGAGGGTCTATAAGGCGCCAAAGTCCTGATCTTCGTTTTGCATTTCTTCTTTTTGAAGCTCTTCCATTTTTGCCTTAATTTTCCTTATAGCAGCTTTTTCTTCCGCTACTACATATTTAATCTCTTTTTTGAATGAAGCTGCAACCTGATCCACTGAGTAGGCTGGATTTTTAAAAAGCTGGCGGCGGATTTTGCTGTTGCCGTCCCTGAAACCGTAAAGCATCCCAAGGATTTCCCTTTTTGTGGGGGTAAGCTGCCTGAAGGCCTTGTATAACCTTCCCCTGAATTCTGTGTGGTTTTCAATTTCTTCCTGATCTCCTGCAAATTCCTTTTCGCTCCTGAAATATTCCTCAAAAATAGTCCTTGGCCTATGGAGCCCGCCTAAATCCAAATCGAACTTGTACATGCCTGCCATAATCCGTAAATATTTGAGGGTAGGTTTATAAAAGCATTGCGGCATACCGGAATAGCGGAACGGCGCCCTTCGGTTAGGTATATACCCTTCAAAATCACAGTCTGTATTAAGAAGTCAGTGATGGATGAGGGGCGGAGAAGGCCGAAATGTCCTTCAGGGCATTTCCACCCTTTTAGCAAATTTCTTGTTCCGCTGAGCTGTCCTATACCTGATTTCTATATTAAGGAAGGTGGTTTGGATGGACAATAAAACCGGGATATATATAGAAAGCCCTTATGGGGAATTATTGAACAAGGTAGTTACTGAGATGATTAACAGGGATTTCACCCTTCAGGCAATAGAGAAGTATGTAGGGCAGATCGAGGGGTTCCTGAACTTTATGGCAGGCCCTGATTTTAGGGACGCAGACATCCGGACTTACCTTAAAACAGTAAATTCAGACTCATCCCTCCAGGCTCTCCACTTTTTCTTCAAGGATGTTTTAGGGACGAAACAGGCCTCCAAAGAAAGGGAAAGAGATTTATTTCCTACTTCTGCCTCCAGAAGGCATGACTCCGTCCCTTTACAGGATCACAGCCTGTACCCGCAGATTGCTCTTTGAGGGGGATTTCCCTCCCACTACTTCTTTTATTAACCTACAGAAATAATAATTATTAATTGTTTACTTTTTACAGGAGCTATTTCAATGCGCAATAAGCTGAAGGGGCAGGCCGGTGTAGCAGGAGCCATAATCGGGGTTGTTATAGTCGCGACCCTAGCGCTTAATTTTTTGACCACCCCTTATTTCTCAGGAAAGCAGACAGCAACCACAGATACAGCAAGCCCTTCTGCAGAATCATCTCCTAGCACAGCCTCAGCAACTCCTGCATCCAGCCCAGCAGAAACAACCCCAGTCCAGCCGGCACCAGTAATTTCTGATCCACTAAAGGGGGCACAAAATCAATGGAGTTTTGATGAAGGCACTGGAGACATTGCAGGTAATAGTAACCCTAGAAAAGAGGCTCTTACTTTAGTGAACAGCCCTGAATGGGTGGATGGTAAATTCGGGAAGGCCCTGAAATTTGA
>CAZVWU010000008.1:0-31641 GCA_964631205.1 uncultured archaeon | reverse complement strand
GAGGCTATTGATGCCAGCTGGCCTGATTTGGCGATGTTTTTGGCAAGGCTTGCTGCAGAGCTCGCCCCTTTGGAGATTGCAACGCCCTCAACAACAGATGTTGTTATGTAGCCTGTGGCAAACCCCAGTTTCCAGCTGTTCTCAAACGCATCGTACTCAATTGTTCCGGGCTTGAAAATGTTTGCAGACCTTCTTATAGGGGCAACCCTTTGTTCAAATGAATCAATTATTATTCCAACGCCTTCTTTTGCAACCTCACTAATGCCTTTGCCAGCATCCTGAAGGGTTTGCAAGCCCCCGTCGCTTAAAAAGGAGCCGACAAATTCTACAGTGTCGCCTATCTCTGTTGTAATGCCTGTGTAAAAGCCATGTGAAAAGCCCAGGCTGCCTGCTGCAGTTGTTGTTATCGAGGTCACTACGAAGTCAACAAATGCTGTGATGACCCCCTTTTCATAAACAACTGCCAGCTCTTTTTCATTGCTGTTGATGTCGGTTGCAATTATACTGACATTCAGGCCAAAAGTTCTGGACAGCCACGGGTTGTAATTGAAGCCGTCTTCATACCTTCCTGCTGAGAAGTGAGTTGTGACAGGCTGGCCATCCTTTGTCAGCTTAACCAGAGCCACCCTCACATTGTCCCCTGCCTTGTATTCAACTTTCCCTGTTATTTCAAACCAACCTGTATCCTCTGTCTTTAGGCTCAGTATTGTGACTTCAGGCGGTGTTGTCTCAACCACAGTTGGGTCATCGTCCACATTGTCCCTTAGGCTGTCCGAGTCGGTATCCGTTGCCCTTGGGTTGCTGCCTATATCCCTTTCTTTTGGATCCCCAAGCCCGTCCCTGTCAGTGTCAGCCCTGTAAGGGTCAGAGCTAACCCTGTATTCGCCTATCAGGCTGACAAACCCCTCATTATTCTCCATTTTCTGCAGGACAGACTGCAGCGTGTTCCTATCCTTTATTGCAGAAACATGCCAGCCCTCAACCTCCTCCAAATCTCCAAGCCCGTCCCCATCAGAATCAGCCTTGTCAGGGTAGCTTATCGGGTTATACTGCTTGTCAACTGCTGCGCCACCCATCTCCTCTGCATCTGTCAGGCCATCCCCATCAGAATCAGGGTTGTTCTTGTCTGTTGTAATAAACCTGTAAGGATACCTGACCCTCATCCCATTTGTCTCCTCCAGATCAGAAAGCCCGTCCCCATCAGAATCTTTCTCATCCTGTGAGAACTCCCTGTATGCCTTATTATTGTCTTCCTTGAGCTCCCTTACAATATCCGAAGGATCAACCTTGACATAAAACCTGGTTGCCTGTGTGTCAGCAGGCCATTCAACAGAAGCCAGGGCCACCCCGTTTGCAGGGACATCCACAACTGCTGTCCCTAAAAGCTGCCCGCCAGAGTCAGGGTCTCCAGAATAAAAGCCAACATCCACCCCGTTTGCAGGGACAGGCTGTTCATTATGTATCCTTGCCTTCAGCCTGATAGTCTCCCCATCACCATAAACCTGGTCTGCCCTGTTCCACCCTATTTTAGATTCAGCTTCCCATGCTGAAGTGTCTGCAAGGAACCTGTAGCTCAGGTGCTTCGCATTTGCAGCCACATAATTCTGGTCTGTATTGATCTGCTGGTTAGGCTCCATCACAGGCAGGTTTGACTCCTCATCAAAGAAATACATCTTAATGCCTGATTCAAGCCCATGCAGGTTTGATTCATTATAATATATTTTCAGCTCAGCGCCTGTGATATTTGCCTCTGTAGAAAAGTCCACAATGCCTGAAACAATCCCTGAAAGCTGGGTCACGGGCACATAAGCCGATTCTTCCTCATTTATCCCAGTCCCCTTTTTCAGGTCGCCAATGCCTTTCAAAACCATCTCTGCCCTGACAGTATTGTTCACAAACAACTGCTCGCGGCTCTCCACGCCGTCAACCAACCCGTCCCCATCAGCATCTGGATCCAACGGGTCGCCGCCAACTTCAACTTCAACCCTGTCCTCAAGGCCATCCCCGTCTGTGTCAGCTTTTACAGGGTCTGTCCCAAAAGTTTTTTCTTCCTTATCTGCCAGCCCATCCCCGTCTGTGTCATCCATCAGCGGGCTTGAGCCAAATGCCTGCTCTTCAGAATTGGCCAGCAGGTCAGAATCAAAATCTTCTTCCCCATCCAATAATCCATCCCCATTAGAGTCAGGATTTTTCAGATCTGTTTTAGATATAATAATCTCATACAAATCTTTAAGGCTGTCCCCATCAGAATCCTCCAAAAATGGGTTAGACCCCAAACGATATTCTGCATAATTTGTAAGCCCATCAGAATCAAAGTCTTCCATGTCGTCTGTTATGTTGTTTTTGCTTTCATCTGCTTTTGTTTTATTGGAATCTGAGTCATGATCCAGCGGGTCTGTTCCCAGCACACCGATTTCATAAAAATCCGGGACAATATCCTTGTCAACCAGCCTTGTTATAGTTTTGGCTGTCGGGTTGCCTGCAAGATCTTTTGCTTCTATAATAAGCTGGTTTACCCCTTCTGTGACATTTCTTGTATAATTCGCTTTTCCTCCAGTTAGGCTCATTTCTTCTGCATTTACAGTGACCTTTGCTGTAAGTTCAGTTGATATTTCTATTCGATAAACAGGATCCTCAAGTGTCGGGTTCTCTGTGCGTTCAGTCACATTCAATTCAGGCGGCGTGTTGTCAACTATAACCCCAAGCTTTTTGGAATTTTCATTCTGCGCCTTGTCCTTTGCATATACTTCTATTTCGTATGCCCCATCCGGATATTGTGTTGTGTTCCAGGCATACGGCAAAGAATTGGAAACATCTGTCCCATTAATTTTCACCTTTAAAATATCAGGGTTTGCCTCGACTACCTGCCCTTCTATATTAACTGACTGCCTCAGATAAGGATAAACAGGATTTGTTATTGTTATGCCAGGCGGTATTGTATCCAGAATAATTTTTAATGACGTCTCTCCCCTGTTCCCAAAATCATCTTCAGCAGAGACCTGGATTATATTTTCACCTTCTTTTAATTCTATCTCCTGATTAAATATTCCGTTATTGTCCAAGCCGATTTCTATAGATTCTCCATTCAAAACCATTGTTGCTTTTTCCATTGTATAAAGCCTTACATCAAAAACACTTCCAGAAACGGTCTGTTTTGGCTGGTTTGTGTATGAATTGTTTTCAGGGGATCCTATTGTCACCTCAGGGATTGTGATTTTGTCAGCCAAGAAAATAATTCGCTGCGAGTTGTTCCACGCCTTCTTGAAGTGTTCTATTGAAACAACAGGCCGACCCTTTCCAATATGCTCCCACGCCTTGTCATAATTCTTTTTTGATTTAGCCAAATAGCCTGCAAGAGTTTCTGTAAATGAATCATCATCTATATCATCAGCCAACTCCTCCGATTCCTCCCGTTCGCTTTCAATGGTTTCTGTAAGTTCATCTGTATACTCATCCAAGCCTTCTGATTCCTCGAGCTGGCCTGCAACACTTTCTGCAAGCGATGAGCCATTTATATAGACAGATAGCTTATCCGCCTCTTCGATTGACAATGCAGCAAGGTTGTTTGCGCTCTGCACAACCATGGTTATTGCAGATACCAAGATTTCCCTGCTGACTTCAGGCTCCTTTTCCCTGTCAATCAAAACCCTTATAATTTGGGCAGCCTCTTTTTCCTTGTCAAAAATTTCACCTGTTTTTATATGGCCGCTATCCCACCAGAAAGAGGGGTCTGAAGAAATTTTTATCAGCTCTATAATCTGGTTTACTTTCTGGAGATTGTTCGCCTCTTCTTGTGCACCTGAAAACTGTATTTTTCCCAGTAAATCCAAGGCATTGCTATTCAAAGAAAGCGGATCTTCAGAAACAGCTCTTGTAATGTTTAGCTGCAGGTCATCAAGGTTATCAGACCCGGGATCTTTATGGTCCCCTGCAACGGCAAACTGGCCAGAGACCGCTATAGATAGCACAACTGCTGCAAAAATCCCAATTTTTAATCCAGCGTTCCCTTTTATACTCATACCCTTTCAATTATGATATCCTCCGGCGATATCGACAGGTCAGGAAGCTCTAAACACTTGCCGTTCTCGCATCCATACCTGCAGGTTTCCACATCTTCTGCCTGGGTCTGCGTTGAACTATAGCAGCTGCCGCTGCTGCACCCTCTATCATAGCATGCTCTAGTCCTAACGACTTTCCCGCCATCAGATGAACAAGAATTCGGTCCCCATGAATCGCAGCCGCTCGAGCCGCACTCATCCCTTTTATCTTCCCTTTGGTTGCAGCTTGTATACCAATACACATCGTTGTCAGAACATGCGGAAGTTGCATGCGATGTGCTTATGCATTTCAAATTTATCTGTTTTTTATAAACAAAGTAATTCTGCTGGTCTTGAGTCCCTGTCCCTGAATTCGGATCCCTCAGGCAGTTCAAAGAGCTGTCGCAGAAGGCCGCCCTTACATTAAACCAGAGGTTGCCTGTGGCCTTTGGTTTTATTTTTACTGTGAAGGTTCTCGTCTCTCCGCCGCCCCATCCACCCCAAAAATCTATTAATGTATATTCAGCCGGTGTTTGGGTGTTGCTGCCGCTTTTATATATCGGGTCGCCTTTTAGGTATATTTTTTTGTTTGGAAGGTCCCCGAAATATTCTATTATATCCCAATCATTGGAGAATGACGGGGAAATGAACGCATTTTTTGTATAGCCTCCGCTGCTCCTGTATGTTATTTTTATGGTTGCCGTACCGTCAGGCAGGATTTCTGTAGGATATTCTATTGAAACATACTCAGGCTTTGGCCTGCACAGGCCTGTGCCTGAGTCGCAGCCATTTGGGCAGTAATAAGTTGTTCCCCACCAGCTGCAATCAGAAAACTTGAAACCTTGTGTATTGCTGTCTTTGCATGTCCAGCCCTCTGCGCACTTGTTTATTGATTCACAATAGGCATTGCCTGTCCAAGGGTTGCATTTTATTGAAGTGCCTGATGGGCAGCCTCCCCAACAGGACCTACCGCAAAACAGGGGATAATTTGACGGGCAACAGGTAGCTTGGCCTATGTTAGGATTACATTGAATAACAGTGCCTGATGGGCAGCCTCCCCAACAGAACCCACCGCAAAGCATGGGATAATCTGACGATAGGCATGACGAATCTGCAGTTATATTCCCTTCTCCCTGGATCCCATTGCTTTCTGAAATTCCGCCATAAACTTCTGCTGCTATTCCTGCAGGCCCTGGAATTGCTTTCTCAAGCAGCAAATCGATAGAAGATCCCTTGTTAGGCCCAAGGGAAGATTTTATGTCTACCAGGCCGCTTCCGTATTTTATATCTTTTCCAGCAACGCCAAGGTCTAGTGAGCTCTCTTCGATAATGGACTTGGTTATCTCTGGAGTTAATTCAGGATATTGTTGTAGCAGGAGAGCTGCAGCCCCCGCAGCGTAGGGTGCACTGGCAGAAGTGCCTGTTACAGTGGAAAATCCACCCAGGCTTGGGGCAACAACATCAACGCCAATTGCTGTAATATCCGGCTTTATTATGCCTTGTTTTTCACCGCCGCCTGAAAAGCAAGCCCACGAATTTTGCTGGTCTACTGCACCAACTGTTATGGCATTCGGATTGTTACCAGGAACTCCAACCCCTTTAAAATCCCCGCATTTAATGTTCGGGCATCCTTCTCCGCAATTGCCGGAAGCTGCAACCACCGAAACCCCTTTTTTGGCAGCATCGCTCACAGCAATATTTATAGGGTCCTCCAGATCGTCATATTTTCCAGAAAAACTCATAACGATAATATCCGCACCTTGTCCAACAGCCCAGTTTATACCCTGGATAACGCTGGCTGTAGTCCCCCTCCCAGCATCATCGAGAACCTTTGCATTCAAAATTTCAGCTGCAGGTGCAACACCGGAATATTTCCCATCTAATGATTTCCTGCCAGCTGCTATCCCAGCCACTTGTGTCCCATGGCCTAGCCTGTCAGATGCATCGCCTCCTGCAAAAGAAATCGAATTTATAACCTTCCCCTTTAGCACTTCGCTCCCCTGATCTATCCCTGTATCCAATACAGCAATTTTAACGCCTTTGCCATCAAATCCAATTTCATCCAGAACCCCTAACCCTGAAAATACCCCAGTCCCCCCAATCTTATCATCTAGCAAAGCTTCAACTTCCCTGTTCGGATATGCAGTGATTCCAGCCTTGAGGCTATCGACTTGGTTTGCTGGGATCTGGGCAAAAATAAGGTTTCCTGTACGGACTTCAGCTTTTATATCCCCGCCCTTTAACTTAATTTCTTCTAAAAGCTTGAGGATCTGTTCCTGGTCTTTTGCAGAAATAACAACCTCTATTTTCCCCTCAGGGTCTGCCTGCAACAGGCTATCAATACCCGCCTTTAGCTCCTTATGTATTTTCAAGGAATTTGATCCCCCTGACTGGCTCTCTGTTTGAGCTGGCAACGATGGACTGCCTCCCCCGCCAGAGCTGGAAGAGCCTCCAGAAGACCCAGAGACGCCAACAGCATAACCAGAACCAGAAACCGGCTGCGTAGTTGGAGTTGTTTTAGAAGAAATAACCTGTTCAATAGGCGCTTTATCAGGATCCGCTGCCTTTGCTAACTGGTTTGCAGTTTCCTTTTCTTCTTCGTGTGAGGGGATATCAGCTGTTACATCAACAAAATTGCTCTCCTTATTATCACCCACTAAAAACCCGCTGAAGCCAGGGTAAACACCCACAATCGCAATAGCTATTGCTGTAAAAGTTAAAAAAATAGCAAGGCACAAGGCCACCGTTTTCATAATCTAACAGATAGCCTCCAAAATCTACCTGTGTTGACTTAGTTCTAAGATATAAAAACCTATGGTTCAAAAAAATAAACCAAAAAGTTTATTAAGCTTGGCATCAACTTATCAGTATGGACCAGCAAAAGAAAGCCAAACCAATCAGGCCCTTATATTAGATATACTGGAAAAAGATTGGCCTCTAACAATCAAGGAAATCTACTATATTTTGAAAAAGGAGCATTCCAGAGAACTGACCTATCAGGCAGTCTTTAAAACTGTCAAGCTAATGGCAAATGAAGGGGTGCTGACAGCAGAGAAAAGGGAGTATAAACTGAATACAGAATGGTTGTGCGGATTGAGGGACTCTATAGAAAGAAAAATAAGAAGCTATATGTTGAAAGAGATGCAATTAAGCAATGCTATTGGAATACCTTCTGACGTCATGATAGAAATCCTCCGTTTCATCTATGAAGTTGGGCCAAAGGCAGAGGCATATCTGGGCGATGATAAAGGGTCTATTATTGTTTCCTCTGTTGGCGCCTACGCCTTTGCAACAGCTCTCCAAAACTATCTGGTAAATAAAAACAAGGAAGTGAACAGGGTTATTTTAGACCGGTTTATTAACATACCCCTCAGAAATAGCCTGTATGGAAGAAAGGTTATCGCTGTTGACAGCGGAACTAATACTGGGCAGAATTATAGATTTGTGATGAAAATGCTGAAAAGCGTTAAGAAGAAATATAAAATAAAAGACATAAAATTTGCTGTCTATTTCGATAGGGCAGGAGTGGCTGACTGGTCATGCGCCAAAGCGAATACACATGCAGAATATATAATTTACTATGTCTCGGTTTATGGGATTGGATTTCTATTTGCTCTGACACTAGAGTCTAAGAATTTGACTTTTAAGATATATCTCGACTTGTTTCCAGTTAGGTAAAAATATAGTTCCCTTAGGATATTCTTCATCCTTCAACCCCAAACCATTCTTGATTATCAATGCTGGCACAGTATTTTCTAAATACGCGTCCGAGTCTCCTGGCATATCCCCAACCCCGGCAACAACATCAAACAGACAGGTTAAACAGTACACCATTGGTTTTTTCATTTTTCTTCCTCTTTTACCTTCAATAGACGGCGGCCTTAATAACATGAAGACATCCGAATCTTCACCGGGGACTGGAAATCCGTCTCTTTTAAAACAATCAAGGGTAGCTTGTCTCATTTTTCTATTGCTGCCTTCTGGTCTTGTACTAACATAAGCTATACCTAAATACTTCCTCAATTCTCTCAAAGCAGCTACTGCATATTCGATAGGTTGGTCAGTTCTTGCATATTCCGGGGAGTCGAAAACATCATAATAACGATCAAAATTAAGGCCTATAAATTCCGGGTTCTTAGGGTCTAGCCTTTCAGCTTGCTCTCTTGTGACAGTCAGTCCTATGTCCAATGCACTTCTATAAGCTCTCTCATCTGTCCTATAGATTGTCCAATCTATATCAGTAATTAAAAATTTTTTGGTCATAAGTCTTTTTCAAAAACAAAATTTAAAAGGCTTTAGTATTTGTTTTTTTCAATGAATTCAAGTACTTGTTCAACACTAACTTTTAATCTCGCTCCATATTGTAAAGTAGCGATTCCGCCCATCGCATTTGCGAATTCAGCCCTTTTTTCCAAGTCCCATCCATTCAAATAGCCATAAATATATCCTGCTGCAAAGGCATCGCCTGCTCCAGTCGGATCTAATGCATTTACTTTGAATCCAGAAAATGTCATCTTATCACCTCTTATAGTATATACAATAGAGCCTTTCCTATCATGCGTAATTACAACTTCCGTTCCGTTTTCTACTAATCTTTTCACAGAATTTAGTGCTTTAGCTTCCTCCTTATTTGCAAAAATAATATCGATAGGTAAATTCTCTAAAATCTGAAGATCCTTGTCTGTATCAAGGTTATGTAAACTTAAAAAAACTTTAGCCCCATTATTCTTTGAAAATTCCACATATCGTTCTGTCAAACTGGCATTAAACCGTAAAAATACGCTTTTGGAAGTTTTTAAATATCCCATATCTTCAGGGGTAAAATCTGTTAGTGTTTTGCGAGTTCCTAACTGTGTCAAAATTCTATTATTTTTTGTTACCTTAATCTTGCATACAGGTGTAGGATTATCTACTATCCTTACCCTTTGAACGTCTATGACAGTGTTTTTGAGTTCTTGTAAAGCTTGTATTCCCTTTTGATCAGAGCTAACAAGTCCAATATATCCTGTTTTCAATCCAAGATGTCTTAATGCAACAAGCGTATTCGCTACACTTCCGCCATATTTTTCTATTAAACCATCTTTAGTCTCAAGCAGATCTATACCAAGTTGTGTTCCAATACCGATTAAGTCGAAAAACATAAATTTATTTATAAGTCTTTATTATAAAACCGTTTTAAAATCAGTCGTCAAAAATCTGGGTAATGTACCCTTCTACTTTTTGCTGTGTCAGCGGCCTGACTATAACCCCTCTTACACCGTCCCCCATAGCTTTTTCAAGGAAGCTTGTATTTGCGGGGTTCTTGGTTATTAAAAAAACTGGTATTCCCTTAGCTTTCTTGGCTATACTAGATCCATTTGATCCATCCCGACTGCGCAGATGAGCATCAGCGAAAACAGCATCAGGCACATATGTCCCATCCAATAATCCCCTTATACCTTCATCAAGATCATTAGTTATTCTGACTGTATACAAATTTTTTAGGGCTTTTTCAGCTTGCCTTGCTCTTCTACCGCTTGCGGTCATTACAAGCAGCCTCCTTTTTTTATGCCTGCCGGTTAATATTGGCTTACGCTCTTCATCGATATCGACAAAAAAATTATCCTCTCCTTGTTCTCTAGTATATGAAGAAGATTCTGAATCTTCTGGTTCAATATATATCTCTCTGCTTGATCTAGCGATAGCCAATGCCAAAGCAATTCCATATTCCCTAATATTGCGCTTTCCAATAATTCTTGGTTTCCCTGATCTACAAGAAGATATGACTTCATCTTTATGCGATTCGGCGAATGTTATTGCAGGTTTTCCTGTTGACTTAACAGTCGTTCTCCCATCCCTATCGTAAGCCCTCATCAATAAATCAATTGGACTAAGCATCTCAAAAGGCGAGCCCACAACATACATAATCTTCTCATCATGGAAGGCTTTTAAGTTGCCCAGTGTTCTGAGTATCTCTAAATAGTCCGCGTATTTCAATGACCCATCAATGATAAGCAATCCTGTTTCCCTAAACATATGTGGCTCTATAGGCCCATAACCGCCACCTTCCCTTTCCGGTTTCTGGCCAAGATAAACGCCCGGAACTTTTATACCATGGAATTCTAGAAAATAGTTAGCAACACTCAAATAGGGAACAAACCCCGAGTTTGTATAAACTGCTTGAACCCCCCTATCACCAATAAACTCTTTTACAGCTTTACAATCCTCATTTGATATCATAACTAGTCTATGCGACTTTTTCTTTGGCATCTTCCATTAACCTATAAACTGTGGTTGCTGGTGTCCATGAACCAACACCTGATGGTTCATGCCTGAACCAATCTGGATCAAGATCCAATTCCGTTCCGGGATATTTGCCATCATGGAATAATTCAAATGCTTCTGGTGGCAAACTATCGTTCTCAAGACCCCTTGTCGCCTGTTCCATAAATCTTCTTAAACCTACCATGCGATTAGTACATCCAATATCAGATCTTGTAGTTTTATAATGATCAACATGAGTTGTTGTAGCCCCAGCACCGTCTATCATTACATGGGCAAGCAATTTCTTGATGCCAATAATATTGTTTTTATAAAAAATCTCATAAGCAGCATTTTTCAGCGTTACACCGGTTCTTGTGTTTTTGTCTACAAAAATACCAAGTTTTGGTCTTAAGACCCTCAATTCTGTCAAATCTCTTTTTCTCAGTATTATTGGTCTCTTCTTTCTCCCCTCGTCATATGGGCCTTCTATTAATTGTACGGGATATAGCTTAAATCCCTGTTCTTGCAGAGCCACTCTCGATATCTCCATATATCTTCTTCCCGTACCCCCGATGCAGAATATAGCCACGTATCTGGATGGATCATAAACTTTATCTTCTTCGGTAGCCTTCCTAAGAAGGCTCGCTGATTCAGCAACTCTCCTGCTCAAATAATTTCTAACAGGCCTTCTAGCAAAAGGTTTATCAAAATAAAAATTGTCTAAATAGATATTCAGCATCCGATCTCCTGTAGGCAACTCTCCACCATCCCTGAGTTGTTTATCCTCATCCATATCAGTAACCATATTACTCCACAAATGTCACCTCATCTATAACTTTATCGCCATCCCTATCTACGCCTTTTACAAGGCATAAAAAATTGCCTTCCTTATCAGCTTTTTCCAAAAGTTCCTTTATATGTTTTGTGCATGCAAGAAAAGCGGATCTAGCCCCACGGGTCTTTGAGCCACCTATCAGCAATATCTTTTTAGTATTATCAAATGGATTATTTATTTTTAAAACTATCCCTACCATGGGATCATCATATATTTTGCTAGTAAATTTATTTACTAGACTGAATGCTTTAGATTCATCAAAGTATACAGAAAGGTCTTTATTAAGCTTATCTATTATTGTATTTGTTTTCGAGTTACCTACAAGTATAAGATTGCCTTTTAGGTCTTGATCTGTAACTTCCGTATCTAGTTTATATGAAGGAACTTTAATGTTCTTTACAAGGCCACCTAAAAGCATGGCAAGATCGAATATATAGTTCCCTTCTCTTGATTCAGCATCAAATCTTCCATGAGTTGATGTGTCCCCTACAATTATTTTTGCATCTAATTTCCCTTCGTGAACAAAGGGATAGAAAAACTGTGCTTTATGATAATCCACCGATAAATCTTTATTGTTAACTATTGTCCCATCTTCATACAGCTTCGCAGAAACAATCGGGCTTACAGTAGTGTACATCTTTGCGAGCATCCCGAACCTCCTCTCAACTCCAGCCCTTTTTATTATCCCGGCCTGCTCCAGCCTCCTTATATGGTAATAAATCTTCTGCTCATGCTGCTTGAGCTCCCTTGACAAATCCATCGCGCAGCTTTTTGAGCCTGCAAGCTTGCCTATAATCTGCATTGCAAGGTCATTCCTTATTATGTCTATGTATTTCGGGTCAACAAAAACAGAATTATATATTTTCTGCACCCCCGTATCCAAGTTTTCAACAACCTGCAGGTTTCCCTTGAAGCCGTTTGTTTTGCCGTTATTAATCATACCTCAACATAAGAATCAATCTTAACCAGTTATTTTATAGATCAAGGCTTTATAAAGTTTTCTGGTTTTTTTTAAAATATTGAGGATTTTGAGTTGAGGTTAAAAAATCCCTCTTGGTATTAAAAAAACTTTTGTATAACTAAATGTCAGGATGCTGACAAAACATTGTCATATTGTCCATTTTTTAAGACCTTTTCAGCATAGCTTTTTAGGTGTTCTTTTTAAATCCCCAATCTTTTGTATATATAAATAGTGAAGTGATGAAGATTTTGTTTTTTTCTGAGCGCCGCGGACAATTCCGCTTTGGAGGTGGATTTATGAGAATTTCTGAAGTTGAAGACCTTGATGCAATAATCTGCCAGCTGTGCAGAGAGCCTATATGGAATTTTTTGTGCATAGACTGTTTGGGAAAAAATGTAGAGCACTGGCTGCCAAAAGGGTTTTCCCAACCATTCACGAAGTTCCATCAATCCCTGAAGACCCACTTCCACACATATACAGCAGACAATTATGAGCCTTGCCTGGATTGCAACAGGTTAAGCGAGACGCCAATATGCCCTTACTGTTACACACATGAAGTATACCATTGGATATCAACGTTTAGTGCTGATACAGCAAGAAAATTCAGCAAGATATTTTTCTTCTACCCATTCGAAGGGTCAGAACACATAAAGAGCGACATAGGGCCGATAGAAGAAAACAAAAATACAAAGCCCGAAATAGGCGTCTGTGATGGCTGCGGAGAATACTCTGAAAGCCTAGAATTTTGGTGCGGGGGTTGGCATTGTGAATCATGCAAAGAATAAAAGTTTGTGGTCAATTGCAATGGGAAGGGAAAAGGTAGGCGACTATAGCAGCATTGAAACGTTTAAAAAACCTCACTTATCTGAATTCCCATCCAAAAAAGATGTGTACATGACAGAAGCAGACAATATTATACTAAAAAACTTCCTTTCAAAAAAGCATCAAACCATAGGGGAATTGCTCACAATCAATAATATCGAAGGCTCATCAATAATGGCCTCAATTGAAAAGCTCATGAGCCTCGGCATGATAAAAAGGGACTGGGAAAAAGAAGAGGAGATGCACACAGACGTTATTTATTCCCTGACATATGAGGGGGGGTACATAGCCCAAAATAAACTATCAATCTAATATCAGCCCTTTCAAAGAGGGACGAAACTGGTCTTCAGACCAGTTTCTAGCTGAGTCGGCCGAACCCCCAAAGGCTTACTTTTAGTTCAGGTTTTCTTTAAATCAATATCCTAGAAAGAAAAAGTTATTCTCCTAGAAAGAAAAAGTTATTCCTCCGGAGCCAACCTCATGTTTTCTTTTCGTTAACGTATACCCTTTCTTTAACCAAAGAAATACCGAACCAATCGAATGGGTGAATCCTTTCTTTTGGGTACGGTATACTTTTCTTTGGAAAGAAAAGGATAGCTGAGAAAGAAAAAGTGAAAGGGCAGCTATCTAGGGTTCCCGCATTAACAGGCAACAGAACCAAACTGATTTCCTAAATGTTTTCTTTTGGTTATACCTTTTCTTTTACAAAAGAAAAGGGTATACTTTCTGCAGTACAACCTAGACCGTCGGGGCGTTTCACTGCCGAGTTCGGAATGGGATCGGGTGTGCCACCCCACTTTGGCCGCCTGATAATATACTGCACGAAGAATTTATAAAGGTTATTTTCTAGTCCAGATAATAAAAAGAGAAGCTAAAAGTTTTTTTCTAGCAGAGGCACACTTTTCTCATCGTCATAGAATTTTCTATAGAGCATCCCAGACCCTCCACCTGTAGGCGGCCCTATTTCAACGCCTTCTCTCTTATCTAGATTCAAAATCTTTAAGGTCTTGCCGCTTTCAAATATACTACATTTGTCTTTTTTATCCGCGATATAGAAAAAAATTCTCCTTCCAGGATCTATAATATACAGGCGTTCTGACCTTTTTTTGGCATGCACGCTCTGGGCACCAATAACAAAATTTTTATCCGGTAGAATAGATTCATCTATGTATATCACATCTTCTATTCCATCGCCTGTAAAATCATAAAGGAATTGAGCATTAATCGTTTGTGTATATGTATTTGCTTTTCTGTACCCGATTTCCTGGCCAGCAAAAAACAATGCTGCAGCAGAAGCGAGACAGCCTAGATATCTACCAATTTTTCCCATTTTCATATAAAGGCAGACAAATATATAAAGACTTCTCTCCACGAAGTTTATTTGTTTTATCAGTTTAGCCTCCCCAGGATTTTAAAACCCTAGGGGATATGTAGTTCAACGGCTTTGCTCCTTTAGTCTGGTTTGCTCCTAAAGTCTGAAATCTGCTCCTAAAGTAAAATTATTTAAGGGATTTGAACCAATATAAATGAGGATTAATATGAATCGATACGTTAGTGAAATTTTTGGTTCTCCCCCAACAAACAAAGCAGAATCAGTGTCAAGAATTAGGAATAATTATAAATGTCCGTTTTATGGTGGATTTCCAAACGGTGAGTGTGATCCTGTAAACAAGAAATCAAATCTAACAGGCGATGATGGAAAACCTTTACTTAGGCATCAATCTGGTGCTTGCTCAGTCCTTCATATGCATAGAGGTTTAACAAATTTGCTTCCAGTTATTATATGCCCTTACAGATTTTTCGAAAAAGATAAAGATGGCAAATTCATAATATTTGATTACATAAAACAGAAGTTCTTCAATGGTAAGAATTTAGTTTTAGTTCGAGAAATAGGACTTGGTGTTTATGGAAGAGCAGATGGAATATTATGTCAAATATCAAAGAATAGTAATAACGAATTAACAATTCATGATTATGCTCATTTAGAATTACAGTCTGATGCTACTACTGCTACAAGAGAATTAGTAGAATGTGTTAGGGATTTCTTTAAAGGGGTTGATATAACCAAAAGAAATTATGCGTATGGTCTTAACTCTAAAGCATCTATAAAAGGAAGTTCTCTGCAGATGATTGATAAGGGGTATTTGTTTAAACATTTTGGGAAAAAGTCTATTTGGATTATTCAAGATTCTTTGTTTTATATTTTATGCTCCATTTATAATATTCAGATGACCGACATTACAAATAAAGAACCAGATAAAGAAGAGAATCTGATATTTGTAGTTATAAAATCAGAATATGATAAACCTACTGATAAATACAAAATTAAGATAGACAAATGCTATTCAACTAGCCCTGATTTGATGCAAAAAGCAATTTCTAAGAAAAAGCCTATTGAAGAAACATATATTATGGATACAATAACAACAAAAATTTCGGAAAAACTTTTCTATCAATTATAGTTATTTGTAGAGTATTACATTCTCTTCTGGTAGTGGAATATTATGCGTTGTACTTCTTCTCATCCTATGATGTTCAACCTCTACTTTTCCATAGCCTAATTCTACTGCCATCTTTGCTAGAATCTTACCAACAGGTATGACTATATTCTTATAAGTTTGATCTCCCACTACAAGAATATAAACTCCATCTTCATCTAATATTTCTAAATGTGATTTTAAATTAAGATACATATCTCCAAAATATTCTTTTATCATTCGAGGATAATCAAACCCCCAATTCTTATGTTTCAATGCTTCTGCGATTTTATTTGATACGTCATTAACTAATACATTATTTTCTACAAATTTCGCACTATCACTCTCCTTAAATATTAGTTTAGTGCTTCCTTTAATCATATTCTTCTTTAAATCTCTAACTCCATCCATGTTTTTCACAAAGTCTAAAAGATATAATTCTAAACGAGTCTGTCTTGTATATTCCAAATCATTAGGATAAGGCGGAGAAGTTAAACTTAACTTTACTTTTTTAGCAATTAATTTTGATATATTTCTAGAATCACCATTAATAACATTAACTTGTCCATAGTGATTCATTTTAGACAAAATATTCAAATCATAATAGATTTGATTTAGTTTCTTAATAAATAATTCATAAAATGGGATTTTCTTCCTATATGGATAGAAAGTTGTACCAGGACATAAAGCAACATAAGAACCATCAAAAGCACTTTTAGCCATAGCAAAAAGAAAGATTTTTTTGATTTTCTCCTCGGAAACTTCATTGATTTTATCCTTTGTGAAAGCTATCTGTTTTTGCAAGATTGGACTTAGCCACTGATTTATCTCTTTCTTAGGCATATTTTGCAAAAACTCATTTTTTATTTTGACTTTATCAATAGTCTTAAAACCAGACAATAGTTCTTTATTAATTTCTGTCATGTTATTCTTAAATAATTCAAAATCAATATTCCATGTAGTTTTGACCTCAGATATAAATTTCATTAAAGGACTAATATCAACACCATAGGAATTATGACCTGTAAGCTTAGCTGTAACTAAGGTTGTTCCACTTCCAGAAAAAGGATCTAATACTATATCATCATTATTTTTACAATGTTTATTAATCATATCCCACGTAAATTGGAATGGAAAATCTTCTAAATAATCATACCAATTATGCACGATTCCAAAATTATTCAGGGATTGTAATCTAGATCCATTAAGTTGATATTGATAAATTTTTTTAGATTGATACTCTTCAAAATATTTATTAAAGTTAATCGTTGGTGTGAAATTGAAATCTTCAGCGTTCTTATTTGATATTATATCAAAGAGTTCTGGTCTTTTTGTTGGTAGTTTTAATTTTAGAAACTTTGACCCATTATTCTGAATCTGCTGAGTCTGTATAAGCCCTTTTTCATTTAAACTTTGAATAGCATTAGACAAAGTTTTACTATCTGAAGGATAACCTGTTTCTTTAGTTATCTTTGAGAAATCTAGATCAATATTGTTATTTCTAAGTTCATTATATGCAAGTTCAAGTATTTGTGTATGCAAGAAAGGTAGCTTATTTTTCATATCCATCATTTCCCTTTCCTCTTTAAATCCCTAATTCTTTCCTTGTCCCAATATGGCGAATGACATTTTGGGCATACCCTCGGTTGTTCTTCATTTCTTGGAGCCCATTCGTGACTGCATCTCTCACATCTATAACCCTCAACAACGATCTTAACCAGTCCCATAATGTTCTTCTTTGTTGTCGAGATTATATATTTGTTCTTTATGTATTCCATAGTCATATATTGGTTAGTCAAGTATTTAAAGCTTACTAACTAATATATTATTAGGTAATAACATATTAAGGTGATTTATGGAAACACGGCAACAAAAAGGCATGGAAATAGCACAAAAGGGCGGGATAAGCCAGAATTCAAAAGGCTGGATAGTCCCAAGCCAGACAGGAAGCGGGGCTTACCTTGTCTATAAGGAAAATATCAAGGAAACAAAATGCACCTGTCCAGATTTTGAGTCGAGGCAAATAAAATGCAAACACAATTGGGCAGTGGACTATTATCTGGGCATAGAAAAAACCATAGATCAGCAAGGGAATCAAACAATAACAAAAACCATAAAAGCTGTCCTAGATGACAGGTGTGGTAAGACATTTAAAGAAAAAGCAAAGTTGTCAGATTTTTATGGGATTCCAGATAAGGTAATAATAGGGAGAAAAGAGATCGGAAATAACACATTAACCATTAAGAGAAGGGGAGATTTACTGAGCAGTGAAATACCTCTGGATTATAATGTTCTGGAGGGATCGTTAGATGGATAAATGCTTATTTTGCAGGATCGTCGATAAAGAAGTACGATCGCATAGACTATATGAGGATGATATGCATATAGCCATACTTGATATCTACCCCTCTGTTAGAGGTCAATCGCTAATCCTTCCTAAAAGGCATGTCGGAAGTTATGTTTTTGATATGAAAGATGGCGAGTATACAGATTTGATGGCTGCAACAAAAAAAGTGGCAAAATTAGTTGACAGAAAACTAGGTGCTCTCAGAACATGTATGGTTATGGAGGGTATGGAAGTAGACCATGCCCACATAAAACTATATCCAATATTTGAGGTAGCTGCTTCTGTATCTCCTGATACAATAGATCTTAATAAATATCCTGGCTATATCAGTACTCAACACGGGAAACGGATGTCAGACGAAGAGCTTGAAGTTATAGCCACGCTGTTCCAATAGTAAATTATTATGATAAAACCGGCTAAGTTAGAAAAGGGCGATACAATTGCCTTTATAGGGCCATCGAGCGGTTTGGGCGGGATGTTTCCCCATAGAGTGGACAAAGCAAAAAAGTCATTGGAGTCGCTTGGTTTCAATGTAAAAGTGTTTCCAACAGCAAAAAATAATGTTAAAGGAAAAGCAGGAACAGTTGATGAAAGAATAAGCGATCTGCACGAAGCGTTCACAGACAATCAAATAAAAGCCATATTGTGCGTTATTGGGGGATTCTCATGCAACGAACTGATAACTAAGATAGATTACCAGATAATAAAAAAGAACCCAAAGATCTTTTGTGGGTATTCAGATATCACAATCCTGCATTATTCCATACTGAAAAAAACAGGCTTGACAACTTTCTATGGACCATGTGCCATGACACAGTTTGGTGAATATCCTAATTCACTGGATTATACAATACAATATTTCTTAAAGGCTGTCACAAGAGCTTCCCCTATTGGAAAGGTAGAACCTTCAAAATCATGGACAGATGAAACCCTAGACTGGTCAAAAAAGCTTGACACGAAGAGGCCAAGAAACCTCTACCAGAATGAGGGGTTTCAATGGATAAATGCTGGTAAAGCCAAGGGGAAAACAATTGGAGGTTGTTTATACTCGTTGCTTCAGTTAAGAGGGACAGAGTTTGATGGAAATTATAAAAATAAAGTATTTTTTATTGAGACACCCGAAGGCCAAGAGTTTGGAAAGGGTGAACCTCTAAACTACATAGACGCGCAACTAACTGATTTGAAAAACTCTGGAGTTTTTGATAAAATAAGGGGGTTAATTGTTGGGAGGCCTTTTGGCTATAAAGGGAAAGAAAAGGCCTTCGAAGAAGTCATACGGGATCACACAAAAGATTATAGTTTCCCCGTGTTGTGCAATGTGAATATTGGCCATGCGGATCCTATAATAACTTTGCCTTTGGGTGTTAAGGTTACTCTAGATTCTGAGAAGAACCTATTCTCTGTAGATGAAAGTGGCGTTAAGACATAACTTAGTTCGATGGATCAATAATCCCATATAAACATAATAAGCAGAAGAGAAGCCGTCCAATGATGAAACAAAAAATACTATTCGTCTGCACAGCCAATACGCACAGGATATGCCCTTTTTATTGCACTGCACGTCTCTGTGAGATATTTCAAAAGCGCCTTTCTTCTCATAACCCCAGAACCTATTATATAGTTGGAGCATAAACATTAAAAACTGGAAGAAACAAAATCTCATTTCTTTGTACATCACTTAATCTCTGGTTGTTTTGGACAAGTTGGAGTTTTGTGTTGTACTGCCTTTTGTGGCTTTCAGGCATCATATACCTGACAGTCTTATAATCAGTTTCCATAGCTGAACTACCTCCCCAGGATTTTAAAACCCTAGGGATATGTAGTCCAACCAAAGGCGCCCAAGCCGGGATTTGAACCCGGGTCAGAGCCGATCTGCTTAATGGAAGGCGTAAAAAATATTGAGCCGAAGCGAAATATTTTTAGCCACCTTTTTGGCATAAGCCTTTTTCTTGAAAAAAGGCTTAAGTGACAGGGCTCTATGCTAGGCCGTTGTGCGCAACCCTTTCTTCTGGAAGCCGTAAAAATTTCCGAACCGAAGCGAGGAAATTTTAGGCTCCTCTTTTGATTAACCTTTTCTCTTGAAGAAAAGGTTATGCTGCACCACCTGGGCAACGGGCCCGGTGGGATTTTCAGCTCCAACCAGCAGTTGAATTCGCGAACTGCAAGGCTCTCTTGCAGCTTCCCACGACCTGCCGGTCTCTTCTATTCTGTCATCGTAACCAACGTGGCTACTAAACATGCTTTTAATTTAATATTAAAAGCCGGACGCTCTACCAATCCAGCTAAGCCTTCTATTTTACAGAGTACTACAGTATTTGCCTTTCTTTGGGTAGACTGTAGCCTTTCTTTTGCGAAAGAAAGGCTTAGAGGCTGAGCTACGGGCCCGTAATCTAATAATATTCATGACATTATTTAAATAAGAAAAGATTACTTTATCTCCCTCAAATCAATCCAAAAACTGCTTTCTTTTCAAAAAAGAAAACCACAGTCCAAAAGAAAAGATTACTTTATTTTCCCCAAAGCCCCATCCAAAACAACAGGCCTCATAGCAACTACCTCATCCTTATAACTCACATCTGGAATCGGATTCAGCAAGAATATTTTTTTGTTAAAAACATGAGCAAACCCCATCTCAAGAAAAACAGCCCCGCCAATGTAATTTTTAATCTGAACCTTATTGGAAATAGATCCCTGATCAATTGTGTAAGGATCTATTTCAACCATTTTATCAAAATTCAGCACAAGAATCCCGTCGGAGTTTTTTATTTTTTCACAATGCACTTTAATGGCATCATACCTTACCATCCTGTTTACGATCTCCCCGCTTTCCTTCTCATTTAGTATATCTCCCTGAGTCAGCTCCCCTTTTATTACCCTCTCGGCTGTTCTCGGCAGCAGGACAGTATGCCCCATTCCCATCAGCGTCCCAGACACTTCCTTTATCCTCTCAACAAAATCAAGGCTGCAGCAGATGGTAATGATCATAAACCCTTACAGTCACAATCTTTTATATACTTCCGGTGACAAAAGCCGAAAGCTTTATATATCCATATTGTATATTATAGATTCATTAAATGCTAGATGTCAGACTGGAGCCTGGATCTAAATTTTTTTTCGGTGTTAAGTTCTATAAGTAAATTGCGTTATGACAACATTAAACCATGTGTCGGTGCCCAAGCATGAGATATTGCCTCCTGAAGAGAAAGAAGAGCTGCTCCAGAAGCTCGGCACAGCAGACAAGCAGCTCCCATTCATATTTTCCGAAGATCCTGCAATAAATGAGTTGAAACCCAAATCAGGCGACGTGATAAAAATAACAAGGGAATCCCTGACTGCAGGGGTTACAACATACTACAGGCTGGTCAAATAGTCTGTAAGACGGCATGGACATTCACCTTCGGACAAGATCTATGCCCTTCCAATAAGGTGGAATCAGGGCAGGCGTCCCTTCAAGATTATTCACCTTAAGTGTGTAATGGCCCAAGACAAAAATTTCGTACCGCTTTTGAAGAGCTTTGAGAAGGAGAGGGGATGGGTAAAATACCAGATTGATTCTTTCAACAATTTTATTGCTTTTAACATCCAGAAAATAATGGAAGAGATAGGGGTCATCAAGCTGATAGCTGAAACTGGCGAATTCAGGCTCAGATTTGGCAAGGTTGAAGTAGGCAAGCCGACAATAAAAGAGGCAGATGGCTCTGTGAGAACAATCTTCCCAAGCGAGGCAAGGATGCGCAACCTAAGCTACCTTGCCCCTGTCTGGATAGATGTCATCCAAATAAACAATGGAGTAGAGGAAAAGCCGGAAAAAGTCAATGTTGGTGAAATCCCTGTAATGGTGAGGTCAAAGCTTTGTACCACATACGGTATGAGCGCAGAAGAGCTGATAAAGGCTAATGAAGACCCATCAGACCCCGGCGGCTATTTTATAATCAACGGGACAGAAAGGGTCCTTGTTTTAATAGAAGAGATCACAACAAATAAGCCTCTGTTCCAAAAGACAGGAAACACGGTTGCAGTCAGGCTTGCCTCTGAAAGGTCAGGATTCAAGCAGAAGCATTCATTTGAGATGAGGCCAAGCGGAGAAATCCTTATCTCTTTTGCAAATGTGAAAAAGCTTCCAGTTGTTATACTGCTCAAAGCCCTAGGCCTCGAGACAGACAAGGAGATCTGTGAACAAGTATCGGACGACCCAGAAATACTGAATGAATTGTATATTAATCTGTATGAGAGTGAAGTCACAACAGTTGAAGAGGCAATTGACTTTGTTGGAAGAAAAATAAAAGTCGCAGAAGATTACAGGAAAGAAAGGGTCGCCCAATTGCTTGACCGATACCTTCTCCCACACCTGGGCCAGGAGTTCCCAAACAGGCTCACAAAAGCCAAATACCTTGCAAAGCTCTGCAGGAAAATAATAAAGCTCTATCTCGGCCAGATACCTCAGGATGACATAGACCATTATGCAAATAAAAGGCTGCTGATGTCCGGCGAGCTGATAAGCCAATTATTCAGGTCAATCTTATTGGGGAGGTGGGGCCTGATAGCGAAAATGACTTACAACTACCAGAAGCTGATAAAGCGGGGAAAAACCCCAAGCATGCAGGCCATCATAGAGGCAAACGCAGTGACAAAGCAAATCCTTTCCAGCCTAGCAACAGGCAATTGGATTGGGGGAAGGACCGGCGTCTCCCAAAGGCTCGACAGGAGCTGTTACATCAAAATGGTTTCCCACTTAAGGTCGGTGGTCTCGCCGCTGACTTCCACACAAGAACATTTCTCAGCAAGGGAGATACATCCAACCGAATTCGGAAGGCTCTGCCCTGCAGAGACCCCTGAAGGAAGCTCAATCGGCCTTAGAAAACACCTCTCCTTATTAACAGAAATCACTCCAGGCCTTGACAAAAAAGAAAATGAAAAGATCCTGAAGGGGATCAGGATAGGGAATTTGGCGCTGGCCGATTAGCACTTCTTTTCTGAGGAAAAGACGTGCACTAGAAAAAATTATGGATTTAGATAGAAAATATTTCGTAATCATGGGCACAACGTTTCCCGATGTATTCCCAGGACTAGTTCCCAGAAAACGTGCTGAAGCTGAAAATGAATTAGAACAATGCAGTAATTTTGATGGTCTTGTATATCTGGTTGAAATTGTAAGAGAAGGAGGAAGAAAAAAAATAAATAATTATGGCTGTGAAAAATAAAAAAGCCGACCTGTACTTTAACGGAAGGTTTGTCGGTGAGATAGAGGACCCTGAGGCATTTGTGGCTGATGTAAGGAATAAACGAAGGTCCAGTTCCATATCCGACCAGCTGAATATTTGTTACATGAAAGAGTACGATGAAATCAGGATAAACACTGATCCTGGAAGGGCAAGGCGCCCGCTTATAATAGTCGAGAACGGGAAGCCGAGGCTTACCCAAGACCACATCTCAAAAATTTTATCCGGCCAGATGACATGGGACGACCTGATAAAGACCGGCGTTATAGAGTATTTGGATGCTGAAGAAGAGGAAAATTCATACATTGCAATATCTCCTGAACAGGTCGGCAAGGATCACACGCATCTCGAAGTCAACCCCATCGCTCTTTTCGGGCTCTCAGCCTCGACAATACCATATCCAGAATATAACAGGGGCGACAGGA
This sequence comes from uncultured archaeon, assembly GCA_964631205.1. Classification (GTDB taxonomy): domain Archaea; phylum Aenigmatarchaeota; class Aenigmatarchaeia; order QMZP01; family JACQNV01; genus CAYYYJ01. The sequence continues at coordinate 8,275 of CAZVWU010000008.1, read as the reverse complement.
TCAATTACGGGGCAAAAATGGTCGGGCAGTCGATAGGCCTCCCCGCAAAGAATTTTATAGCAAGAACAGACACAAAATTCAACGTGCTTACTTACCTGCAAAACCCGGTTATTGACACGTTCACCTACAGCGTTGTCAGCAATTTCGACGGCCAGAATGTTGTTGTCGCGGTGATGTCGTTTGACGGCTTCAACATAAACGACGCCATTGTGATGAACAAAGCATCTGTTGAAAGAGGCTTGCTCAAATCCTTCTACTTTAGGACTTATGAAACAATCAAAAAAAGGTATTGGGGCGGGCAAGAAGACGAAATAACAATACCTGAGCCAGGAATAAAAGGCTACAGGGGCGAACCAGCCTACAAAGATTTGTCAGAAGATGGAATAATAAACCCTGAAACTTTTGCAGGTTCTGATAGCGTCCTTATTGGAAAAATTTCCCCCCTCCGTTTCCTTTCAGGAGAAGAGTTTGTCTCAAAAATTGAAAACAAAAGGGAGACATCAATAACAGTCAGGTATGGCGAACAAGGCATTGTCGACAAGATTTGGATATCTGAAAACACAGATGGCAACCAGCTTTTAAAAATAAGGCTCAGGGATGAAAGGAACCTGGAGATAGGAGACAAACTTGCAACAAGGCACGGACAAAAGGGGATAATCAGCCTTCTGGTCAGGCAGGAGGACATGCCTTTTACAGCAGATGGCCTGGTCCCGGACATAATCTTCAATCCGCATGGGATCCCGTCAAGAATGACAGTAGGCCAGCTGCTCGAATTAATAGGAGGGAAAACAGCCTCCTTGGCAGGGGAAAAAATAGGCGCTTCAGCATTCTCGCATATGCAGGAACCTGAAATAAGGAGCCTGCTGCTCAGCCTAGGGTTCCGTGAAGATGGAAAGCAAGCCCTTTATGATGGCAGGACAGGAAAAATATACCAGGCAATGATCTACACTGGCCTAAGCTATTACCTCAAACTTGATCACATGGTCGCAAACAAAGTCCAGGTGAGGTCAAGGGGACCAGTCACCTTATTGACAAAACAGCCGACAGAAGGCCGCGCCAAAAGGGGCGGCCTTAGGCTTGGGGAAATGGAGCAGCAATGCCTTGTAGGGCACGGGGCTGCAATGGTTATAAAAGAGCGATTCAGCTCAGACGAAGTTGAGATCCCCTTCTGCAAACACTGCGGCCTTCTTGCAATCTTCGACAAGATAAAAAACAGGACCTACTGCATAGCATGCGACAAATCAGATGTTGTCTGGGTAAAAACAGCCTACGCCTTCAAATTAACTTTGGACGAGCTCAAATCAATGTGCGTCCTTCCAAAAGTGACTGCAGTGGAGGAATAGAAGAAAATATGAACGATTTAACTATAGACTATCTCATGAGGAAACTGGATATAGAAAACCTAATACCTGTAGGCAGGCCTGTAGAAGTGTGTTATCATGCTTATTATGTAGAAAGAGGCGATGAGTTTAGAGGGGTGCCTACAATAAGTAATGCTCCAACTCTCAGAGTAGCATCATTAGCAGCTTATGATTATGCAGCTGAAAATGATCTATTAGATCGGTCAGATGCTTTTATCATAGGTCGTGGTGGCGGAATTGTAGAAACGCCAAATGGTCTTGACTATAAGTTTATAGTGCAATATTTTAAAATCAGAAAGAAGCCAAGAAACAGAATTGAAAAACAAAAGGAGAAAAAAATAAAAGAAAACCCAAAATAAAATGAGGTAAATTATATGGTGTCGACTATAAAATCCTTGGGCTTTAGCATACTGTCCCCCCAACTGGTAAAACAAATGTCTACTGTCAGGATTATTTCATCTGACTTGTATGATGCAGACGGATATCCAATAGAAGGCGGTGTAATGGACCCAAGGCTGGGTGTGGTAGACCCCGGCCTTAATTGCAGGACTTGCGGCGGGAGCCTTGATGATTGCATGGGCCATTTTGGCTATCTGGAATTGGCAAGGCCTGTGATCCATGTTTTGTATATAAAAATAATCCATACACTCCTGAAAGTGACCTGCAAAAAATGCAGCAGGGTACTCGCCGAGAAAAAAGAGGAGAAGATCCACCTGGACAAGCTTATAAAAAATCCTCCTAAAAAATGCCCCCATTGCGGAACTGCGCAAGGGAAAATAGATTTTGAAAAAACCTATACTTTCTATCTGGACAAGAGAGAGATGACTGCGCAGGAAATCAGGGACATCTTTGAAAAAATTCCTGAAGAGGACCTAAAAAAGATCCATTTTGAGGGAGGCCGTCCTGAATGGCTTATCCTGACACTGTTCCCAGTGCCGCCAGTGACGATGAGGCCGTCGATCACTCTGGAGACAGGGGAAAGGTCAGAAGATGACCTAACCCACAAGCTTGCAGATATAGTGAGAATTAACCAGTCCTTGAAAGAAAACATAGACATAGGGGCTCCAGACTTTATACTCGCTGATTTATGGGAACTGCTGCAATACCACATATCCACATTCTTTGACAACGAGCTTTCAGGCATACCGCACGCAAGGCACAGGTCTGGCCGTCCATTGAAAGGCCTTATCCAGAGGCTCAAGGCAAAAGAAGGCCGAATAAGAGGCAACCTGCTCGGAAAAAGGGTCAACTTTTCTGCAAGGACAGTAATCTCGCCTGACCCGACACTATCCATAAATGAGGTTGGGGTGCCGCAAAGCATAGCTAACGAGCTCACTGTTGCAGAATATGTCACAGAAGCAAACATAAAGGCGTGCAAGGAGCTGATAAAAGAAGGGAAAGCAAACTATGTCTCGAGGCCTGACGGCAGAAGGATAAAGATAACAGAAGAAAATCTTAAAGACCTTATAGAAAACATTTCTGTTGGCTGGAGCATAGACAGGCAGCTTAGGAATGGGGACATCGTGCTTTTCAATAGACAGCCCTCCCTCCACAGGATGTCAATAATGGCGCACCGTGTGAAGATCATGCCAGGCCTCACATTTAGGATGAACCCATCAGTATGCCCCCCTTACAACGCAGACTTCGATGGGGATGAGATGAACCTCCATGTGCCACAGACAGAAGAGGCAAAGGTTGAGGCAGCAATGCTGATGGTGGTCCAGAAAAATATAATCTCGCCGAAATTCGGGGGCCCGGTAATAGGGCTTGATCTTGACCAGATATCAGGCTGCTACCTTCTTACAAAGAAAGACACTGTATTAAAAAAAGAGGATGCCGCTCAACTTTTGGGTTCAGCAGGGCTTGATTTCCAGTTGCCAGACAAAAAAGAAATGACTGGAAAAGAAATCTTCAGCTTGCTGCTGCCTAAAAGCCTGTCAATGGAGTTCAAGGCAAACGCAGATTCATGCGACAATTGCCCGAAAAACGAGGAATGCCCAAGCGGCGGCTGGGTTATAATAAAGGACGGCCAGCTAAAATGCGGGTCAATAGATTCACGGGCAATAGGCGCCTTTAAAGGAAAAATACTCAACAAAATAAAAGACCTGGAAGGCGAGGACAGCCTAATGGGATTCATAAACAATTCAGGAAGGCTTGGAGCAGCCTACCTTACCCAAAGAGGATTTTCCATTGGATTGGCAGACCTCGACCTCCCCCAAAAAATTGAAGATGAAATAAATATAGAACTCGACAGGGCATCCAAGCAGTCGGAAAAGCTAATAAAAGAATATGAAGGCAAAGAGCTTAAGCTCCTCCCAGGAATGGACATGCAGGAATCCCTTGAAGCCCAGATACTCAATGTCCTTTCATCAAGCTTGAACAATATAAGCGAGATTGTCTCAAAAAACATAAAGTACAGCGACATACTCAACATGGTCCGCGCGGGATCCAAAGGCTCCATGATAAACACAACCCAGATGGCAGCCTGTGTCGGCCAGGAATCAATACTCGGCCAGAGGATTAAAAGAGGCTATCTTGGCAGAACCCTTACCCACTTCCAAAAAGGCGATTTATCCCCGCTTTCCCATGGTTATGTTGCAAAGGGATTCAAGCAGGGCCTGACACCATTTGAAGTTTTCTGGAACATAATGAACGGAAGGGAAGGGCTTATGGACAAATCACTCAGGACAAGAAAGTCTGGATATATGCAGAGAAGGCTTGTGAATGCCCTTCAGGACCTGAAAATAGCAAAAGACAACAGCGTAAGGACGTCAAACGGAAGGATAGTCCAGTTCCTAGCTGGTGAAGACGGGATTGATCCATCCAAATCTTATCTTGGCCAGTTTGACATGAGCAGGGCGAAGCCAACAGGAGGGAATAAAAATGACTGATTTGCCTTTTAAAATAAGAAAAGAGGTTGAAGACTACCTGAAAAAAGAGAAGGTCCCAGATGAGAAAGCAAAGCAGATAATGGAAAAAGCAAAAGAAATATACTTGCAGACAATATACGATCCAGACGAGCCGGTGGGAGTCGTTGCAGCCCAATCCCTTTCTGAGCCAACAACACAGATGACAATGAGGACCTACCATTTTGCAGGCACAGCAGGGATACAAGTCACACTAGGCTTGCCGAGGCTGCTGGAAATTTTTGACGCCAGAAGGGAGCCGAAGACCCCCACAATGACTGTTTACCTCACAAAAGAATACCAGTCAGACGAGCTCGCAAAGAAGGTTGCAGAAGAAATAAAGGAAGTCAAAGTAAAGGACGTAGTCTCCTCAAGCGTGATAAACCTGACAGACCTCGAAATAAGGTGCAAGATCAACATGAAGGAGATGAAAAGGTTTGGCATCGAGGCAAAAGACGTGGAGGCCATAAAACTGAGGAATGTAAAGCTGGTAATTGAAGGGGATGAAATGGTTACAAGCTACAAAAAGCCTGACATCAAGGACATCTTCAAGTTGAAATACAGGCTTTTCGAAACTTATCTGAAAGGGATAAAGGGGATAACACAGACAGTTATAAACAAGGAAGGCACAGAATGGATCATCAGCACACTTGGTTCAGACCTGAAAAAAGTTTTCAAGGTGCCGGGCGTTGACGCGAGCAGGACAATAAGCAACAATATTTTTGAGGTTCAGGAAGTTTTGGGGATTGAGGCTGCAAGGAACACAATAATGAAGCAGGCAATGTACACAATAGAGGAACAAGGGTTAGGCATCGACATCAGGTATCTGATGCTCCTTGCAGACTTGATGACAGTAGATGGCGAAATAAAGGCGATAGGGAGATACGGGATAGCAGGCCAGAAAATCTCTGTTCTGGCAAGGGCAGCTTTTGAAGAGACAAGGAAGCACATAATAAGGGCCGCTGTAAGGGGAGAGGTCGATGAATTAAAAGGTGTTGTAGAAAACATAATGGTCAATCAGGTTATCCCTGTTGGGACAGGCTCTTACGATTTGATAGGAAGAATACCAGATAACAGCAAAAAAGAGCCGAAAGAATAGATGATTATTTATAGCCGTGATACCACCAATTTCTATTATGGCAGAAAGAACAATACAAATACCAGAAGATGTAGAGCTCAGGCAAGAAGGTAAAGCTCTGGCTGTGAAAGGCCCCAAAGGCCAGCTCACAAGGGAATTTATACATGGGAAAATAAAGATTGCTGTAAAAGACAAAAAACTCCTGATTTCAAGCGAGGAGGACAGAAGGCAAATAAAAGCAATAGTTGGCACATGGGCAGCCATAATCAACAACATGATACTGGGCGTCAGCAAAGGATGGAAATGCGAAATGAAGCTTGTTTTCTCCCATTTTCCAGCCAAGATGAGCCTGAAAGACGGTGAGTTTGTGATCCAAAATTTTCTGGGAGAACGGGCTCCGAGATCAGCAAAACTGTTTCCTGATGTAAGCGTGAAGATAGACAAAGAAAATATAATAATCACGGGTGCAGACAAAGAAAGAGTCGGCCTTGCAGCAGGGAAGATTGAAAAAGTGACAAAGATAGTAGGCTATGACAGGCGAATATTCCAAGACGGCTGTTTTATAGTTAAACATCCGTATCTAGAAAATTAATAATTATGGCAGAGATAAAAAAAGCCTTAAATCTAAGAAGCAAAATTAAAAATAGAAAACCAAAATTCAAGAGGCAGGAATGGTTTAGGACAGTCAGCCTTAAAGATAATTGGCGATCCCCGAGAGGGATAGACTCGAAATTGAAACGAGGGGAGAAGGCAAGGGGCTCTGTCCCAAATGTGGGTTACAGGTCTCCCAAAGAAGTGAGAGGCTTAAATCCAGCTGGTTACAGAGAACTGATTGTTATGAATCCTGTTGATTTAAAAAAAATAAATCCTAAAAAAGATATTGCAGTAATTGGCAGCACAGTTGGAAAGAAAAAAAGGCTGGAGATCCTGGAAGATGCAGAGAAGTCTGGAATAAAAATCTCGAATTTTAAATTCTGAATCTTATAAATCTATAAATACTTACTTGCATAAAATATTAATCAAATTTATGAAAAATTGCCATGTCTGCGGTGCAGCTGGAAAAATTTGGAACAAAGAGCCTGAAGTTTTCCAATGCATAAAATGCCTTTCAATCTATTCCGAATTCGGCATAGTGACAGATCCGCAAGTGGAGCCGCAGGACAGCTGGTCTTAATTCATACATATTTTAATCAGCTTGCATAGTCGTAATAACCGGTTTTTCCTTTATGTAAATAGTATGCTCAGCCTGTGCAACTTTCTTGCCCTCAACTTCTTTAAGGACAGGATGGGTTTCCAGACAGCCAGCCAGTTCCAGCTGCTTGAGAGCCATCGAAACCTTTCCGGGCTGAAAACCAACAAGTCCATCATTTACAGGCCTTGTTAACCACCTCTTTGCAAAAGGGAAAGGCCCGAAATTCTTTTTAATATAATCCAGAATTTGCCTGGAATCCTGGCTCCTTACAGGCCTGTCCTGCAAATACCTGTATATCTCCACAGTCCCGGATTCTTTTACATACCCGTTTGTAGCGCACGCAAAAGGCTCAATTGCTATGCAATCGCCTTCCTGAAGCCTGTAATTTATTTTGTTTTTTATAGAAGGTATTGTAGGAGGGGCATGAAACATATTCTGGTCAACCCCGTGCCCTGTCAAATTTACAATCAATCCTATACCTAAATTTTTTAAGACAGGTTCTATTGCATCCGCAATTTCATACACAGCTAAACCAGGCCTGAGAATCCCTATAGAAGCCTGCATTATCTTTTCAACGCCATCAGCTAGGCTATTTTTTTGAGAGCAATAAGTAAAGGCAGAATCTGCAACAAACCCATCAAAATGCGCGCCTATATCGATTTTTACAAGTTCCCCTTCTTTAATCTCCCTCTGGTCATTGAATCCAGGTGTATAATGCGCAGCCTGCTCATCTATTGAAATATTTACAGGAAAAGCCAAACCACAACCTCTTTCCAGTATTTTTTTCTCAATAAACTCAGCAACATCCAAAATTTTCGCACCTGGCTTTATTATTTTTTTAAGGGCCTCTTCCCTGGCCTCTGCCAAAACTTTTCCTGCTCTGAGATATTTTTCCAATTTTTCGTCCATAATTTTGCTTGAAATTATTTTTTCCTTAAAACTTATTTAAGTAAGCTTATATATAGTATTAATTGAGTGATGATTAGTTAAAATAATCTAAATCTCATCGAGGTGAATATGGCAAAAAGAAAAGCAAAACACGCAAAAAAAAGGAAGAGATAAATTTTTAACCCTTTTTTATTTTATTTTTCATAGCCTATTTCTCCATAAGAATGAAATTCTATTAAGGTTTCTCCCATTCAATCTCGTAATATTCATACTGCGAACCCGGGAGCACCACCCTTTTTAGAACATAATAAGTGATTGCAGTCTCCCTGTCCGAGATTGAGAGGATAAGCTCTAGCCCCAATTTCTTCGCCTTTTCCAGGAGGGATGCAAGTTCTATGCCTCCAATATGTTCGTCCTCTGAAACAGCAGCCATCAGATACCTTGGCTTGTCTTCAGGCGTCTCCCTAACCCAGTTGGAACCTTCCCTTTTCCTTTTGTATGCAATAAATGCTGCCGGATAATCTATATAATCTTCCTTGGTAAGCTCTGGGATTCCGAGCAGAAAAGTTTTTTTGACAGAGTGCGCAACCCTTACAGCACGGGCCCATTCAGAAATCAGCATCTTCTGCTCCTTTGGGAAAACATGCAAAACGTGCTTTGAATGTATCCACTTATCCTCTTTGACAGGGGATGCCCCAGGAAAATAAATCCTGAAGTGTGAGCCGAACTTGAAGCCGGTTTTGACCACATAACCCTGCAATCTCCAATCCTCATATATGTCATACAATTGTTTTGTATACTCCCTTTCCTTTATCACCTGCTTTAGTATCTCCTCTGCTGAGATTTTTTT
>CAZVWU010000007.1:0-39753 GCA_964631205.1 uncultured archaeon | reverse complement strand
TCCTCAAAGAAGTCAGCGAAGCTGTAACAGACATTGACAGCAGCCTGCCTGATGTGTAAACAAACTAAAAGATATAGCCAAAAAAATAAGATGATATTTTATTTCAAGTTGAAAAACTAGACCCTTCTACCCCTTCTTCCGCCTGGAGCCCTTGTTGTGTCGTGCGGTATGCGTGTTGTGTTTTCTATAGAACCAATCCTTAATCCTGCCCTGACTAAAGCCTTCAGCGCTGGCTGGGCGCCTTCACCCGGAAGCCGTTTTCCGTGCCCGCCTTCTGCCCTTAATCTAATATTCACGCCAACAAGCCCCTTTGCCATTGCGTCTTCAGCAGCCTTCCTTGCTGCTTTCATGCTGGGGAATGCTGTTCCCTTGTCCTTATCCCTGCTGGTCATCATGCCGCCAGAATATCTTGCAAGGGTTTCAGCCCCAGTTATGTCAGTAATATGAACAAATGTGTTGTTCGATGATGCGAAAATATAAGCAATCCCCCACTTCTCTTTCTTGTCTAAAATCTGCATTCCCATAAATTAATTCTGCGCCGGAGCCGGTTCCTGCTGAACCGGCTGGCTCGGAGGCTCCTGATTTATATTTTTTACATCAATTTTCACGCCAACCTTATCCTCCTCATGGAGAGCCACAAGATATGAAGGAAATGTTGTCTTCCTGCCATCAACTGTGACATGCCCATGAACAATCAGCTGCCTTGCCTGCATAGGTGTTTTGGAAAAACCTTTCTTGAAAACTATTGTCTCGAGCCTTCTGTCAAGGACATTTTTTATTGTAAGGGAAAGCACATCATCAAGGGTCTTCGCCTGCAAAAACCCCAGCTTGTTTATTTTTTCCAAAAGGACGATTTCCTTCTCCTTGTTTTTGGTGGCATTCAACTCCCTTGCCCTTCTTCTAAAATTGCTGACAAGCGACTTGGCTGCCCAGATCTCTTTCTTCCTCCTAAGACCATACTCGCCGAGAATGGATTTATCTTCTGCTATCAGTTCAGCATCCCAAATCATTCTTGGCCTTGAAAATTTATTTCTTAATTTTCTCATATATTAAACCATTTATTAGACTATTTCTTTGCCTGCGGTGGCTGTGCAGCCCCTCCTTTTCCAGGCGGCGGCTTTGCTCTCCTGACACCAATTGTTTTGCCTTTCTCCCTGAATGAGGAACGGGTCCTCTGGCCCCTGACAGGCAGGCCTAAACTATGACGCACGCCTTTGTAAGATTTCATTTTCTTCATCCTGTTGATGTCTGTTGTCTGGGCGAGCTGGAGATTCGACACAGCAAAATGCCTATGGATGCCTGTATCAGGGTCGCTCCTTCTGTTGAACATCCAGAAAGGGATCCCATATTTTTCCGGATGGTGTATCACATCCTCAAGGTTTTTTATCTCATCTTCTGTAAGATCCATTATTTTTTTACCTGAAAGCGGATAAACCTTTGCAACTGCATTCGCGAACATATGGCTGACTCCCCGTATATCCTTTATCCCTGAAGCTACATTTTTCGCGCCTTCTAAGTCGGTTTCAGCAACCCTTACTATGTGGATGAGCCTTTTCTGCGGCTGCTGCGGCTTGGCTTTCGGTTCCTCTTTCTTAGGTTTTTTAATTTCCTGCTGCGCAGGCTTTTCTGGTTCTGCCATAAAAACATGAATTGTATATTTAGAGTAATTATCTTTTAAATGTTTATATATAAAGAAACAGCTCAGATAAGCTTCTGTCCAGTCTTCTGGTCTATAATATGGATGACATTAACCGGGCATGAATCTGCTGCATCCCTGTTGTTTTTCAATTCAGCCATTTCCAATTCCTCTTTAACAATAGTCTCCCCTTCCTTTAATTCCTTTGAGCCGATAAGGTCGGATTTCCCATCAGCATCGCTCATCTTCCAAAATTCAGGCGCAACAGAGGCGCACGCCCCGCAGCCTATGCATCCCGGCCTGTCGTGCTCTATTTTAAAGTTTGTCATAATTTCTGCATATTTTTGCATAAGCTTTTAGAGGAAGCGGTAGCTCCCGTAAAAAGCTTACTGTCATGCTCTATTTTGAAATTTACCATACAAAGAAATACTTATATATGCTTTACGAGTTTTTAAGCCTTTTCCCCCAAAAATTTGTCTAAGCTTTTATAGTAGGACCTGCTATAGCCAAATTTCAATATAAAATCCCTCAACCAAACAAAAGGCTTTTTTACTGCTAAAAGCCTGTGGGTTTCCCTGGACTTTTTCTGCAAAAACCCAACCCTTAATTCCCTTCTCTTTACATACTCTTTAATCGCAGCATCAATATTTTTATTTCTGGATAATTCTTCTGAAAGGACATAGGCATCCTCCATTGCCATAGAAGCGCCCATCCCCAGTATAGGGGATATTGGATGCACAGCATCGCCTAAAAGCACAACTCTCCCTTTAAACCAGTTTTTAATTTTTAGATCTTCAATCTGATGGTTGTAGATTTCCTTTGGAAGATTCTTTAGCACAGCGGGAACAAGACCGCCCATATCCCCAAAACTGCGCCTTAAAAATTCTGCTGTATTAGATGTGGGTTTGTAATCCAACGGAAGCGAGAAGGCAACACCAATATGAGTTTTGCTTTTGACAGGGAATACCGAAAAAACCTTGCCATTTCCTACAGAGTAGATGATCCTATCAGGAAACTTAAATTTTCTGCCTAGCCACATTACCCAGAAAGAAAAACCGCTGGAAAGTTTTTCTGCTCCTGGGTCGACAAAACTCCTTATCTGTGAATTTATGCCATCTGCCCCGACAACAAGATCAAAAACCTCTTTTTTATTATCGCTGAAAACAACCTCTGCGCCCCCCTTAATATTTTTCAGTGACTTGATTTTTATACCCAGCCTTATATCAGACTTTTTTACATTACTTCTCAGAATCTCGTGCAATCTATCCCTTTCTAAAAGCAATAGGGGGCCGTATTTTCTCTCCCAATCCTTAAAACCAATCTCCCAGATCATTTTCCCGCTGCTGTTTGTTATTCTATAACCCCTTAATTTTGCAGCTTCTTTTTTGACTTTTCTGGCTACCCCAAGAGCCTCTAATATTTTTACCCCGTTAGGATAAAGCCCAAGAACATATCCGACAGTCTTCCATTCCTTAGTTTTCTCGACAATTGTGAATTCAATTGCTTTGCTTTTAAGGAAACCAGCAAGAGAAAGACCGCCAATCCCACCGCCAACAATAAGAATTTTCATACTATCTGGAACAGAATTGGGCATTGTATTAATAAATGGCTGTGACTAACTAGCTATAATTTATGTATAAAAATCGCAATGCGACGCCAGCGAGATCAAAAATATATATAAACAGGGATGAATTTATCCTTTCATTTACTCCGCTTGTAAAATCAATAGCCTATGGATATTTTGTAGCCAACCGCCAGAATGTTGAAATAGGCGATCTTGTAAACTACGGATTTATCGGGCTCATAAGGGCAATCGAAAGCGAGGGCACGGAAGAAATCAACAATCTTAAATCTTATTTTGGTGCTGCCATACGAAATGGAATAATAGACGGTCTTAGGGAATCTAGAGGGCGCCGTGCACATGCAAACGGCAAGGTCCATGACCAATTGTATGAAGATTCCAGCCTTGAAAGCCTTGAGAAAGAGGAGGATATCCAAACAATCACATCGCTTTTATCTGCGCTGGAGCCCATTGAGTTCCAAATAATATCAGCCTATTTTCATGGGGATCGAATGAGCGAAGTTTCAAAACGGCTTGGAATGGGCCAGAGCCTTGGATACAAAAGGAAACAACAAGCGCTGGAAAAAATGCGGGGAATGCGCGAGGCTTCAAAATTATAGGTTATCGAGCTTATTTTTATCTGTCACAGGCATACTGCAAGTGTTTTTGTGGCACATATAAACCGTAGGCTTGCCGTTTACTTTTTCTTTCCCTTTAAAATCTTCGCCAACTTTAATTATAATATTCCCTGTTTTCTTTTGTATTATCCCAACAAATTCTTTGACAATCTCGTCCTTTTTCTCCCCAACAATCACAAACTCTTTAGGCCCTTCAAAAAAATACTCCAAGGATCCAAGATAGGTTGCCTTATGCAATTCGTAGCCTGGATTTGCAGACTGAAAAATTTTCAATATGCGTTCGCCCTTTTCCCTGTACTCTGGTTTTTCTGTTAGGTAAAAAAGGTCAAATAAAGCAGAAGTTGCAACCGAATTCGCAGCCGGCAAAGAGAAATCCAGTATTGGCTTTTCTAAGCTTAGCTTTCTGTCGGCTGAATAAAAAAACCCGCCTCCCTTTTTATCCCAAAAAATTGCAATTGCTTTTTCCATTATTTCGGTTGCATGTTTTAAATATTTTTCATCAAAAGTTATTTGGTACAGTTCCGCCAAACCTTTTATAAAAAAAACATAATCGTCGAGAAAGCCTTCTGTCCTGGCTTTATTACCAGAAAACATCCTATAAACCTTCCCGTTTTTAAATAAATTATCCAAAGCAAAATCCATATTTTTTTTTGCCAGATCCAAAAAACTTTTTTCCCCAAGAATTTTATAAGCGTCTAAAAATGCAGATACAGCAAGGCAGTTCCAAGCAGTAAAGCTATTCCTATCTATAAACTGTTTCTGCCTTTTGTTCCTCGTTCTAACCAATATTTTCTTTGATTGTCCAATAATTTTTTCGACATCATTTTTTTTAACACCAAATATATCGGCTATATCATCCAGATCCGCAGATCTATGAAGTATGTTTTTGCCTTTTTCAAAATTTCCTTTGTCTGTTACAGAAAAAAACATGCAAAATATTTTCCCTTCCCGCTCCCCAAGCAATTCCATGATTTCCTTTTTTGTCCATAGAAAATAATCCCCTTCTTCCCTATTTAGATCTGCGTCCTGGCTTGAATAAAAAAGGGATGTTTCTTTATCAATCATTTCGCTAATTAAAAATTCCAGGATTTGGACGGATATGTTTTTATAAAATTCCTTGCCTGAGAGTTGGAAAGCTTTCAAGTAAACCTTCAGCAATAAAGAATTATCAGTCAATAATTTCTCAAAATGCGGAACTATCCACATCTCATCAACAGAATATCTATGAAAACCGCCACCTATCTGGTCATAAACTCCGCCAGAAGCCATTTTGTCCAATGTTAATTCTATGAATTTCCAAATTTCCTGCCTATTTGATTTGGAATAATAATCCATCAAAAACAACAGTGCTTCGGCCATTGGAAATTTGGGCCTGCTCCCAAAACCTCCATTAAATGCATCCATCTGGCTGGCCATTACAGCAACAGCTTCTTCGATATACTTTGGATCCAGCTCTTCCTGTTTTAACTGTCCCCTGACCTCTGAAGCCTGCTGGACTTCTTTTTTTATTTTTTCAACTTCGTCTTTATTGTTTTTGTAAGTTTTGAGCACCCCTTTCAAAACCAATTTAAATTGCTCTGGAGGAAAATAAGTTCCCCCAAAAAAAGGCATTTTATCCGAATCCAGAAAAACAGTGAGTGGCCATCCGCCGCCTCCTGTAAGCATCTGCACAAAAGACTGGTATTTCTGGTCTATGTCTGGCCGTTCGTCCCTATCAACTTTTATTGGAACAAAATTTTTGTTGATTATTTCAGCTATCTCTTTATTTTCCCAGCTCTCATGAGCCTGCACATGGCACCAGTGGCACCAGACAGCTCCTATGGACAACAAAACAGGTTTATCTTCCCTTTTCGCTTTATCAAAAGCGGCATCTGACCATACGCACCAATCTATAGGCTGGTCTTTCGCAGCCTGCAAATAAGAGCTTGATTCTTTGTCTAGCCTGTTGGACATGAATAGATTAACGATGTCCTGATTATATATAGCACTCTATGCTAAAAGGGATATGACACTGACAGAAGTCAGTGCCCAGCTGAAATCAACTACAATATCAAATATCCAGTTTTTATTGCGGAACTCTATATAATACATATAAGCACCAGAGGATAAATATTGAAAGGACATATATGGCTAAGTATCTTCTTCCTGTTTTCTTAGTTTTCGTGGTTGTCTTAATTGGCCTCCTATTCATGACCACATTTAGGCCAACAGGTAAACAAATAGCGCTCCCATCGCCTGGACTTGAAGAAACAGAACCATCACCAGAAGAGCCCAAAGAATTAGAGGATCCAGCAGAAACCCCGCAAGAAACCACCCAAACAGAAATACCCCAAGCCGCTTTTGAAGGGATTCTTGCAAGTTGGCCATTTGATTCAAAAATTGATCCTGAAACAAACGAGTTAAAGGGCGACATCTTAGGCAATTCTGTGAGGGATATAAGCGGCAATGCAAATCACGGCTTCCTTCAAGATGGAGCAGAATTAACAGTGCCTGAAGACGCTGTGAATAAAATAAGCGAAAACGCAATTTCAGCTCAAGCATTAACTTTTGATGGGAAAGATGATTCTGTCTCCATTCCATACAAAAAAACTTTGGACTCAACAAAAGGCCTTACAATTTCTGCATGGATGAATTTAAGGACGCGCGAAGGCGTGCCATTCAAAACAATAATAAAAAGGCTAGCATCAACAGATTCTGTCCCTGCAATCTACAGCCTTAACCTTGATTCCAAAAACAAGAACATGATTTTTTCAATTTCGGCTGATAAAAAAGACACATTTATTTATGTTTCATCTAAAACAGAAATTCCAATAAAGGAATGGGTTTTTGTTGCGGGCGTTTGGGACAAAAAGAAAATAAAATTGTTTGTTGATGGGGTTTTAGTTGATGAAAAAGAAGCAGCGGATATATTCGAGATTGGGGTCAATACCCATCCGCTTTTTATTGGGAGCTCAGAAACAGCAGGCGCAAATAATTTTGATGGCCAAATAGACGAGGTCCAGATTGCCAATTATGCAATTTCAGATGAAAACATTTTGCAGATGTACCACCAATACAGGCCAGAAGAAGTTCCTCCTGCACTTTATGAACCAATAGGTCTTTTGGCCAAAATTTCACTGGATGGCATCCTGGAAGACGAACTTAAAGATGTGACAGAAAACGGGCATGACGGATTAACAGAAGGAGCTGTTGATATAGTAGAAGGGGCTGCTAACAACGCTCTTCATTTTGACAATTCATATCTCACAATTCCACTTTCAGAGCCAATAAAAACCGCCCCTGAAATTTCGGTGTCGATATGGGTAAAATTAGATAGCGGTCATGAAGGCGGGACTTTATTTGAGGCAAGGCCGGAAAAAGAGCCCAGCACCCCGGCAGGCCTCTCCTTGAAAATTTCTGAACTAGGGGAACTGACCTTATCTAAAGGCAGCAGCCCTAAGAAAGAAACAACTGTTGCAGGCCCGACTATCACACCAGACGAATGGCATCATATTGTAGGGGAATTTACCGGTAAAGAGCTCAGGCTGTATGTGGACGGGATTTTGGCTGAACCTTCAGCAGAAGACGCCAAAAAAATTGACTGGGCGAATGATTTGCCAACAGAAAAAACAATTCCAGCACATTTCTCAATAGCTGCTGCAACAATGGTTGATGGCAGTTTCGGCAGTTTCTTGAAAACTTCAGTGGATGACATCCAAATATATGATGCCATCCTTTCGCAATTGAATGTTGAATATTTATACAATAATCCGGGTGAGATTATAGGATGATTATCCCTTTCAGTCTCCAACAGGCCAATAAGGGATTATAGGAATATTATGCCATTTCAACTGATAAATAAAAAACATGCAATTTCAATAATAGGCATTTTCCTGCTGATACTATTTTTAACAACATACAAAGCCAGCGCCCAGATAGATCTGGGCGGCACAGACCCAAAAGTCGTGTGCACCCAAAGCTTTTGCCTGGCTGTCTGGAAATCCTCTGCATCCACCCTCGTAGGCAGAATCCTTGATAATTATGGCGGCACAAAAGTGGACATTGATTTCGGCCCGTTGCCTTCAGGCGCATATTTTATCGTAGAACCCGGAGGCTCAAAAATTTTAGTGGCTTATATAGACCCTGCAAGCGGCAAGGATTATTATGAAGCCAATTTATACCAATACTCTTACAAAATATATAATTTCGCAGGCTTTTTATTAGACTCTTCAGGCCAGAAAACATCACTACCGCAATTACAGGATAGTCAAAAGCCAACCTCTGCAAATCTTGATGCGGCTTATAATCCCTCTACCAATTCATTTTTAATCGATTCAGGTCATAGAGGGATTAATATAGATGTGGCATCAAATTCGGTAGGAACTATCCAGCATTTTGAGCCCTTTCCAAGATTAGGCACAATAACATATTTCAGCTTCTCCAGCCCTTACAGCAGAATTATTTATGACAAGACCGCGAACAACTTTTACGACATGAGGTCACAGATTTATACTTCACTTAGTGGACTAGATCCTGTTACTGGAGCACAAACGTATTCTACTATAAAATCCGTGGGGGGTTTCAATAATTATCCATATTCAGAAGACGGCGACTTGATTTATAATTCCAAAGATTCATCGTCTGTTTTAATCTATACAAACAACAACTATATTTTCGTCTACAAATCGCCGTTCACAAGCTCCTCAACCCCAAAAATAAGAGGCTTCACCGGCTTAGGACTTCCAACTTCAGCCAACCCAAACCCAGAATCTATTTCTTCCAAACCCCTCTCCTTTGATCTTGTGAACAACAAATATATTCTGGCATTCAGCCGGGGAGGCATAGGCTATATTCAAGCAATGGATTCAACTTTGGCTAATTCAGGCTCAGAGATATCTTTAGCCTCTGTGCTCTCGCCGCCTTCCATAACTTATGACCCTTCTTCTGGAAAACATCTTGCTGTTTTTGCAACAACCACTGGTATACAAACAAGATATATCGACGTTTCAACAGCCAACCCGGCAGTCTTCACTACAAGGACTTATACAAAATCAGAAGATGGGGAGACTTCTCTTTATACAGTTTTTGATAATACCAACACCGCAACCCTTGTAACAGGTTCAAGACGATTTGCAGATGTGCAGGCCAGCTTCGAGAATCCAACATGGAAAACCCGTTTGAAAGGCACGCTTGAATTTTCAAAAACAGATGTGGACCTCAGCACACTTGTAATAGAAGCAACAGACACTGCAACAGCTGTCAATAAAATTGGCACAAAAGGCTTGGCAAACAAAATACTTTTGATCCCAAACACCAATAACGGTGCAGGGGTGAGAGCCTGTCCATACGCGACAACAGTGACCAAAATAACCCAAAACTGCTTGGGCGAACTGGTTTTTAATGGACCATTCCCTGAAAAACAAGGCAATGTGGAAGTAAAAGTAGCAAGCCTATCAGCTTCCCCGCTAGCCCATTGGTCTTTTGATACCCTTGGTAACAATTACCAATTCGCTGATTCAAAGGGGAATACTCCTGGCACAGGCTCGCCGGTTTCAAACGGGCCTATACTTGCAGATGATGGAAAATTTGGAAAAGCCTTGAAACTGGACGGGATGGATGACGTTGTTACTGTGGAAGACAAGCCAAATGCGGCACTTGATCCTATAAGTGGGATTACAGTCTCTGCATGGATATTTTTAGACTCAAGAGCAGGCAACCAATATAAAACAGTCCTCAGGAAGCCGCCCTCAGCAAATGGTGACCCTTTCGGTCTCTACAGTTTGCATTTCAACAATCTGAATGAAAAAATAGAATTCCTTATTTCCAAAGGTCTTGCAGGCAGCGCCAAAACAGTACTTTCAAAAGAAAGCATTCCTCTCCAGACATGGACTCTTGTCACAGGCACATGGGATGGCACAAACATAAAACTTTTTGTTGATGGCATTCTGCAGAACACAGCTGCATTTTCCGGCCCTATAGGCACAAATGACCTGCCGCTCTACATAGGGAAGGATCAGGGTCAAAGCTTTTTTGCCGGCAAATTAGACGACGTTTTTGTATACAACAAAGCGCTTACAGATCAGCAGGTTAAAAAATTAAATGATGATTATCAGACAGAAATATCAGGCCTTCTTAACCAGCCTGAAGTTTTATTTTATGAAATCTCCGGTTTGTCAGGAAGCGGGGCAATTCTGCTTGGATCCACAACCACAACATCCACCCCCACGCCTACATCAACTGCAATCACAACCCCATCCACCACCCCAACCAAAATAAAAGCCCAACTATCATTAACCCGCAGTTTTCTTACCCAAGACAATAAAAAAGTTGAAGTCAAGGCCTCTTATAAAAAGGAAACAGCTTCAGCTGATGAGGTTGTGATTAACGGCGCATTTTGCAAGATAAAATACTCAGACAAACCAGGTCAAGAATACGAGATGGTGTTTGAGACAGACCAATACAAATATGAAAGGCTATTCAATTCAGCTCCTTCAAATGTGGAGGCTACAGTCACATGCAGCCATGCAAGCTACACTGAAGAAACAAAGAAAATAACCCTGTCTGCTAGCCAATCGACATCATCTCCTTCCCCAACCACATCTTTGGGCGGAAGCCCTTCGCCAACTCCAATCCAGCCAACTGTAAAACTGTCAACCCCAGAAAATAATAAAGTTGTGGGTACAGACGTAACATTTGTATGCACAGCGGCAGGGTCGAACTTAAGGGAAATTTCTTTCTATACAGATATTGGTGGCAGCTTCAGGAAATACAAGACAGAAACAGTAACTGGCTCGCCTGCGACAAAGCAGTTTAAAGTGCAGAATATTGCAGAAGGTTCATATAAATGGAATTGCGAAACCAAGTCATCAGCCGGAACCTATAGAGCGTCTTCCAACAGGACAATAGAAGTGAAAGCTGAATCAACAGAAGGCGATGCAGATTGCATAGAAACAAAAGATTGCCAGCCATGGGAACCAGCAGATTGTCCATCAAATGGCATTCAAACAAGATCGTGCAGCGAGGTAAGGTTATGCGGCTATCCATTAAGCAGGTCTTGCATTTATTCAGGAGGCCCGACATCAACACCAGTCCCGGAAGATGACCAAGAAGGGGGGCGCAGAATATCGACGCAAAAACCAAAGGGCGCAGATATTACGCTAATCATTGTTATAGTTGTTTTAATTATAGCTATTTTAGGCGGCCTCCTATTCTTCCTGAAAAGAAGAGGATTAGTTGAAAGCAACCTATTCAGCAGAGCCGGAGAATAATGTATGAATGAATTGCTCATACTGCCGGAAAAATCTTTTTGTTTTCTGTGACATCCCAAACTTCTATAATTGCTACAGGGCATACAGTGGCTGATTCAACTATCCTTGACATAGCCTGCTCATCCTGAATATCCACAATTTTTACAAAGTTGTCCCCTTCTTTTTGGGAATTAATCAAGTTTGCTTTTCCGTCATGGTCCATAACCCAATCCACAGGATTAATTGAGACGCATGCAGCTGCGCCTATGCATCCATTCCTATCATACACAATTTTTATTTTCCTTGGAAAATTATCCATATGTAAACCCTTCTTTTGGGTAGGCTTAGGGAGCTATACGCTTCCCGGTTTCCACATCAATAATGGCTATAACTTTCGGCGTGCAGGTTTTTGCCGCATTAATGGCAAGATGCGGCGAATCGGTCTCGATCTCTTTTACAAAAACGCCGTCTTGGGGACCTGTTAAAGCCTTGCCATCTTTTAAAACCCCTTTAGCATCATCGTCGAGGGTAAAATCAAAAGGATCTGAAAGCGCGCAGTGCCCAGATGAGATGCAGCCTTTTTTATTGTAAATAATTTTGAGCTTGAATTTCTTTTTTACAGTCTTGTCATGCTCATATTTTACATCGTAATCTGTCCTAGTTTTGTCGCCTGTTTTTGGTCCATCCGATTGCGTATCTGGCATAAATCTATATCTTCCCTTTCTTTAAATGTGGAAACCTTACTGGATCGAAATAGGCTAGTAGACCTGTTTCTGCCTATCATCTCCCACTCCTCCCTTATTTTTACACTTTCCCTTTCTTTAAATAAAAACCCCTTGAGATCATCTCTTTATGTATATTTTCCCCGTCTTCTGTTAATTCAGCCTCGACTGACATTCCTTTATCTTTTAATTTTATTAATCCTAAAGACTCCATTTTTTTTAATGCCTGCATCTCTGATGGAATGCCTGTTTCATAACCCTTCTCTGCCTTTAATTTCTCCAGCCAGTGGGATACCTTGTCAAGGTTCTTGTGGGCTGCAGAAGGCGCCATTGTATCCTTCATGAAATTGTCAAGCTGTCTTAAATTCATAAGAGTATTAAGGGGAGATTACAAGCTTTTTATCCAGGAAGCAGGACATGAGTCGCTATCATTGTTGCAAACAATAAAGCTATTGTATTGAGCACCTTTATCAGTGGGTTCAACGCAGGGCCTGAAGTGTCTTTGAATGGATCGCCTACTGTATCACCAACAACTGCTGCTTTATGCGTTTCCGATCCTTTTCCTCCAAAATTCCCTAACTCTATATATTTCTTTGCGTTGTCCCATGAGGCGCCGCTTGTTGTCATTGTTATTGCCAAAAGCAGGCCTGTGACTATAGCTCCTGCCAACAAGCCCCCCAAAGCTGCAGGCCCTAAAACAAATCCAACAACAAGCGGCGCCGCTATTGCTATTATGGAAGGGAGTATCAGCTCTCTTTGGGCTGCTGCAGTGACTATAGAGACGCATCTCCCATAATCTGGTTTTGCTTTCCATTGCATTATCCCTTTTATTTCCTTGAATTGTCTCCTGACTTCGCTCACTATTCCAAAGGCTGCCTTGCCCACAGCCTTCATTGTTAAGGCAGAGAAAACAAATGGGAGCATGCCCCCTATGAACAACCCAATAACAACCCTCGGGTCCAGAATATTTATGGCTTTTATCCCGGTTTCAGCTGCAAATGCCGCAAACAAAGAAATCGCTGCCAACGCAGCTGATCCGATTGCAACCCCTTTTGTGACTGCTTTTGTTGTGTTCCCAATTGCATCAAGCGGGTCTGTGATATCCCTAACCTTTTTAGGCATCCCCGACATCTCGGCTATCCCACCTGCGTTATCTGTTATAGGCCCGTATGAATCAACAGAGACAATTATCCCTGTCAAAGAAAGCATAGCCATAGCTGCGATCGCTATTCCATAAAACCCGCCGAAATAGAAAGAAGAAAATATAGCCGAAATTATTACAAGCACTGGCAAAACAGTTGACATGAAACCGGTTGCCAAGCCTGCAATAAGG
Organism: uncultured archaeon; assembly: GCA_964631205.1. Classification (GTDB taxonomy): domain Archaea; phylum Aenigmatarchaeota; class Aenigmatarchaeia; order QMZP01; family JACQNV01; genus CAYYYJ01. The sequence goes on along the minus strand of CAZVWU010000007.1, from coordinate 26,637 downwards.
TTTGTTGCAGCTCCAGTTTTGGATGCTTCTGCGATTTCTCGGACTGGTTTTCTGTCCCTTCCAGTATAATATTCAGTTATAAAGCCTATTGCAACTGTCGTCACCAATCCTGCAACAGCCGCATAGAAATATCCTAATTGACCAGGAAATAGATACACTGTGATGAAATAGAATCCGATTGCAGATAATAGTGCTGTGACCAATATGCTCCTGTTCAGGGCTGCCCATATTTTTTTATTATTATTTGTCCTTACAAAAAATGTCCCTGCAATCGATGCGAGTATTGCAATCCCGCCCATCAATAGGGGGTAAATAACACCGGAAGCCCCGACAGCCAACCCAAGGATCATTGCAGCAATAACAGTGACTACATACGATTCAAAAAGGTCAGCTGCCATCCCTGCGCAGTCCCCCACATTATCCCCGACATTATCGGCTATGACTGCAGGGTTTCTGGGATCATCTTCTGGAATTCCAGCCTCAATCTTTCCAACAAGGTCAGCCCCGACATCAGCGCCCTTTGTATATATCCCGCCCCCGACCCTTGCGAAAAGGCTTACAACCGAGGCCCCAAAAGTAAACCCTATAATCAATTTCGGGTCTCCATAAACAAAATAAAGCAGGCCGCTTCCAAGCAGGCCAAGCCCAACAACAGCAAATCCAGTCACAGAGCCACCTGTGAAAGCAACTGACAAAGCCTCTTTCAAACCTTTGTTTGCAGCCTGCGCAGTCCTGACATTCGCGCGCACAGATATGTGCATCCCTACATAACCGGCAGCAGCAGAAAGCAATGCTCCAAGCACAAAAGAAATTGCTGTCGTCAAATTAAAAACAACGCCAAAAAATATTGCAAGTATAATTACAAATATAGAAATAATTTTATACTGCCTGTTTAAGTAAGCAGACGAGCCTTCCTGTATGGCTTTTGCAATCTCAACCATTTTAGGGTTTCCCTGCTCCTTTCTCAAAACCCTTAAAACAGACCATCCTGCAAACAAAAGTGCAATTACTGAAGTTGCAAAGACCAATATAATATTGTTATCTAATGGCAAGACCATAAACTCCGGACCTATTAGTTTAAATTCTGATATCCGCCAGTGTGGTGGAATATAACAGTCAAAAACCATTGTTCTATTGACGAGAGGTTTTTGACTTAGATTATTTGTAGGTGTTATTTATAAGGCTTATAGCCTTAAGGAACTCTAGATTTCCACAAGGTATCTTTTCTGCCTTAAGCTTATAACCTTCATTTTTTTTCCTTTCAACCTTTTTATTAATTCTTTATCTTGGGTGCAAACTGTATAGTTTCTCTCAAGGGCGAGATCTTCAATGCTTTTATCTGTGTTCTTCCCTTTGCTCGCGAGGATTTTTACGCCTTTCATCGTTATAAGCTGAAGGGCTAATCTAGCTGCTATAGCAGGCTGCCCTTTTCCCGATGAGAGATTTTCCAATTCTTTTAAAACCAGATCTGAAGTGTAAAACTCCTGCTTTCCAAACATTTGAAGTTCCCTGAAAACATCAACCTTATAATTGCCTGGTATAAGCAGGAAATTGGTGTCTAATAAAAATCCCATAACAAGAGCAATTAGTTATAAATCCATATTAATATAAGTATATTATTTATGAAGCTAATAATAGGAACCCTAGTTTTTACGCTTCTTACAGCCGCCCTTCTGCCTTTTGCATCTGCTGCAACCCCTGCAATTTTTATCAGTTCTCCAGAAGCAGGAAAACAATACTTTACAGATTTTATACTTTTAAATGTAAGCACTGATATCATAGCGAATGTAAGTTATGCGCTAAATAACGGGCCTTCTGCAAGCTTATACAAAAATGACGTAAAAGGTGAAAGCACGATTACTTTAAAACAAGGCCAGAATGATCTTCTTGTGATTGCACAGAACGGAACAGACAAGGCGCAAAAATCACTTTCTTTCAGGCTGGAGAGATGCAGGATAGATGCCAAGGATATTGGGGCTAGAGGCGATTCTGTAATATTCGCAGTGGAAAACACAGGGACTCTTGAGCAGGATATACAATACTCTGTAAAGGTCAATCTAAATAAAATCAATGTCAGCACAGATAAATTGCTGTCCGGCCAAAAAAAAGAATATGCAGTCCCGTTTGTTTTCAAGCTTGGGAATAATTATCAGTTGGAAGCTAATGTGACGTCTAGCTGTGGCGCCCAGGATTTTGTTGGGAGCGGTTTCGCAAAAACAGGCCCTTCCAGCTGCCTGAATCCTGCTGGAGGGCATGATACTTTCAGGACAAATTCAACAGAAGGGAAGACCTACAGGTGCAATAATGGCGTTTGGGGGATTGTAGAGCCGTTCACATCTGCAGAAGACAAATATTGTTCTGGAGGGGACAGGTGCGGTGACGGGGTTTTGAACTGCGGGGAAACAAAAGAAACCTGCCTTGCAGATTTTACTGGTTCTGCTGCAAGATGCGATTGCAGGAACAAGAAATTTTTTAACCAAACCAAGCTGACAAATCCGGCTGAATTTTTTGATGTGTGCAAATCTAACTGCACTTTGGATTGCCTGTCTGATTTTTCATGCCAGGAAGCATATGAATGCAAAAGTTTCCAGTGTCTGCCAAAAGCAGGCAGGTGTGGGGTTAAAATACAGGATTTCGACTACACGGAGCAAACCGGAATAAATGAAAACGGCTTCATTTTTGCAAATATAAAAAACACAGGCCTGATCGTGGAAAACATCACAACAAAAGTATACCTAAGAAATTCTTTGATAAACAAAACTTCTTTCCTATTAAATTCAGAGGCAGAAAAGCTCGAGGCTTCTTATTATAAATCGGGTGTTGTGGGGGATCAGGAGATAAAGATTGAAGCCTCTGCAGATTGCGCTTCAACCGATACAAAAACAGCAACAGTGAATGTGAGGAATATTGTTGTTGTCCCTGCAATTGGGAGACCTTTGGTCACAGGAGTAAAATTATTATCGGAAAAAATAGAAACAGCTTTAGGTTCTGAAAAATCCTTAACGCTAAATCTGAAAACAAGCCAGCCCCAAATATTTTTAATAAAAGTTTTGGGTGTTCCAGAAGACTGGCTTGATTATCCCTCAACAATCGGGATAACAGAAGACAGGGACGTGAATATTTTCATTAAACCGAAAAACCAAGGCAATTATACTTTAACTGTTTTAGCGGAAGGAAAAAATCAAACCTTCACCTCAAGAGCCTCATTAAATGTTTTGCAGCCAAAGCAAGAAACTGCCCTAGACCAGACCATAATAATCTGGATGATCGTGGTTTTGGTTGTGGTGTTTTCTGGAGTGATATTTGCAGGGGCGAGATACCTTAGGTTATAAAAACTTGCTGTGTTTTATACAATTTCTCTTTAAATACTTAAAAGAAGTGACTTTCAACTAAACTTAACAGGGTTAAGCTATTTAAATCCCTCTATTTATATATAGATAAGGAACTTTTAATAATTATTAAAACTTGACAATGTTAATATGATTCATAAACTACCTCAGGAGATATCAACTTGGTACATAATTCCAGCCATAAGAAGGGAATTCGTAAAGGAAATGATTGCGCAAGGGCTTTCTCAAAGGCAGGCAGCAGCCAAACTTGGCCTTACAGAAGCGGCAGTTTCCAATTACATGAAAGACAAAAGGGCATCAGAAATCAAGCTAAACCAGCACATTGTGGAATTGATTAAAGGGAGCGTAGTTAACATCCTTTCAAAACAAAGCGATGTTTTCACAGAGCTTTATAATGTTGTCAAAGAGTGCGAAAAAGACCTCACGGTTTGCCAGATCCATGCGGCTTATGATGAGATACCTGAGGGATGTAAGATATGTTTTGAGGTAGGCAAGTCAGATATAGTCAAAATAAAAGAAGTTAAAAATTAGAGGTAAATAAAATATGGACCAAGAACTTGTTTCGGCAAGGGAAATGTTTGACCAAAAGGCCAATATAAAATATTCCTACACTTCAAGCCCGGGCCTGACAGAAGAGGTTGTGAGGAAGATTTCTGCGGATAAGAATGAGCCTGAATGGATGCTTGAAAAAAGGCTAAAGGCCCTTGAGATTTTTTACAAGCTTCCTATGCCCGCCTGGGGGCCCGATTTATCCAAGCTGAATCTTGATGAAATAATCTACTACGCTAACCCAGACTCAATAAAAAATGCGAACAAATGGGAGAACCTTCCGCCTGAAATTAAAAACACTTTTGAAAAGCTTGGGATCCCGGCAGCAGAAAGGACCCATTTTGCAGGCGCAGGCGCACAGATGGAGTCAATGAATGTTTACCACAACCTGAAAAAGCAGTGGGAGGAAAAGGGGGTTGTTTTCCTGGACATGGACGAGGCTTTGCAGAAATACCCTGAGCTCGTCAAAAAATATTTCATGACACAGTGCGTTTCCCCAGGCCTCCACAAATTTGCAGCGCTTCATGGGGCTGTTTGGTCAGGCGGGACATTCCTGTATGTGCCGGAAAATGTGAAGGTGGAGCTCCCTCTGCAAGCATATTTCAGGATGAACGCTGAGAAAATGGGGCAGTTTGAACACACTTTAATGATTATTGAAAAAGGCGCGCAGGCCGCGTATATCGAAGGCTGCTCCGCCCCTCTATATAGCCAGAATTCCCTGCACGCCGGCTGTGTGGAGATTTTTGTAAAAGAAAATGCAAGGTTCAGATACTCTTCTGTTGAAAACTGGTCAAAAAATACCTACAACCTAAACACAAAGCGCGCTGTGGCTGACAAAAACTCAATAATGGAGTGGATTGGATCGAATGTCGGGTCAGGTGTGACAATGCTTTACCCTTGCACTATCTTAAGGGGAGAAAATTCCCGCGCAGACCACCTTGCAATAGCCTTTGCAAACACAGGGCAAAACCAGGATACAGGGGCAAAGGTTTACCACCTTGCGCCAAACACTTCATCCACAATAAAATCAAAATCAATCAGCGTGGGGTCGGGGATCACCTCCTACAGGGGTTTGGTCCAGATAGCAAAGGGAGCCATCAACGCAAAATCATCAGTAAGCTGCGATGCCCTCCTAAAGGACACAGAATCAAAATCCTACACAATACCCTGCATGAAAATAAGCGAGGATAAAGTTGATGTTGCGCATGAAGCTACAGTCGGGAAAATTTCGACTGACCAGATTTTCTATCTGATGTCAAGGGGAATCTCAGAGCAGCAGGCAATCCAGATGATTGTTTCCGGCTTTATAGAGCCGATTGTAAAGGAACTGCCTTTGGAATACGCAGTTGAGATGAACAGGCTGATACAGCTTGAGATAGCAGGGTGTATAGGTTAAAACTATTCTTATTTTTGTTATGTTAGATTTGATCAAAAATAATTTAACAAAAGAAACAGTCGAGGAAATAAGCAAACAAAAGAATGAGCCAGCATGGCTTCTTGAAAAAAGGCTGGAAAGCCTTTCCTACTTTGAAAATTTTCCAGAGCCTGATTTTATATATGGATTGTCTATAGCCTTGGACAGGTCTGAAATTGATCTGAATGAAATAAGCCCTTTAGAAAAACAAAACAAAATAGAATTCACGGCAAATGATAAAATAATAATAAAAGACCTGCACGAAGCCTTGAAATCACACGAAGAGATAATAAAAAAGTCCTTTTTAAAAACAAAACCAAAAAATAAATTCGATGCCCTTGCATCCGCTTTCTGGTCGGAGGGTTTGTTTATTTATGCGCCAAAAAACACAGAAATTGAAATTCCAATAGAAATATTTAGCCAATTAACTAGCCAGACTTCAATCCAAACAATCCTGATAATTGCAGAACCGTTCAGCAAAATTTCAATAATCCGAGTGAACAATTCTTCAGTGAAAGAAAAATCTTACAGCTTCCAAAATATTGAAATTATTGGAAAAGAATCCTCGAAAGTAAATTTTATTTCAATCCAGAACTTCCAGGAAAATGTAATCAATTTTTCTTTCAGGAAGGCGCAGGCCGAAAGGGACACCTCCATCAATTTTAATGTCTGCGATTTGGGCGGGTTGTTTACAAAATCAGATGTTGAAACAAATCTTATTGGTCAGGGTGCATCTGCAGGCAATTTGGGAATATTCTTAGGGGGAGGGAACCAGCAGTTCGATTTTTCAGCAAATTCTATCCATCTCGCGCCGAATACTTCATCTGAAATGTTTGCAAGAGGAGGCCTTTTTGGCAAGTCTAAAGCGGTTTATGGCGGCCTCATTAAAATAACTCGAGATGCCCCAAAATCGTCTGGCTACCAAAAGCAGGACATAATTTTATTGGACCCGCAAGCCGAGGCTGCCCCGATACCAAACCTGGAAATTGAAACCAATGATGTGAAAAAATGCGGGCATGGAGCCGCTGTAGGCCAAGTAGATAAAGAAAAACTTTTTTATCTGATGTCGAGAGGCCTAAGTGAAAAAGATGCGATTAAAACAGTTGTTCACGGGCTCCTTGAGCCGGCTATAAATAAAATAAAATCAGAAAAAATACAAATCCAATTAAGGGAATTGATAATGGAGAAACTGAAGTGATATGCCATTCAATGTAAAAAAAATAAGGGAAGATTTTCCAATATTGGAAAGAAAAGTAAATGGGAAAAATCTGGTTTATTTAGACTCGGCTGCAACTTCCCAAAAGCCAAAGCAGGTGATAGAAGCCATAAAAAATTATTATGAAAACTATAATTCAAATGTCCATAGAGGCATCCATACCCTCAGCGAAGAGGCCACAGATGCCTTTGAAAAATCCCGTGAAAAAGTCGCGAAATTTATCAACGCCAAGCCTGAACAAATAATTTTTACTAAAAACACAACAGAGGGCATAAACCTTGTTGCCTATTCTTATGGCATTCAAAATATAAAAAAAACAGACGAAATACTCACAACAGTCATGGAGCACCATTCAAATTTTTTGCCTTGGCAGACGGTCAAGAAACACGCTGGATGCAAATTGGAGATAGCAGATATAGATGATGGGGGCTTATTAAAAATAAAAGAATTTGGAAAACTTGCAACTAAAAAAACTAAATTAACTGCTGTCGCCCATGTTTCCAATGTTCTAGGCACAATAAATCCTGTGAAAGAAATAGGGAAAATTGTGAAAGAAAATAATTCTTTATTTTTAGTTGACGGAGCCCAGGCTGTTCCTCATATGCCTGTGGACGTGGGAAAAATAGGCTGCGATTTTTACGCTTTTTCAGGACACAAGATGCTCGGACCGACAGGTGTGGGAGTTTTGTATGCAAAAGAACCGGAAAAATTAGACCCGTTTATTGTAGGAGGCGGGACAATAAAAGAAGTTTTTAAGGACAAGGAAGCTGTTTGGCAAGATTCCCCATGGAAATTTGAAGGCGGGACCCAGGATATCTCTGGTGTGATTGGTTTAGGAGCTGCAATAGATTACCTGAATAAAATTGGGCCGGAGAATATCGGAATGCATGAAAAAAAACTGGCAAAATATGCTTTAGATGAATTAGGAAAAATTAAAAACATGGAAATTTACGGGCCCACAGATTATGAAAAACGTGGCGGCGTCATAGCCTTTAATATAAAAGGGATTCATCCACATGATGTTGCGGCCATACTAGATTCAGATGGGATTGCTGTCAGGCCAGGTCATGCATGCTGCAAGCCTTTAATGGAGAGGCTTGGAATACTTGCGATGACAAGGGCAAGTTTTTATATTTATAATATGCAAGAAGAAATAGATTCGCTTGTTAAAGGGCTGGACAAGGTGAAGAGTATATTTAAAAAATAGGTGAATATGGGGGTAGACCTTTATGCAGAAAACATAATAGACCATTTCAATACCCCAAGGAATCAAGGAGAGGTTAAAAACCCTGATATAAAACAAAAAGGTTTGAACCCATTTTGCGGAGACGAAGTTCAAATAACAGTAAAATTAACCAGAAAAAAAGATATCGAAGAAATAAAATTTGACGGCAGGGGATGCTCAATCAGCCAGGCTTCAGCCTCGATGCTTACCGAAGTAGTCAAAGGGAAAAGTTTGGATCAGGTTAAAAAACTTACAAAAGAAGATATACTGGACCTTTTGAGCATCCCGATAGGCCCTGTAAGGATGAAATGTGCTTTGTTGGGATTGGATACCCTGCAGGAGGGAATAAAATTATATGAGCACGCTGGAAATTAAGGATTTGCATGTAAGCGTAGACGGGATCCAAATACTCAAAGGAATCAACCTTGAAATAAAATCAGGGGATGTTAACACCATAATGGGCCCTAACGGGTCGGGAAAATCCACGCTAGCATACACGCTCATGGGTCACCCGAAATACAGGATTGAGAAAGGGCAAATTTTATTGGATGGGGAGAATATAACCAACCTGTCTCCCGACAAGAGAGCGAAAAGAGGCCTTTTCCTGTCCTTCCAGTATCCACAAGAAGTTTCCGGCGTGACTTTGGCCAATTTCCTTAGAACAGCCTTGAACTCCTTGAACGAAAAAAAGATTTCTGTAATGGATTTCAAGAAACTTTTTGATGAAAAAGTGGCTCTCCTTAACATGGACCCGTCTTTAAGCAAAAGATACCTAAATGAAGGGTTTTCAGGCGGGGAGAAAAAGAAAGCAGAGATACTACAGCTTGCAGTTTTGCAGCCGAAGATAGCTATCCTCGATGAGACGGATTCCGGTACAGATGTGGATGCCCTGAAAACAATCTCAAACGGAATAAATGTGGTCGCAAAGCAGCAGAATATGGGGATCCTGCTGATCACACATTATGACAGGATTCTCCAGTATATTAAAACAGATAAGGTTCACATTCTTGTAGACGGTAAAATAGTGAAAACAGGCGGCCCAGAGCTTGCAACCCACATAGAAGAGGCTGGCTACCAGAAACTAAAAAACTAGGCTAATTAATTTCAATATTTATAATAAGAATCAATATACTATATCTTTGGGGCCGTAGTCTAGCTTGGTTTAGGATTCGAGCCTTGGGAGCTCGCGACCTGAGTTCAAATCTCAGCGGCCTCATCTGATTTATAAAGTTTAGATATTAATTTATAAGATGGCAGAAGAGTGTATTTTTTGCACTATAGTTTCAGGCAAGATACCAAGCATAAAAATTTACGAAGATGAAAAGCATCTGGCTTTCCTTGATATAAATCCCAGAAATCCAGGCCATACGCTGGTTATTCCAAAAAAGCATTATGAAGTTATTCTGGATATGCCTGAGGCTGAAGCAGGCAAACTTTTCGAAATTGTAAAAAAAATGTCGGTAAATGTCAAAAACGGGACAAAGGCAGAAGGCATATCTGTTGTCCAAAACAATTACAAGATTGCCGGGCAGGTTGTCCCCCACGTCCATTTCCATGTAATCCCCAGGTTTGGTTCTGAAGGCCCGGCAGCGCTTGAAGCCCTGCTTTCTGTAAAAAAAATGCCTGAAGAGGTCATGAAAAAAATAGGGGAAACAATAAGGTCTGCTGATCAATCATCAACTACTCCGCAACCGCAGCAAACAGGCCACCAGCCAACAAAGAAAAAAGACGTTTTTGAATTCTAATATATTTCAAAAGCTTTCCAGTCTTCTACAGCCTCTTCCATTAAGACGGTTTTGAATTTTTAATGCAGAAGTTTTTCAACCCTGTCCATAGCTTGCCCTATTTTTTTATATTCAGTCGCATAGGACATCCTCACAAACCCTTCCCCATATTTGCCAAATTCAGTTCCCGGGACAACCAAAACTTTTGCTTTCTCAAGAAGGAATTTTGAAAATTTTACAGAAGGCATTCCGAAATTTTTAATCGAGGGGAATAAATAAAATGCGCCATCAGGCTTTTTGCATTCAAACCCAATTTCCCTGACCCTTTTATAAATAAAATCCCTTCTTTTTTTGTATTCCTTCAGCATAGTCTGCACAGGTTTTTGTGTTGATTGAATTGCGCATTTGGCCGCAAGCTGTGAAATTGTAGGTGTGGATAAGGTCGTCCCTAATTTTAACCTTGTCATAGCTTGGATTATATCACTGGGTCCTGCAGCATAACCAACCCTAAACCCCGGCATAGCATAAGTTTTTGAAAAAGAATAGATGCTCACAACGTGGTTTTCCATTCCGTTCAGGGAGCCTATGCTTATGTGTTTTGCATTATCATAAACAAATTTTTCGTATGCCTCATCAGACAAAATAATCAGGCAGTTGTCTATCGCGAAATCGGCTATTTCCTCCAGCTTCTTTTTTGAAAAAACAGTCCCTGTCGGATTGGATGGGGTATTTAAAATGAGCAAGGTTGTTTTATTATTAATTTGTTTTTTCACCAAATCCAAATCATATTCCCAGCTGTCTTCTGGTTTTAATTTTATTGAAATCGGTTTCCCGTTGACAGTATCTATAATGGGTATGTAAGCAAGATATCCGGGGTTCGGCACAAGGACAGATTCCCCCGGATCAACAAGCGAGAGTATGGATAATAAAATCGCTTCCTTTGCCCCTACGGTCACAATAATCTGGCTTTCAGGGTCAACATCTATCCTATTTTCCTTTTTCAGCTTTTTTGCAAAAACTTCTTTGACTTCAGGAATGCCGCCAATCGAAGTATAATGCGTCTGCTTTTTGTCAAGCTGTTTTTTTGCGAAATCCCTTATATGTTTCGGGGTGTCAAAATCCGGTTCCCCCGGACCTAAAGAGATTATATCCTTCCTTTCCTGCGCTATTTTAACTATCTCAACAAACTGGGTGCGCGGCAATTCCATTTCCCTTTCCGAAATCGGGATTTTGCAGACTTTTCTTGTTTTCATAAAGGCTATTAAAATATTTTAGGCTATTTCTCTAATTAAGGTTATTGATAAAATTATGTATGAATATTTATTCGGAAGCATGGTTTTTTTCGTCATCTGGGTGATTTTTTATTTTTTGAGAAACGATTTAAGAAATCAGATGGTTTTTTCTAGTTTTTTATCGCTTCCATTGGGCGCTCTCGAGGTGCTTTTTATACCATATTACTGGAATCCCCAAAGACTGTTTAATTTCAATCCAGCAATTGAAAGTTTTGTGCTAATGTTTTGTGTTGGTGGGATTGTTTCTGTTTTATATGAGGTTGTTTTTATGAAAAAATTGGAAAATCTTAGTATAAGTTCGGCTGAAAGAAAAAGGCTTAACAGGTCTATAGGTGCTGTAATAGTTGTTTCAATTGTTCTCCTTAGTTTTATTTTCAAAAATGATTTTATATACACTTTTTCGATTACTATGTTTTTAGGTACGATCGCAATTTTTGTTTCCAGAAGATATCTTTTTAGAAAAATTGTTTTTTCTGGGGCAGGTTTTCTTTTAATTTATTTCTTATTTTTACTATTCATAAACATTATTGCTTTCCCTGGATGGATACAAAAAGCCTGGGTTTCTGAACATCTTTCAGGGGTCTTTTTATACACAATTCCAATAGAAGAAATTTTGTGGGCATTTAGTTTTGGTTTATTCTGGTCAACATTATATCAGATTTTAAGGGGTTATAGATCTTGACTAAAATTGAGGATAAAAAGATAAAAAACTAACTTTTATCGGTTATGCAACTTTGGATAGATAAACATAAACCCTTCCGGGAACAGCTCATTTTTCAACTGGGCTGTGCTTAACAAATATTTTTGGCTCACAATTGAATCTGAAAAGATTTTCTTTGTCTTTGACAAAAATGTGTTCAGCTCAGAGGCGCTTTTGACTGCTAGGTACACAAAGAGGATAGGTTTTGTCGCGCTCATGAATGCATATCTTATGTTTTTTTGTGAATTGATATAATTCCTCAGGCTGGCGTCTTTTTCTTTTGATAAATTCCTGAGCTCCAAAAATATAAGGTAAACGTCATGGCCCAATGCGTTTAGATTAATCTCTGCGCTAAATTTGAGGATCACCCCGAGCTCTTTTAGCCTCTTAATCCTTGCAGAAACTGTCTCATATGTAATGCCTAGTTTTTCCCCCAGTTCAAAAAATGTTTGTGTGCTGTCTTGGTCCAAGAGCTGGATCAATTCGAGGTCTTTCTTGTCCACTTTGACAGGCTGAACTAGTTTTTTGAATGGTTTAACAGCTGGCTTTTCCACATCCAAACCTACAGACAATTCCTCAAGTTTGTACGCTTCCAGAGTCAGGTGCAATTCAAGCCCATCTATTATCTCACCAAACTTTTCCTTGAGGTCAGACAAAAATGAATAGAAATCCAGGACGTTTCTGGAGCCAAATTCGATAAGGAAATCCCAGTCGCCCAAAAACCTGTCAAAAATGGACACATTTGGGTTGGATTTTATGTATTGGATGAAATCAGCTTCCTGCTCTTCTGAAGCATTAACCCTCGCGAAGAGGCTATAATCTGTTATTCCGAGGGCGTTCTGGTCAATTATTGTGAAAAACCGTGTTATTATGCCCTTCTTGACCAGCCTTTGCACCCTATAGGTTACAGAGTCTTTTCCCAGGCCCACAAGTTTGCCTATCTGGTTATGGCTCATCCTGGCATCTGTGCAGAGATAATTTAGGATCTTCCAGTCCTTAATATCCAGATTTTTTGTCATAATATATCTATTTATAATGACTTCTATATAAGTCTTTTCCTTTAGTTCCGTAATAATATTCCATAACTTTTATATAACCCCTATCCATAGATTACTTAGTTATCACAAAATGGTGATCAATTATGACTCAAAGAATATCCGCTTTAAGAATGAGCGAAGAGATGGCTAAAAAGCCAATAAAGGTTTGGTCAGTCCAAAAACTGGATTTCAATCCAACCATTGAGCCATGGAAAGTGAATCAAAACAAGGGAGCAAGGCCATTGGATATGTGCTTGGATTTGGCTAATGGAGGTGCTGGGTGAGAGTATATGAGAAACGTTAAAAGTCCATCTTTTGCCAAAGTAGGGGATGTTGTTGATTACTTGCGAACAAAAAAAGAAATCACAACTATCAGGGATCGTGATTTACCTAAACCGATTAGAGGTGTGCGTGATTTTGACGTAGAAATTTTAGGATCATATAGCGGTCCTTATAAGTTAGCCTATGGAGGCAGTAGACCTTCATTTACAAGTCTTTATTTTCGTATAGACACCGTTAATGTACAGGCATTCATACCGTTGTCATGTTTTAATTCTGATTCAAAATCACACAACTTACAAACTGTTACAAGACGTACAAAATTGGGAGAAAAAGAACATGAGGAAGAAGCAGCCCCTATTACTCAAGATGAATATTTACACTGGACAAAAGAGGATTTCGAAACACACAATAAATTTTCATGTAAGTTAATGCAAGCCCCTAGACTCAGCCATGATCCATTCAAAATAGGCGACGACGAATATTTTGAAGCTCGAAGAGAATTTGGAGTGTACGGAGACATTTACTTAGAGTTTCAGAAATTCCCAGATCCTATTCAGAAAAGTGTTTTAGGAAAGATAGCGGAAAAAAATGGTATTGAAATGGCTAAGCCACCCTCCAACTCTGGTAGAGGTATTGAAATGGCTGCAAGATGGGGAGGTATGTTATATGCGAGGTATGCAGCAAATATACAAGCTGGTGAAAGAGCTCGCTTCCGCGACAATAGAGCAACAGCCCCGCTCACAAAAGCAGGTATCGATGCTGCATGCGAAACAATCAAACAATATGATTCTGCCTTGAAATCAGGGGAAATTATCTCGTTGCAGGAACAATACAAAAATCTTGACCAAGAAATAAAAGCCCTTCCTAGGAAGGCTTTAGAATATATGGAAAAAATGTGAGGTTAGATGGGGCAAACATGACAATGCTGAAATTTGGAAAAGCAAGCCTAATTAATTTTATATTGTTTTAGATTAAATTAAAGTCATGGATCTTTGGATCGAAAAACACAAACCAAAAACATTGGAAGAATTTGTAGGAAACAAAAAGGCGGCTGAAGAGCTAAAAAATTTTGTTTCTGGATTCAAGCCTGGAGAAGCCCTGATGTTTTATGGGCCTACAGGCATAGGGAAAAGTTTGCTTGTTGAAACTTTTTGTTCTGAAAATAAGTTTTTGCTGCAACAGTTGGATGCCAGTGAGATCAGTGTTGAAAGCGTCCAAGAAATCAAAATGAGCTCCAAAAACAAATCGCTGTTTAATAAGGGAAAAATAATTCTGATTGATGAGTTAGAAGGGATCTCCGGAAGGGATAGAGGAATCATGACAGAGGTTGCAGATTTGATAAAGACATCAAAATTTCCCTTAATCCTGATAACTTCCGACCCCTATCTGCCAAAGCTGAAAACAATAAAAGGGTATTGCAAACTTGTTAAATTTGACAAAATCCCATCCCCGTCTATTGCAAAAAGGTTGGGAGACGTCTGTAAAACAGAAGGGATAGAGGCCGAAAAAGAAGCTTTATCTATACTGTCTAAATTTTGCCAAGGGGATCTGAGGTCGGCTATTTCCGATTTGCAGACAGTTTGCTTGGGGAAAAATAAGATAGATTCGAAAGATTTGGTGGCTCTTGGTTTCAGGGAAAGGGAGGAAAACATTTTCAACAGCCTGCAGCCTATTTTCCATTCCAGGAGCCTGAATGTAGGAAGGATGGCCTTAAATAAATCTGATAAAGATCCCGATGAAATTTTCTGGTGGATAGAAAACAACATTTTATTGGAATTTAAAACACCGGAAGAAATAATCCAGGGATATGATTTGCTTTCCCATGCAGATATTCTGAGGAACAGGACGTTTAAAAACCAGAACTGGAGGTTCAAGGCAATAGCTTCTGATATGGTTTCAGGGATTTCCATACTGAAAAACTCTCACACAGGATTTGTGATGTACAGGCCTCCGCAAAGATTCGTTCTTTTGGGGAAAGCCAAGGCAAAAAGAGAAGAATTGCAGGAAACCATGAATAATGTGGGCGGCCTACATTGCTCAAAGAAAAAATTTTCAGCTGAATATTCGCCTTATTTGGAATTTTTTGAAAGTAAGAAAGAGGAGAAAATAAAAACTTTATTGAGTTATGGCAAATAAAGAAGAATTAGAAAAACAAATGGAGGAACAATGGGAATCCGATTATTCCAAAGCTGACATTCCAAACCTTCCATGGGAAGCCTTTAAGCCCCCTTCAAAATTGATTAAACTGATTGATTCAGGGAAAATAAAAATCGGTAAGGCTATAGACTTGGGTTGCGGTTTGGGCACAAACGCAGTTTATCTGGCTAAAACGGGGTTTGAGGTTACGGCTCTCGATGTTTCGAAAACCGCATTAAAATATGCGTCTGGACAGGCAGAAAAAGCTGGCGTGAAAATAAATTTTATTCAGGGTTTTGCGCATAAGCTTGATTTTCCAGAAAAAGCTTTTACACTTGTTTTTGACAGGGGATGTTTCCACCATATACCCCCAGAACTAAGGCAGGATTATTTAAATGGAATATGCAGAATTCTGGCAGACAATGGCTCATATTACCTTGAATGCTTCAGCTCGAACTGCCAATTTGATTATGGGTATAAATTTTCAAAATCTGATATTAAAAATATATTCGGAGAAAAGTTTGAAATAATAGAAATAGATGAAATCAGCAACAAAGGCCCAGAAAATGGGGAAGTTTTACTGAATTCTATTTTCATGTCAAAAAAATAAATCATCAGTGTATCTTAGGCGACTTGCCTGCAAAAGCTGCTATTACAGCTTCCCTGTCTTTCACAATTTTATCAGCGCATTCCCCAATTAAATATTTCAGGGTGTTGATTGTCTGGGAATCTTCTGCGAAATTCGCTGGACTGAAACTGAAAACCCTGTTTTGCTCCCTCAGCTTAAATGCATTCTGGAAAGATCTTATGTCCTTTTTCTCATCCTCATATTTCCCATAAACAGCGATGCACTTGCCGCCAAATGCATTGACTGTTGACATAGAAGGGACATCCGTAGGACCATCGCCCATAAAAATCATGCAGTCGCCTCTGACCCGTCTCATATGTTTTGGGAGAGGGTCGTTCACATCAACATCAAAGCCTTTTGATATCTTATGGATAAATCTTGTTTTTTCTGTATAACTGACACTAAAATCTATCCTGTCGACAATCCCATTGACCCTGTCGTTTTTGCCTGTTCCGAATTCTGTCGCGAAAATCCCGTCGCAGAAAGGCATTATTTTGCTTCCCCTGACCATATCAGCAATTGCTGAGCTGACAAGATAAAATTCCAATTTAATATTGTGCTTTTTCCAAACAGTATTGGACGCAACCCATGTTTTAAGTACTTGGATAAATTCAGGGACTCCGGGAAAAAATTCCAATTCCTTGCCGCATTCCCTTAATATTTTCCTGTTTAAACCAGGCATCTTACCTTCCCTGGCATATTCAAGGATTATATTTGTGTATATCAATTCCTGGCTGAAATCTGCCCTCTCCTGCTCTACAGGAACTCTCTGCTCCTCTGGAAATTTTCTTTCCTCCTCTTCGAGCTCCTTTTTCCTCGCTTCCTTCTCTAAAGCATATCTGCTGTTTACGTCTTTCCAGAAATCGTCCTGGTTGATTCCAAACTTTTTGAGAAGCGGTGTTTGAGTATAGTAAGGCGTTAGAGTAAGATCGAAATCACTTATCAATGCAATCACGTTTTGTGGATGAAGATGGCCTGTTGTTTCCATGGTTCTTTCTTGTTTGCAAATTTTTTAAGCTTATTTAAATATCTTTGGCTTATTATACTCTGGTATGGAAGAAGCAGGCTCGAGAATCATATTAGAGAAGCCAAAGGAAATCAAGGAGATAACCCCCTACGTCTGGGAAATACCAACATCGCACAAGGCTGGCATGCGCGTGCCTGCAAGAATAATTGCATCAAAAACCTTGATGAACCAGATGGATCCAGGAGTTTTTGACCAGGTTACAAATGTGGCGACTTTGCCTGGCATTCAAAAATTTGCATATTGCATGTCAGATGGGCACTGGGGTTATGGATTTCCAATAGGTGGAGTGGCTGCTTTTGATTTAGAGGAAGGCGTGATTTCACCTGGCGGGATTGGGTTTGACATAAATTGCGGCATGAGGCTTTGTTTAACCAACCTTACTTTCAAGGATGTCCAACCGCAACTAAGAACTTTAGTAAATAAATTGTACGAAAAGGTTCCTGCAGGAGTGGGAAGCTCTGGTTTTGTAAAACTGACACCACAACAATTTAAAGAAGTTGTAGAATTAGGCTCTGAATGGTGCGTCAAAAACGGGTATGGATGGGAAGAAGACCTTGAAAGGACAGAAGAGAACGGAAGGATGAAAGGAGCAGACGTTTCAAAAGTTTCTGATAAAGCTTTTTCAAGGGGCAGGAGCCAGATAGGGACTTTAGGTTCAGGAAACCACTACCTGGAGATCCAGAGGGTTCTGCCTGAAAATATTATTGATCCTGCCATTGCAAAAAAATGGGGCATATTTGAAGACCAGATTGTGATAATGTTCCACTGCGGCTCAAGGGGATACGGCCATCAGGTTGCAACAGACTATCTTGTTAAATTCCTTTCTGTGATGGAATCGAAATACAAAATAAAAATACTGGATCGGGAATTGGCTTGCGCGCCTTTCAATTCGCCTGAAGGTCAGGACTATTTCAAGGCAATGCAGACAGGGATAAACATGAGCTTTGCAAACAGGCAGGTCATCCTCCACAGGATAAGGGAGGTTTTTTCTGATGTGTTCAAGCAGCCGCCTGAAAGTCTGGGAATGAAACAATTGTATGATGTCACGCATAACACAGCCAAAGTTGAGGAATATACAATTGACGGGAAAAAGAAAAAAGTGATTGTCCATAGAAAAGGTGCAACCAGAAGTTTAGGCCCCGGAAGGGAGGAGATACCCAAAATTTACAGGGATGACGGCCAGCCTGTGATTATTGGGGGATCAATGGAAACAGGATCTTACCTTTTAGTTGGAACCAAAAAAGCAGAGGAAGAGACTTTCGGAAGCACATGCCACGGATCTGGAAGGACAATGTCAAGGAATGCTGCAAAAAGAATGTGGAGAGGAGATCAACTGCAAAAAGACATGGAAAAAAGGGGGATTATTGTAAAAACTGTTTCATTTTCTGGGTTAGCAGAGGAGGCTGGAAAAGCCTATAAAGATATAGATGAAGTTATAGAATCTGCGCATCAGGCAGGAATTTCTAAAAAAGTTGTCAAATTGGTTCCTATTGGAAACATTAAAGGTTAATTTCTTTCATTAAGCTAAGAAATTTCTCATTTTTAGCTTTTATTTTATTCATAAGTAAGTAGTAACGTACCGAAAGCTTTATAAACCCCAGATTCCATTATAAGATGTGATTTTATGACTTCAGAAAACAAGAGGCTTTTACAAGCAGCTTTTGAGGCTCAGAGAAAAGACCACAACATGGGGTATAGAAGGGTTCAAAGAGATCCTATTAGAGGTATCCCAGGAACAGGTGAAACATCAGAAATCTTTTCATCCAAAGGAACTCCTTTCACCTATAACGGGCCTTTGCCTCCAGGAATAAGGGAACTTGGCAGAACAGACTCTTGGGATTTTGGTCCTGGAGAACCTTTTTTAAATTTTGATGAGCCCATGGATTTTGCTGCAATGACCGAGGCTGTTAAAGCCTGTTTTGGAAGCAGTGTAGAGATTAAACAGAGAAGACCTTATATTCAAAAAAGGGTGGGTAGGGAAGATGTTGCCTATCATGGCAATGATGTAAATAGAGGGGACCATACCCTGTTAATTTTTTATGATATGCCCTTAGCCACAAAAGAATCAACAGATGTTAGGAAGACAGAATACCTTTTGGGTACACGTATACCCATAGTCACAAAAGAACCAACAAGATC
Organism: uncultured archaeon; assembly: GCA_964631205.1. Classification (GTDB taxonomy): domain Archaea; phylum Aenigmatarchaeota; class Aenigmatarchaeia; order QMZP01; family JACQNV01; genus CAYYYJ01. The sequence goes on along the minus strand of CAZVWU010000007.1, from coordinate 7,918 downwards.
TGTTGGAAGAATAAACTACTATACAGATGGTCCGACAGAAGCAGATGAGAAAGAACGTGAATTGGTTATAATAACTATAGAAAAATATCTGGAACTTAAAGGACACTGAACACTTGTTTTGCCATAAGAAGAAATGTAAAGGGTTAAATCTGGAACCTATCGCATGCTTTCTTTTAGTTAAGGTTTTCTTTGAACAGATTTTACTGAAAGAAAATGTTATGGGAATGTAAAGGGTTAATTTTTTTCTTTGAAGATTTTAGTTTTTATAAACATGCACCAAATATACCCTATGAATTGCGAAATTGTCAAGGCTACAACACAAGATAACCTTACACTTTATGGCCTGCTGTTTAGGGCAAAAGGCAGCGCAATCGTGATAAACATACACGGCACAGCGAGCAATTTTTATGAGGAAGATTTTATACCTGTGATTGCAAAAAAGTTTGGCAAGGCTGGGATTTCTATGCTATCAACAAACAACAGGGGCGCCAATGTGCTTCAGGCCTATCCTCCTTCAGGGGCATCAATGGAACTCTTTGAAAATTGCATCCTGGATATCGATGCATGGATAAGCTTCGCTAAATCCATGGGGTATACGGATATTATTCTGGAGGGGCACAGCTTTGGGACTGAAAAAGTGGTTTACTACATGAACAAAGGTAAACACAGGAAAAGCGTAAAAGCAGTGATATTGCTTGGATTTTCTGATTCATGGGGTTCCCAGGCAGAGTATGCAAAAAATAAAAAATACCTGATGGATGAGGCAAAAGGGCTTGTTGAAGAAGGCAAAGGGCATCTGTTTCTTAGATCTGACTGGCATGCCCAGTATGGAATTATGTCCAAATCTGCCGCCTCTTATCTAAATTGTTATGCGGATAATTCCGAGCTGTCGAAGGCATTGCCTCTGAATACAGGCAAATTGGATTTTTACAGGAAAATCAAAGTCCCAATACTGGCTGTAATAGGCGACAAAAAGGAATATACTGTCATCCCAGTCAAGGATGCGCTCGAACTGCTAAAAAAAGAAAACAGGCTTACAAAGGCTTATCAGATTAAAAACTGCAACCATTGTTTTGAAGGGAAGGAAAAGGAGCTGGCTGGAATTGTGGAAAAGTTTTTAATAAGGGTCTGATTAAATAACCTTTATTCCAAATTCCTGATCCGATTCCAATAGGGATTTAATAGTGATCAATACCCCATGCCCTTCTCTCGCCTTCTGACATCCACCAAAATTCTTCCTGTCTTAAATGAGGGCTTGTTTTTACTGGCTGTCCTCTTCTGGCAACTATAAGGTGGTCTGGCTGGTTATAGGATAAAAAGCCATTTTGATTCACTAGCTTTACATCGAGATCAAAAGCAGGAGATATTTTTGAAGCAATGGCTAGTGCAAATATCTGTTTTAATGAAATTCCAATCATTCTTTCTAGATCATTGTTATAATCAAATTTTTCTGTCTTTGTGCCAGATACGGGATAAAAGCCAGTTTTTCCATACTCATCTACATTAGCCCTTAAATTTTCGTCATGAACCATCTCAAATAATTTTTTAATTTCATTTTCGCCTGCAAACTCTTCAGTAAAGCCACGGAAAAACATCATTGCTTCTTCAGCAGTTAGCAATTCAAGGGCAGAAGGAGTTATAAAACAGCTTTCAGCTGCCTGATAGATTGCCTCATTTGCAGTTGCAATTGAAAGGAGCCTGGGATTTTTCAGGCCGGTTATAAAGACCCTTCTTCCTCTTGTTGTATATCTTAATTCAGGCAGGTTTGCAGGTTCTCTAGGATTCATATCCTTCTGTATGTAAACAACATTTCTATAACCGTTGTTTGCTAAAAGCGAATTCATCCAATTTTCAGGTTTATCAGGTTTGGTGTGCATCTCAAAGAGTTTATAGTCTGGGTTAATTTGTTTTTCAAGTTTCAGGAATTCATCAATAGTATCTGCTTCGAGTTTATCTACAATATAAATCCTTGCTTTTGGCGTTCTTTTTGCAAGAGGAAGTGGAAACCTTTTCCCAAAACCAGAGCCTATATCTATTAGAACAAATTCCTCGGAATCCTCAATAATAGGTTCAATATGCCCTTCGACTGAAATGGCATCAATTTTTGGCATGCCATTTTGCATTCTGTTATATTCTTCCTGTACCCTAGCAGACCAATATGGATCTCTACGGATCTTTGATCTATCGCTCGGATAGCAAAATTCCCTGAGGAAATCCAATGTGCTTCTCATGCGCTCTGCAATTGGAAACATCTTATTAATGTGTTATTAAATATTATAAAGCATGGACTACAAATTTTTCGACCATACAGCAGACGTAATGTTCGAGGCAGAAGGCAAGGATTTGGGTGAGCTTTTTGAAGCTGCAGGGCTGGCTACAGAGGAGACGCAGATAGATTTGAAAGGTGTTGAAGAAAAAATTAAAAAAGAGATAGCCTTGGAAAAAGACAATATAGAGATGCTGCTTTTTGATTTTTTGCAGGAGCTGATTTATTTGAAGGACGCTGAACTCCTTCTGTTTTCCAAAATTAAAGTGAAAATAGAAGGAAAAAATAAAAAATATTTTCTAAAAGCTGATCTATATGGAGAAGTAATGGACCAGAAAAAACACGAACTAAAGGTGGATGTGAAAGCTGTGACCCTTCACAGGTTTGAGGTGAAGAAGAATGAAAAGGGCTGGTTTTGCAGGGTGATCCTCGACATTTAAAAACCTCCCCAATATAATGAAAGATGGAAAACCGTGAACTTTTAGAAACTAATTTGAGAAAGATTATTATAGTGCAAGAAAGCATAGATATATAATGAAATTAAATTATCCTGTGCTCAGATTATCTGTCTTTTTAGTTATTTTCATTAGCGGATGTATTCAGCAGGAAAGCATCCAAAAAAAATCACAATATGAAACAATTCCCTCCACTTCTCCAACAGTTGGTTTAGGCAATCTGTGTATTGGTGAGAAAGAATGCATTGATTTTTGCTTGAATAATCGTGGGCAATGTGAAGACTATTGCGAAGGCGGGCAAAATGAACTTTGTCAAAAAGTTTTCCCATTTGAAGAAAGAACGGATTATGCTAAAGAAGAGAAAGTCCAAGAGCAAATATTTCCATTCAAGTATCCTCCTGCATATATTTCCAAAGTTACCTATATTGAACCCTTAGGTGCGAGGAGCACTGGCCCCGGGCACATAACCCCAGTTGACCATCATTACTTCAGAATCTTTCATAACAATTCTGTTAACGTATATTCTCCTGCAGATGGTGTCATTATTGTAATTGAAAAACATGCGGGCAATATCGGGCCTAACAACCTCGAGTGGGCCCCATCACTGCCGGATGCACAAGGCAATTGGGATGATTATAGAATAGAAATACAACATTCCATTACCATTTCAAGCATATATGCTCATATCGATGAACTGCCAACGAATATTGCACGAGAAGCGCCTCAACAGGTCTGGCAACAGCAGAGGGTTTCTATTCCTGTTAAGGCAGGAGAAGTTATTGGGAAGTTTACACGGCAAGTTGATTATAATGTGGTAGATCAAGATGTTGTGCTGCCTGGTTTGCTAGTGCCAGAGAACTATGCAGAACGAGCGCCCTGGAAAATTCATGTTCCAAATACTCTTGATTATTTTGCTGATGATGTTAAGGAGCAAATTGTCGCAAAACTGTTGCGAACTAAAGAACCATTGGGTGGCAAAATAGATTATGACATTGATGGTCGCTTAGTAGGAAACTGGTTTAAAGAAGGATGGAAAAACAGGAAAGATATGTTCGGGCTCGCTAATTTTGAATTAAATGCTTTGGTAATTGCGTATGATTACATTGATCCAGAACATATTATTATTTCCATGGCGGATTATAATGGTGAACAGGTAATTTATGCTGTAAAAAGCAATTCTCCAGATCCTGCTGATGTTGGTATATCAACAGGTCCAGTAAAATATGAGTTAGTAGGCTGGGATTACTTCAATGATAATAAAAAATGGGATCGAAAATCATTGGTGAAAGGTCTCAAGATAGAAAATAATGATAAAGTAGAAGGCACGCTTCTTGTACAACTTATTGAAAAAAGAAAGCTCAAAGTAGAGGCATTTCCTGAAAAAACAGCTTCGCAGGTAAATGGATTTACAAGCAATGCAAAAATTTATGAGAGGTAAAAATGAAATATAATATAAGTTTATGATGGGGTAAGCTTTTCAGATTCGCAAATAATTAGAAAATTACTAATAGATTGATTAGAGTATTGTGTTTGGCAAGCTGTAGATTTGAATAAATTCTGTATTTGCAGGGCTATTTTGGATATTTGACATTCACGCTTGCTTTCTTTCTAGTGCAGGTCTTTGCCGAGGCAAAGAAGTGCTTCTGTTGCCGGAATTTTTTATGCTCAAGAATATTTTTAAGAGGATCTCCATTGAGAAGATAAATATGAAGTAGTAGACTACTGTGAGTTTTATCGATGGGAGTTGCTCTATTACCTTGAATACTGTGCTGGTTGAGAATGCTGTTATATCGAGCAGGAAGGCGCCAAGAAGCGCGAATGGCACAATCTTAGCGATCTCGGATGAGAGGTCTTCGTGTAAATATGATGTTATCCTTACTGTAGCCAGTATAGCCATGGAAATCATGAATACATTGCCTATTGTTAAGACTGCAGACAGCATGGACAGCAATATTGATATTACAAAAAACCACAGGAACGCTGCGATAGGGAAAAGGAACATATACTTGAGGGCATAGGCCAGCTTTCCTAGTTTCGAATGGCTGCCTTCCCTAATCTTAAACAAGTCCCTTCTTGAGATAAACCTGTAGAATTTGAAAATGAACAAGGAATAGGCTATCATTCCTGCCAGAAAGAGTATAAGGGGCTCCAATGTCATTCTAGCGCCCTCAACTGAAAGCTGGTTAAAGATGCTTGTAATCTGGGCTGTCACATTTTCAAGAACCATATATTAATGTTATTTTAATCATATAAAAGGCTTAAAGACAAAAAAAGAGTTTTAGGTTAGTTGGACAACTTCGTCGGGTAAATATATAAGGGCTGCTGGATATATTATATTATTAGCGGATTTTATGACCCCAAAGTCCTTTACCCTCGAAGAAGCGAACAGCCTTGTGCCTGCCATTTCGCAGGTTTTTGGCAAAATAATGGCCTTAAGGGTGAAAATGAACCTTATCAGGGAAGCCCTTGATTATTCCGGACAGGCAAAACTGGAATTCCAGGAACCTCCTGAAAAACTGAATGAAAAGATGAGTATTTTGGCTGAGGAGATTAAAAAGCACGCTTCAGAAATCCAATCATACGGATGTTTTGTGAAGGATCTGGATCATTGCCTTGTTGACTTCTTTACGGTTGTGGACAACAAGCCGCTTTTTCTATGTTGGAAGTATGGAGAAGATAAAATAAGTTACTGGCATGACACCCAAAGCGGCGCAAGGGACAGGCAGCCGATTTCGATGATTTTGCAGGAAGTCAGAAGGTTCTAAATCAAACCATTTCGAGATCAAGGCCTGCTATTTCCAAGAAATCTTTGTCTAGTGTAATCAGTTTTGCATTATTCGCAAAACATATGCCTGCAATGAATAGGTCACTTTTTTGAATCTTTTTCCCCTTAAAAGTAAGCGATTTATCTATTTCTGCGCTTTGAAATGCAGATATGGAATCGAAATTGTAAACCTTGACTAGAGATAAGAACTTCGTTATATCTCCAATTTCTCCCTCCCGCACATTTGTTAACAGTTCATAAACAGTAAAAGAGGTTATAGATGGCTCTTGCCCGGAACACAGCTCTTTTATTCTTTTGACATTTTGTGTTTCCCTAAGGATTTCAACTACTGCTGATGTGTCTAAAATTATCATGTCTCCTCTCGAAAGATTCTGATAACTGTTTTCTCGTTTTCCTTACCTTTTCCTGCAATTCCTCTGTGCCTTGCTCAGAATGTTTCAGCAAACCAACAAAATCAAAAATAGATTTCTTCTCTTCTCCAATCCTGTTTATTTCCTCGCTGAAGCTTTCATCCCCTTTTTTCATAGCTTTAAGCGTATTGTAAGCCTTCTCTGTTATTGTGATAGTTTTTACCGCCATACTATGTTTATGTTTAAACATACATTTAAACTTATTGGGGTTTAGATTCCGCAGGAAGGAAAGGGATTAAATAGGCTTTTAAGCATTGTTTTTCTTCATTAACTATGCCAAAATTAGTCCTGCTTCAAGGCGCATCAGGGACAGGAAAGACTTCTATTGCTAATTATTTAAGGGACACCTTCTGGTTCAAGCATCTGGAATTCGATAAAACAATAGATGAACTCAGATATGCAAAAGGCCATGGTTGTCCTTATGGGTTTGAGATAATTGATATTTTACTTGCTGCACCATTGGTAGATTACATCCCTGGTTTTTGGCCTTACTTTTGGGAAAACAGGGGTAAGAAACCACACACAATGGAAACAGCTAAAGAATTGCTTGTCTCTAGGGTGGAGGAAGTTAAGGCGCATAAAATTCTTCCATTAGAGGAGAGGTTTCATTTGGGGTTTGCCCTCTGGGATACTTATTTATCAGAAAGGGACTCAGAGCTTTTAAAAGAGAACAATGTTGTTTTGGATTCTATGACCAGCGCTGAAACTAGACTGAATAATTTGAAATTGGATGGCCTGCCAAAAAATTTGCCTGTTGAAAGATATGTAATAAGGCTTAAAGCAGATAATAGCGTCAATATAAACAGAAAAGCGGAACAAATAGGCTGGCCAGTAGAAAAGATTGATAAGAAAGTAGGCCAAAATTTGGATCTAACAGATTTATCTAATCTAGAAGGGGTATACGATCTTGTTATTTCTCCTGTCTATGACAATACTGCAGAAGGAAAAATAGAAGAGATAAAACAAAATGTTAGGGTCCTTTTAGGGCTTTAAAATCAGTTAAAACTCTTACCGCAGCCGCAGCTGGATTTTGCCTGTGGGTTTGTTATCTTAAAGCCAGATCCCTGCAGGCTGTCTACAAAATCGATCTGCGTGCCGCTGATTTTTTCCATGCCTTTTCTGGAGATTGCGATCTTGACTCCGTGCTGCTCCAAAACTATGTCCTCTGGGCTTGCCGCTTCTGCAAATTCAAGGCTGTATGTGTAGCCTGAGCAGCCGCCTGCCTGCACCCCGAATTTTAACAAAGAACTGGGTTTGTTCTGATTTTTCATCAAATCCAGGACTTTTTTGGCTGCATTTTCTGTTAATTTTGGTTCAGTGAATTCCATAGCCTTTCCATTTTCGACATGGGCATTTTCACCAGATTCTTTTTTGGAAACAAATTCGTTTGCCTCTTTTAGCATTGCCTGGATATTTTCTTCTGTCATGCCATGGCCTCTTGCGCCTACGCCAACGGCTTCCATAGTATTCACACTGCATCCAATGCAGCTCAGGCCGTATTTCCCGAAAATTTCAGCCACTTCCGGCCACTTAAAAATCGCATCGCCCACTGTCATGTCCTCTGTTATGAATTGCTGATCGGTTTTAGTCTCCATAATCTTTTATATTTTATATCTGCCTTTATAAGCTTGTTTCTATTTTATAATAAAACAAGTGAAGATTAATATGGCAATTGGAAGGGAGGGGTGGGAACCGGAATAGGGTTCCCAGCAGGTTTCCACATGGCAATTGGGAGAAGGATGTTTGAAGCGCAGTCAACTATAGCAGGCCTGTGCAATATTTGCGGTTCTGTAGCCAAACCGGCATACACGTGCAATATCTGCGGGGCTATAGTCTGCCTAAGCTGCTACCACCACAATATAGGCGTCTGCAAAAAATGCTTCAAGGCGCGGTTTGACCTGAAAAGGAAGCCTGTTTCTGAACTGCCGAAAGGATTGCAGTAATATAAGCCAACAGCTACTATTTTTAAAGAAAGCCACAGTGGCACAATGGTACTGCGCAG
>CAZVWU010000006.1:0-69357 GCA_964631205.1 uncultured archaeon | reverse complement strand
GCAGTTCGCCCTGGTTTAACCCAGGACTCGCATAGCTTAGTCGCATTCGGATAGCGGTGATCTCCGGCAGGATCAACCGGAATTATGCGGGGTTGCTTCCTGCATTCCTCCTTCCCTATTCCAATAAAATTTCACAGGGTCAAACTCCAGACTCTGGGATCTGAGTTCTCATTTTAGATCGCAAAACCAGTCACATTTCCGGTAAAAACAGTCGCCTGCCACCAGTTCAACCGCGTAATATGTTTTGTGAACAAAGGTATTTAAATGTTTTTGTTCAGACCTCGAAATCAAAACCCACAGAATCCTCTTCTATTTTCTCAATCTCTTGAGCAAGATTTTTATGTTCTGGAAGATTTCTATAAGTTTCTAAAGATACCTTATCTTTGAATAAAACAACAATTCCATAATCAAACCCTTTAGAATAGTTAGAAAAATTCTCCCCACAGAAAATATCAATTAAACCTTCAGATTTTCTTTTCAACAGCCTGAGCTCACTGGCAATTTTTCCAACATGATTTTTACTGATATTTTTTTTCCACCTAAAAAGCGCTATGTGGATTATCATAGGGCCGCTACCGAGATTCCCATATCACCTTACCGTGGTTCAGTAAATGTTTTCTTTTGAACCCGCGGGCCTTTTCTGATTCAGGCGGACATAGATCTTATCCAATTGTTTAGGATCTATGTCATCCCTCTGAAGAAAAGGGGCGCATTCGAACTCGGACCAAAGGCTCCACATTCGGGGACAGCTAGATTTTTTCTAATCGTCTGGCCCGTATGCTACCATTACACCATAGCGGCCATCGTACATCTATTATTAGTATTATATAAATAAAAAAAGTGGGATGCGGGAGGCAGGATTCGAACCTGCGAAGCTACTAAAGCACTAGGTTTCTTAATAGCTAATTTCTGAGCATGGCTCTTAGATACCTAAGCCTAGCCCCTTTGACCACTTGGGTACCCCCGCGTGCTCCCAGCGGGATTTGAACCCGCGTTACCGGATTGCTTTTTCATTGTAGATATAATCTACTCATCACTTCCAATTAAAATGATTATCGAAAGTCCGGGATCCTTGACCGGTTCCTATATACTACCCGCCTGTATTTGTAACTCCTTTTTTTCGGGTTATAAGGCCTTTCTTTTTGGAAAAGAAAGGGGTATATGCTAGACGATGGGAGCATTCGTATATTTACCTTATTTATATTAAAACCTTTAAGAAACAGGGAGCTAGATGGGCCGGGCAGGAATCGAACCTGCAATCTTCGCGACGTCAACGCGACATCATGCCACTAGACCACCAGCCCACTGACATTATTTCCAACTTAATACTTAAATCACATAAACTCCTCTTTATATTTTTCCAAAAAACACAGGAAGCTGTGAATGCAAGTTTTCCGGCAGTTTATCTAAAGTAAACCACTTTATTTCATCAAATTTATGGGGCTCGCCTATTTTGACTTTCGAAGGGTCTATCAGCACTTTGGAATCAAGTGCAATCCAATGTGTTTTTTATCCGTCATGTTCTCTGTGCACATCCCTGAATCCCAAAAACTCAAAAGACAAAACATCTGTCTAGTATTCTTCTTTTATTTCCTTTTTTAAAGTTTCTTCAACTGAAATCCCAAAATCTAATCCCCCACCACCAATGTCCCATTTTCCTTGCTCATCTCTGGCATTCTGCGACCTTTTTGCCATTATAAAATTCCCCTTTCCATGGTGGCAGAAGAAGACTATAGCGACCCCTGTAAAATCTGCCCCCTTGATAAGATTTTCCCCTTTCATAATGGGCCCAGAGAGAATTGAACTCCCCTCTCAACCGTGTGAGGGTCGCGTCCTGCCGATAGACTATGGGCCCGCGCCGAGGACAGGAGTTTCAGACTGAAGTTGATTTGCAAATCAACTTCCAACTCTTTCGAACCTGTATATCCTTTCGGATGCTAGTTTTCTAGTGCAGGTCTTTTGTCCGTTTGAACCGAAAGAAGTGCTTTTCGAGATTCACGCCCAATTTGTAAATCCTTTTCTTTGGGTACTGTATCCTTTCTTTTTGGAAAAGAAAGGATAGACTAGTGCATTAGCCACTCTGCCACCTCGGCATAGAATATAGTTATGTAGAGAATTAAAAAACTAACTTTATGTTCCTTCTGCAAGAATCTTCGCCTTTGTAGCCTCGAAAAGCTTCGTCAAGTCTTCAGGATTTACTTTCGAAGAAAGGTACTTTGAAAATTGTTTTTTGTACACAGTAGGCTTCTCTTTCTTCAGCTTTGCTGCATAATTTGCAATGTGGCTGCCTGAAATCCTTTCTGTTGAAGGGAAGGCCTCCTCTGAATGCGGGATCTGCAAACCGGCGTCTACAGCCCCCTTTAAGGTGGCGTAAAGCCTTGACCCATGGACAGAAGTATACAATCCTGTATCCATGATTGCGGATTCAATTTTATTTTTCTTTGCCTTCAGGCCGCAGAGAAATCCGGTCAGATAAGCCGCAGGCAAATTCCCGCCGTCAGCGTTCCAGCCAAATTTTGCAAGTTCAAGGGAATTCGAAGATAAAAGGGTCTTGTCGCCTTTTGTCTGATATTCAATAAGCTGGCAATAGATTTGCCTTGAAGATTTCCTTACAACAAACCTGAGCTTTTTGGATTTTACTGTTTTCAGCCTTTTCCTGTAGTTAGTCTTCCCTTCCCTTCTTCTCCTGTGCGGGACAATAATCAATGGCATATCTCAGAATATTGAATACATGACTTAAATACTATAAATTTGAATGGAATCAAGCTTATAAATTCCGGAGTATTGTAAGATTATGGACAAAACAGGCGCTAATGAACAGGGTATCAGGGATCTGCTCGGGAAAACCCTTGAAGATATGGATGACCTTGAGATAGCAGCAAGGATAGGCTACCATCTGGATAATCCATGTGGCTTTGGGCTGCATAACATAAGAGAATTTTATCTCAGGGAAGCAAAAAGATTAATCCCAAAATTATCTCCACAGGCATCGGCCTATCTTGAAGCGAAAATAAAAGAGTATTCTTAATTATTTCTTGGCCTTCTTAACCTCTTTCTTCTTCAGCATGTCGTGGTCTTTTAGGTAAGTAAGCATGTGCCCTCTGCTTCTGAATGAGCCGCCTTTGGCCATTGAATAGAGCAGCTTCCAGTCTTTTTTCTCAAGCTGGCCGTTCCTGAGAAGTTCTTTTAACAGCTTTCGGAGCGGCCTGATAGTCTTCATCCACAGATATTTTTTGGGGTTTCGCGCTCTAAAAGTCCCTCTCCTTGTCCCTACACCGCTTCGCCTGCCTTTCCTTTTCTGCCTGTAAAGCTGTTTTGAAAACCCTTTCGATGTCCCTTTTTTCTGGATTTTTACAATAAGGCCTTTTCTTATGGAATTCCTTATATCCTGCCGTGTTATTGCTTCCCCTACCTGCTTTTCATCAAGAATCCTGACCCTGCTGACACCGCACTTCAGAATGTCCGCTGCAATCTTTTTTTTATTTAGCATCTGCTCCACCGCTTTCAATCTTTATTTGCTTGGAAGATTTCTTCCCTGTTGTAGCTTTTTTAGGCCTGCCTTTTCTTGGCGTCTCTTTTTTGCTATCACCAGATTCTATCTCAATATCTATATCTACATCAAGTCCGCTGTCCAAATCCAGGCCTGGTTGGCCGATCCTCTTTTCCTTGCCTATGTCGCCGAAGTCTTTAAGTGTGGCCGTGAACTCGCTATCCTCCTTTATGATCCCTTTTGATTTCATCACACCTTTCGCCAGTATCCAGAAAAATAATGCCAGAGATTTTTTGCTGTTGTTATTTATCGGAACAACCAAGTCTATATCCACAGCTTCACTGGAAGTCCCGCAGAGGCTTACTATAGGAATCCTTTTCTTTTTTGCCTCCTCAATGGCCTGCCTGTCAACTAAAGGGTCAACTACAAGGATTATGTCAGGCTCATAAAACTCCCTGTAAGAGGGGTTAGTTAGTGTCCCTGGTGAAAACCTTGTTGAAACAGCCTTTCCGCCAGCCAATTCTGCAAATTTCCTTATAGCTTCAGCAGAAGCGTCTTTATGGGAGACGACCAGAACTTTATTGTATTTCGAAAGCATGCTTATTGCTTTGGCTATCCTTTCATCCACTTCCTGAAGGTTGAATACACAGAGACCGTCCTCCCTTGTCTTGTAAACAAATCGCTTCATGTAGGCAGTGCACGCTTTCATCCCTATGTGGATCCCTGCAGACAAATAGTCGTTCTTATCCGCGAGCATAACTGTATTATTTACTATCTCAATTTAAATATTAGCAAGAGGGGATGGCATAAATTAATAAACAGCTGGTTTAAGTTAAGATATGGCAAAACAAAAGGATACAGAGTTGGGCGTAAGCCTTACCGTTGTTGTAGGCTCAATAATAATAGTTTTCCTTTTAGGCATCTTTATAGGGCTGAACATAGAAAATGCCTACTTTAAGAGTGTCGGCGGATTGAAAGAACCTACTATTAAGGCATACGAGATAACAGATCAAAAAATAATTAAAGAATATGCACCTGTTAGCACCGAGTCAACTTTTACTTCAATCTATGTGCCTGCTGTTGATGAAGAAGGGAGCGGGGTCGTGACGTCATTGGATGTGCAGGTTTCCCCAGGATCAGGCAAAATATTGACAAACATAGACAAGCTGTTCTTTTGGGTGGACACGCAAAACTCCATAAGAAAGGCAACCAAAGTCGCCGAGGATATAACAGGGAAAGATATCTCGAAATATGACATAGTCTATACAGTGAGAGCAAATGCAAGCGTGATTGAAGGCGGTTCTGCAGGCGCAGCGCTCACAATTGCAACAATTGCCGGCCTGCAAAACAAAACAATAAACAACAGCGTAATGATTACAGGAACTATAGAGGAGGACGGGACAATCGGCCCGATTGGGGAAGTTGTTGCAAAAGCAATAGGCGCAAAAGAAGTCGGTGCCAGCCTGTTTCTTGTCCCAATAGGACAGGGCAGCTCAAAGATTTATAGGCCGGAAAGGTCATGCTATTCTGAAGCAGGATTCCAAATCTGCGAAACCCGTACAGTCGGAGAAAAAATTTTCATTTCAAAAGATGTCGGGATAGAGGTAAGGGAAGTTGCGAATATACAGCAAGCAACGCAATACTTTTTTGGAGCCGATTAAAGAAATTTCCCCCAAAGATAGAAGTCCTGATTGTACCAATGATTTTTCAATGAACAGATTCTTTTGAATTTTGCTTTCCTAAAGAAATTGATAGCTTCATTGTTGGTTTGGATAGTATCAAGCCATATCTTATGGACGCCTTTGCCTTTCAGATACTTTTCCAGAAAAACCAGCAATCCGGTTCCTATACATCTTTTTCTAAAATTTTTGTCTATGCCTATCCAGTCTAACCAGAAAGTGCCGAAATCATGATGGCCTGCACTGAAACCGACTATCCTTTTATTGATTTTTGCCGCAAGAAAAAGAAAATTTTTATCCAACATCCTATTTTTTATAGATTCAAACTTGTACCCGCTGCATTCACTTATTCTGCCCCATTCTGAATAATATGGTGTGTTTTGGATTACATCGGTGACAAGTCTTGAGAACTCATCCACATCTCTTGGCGTAAGTTTTGATATATTCATACTATTCCAATAAAGTTTTTACAAACTCCCTTGGCTCAAATTTTTTGAAATCCTCATATCCCTGACCCACACCCAAAAACAAAATTGGTTTTTTGATTGTGTAAGCAACAGATAATATTGCTCCCCCTTTCTCATCAACATCTACTTTTGTTATCACAACTGCATCAACCCCTATTTCTGAATTAAACTGCTTCGCCTGCTCAACTGCATCATTCCCTGTCAGCCCGTCTATAACTAAAATCTTCAGGTCTGGTTTGTTCACACGGACAACCTTTTTCAATTCATCGACCAGATTCACATTTGTGTGCGTCCTTCCAGCTGTGTCCGCCAACACAATATCCAACCCTTTTGCCTGAGCATGCTTTACTGCATCAAAAATTACAGCCGCAGAATCAGCCCCATATTGGTGCTTGATTACTTTAACGCCGATCTTGTTGCCATGTGTTTCCAGCTGGTCAATCGCCGCAGCACGGAAAGTGTCGCCAGCAGCTAACACAGGCTTGAACCCTTTATTGTTCAGATAATTAGCCAATTTTGCTATGCTTGTTGTTTTTCCGGATCCATTAAAGCCCAAAAACAAGACAACAGCAGGCTTGTTTTTTCCCTTAGATTCTCTTATCAAATCTTCAATATTAACACCTCCTTGGTCAACTGCTTTAACCAAAGCGTCCCCAAAAGCCTTTCCAATATCTTCCGCCGATCTTATCCTCCTAGCCTCTTTCCCAGAAAGCTCCTTCTTCATCGCAATTTTTATAAAATCAACAACTTCAACCGCAATATTCGCTTCAAGCAGCCCGGGCTCTATTTCAGCAAAAAAATCCTCTATGTCCTGTTCAGAAAGCGTTTTTACCTTTATTTTTTTCAAAAACCTTTGCCTGAAGCCTGCTTTTGGCCCCTGAGGTTTTATGTGAAGATCTCCTTCAATCCTTTCTTCCGGCTCAACTGGGACAGGCTCAGCAACAGGTTCCTTGACAGATTCCTGCTCCTCTTCTGTGAGTTCCTCAATAACATCTTCTCCACTTTCTTCTTCCCCAACCCCTCGCTGCTCTTCAGAAATATGCTCAACTTCTTTTTTTATTTCTTCAGTTGACTCTTTTATTTTTTTAAGAAGATCGTCTATGCTGGTCCTTTTCTCCGCTCCCTGAACTTTTTCAACAACTACAGTTTTCTCAGTTTCCTTTCCCTTAGAACTCAGCTTCTGTATAGACTCTTTCAGCTTTTCCTTTAGGAGATCGAACATAGATTAGATTTGTATCCAGTTTATAAAAAAGAAGCAAAAATTATTTCCCCGATTTCTCGTGCGCTCTTAAAGAAGGCCTTAACTTTTCGGCCCCTTTGCCCCTGCTCCTCGCAAGGCCCCGCGATTTTTTCCCTGCGCCGGTCAATCCTCTATAAACACGGCCTTTATGCTGTTTCTCTGCAATCCACCTGGTTTCCTTATTTTTCTGGATTGCAGGATGGTTCTTGTCGACAAGTATGACTTCGAACCATTTTGAGACTCCATCCTCTCCCACAAAATAAGAATTTAATACTTCAAGATTTGGAAATCTATCTGCGGTCCTCTCCTCCGCTATCCACTGCTTAGATTTCGCTGGTGTAAAAAATCTTCCTGCAGCAGAAGGCTTCCTGCCCCCTGCCGGTTTCCGTGACTTCCGTCCACCTTTCGGGACTCTTGCCCTGACAATAACAAAGCCCTGCTTTGCCTTGTATCCCAATCTGTGGGCTCTTGCCGGATTTGTCGGGCCATCAACCCTTTTGACAACATCCTCAGACCTCCACCGAATGAGCCTCTGGCTCTGAATTTGCCTGAACTCATCACTATTCATGCTGGAAAAATAATCTAACCGTTTCATATCCATTATATACTGGTGGAATATTTAAAGCAGTAATACTTATAAATATAACCGTCTAATCTTATATCAATATGGCAGCCACAACAAAGCTTTTGCTTGGTTTGGTAATCCTTCTGGTAGGATTATATCTATTTGCAGATTCAGCGTTAGGGTGGAACAGGCTGCCTGGGAATATCCAGTGGTGGCAGAATTTTGTTGTGGTCTTGACAGGCACATTACCAATCTTTTTGATTCTTGTCGGATTGTTTATACTCTGGCTTGAAATGGATGAGATGAAAGCGAACAAGGCATTTAGCAAAACAGCTGAGCCAAAAAAATAGCTTTTTATTTTCCGGTTTCCTATCTTAAGAAAATTCTAGTTTTAGAATTCCCTTATTAAATCCAGTTCTTAGTATTCTTCTATCCCCTGGCTTTTTCAATATTTTGAAAAAAGCTTTTTTATCTGCAATGGCTTTGACTTCGACTGAACTCTCCAATTCATTTATCTCTATATCACTGTCTTTTTTAACCCCGGGCAATTCCATTTCAACAACAACCTTATCTCCAACCTTCTCAACCCTTGTTTTAGGTTCCTCTGTTTCTCCATAAGCTTTCACTTTTTTAGGCGCCTTCTGTTCAAACGGCTTTTCTTCAACTTGTCCCAGTTGATTGTAAACCTGTTGTTTTATTTTTCTTTCATCCACATCACCAAATGCCCTTACAGAAACCTGGGGCTGCTTATCCCCGGAAGAACCTATGCTTATTATAAACCCGCCACCACGCTGGATCCCTTTTGGTTTCCTGAACATCGGGGTTATGTCAACAGCCTCAATCTGCCTTTCAAACATTTTGTTCATCTCAGCAAATTCCTGTCCAAACCTCTCAAAAATTTCAGAAAACAGATCGCCAGCATCTGCTACCCTTAGGCTAGCTCCACAGCTAGGGCAGAACTCCCAGCTCTTGTCAGCCTTGGAACCGCAGTTTTCGCATTGGGCCATACAGATTATAATAGACTCCCCCCTTTTAAAGATTATCCGAAGACATTGAAATTTATAGTTATTGATGAATTAAACAAAAACTGCTATTACAGCTATTATTGCAGCAACCAACAAAGAAATTAAATGAATTTTCATGGAAACTTTGCTTGTCTTCTTTTTTAAGACACAATAGCTGAAAAAAGATTCTAAGAATGAGAGGGCTGCTAGATATATGGGAATTATTAAAACTAGTCTGTAAAGCGAAGAAAGGCTATTAACCTCCAAAACCAGCCAGAAATAGAATACCAAAATAATAAAAACAAAGCCGGCTGCCAGCCTTTTTAGCCTCTGCTTCTGGGTTATATTAGGCTTCACTATTTTACTCATATCTATATTATTAAATGGGGACAGCTAAATATACTTAATATTTCAAGAGAGCTTGCTAAAACAGGTCGAAAGATGAATCTGTGTTTTTAGCATTTATGCCTGTTATGACTTACATCCAAAAAATTTCAATGGAAGGCTTCAAGTCATTCAAACGAAAGGTTGCCATACCTGTACTTCCAGGTTTCACTGTGTTCACTGGCCCGAATGGATCTGGAAAGTCAAATATAGCAGAGAGCCTGTCTTTTGTTTTTGGCCTGCAGTCGCGGTCGATTAGGGCCAAGAAAGCAGAGGAGCTTATTTTCCATGGCAGCAAGGCGAAATCTGGATCTGATCATGCGAGGGTGTCTGTCCATTTTGACAACTCGAAAAAGACCCTGCCTATAGACGATCCCGAAATTGTCATATCCAGAAAGATAAACACGAATGGGGTCAGCACATATAAAATTAACGGGGAGACTGTCACAAAACAGCAGCTTGTTGACATGTTCGCGCAGATCAGGATAACACCCGGAGGCCACAACATAATCCACCAAGGTGATGTTGCGCAGATAGTTGAGATGAACCCGATACAAAGAAGGCAGGTTATTGATGAGATTTCAGGCATTGCTGAATATGAGGACAAGAAGCAGAAGGCGAATAAGGAATTGGAGACAGTTGCCGAGAAGTTAAGGGAAGCTGAGATCATATTGAATGAGAGGATGCAGATTCTGGACAGGATAAAAAAAGACAAGGACGCTGCGCAGGAGCACAAGCAGCTTCAAGAAGAGCTAGAATTTATAAGGGCTACTGTAATCTGGAAGGAATATCAGAGGTTGGAAGAGGGATTAAAAGATGTTAATGTGAAAGCAGCCATACAAGAAAAAGAAATAACAAAGATAGATTCTGAATTAAAAGAGCTTGATACGGGGTTGGAACAGGAGGAAAAGGCAATAGAAAACATCACAAGTGAGGTCATGAAGGCCTCGAGCAGAATAGAATCTGTCAAAAAAATTACACAGTTAAAATCTGAGCTGGAGAGGAAGGAAGACAGGATAAATCTGAATATAAGGGAGATTGAAAGGATCAGGGAGGTCATGAGCAGGATAAAAGAAAGCAGCTCCCCTTTTTTAAAAGAGTTAAAAACTTTCAAGGGAGTGGAAGGAACTCTAGACAGCCTGATAACTGTGCCTCCAAAATATAGGATAGCCGCAGAGATCGCTGGCGGGGGGCACATGCAGGATATTGTTGTTGATACAGCAGAAAATGTTTTAAAATGTGTAAACCACCTTAAGCAAAACAGGCTTGGTAGGTCGCGGTTTTTGCCTCTTGACAAAATAAATTCGCCTGGAAAAAAGACCCTCCCAAAAGATGCGATCGGATGGGTTTCAGACCTGATAAAATTCGATCCAAGATATGTGAATATTGCAAATTTTGTTTTTGGCCAGACAGCCTGTGTAGAAAATATAGAAAAAGCAAAAAGGATCTTTGACAGGGAACGGTTAAGGTTAGTCAGCCTCGACGGCGATCTGATAGAGCCATCAGGTTCGATAACAGGCGGCTTTTACAGGAAAAAGATAGAGGACTCAAAATTTTTGCAGGATATCGAAAGATTGGAAAGGGAAAACCAGAATTTACAAGCAGAGACGACAAAACTGGAAGCGGATCTTTCAAAGCTTTCAAAGGAAGAAACAAAATCCGAATCAATAAGCGCTGAAGTCAGGAAAATAAAATTCGATGACAAGATGAAAAAGTTCAGGGAGAGGAGAAAAGAACTTTACGAAACGAGACTTAACTTGCTGCAAAAATTGAATGAGACAAAAATAGGCGGAGCCAGGATCGAGGCTAATCTTGAAAATGTCAAACAGCAGTGGGAGAAATACCAGGGGTGGGAGAAAAAACTTGGGACTTTCCTCAACCAGAAAGAAGGGCACCTAAAGGAGAGGCAGAAATCAATTATACAAAGGATTGACTCTCTCGGTCCTGTTAATCTTAAGGCAACAGATGAGTTTGACAGCCTGATAAAAGACTTTGAGATTTTCAAGCAGAAATTTGACAAGATTGTTGAGGAGAAGCAGGTTGTTGAGGCCTCTGTAAATGAAATAGAGCAGAAAAGAAGGGAAGTCTTTATGAATGCCCTGAACAAAGTTGTCAGAGGCTTCAAAGAAATCTGGGTTGATCTTACAAAAGGCGAAGCTGATTTGGGACTGGAGAACCCCGAAAATCTTGAATCTGGCCTGGTAATATCAGCTTCACCAAGCGGGAAAAAGCTCTTGAATCTGGATGCGATGTCAGGAGGGGAAAAAACGCTCACAGCTATAGCATTCCTTTTTGCAATTCAAAGATACAAACCATGCCCGTTCTATATTTTGGATGAGGCGGACGCAGCTCTTGACAAGACAAACTCGCAGAAGCTTGGAGAGCTGATAAAAAAACAATCCAAATATACACAGTTCCTGCTCATCTCACACAACGACGAAATTATAAAAAATGCAGACCAAGTCTATGGGATCAGCATGGACGACGGCGAGTCGAAAGTGATGTCTGTCAAGCTGCCTGAGAACTAAGATTGACTATAATTGCTTATTAAGCAAAAAATTTTCAATGAAAAATTTAGTGTCAATTCCTATATCCATCTTTAAAATTTCTAACAGGGTTTCCCATTTATGCTCCCGATGCTCTTCAGATAATCTGATCTGCCCAGCATAGCTCTCTACAATATATCCAAATATAATTTTATACATATTACCATCATATCTGTCATGAAAACCTAAAAAAGATATATTATTTACATCTAAATTAGTTTCCTCCTTGACCTCTCTTTTTAAGCAGTTAACTACATTTTCATTTAGTTCGACTTTTCCTCCTGGAAATTCCCAGATAGTAGGCATTCTGGAGTCTGATGATCTTTTTAAAATAAGAAACTTGTTTCCGTCTCTTATTACACCGCATGCTATTGGGATACACTTCATCTTTTTTACCATAAATTAGTTCACCAAGGCTCCTTCTTCACACCAAGAAGATAAGCCATGTAATTCGCGGACAAGTGTAATAGCGGCGTGGCGATTGCGATCAGGATTATCCAGTTAATTTTTATTGGTGTTACAAAGCTCGCAAAAATAAAAGCGCCTAAAATAAAATCCAGCTGGTCTAAAACAGGGAAAGGCCGGCCCCTTTCCAACCCAATCCTCCTTTTTATAAAGCTGCCGCATAAATCGCCAACGATCGCGCCTGCAGACAGCATTAAGCCTAAAACAATGCCCATTTTTGCTGTTTGAAGGGGAATAGGTGAAAGATCCCATGGAAGGAAAAAATAAGCAAAACCCATAAAGCTCCCTATTAGGGTTCCGATTAAAATTCCAAGAATTGACCCTTCCCAAGTCTTTCCGTTCCCGAAAACAGGCCTGCCGTCAGAAAGTTTTTTCCCTCCATCCAAAGGGTGCCTAGCAGTGAATTTTGCAAGAGGCGCCAACCCATTTGCGGCATAAGCTGGAATAATTATCCAAAAGGCCTCAATCACATTGAAAATGCCGAATATCTCCATTAGTGACATATTTTTGTATATAATATATTGATAGAATTAATAGTAATGGGCTCGTGGTGTAACGGCAACACGCTTGGTTCGCAATGTACGGGAATCCAAGTGACTCTGGGTTCAAATCCCAGCGGGTCCATTATTTATATAAAGTTAGAATAGAATCATAGATTGCGGGCCCGTGGCGCAGCACTTCTTTCTTCAGGGCATAAACCCAAGAAAGACCTGCACTAGAAAGCACTTCTTTGCTGAGGCAAAGACCTGCACTAGAAAGAACGTGCGTATTGGTAGCGCGCTGCACTGATAATGCAGAGGCCCTGAGTTCAATCCTCAGCGGGCCCATAACAGTATTGAGTGTCGAGTCTTCGGTGGTGGAGTATGGCGCAAAATAAACCTAAAAAAGTCCCAAAACAGCAAAGTGATCCGCAAGAAAGTAAGAAGAAGGAAAATGAGCTTGACAGAAGGACATGGATGTACGTCTCGGTTTTGGTGATACTCTTCGGTATAATAGCGTTTGCAGTAAACATGATGATTTTGGGCTATAAACTCGAGCAAGCCTTCGATCTTGCTGTAAAGTCCCATGTTATAAGCGGTATTATACTAATAATATTAGGCTTTATTGTGACCAAAGGCAAAAAACCTAGGGCTTATGATAAATATGAGAAAAAAGCAGAAACAACATCTTGACAGAAGGACATGGAGAGAAGCAACAGTTTTTATTTTAGGCATGGCTCTGGCTTCCTTTATTATAAGGATGGTAATTTCTGGCTATGATATAGCAGACGCTTTATCCCCTTTAATCTATTTGTTGGTTGCAGGTGTTATCATGGCAGTGAGGTCCATATTCATACCAGAGAAGAAATAAAATTTAAGTGCTCCCATCGTCTAGCATATACCCTTCTTTCTTTTAAAAAAAGAAAGAAGTCGTGTCTCGTAGACACGAGACATCTCATCATCTCTGATGAGATGCTGACCTTATAACCCAAGAAAGAAAAGTTGCAGGATTATAAGAAATATAGGAACCGGCAAGGATAGGGGATTCTCGATCCCCTGACACGGGTTCAAATTCAGCCCTTTTCTTCCAAGAAAAGGTTTGAGATCCCAAAAGAAGGTTTACATAACCGAAGTGGATCCAGCATTTGAAAATCCCGTTGGGAGCATCAATGGAACTTTACAAATGGTCTGAAAATGCAGGGTCTCTTGCATCAGAATTAAGGGAATGCGTTTCAAGAGTGGAAGCCCCGATTCTGGAGAGAAGATATAACGTGTCAACAGAAGAAGGAAGACAGTATACTGCCAGAACCATAAATGGCTGCCTGGAATATATCAAAGATTTCAGGAACCGCTTATCGGAAACTGAAATACCTGATGAAGAAAGAGAAATGCTGGAGTTTATGGTTCAATGGAGGGAATACAATCTTAGAGTCTATCTCTCCCTTGCAAAAAGAGGCAAATACCCTGGTGAGGATGCCAAATAGCATTTATTAATGTTGAAAAGCAATATTAGACTGATTGACTGATTTTTATGACTCAAATAATCTACAAGGAAAAGCCGAAGCTGGCAAACCCTGTTCTGATTGAAGGGCTTCCTGGTGTAGGGAATATAGGGAGGGTCGCTGTCGGCTATTTAGTTGAAGAACTGAAAGCTAAAAAGTTTGCAACAATGTATTCGAAATGGTTTTTCCCTTTTGTGATGCTGCATGATAATTACATGATACACCTCCCGAACAACGAGTTCTATTATTATAAGGCAAGGAAAAAGGGCGAGAGGGACCTTGTATTATTGGTTGGAGATTGCCAGTCTCTAACCCCCCAAGGACATTATGAGGTCTCTGAAAAAATTCTTGAACTGGCAACAACCTTTGGCTGCTCTGAGATAATAACTGTCGGAGGCCTGGCAACAGGCGAAATAGAGGAAACCCCAAAAGTTGTTGGGGCAGTGACCCATAAAGAGCTTATTGAAAATTATAAAAAGCATGGAATAGATTTCAATGCAGGTGAAAAGGTAGGTTATATTGTGGGCGCAGCAGGCCTGCTTCTTGGCCTTGGAAAGGAACGTGGAATGAAAGGGATGTGCCTGCTTGGCGAGACTTCTGGATTCCCGATAGTTACAGATCCAAAATCAGCTGAGGTGGTATTATCAACTTTGGTAAAGCTAATGGATTTGAAAATAGACATGGGCAAGCTAGACCAGAGAGTAAAGGAAATGGAAAACTTCATAAAGAAAGTTGAATCCCTCCAGAAAAAGGCCCTTGTGCAGCTGACAAAGGAAGGGAAGCCTGCAAAAGACGAGACAAGGTATATAGGCTGATCTAAAAGGTTTATATTTATATGCTGGTTATTTAGAAGGTAAGGGTTATATGAATATGCCAAATGGAAATATCAGTTCGAAATATGAGAAGGTGAGGATTATTTCATCCAGGGCTTTGCAAATAGCTCAGGGCGCGCCCCCATTGGTAAAGGTTCCAAAAGGAGCCTCAAACCCCATTGATATAGCCAATCTTGAATGGAAAGAAGGCCTCATACCAATAGAAGCAAGAAAAAGGCAGCTGTGATTACGGATTTTCTGGAGGTTTTTCTTCACCTTTCTTTTTATTCACAAATCCGCACCTGACGCAAAGCTTCCATGGGCGTTTTTTGTATAATTTCACTGAAACAACCTTGAGGCCGCATTTCAAACAGGTCTCCCTTATTATTGCCACTGTGCCCTTATGCGGCAGCGAGAATGTCTGTGTGCAGTTTGGGTAACCAGTGCAGCCCACAAACCTCTTTTTGTCCTTTGACATCCTTATGACAAGGTCGCCTGAGCATACGCATTTTCCTATCGTAGATTCTTCCCTCATAACTTCCTTTATCCCCTTCATAAGGTCAGAGCCTATATTTTTTTCATTCTTCTTGAAAATTTTCAGTGTTTTTGCCAGAGCCTCCTGGGCAGACTTTATGATCTCTTCTTTGGTTTTCTTTTCATCCTGTATTGCTTCCATGCCTTCTTCAAACTGCTTTGTAAGGTCAACAGAAACTATGTCCGGACAATATCTTTCAAGAGAAGTGACAACAGCTTCACCAAGCTTGGTCACGGTTATTGACTTGTCTTTAATGTAGCCGCGGTCATAAAGGGTTTGCAATATGAGGGCTCTTGTGGCTTTTGTTCCCAGCCCCAAATCTTCAAGCTCTTTAAGTATCGTGCCCTGTGTAAACCTTGCAGGCGGTTGAGTCTGTTTTTGCAGCATCTCGATTTTTTTTATGGCTATACAATCCCCCTTTTTCATTGGAGGGAGCGTTTGCTCTTTAAACTTTGCATAAGGCTTGTAGAAGTCTATCCAATTGGCCTGAACGGTCCTCACCCCCCTTGCAATAAATTTCTCGCCTTTGATGTCAAGGATTGCTGTTACAGATTCCCTGACAGCAGCGTCCGCAAACACAGACAAAAACCTTTTCACAATCAGGTCGTATAATTTTGCCTGCTGATGGGTAAGCTCTTTCATATTTGGAATGTCCTGAGTCGGGAAAATAGACGGGTGGGCAGGGTCGTCTTTCAGGCCTTCGTTTGGCTTTATCTGGGGTTTTGCCAGCAACTTTTCGCAGAGACTGGAATATTGGATTTTTTTGGACAGGGTTTTTATTATTTCCACATAGCCTAGTTTTGCAGGAAGCTTTTGGGATGATGTTCGCGGATAGGATATGGATCCCCTCTCATAAAGCGACTGCGCTGTGTCAAGGGTCTGTTTTGGGGAGAAACCGAAAAGGCTGTATGCCTCCCTCTGTAGTGTTGTAAGGTCGAATGGGAACGGAGGCTGCAGCTTGCTTTCTTTTTTTTCAACCCGTTCTACAGAGGCTTTTTCAACCCCCTTTATTTTTTGGAATACCAGGTCGGCCTCTTCCTTTTTCCAGAATTTCCCTTTCTCATGCTCTGCTGTGAAATCAGGCGTTTTTGCAAGGATTTCCCAATAGGGTTCAGGCTTGAATATTTCAATCTCCCTCTGCCTTTTTTCAAGTATTTCAAGGGTCGGTCCCTGCACACGGCCTGTTGACAGGATCTTATAACCGCTTGCTGCCCTTAACGCAAGCGTCAAAGCCCTTGAAATATTAATTCCCCAGAAATAATCGAGAAAGTGCCTGGCAATTCCGGCTTCTATCTGGGGGAAATCGAGGTTGGGCGAAGAGTTTTCATATGCTTCAATAAGGTCGGATTTCGTCAATGTGGAAAACTTCATCCTCCTCCCGTTTGTTTTGTTGCAGATGAACCTGATTATATTGTATGCTATCACGCTCCCTTCAATATCATAGTCTGTCGCAGAGACAACATCAACCGCTTCATTTGAAAGCGATTGGAGAGCCTCGAAGTACTTTCTCGACCATGTGTTGTTTTTATTTGCGACAAAAATCGGAACCCAGTCTATATTAAATACAGGATAAGTCCAATCCCTGCCCGAATTTTTTTCAGCCAGAACAAACAAATGGCCTGCAGCAGAGGCTATGATTATGTCTTTGCCGCCCCTCTTTATTTTATACACAACCGCCCCATTTTTTGGCTGCTCACTGACGCTCCCTTCAGCCAGCGATTCGGCTAGTTTCTTTGCAGCTGACGGCTTTTCGCTGATTATGAGGGTATACATACTTCAATAGTTTTTAAGTTAGGAGCAAGTAGGCTTATAAGTTTATTGTTTTTTCTAATTCATCTCTTAAAGAAAAAATTATCTGAAACCAATTGCATGTTTTCTTTTAGTGTAGGTTTTCTTTGGATAGAGTGCATAGAAAGAAAAAGTACTATTTCTTCACAACTTGGTTGAAGAAAGGCTCCATTATATCTTTCACGACATGGGGAGATTGGGCCCAGAAAACAACGTCCTGGGATGTGTGCGTTTTGGTGTCGTCTGTCAAAGCGAGGACAACATGGTCGTTGTCTATTGTGCATATCCTTCCTGCAGGCTGTTCAATATGATTAACCTCTGCAATCCCGCCAAAATCAGGAGATGCCTTGTCCAAAGGGGCATAAATCTTTATCTTGACCCCTTTCTTTGCGATTTTCTTTAGAATTGTGTGCTGCGAAGAATGAAGGTCTGCGAGGCCATTTTTTGTTGTGACAATTGTTATGCTGCCTTTTGCTTTCTTGAATAGAGACCTAAGGTGCTGGTTTACTGAATCCTTGCCTTTAATTGTGCCTGTCATCTCGAATGGCTGGACAAGGCTTAACCCTTCTTTGTATACAGCTTCAAGCTGAGTCAAAATAGGAGAAGCTGCAAGCCTATCGACTCTTTCCTGCAATTCAGTGTGCTTCCTTTCTAGTGTTACCTTCATCCTTTCCAAAGCATCCCTCGGTTCCAAAGCAACATACCTTATTGGCTTGGCTGGCTGCAAGACAACAAACCCCTTGTCAGCAAGGCTTTCAAGAATATCATAGGAACGTGATCTGGGGACTTTTGCAATGCCTGAAACTTCACCGGCTGTGGCTATGCCTTTGGCTAAAAGAGAGACATAAATTTTCCTCTCGTAAAGGTTCAAACCAATGCTTTTCAGCGCATCCAACACTTCATTTGTAACTACCATAACCGTTTAATATTATTAAATTCCTGTATTTAAATACTTATTCAGGGTAACCACTTACTGCTGGGAACAATTTTCCCATGCACAAGTTAAGGCAGTAAGCTTTATAAAGCTTTTTGTCACCTAAAGGTGATGTCCTTTTTGCCTAAATGTGGAATAACAGTGTTATTTCTCCTTTACATGGAGTTGCTTGTCTTTTTTATAATGTTTTTTCTTGTAATACGCCTCAGCATCGTCTATGACAGAGATGTTCTTTGTTTTAGTATCGTTTTCGCCTGAAAAGAAAGTTTTGATAAAAAAAGCCAACTGATCAATATCTTCAACGACTTTATCGCAGGGGATTGCCACAAATGGATGTACCCAGTTTTTGTAAGTTCTGCCTAGAATTTCTTTTTCTTCCTTGTTGAATTTCCCTCCTTTGGGAGCCAACCCGACAAGCGGTTTTTTGTAATATTTGGCTATCAACATCTCCTGGGAGCCGCCAACACTGATATCGTCTGTAAGATTTACCACCACCATATCAGATATCTTTATCATGAAACTATCTCGTCCAAAAATAAGCTTTGCGTTTCCTTCGTCAAGATCAAAATCCTTTTCGTGTTTAGTTGGATCCAAATTTATTATTTCAAACCCAGATTTTTTTGATAGCACTTCGCAGAATTTATCCCGCCATTTATGAGTTCCAAAAACTGAATTAGGATTGACCTTGCCTGCTATGTAAACTTTAATCGCAGTTTTCATAGAATCAACACACGTCGCACTTGTTGGCAGATAAATCAGAAGGCTTGTTTTTCCCGGTTTTTAATCTCCTCATCCTTGGCCTGATCTTACTCCTGACCAGTTCAATATTCAGGACTTGTTCGCTTTTGCTCCTGTCCCTGTAAATTGTTATGCCTTTGCATCCGCTCTTGTACGCCATCAGGAAAACCTTTTCAACATCCTCAACAGTAGCCTCGTTCGGGAAGTTAACTGTTTTTGAAACCCCCAGATCAATATGCTTCTGGAAAGCAGCCTGTATGTTCACATGGTCTTCAGGCCCTATGTCATGGGCAGTCACAAAAATCTTCTTTACATCTTCTGGAATTTCCTTTATATGCTGTATAGACCCTTGCCTTGCAACAAGCCTCATAAGCTCTTCTGAATAGAAACCCTTTTCCTTGGCAACCTTTTCAAATATAGGGTTCACTTCCAGAAGCTCTGTCTGGTCGAGAATATTCCTGACATACGAGACAGCAAAAAGCGGCTCTATGCTGGAAGAGCAGCCGGCGATGATTGAAATTGTCCCTGTTGGGGCAATTGTTGTTGTCACAGCGTTCCTTAACATTTTAAACCCTTTCTTTGGCCAGATGCTTTTTCTGAAGTTGGGGAACTGTCCCCTTCCCTTTGCCAATTCAGCTGACGCATTTTTAGACTCCTCGTCTATAAACTTCATCACTTTTTCAGCTATTTTCACAGCCTCCTCAGAATTGTAAGGAATCCAGAGCTCTATAAGCAGATCTGCAAATCCCATCACACCCAGCCCTATTTTCCTGTTAGCCTTTGTGATGCTCTCAATATCCGGCATAAGGTATTTGTTCATGTCGATCACATTATCCAGAAAATGGACGGCCTTCCAGACAACATCCTTTATTTTATCCCAGTCTACGGCGCTTTTGCCTGCTTCCTCCTTCACCATCTTGGAAAGATTTATCGAACCCAAATTGCAGGACTCGTACGGCAATAATGGAGTTTCACCACACGGGTTAGTTGATTCTATCATCCCGAGCTTCGGTGTTGGGTTTGACTCTGTCTGGTTTATCCTGTCAATGAAAACAATCCCAGGATCTCCTGACTTCCATGCCATTGTCATAAGCAGGTCCCAAACTCTCCCAGCATCCAATTTATTTACAAGCTCCCCTGTATGGGGATCAATTAAATTATAAGTTTTATTTTCCTGGACAGCTTTCATAAACTTATCCGTAATTGCAACAGAGATGTTGAAGCTTGCAAGGCTCTCATCCTTTTCTTTTGAGATTATGAACTCGACTATGTCAGGATGGTCAACCCTTAATATGCCCATGTTCGCTCCCCTTCTCTTGCCACCGGATTTTATTGCGTCTGTCACAGAATTGTAAACTTTCAGGAAGGAAACAGGGCCTGACGACGATCCGCCTGTTGACCTGACAAGGCTCCCCCTTGGCCTTATCCTTGAAAAAGAAAACCCAGTGCCTGCGCCTGTCTGCTGGAGCAGGGCTGTATTTTTTAGCGTGTCGAAAATCCCTGCAATGGAATCCTCTATAGGCATCACATAGCAAGCAGACAGCTGCTGTATTGGAGTCCCTGCATTCATCAGGGTGGGGGAATTTGGCAGGAACTCTAGTTTAGACATGATGCCATAAAACTCATCAGCAATTTTTTTTATCTCCTCTTTTTTTGCCCCATAAAACTCATCTGCCTTTGCGACATTGTCCGCAACCCTCCTGAACATCTGGCTTGGGGTTTCTGCAACCTTGCCATCCCCATCCCTTTTCAAATACCTTTTTTCCAGAACCTTTGCCGCATTTATAGTCAGCTTCAGGTCATCCTGCACACCTAGAAGGGCTTTCGCCTCCCTTATCTTAGCCCTCTCTCTCCTGTACAAAATATACGCTTTCGCAGTCTTCGCGTGCCCTTCAGACATAAGCACATGCTCAACAATATCCTGTATCTCCTCAACATTCGGGATCCTGTTTTTCGGAGTCTGGCTTTCCAGATGCTCAACAACTTTGCCTGCCAACCTGTCTGCAAGTATTCCGTCCTGTTCCCCAGTCGCAGTCAGCGCCTTCAGCACAGCGTCTGTAATTTTCGATTTCTCAAACTTTACAATCCTCCCGTCCCTTTTCCTGATCTGCTTTATGCTGGGCATAAATTAGCCATACTATAATATTCTTCAATGGTTTATAAAATCCCGTTCAAATAACTAAGAATTGCCTCTTTCCTCTGTCATGCAACACCTATGGGATCTCTTTAAGGGGTTTCAGCAGAGCTAAGCCGGAGAAAGGGCGAACTTTTAAATACTCCAAACCAACTATAAAAAGGTGAAAATTATGCAAACTACATTGGAACAGCTTCATAGGGAAGTCGCAGAGGTAAAAAAAGACGTGCATGAAATAAGGGAACTTCTTCTCCACGAACCTGAGCTAAGAGAAGAAGCGATTGAACAGATAAAACAAGCCCGCAAAGAGATCAAAACAAAGTTTGTCGCACATGAAGAAATGATGAAGGAGTTTGCAAAATAACAGATGACATACACGATTAAATGGCATCCAAGAACCCAAGAATTTCTTCGCAAATGTGACCCTACTGTTTCTAGCCGAATTGTCAAAAAGGTAGACAGCATCAAAGATGACCCATTAATTTATTTGGATTACTATCCAAATCTTAAGATGTACAAACTGCGAGTCGGTGATTGGCGTGTTCTCATAGACGTCGATCAGAAAACCAAAGCATTGGAAATTCTTGTTGTAGATCACCGCTCAAGAATATACAAAGGATTGTGAGCCCTTTAGGAGGCTTATGTCGACTAATGCCTGTTAAATGCCCCGAAGAAGCCGAAGGCTGAGGAGAGTGCAACGTGGTCGAGGAGGGCGAAGCCCGACGAAGAAGTCGCTGGCGAGCGTTCGTTTTAGGGCGGGGCATCGTATCGTAAGAGTAGTGAACAACCGAAAGCTTTATAAAGCTTAACCTACTACTAAATGTATGGCATACAAAATGAGTCTATTAGAAAGGCTTGAAAAAGCAAAACCTGGAAGAAACCCTGTGTTTACAGCAGTTGAAACATTAAGAGACCCAACAGAAATGATACAATTCTATCAAGAATATGTTGGATATCTCAGACAACACGGAGATTCTGAAAATGTAAGAGCAAATCCAGAAGCATGTGCAAATAGCAACATAGGATATATTGTTGGATATTATGATAAAGCAACTGCTGATAAATGGTTTGGAGCTCTTCCTGATGTAAGTCATCCAATTTTCGGAAGAGATATGTTCTCAGTTTCTCCAGAAGATGCTTTCAAAGCAGGACAAATTGCATCACAAGAAGGAAGTGAAGGTGCAAGGCGTTATATTGAACAAAGAAGGAAATAAATTGTTTTCTTTTAAGACGCCCAGCCTTTTAATATTTTCTTAGATTTCTTTGCATTAGTTAGCGAGCCAGCGATTGCATTTAATCGCTGTTATGTGTTTTTTCTGCAAGAAAAAATGCCGAAGCGAAGCGTAGGCACAGTATGACGCAGGGCTTGCGTTAAATTTATCAATGCGCAAAAATATCAATATGATAAACATGAAAAAGAAAATAATATTTTTTGATGGTGATGGAACTCTTTGGTATCCACAGAAAACAAAGTATGCAAAGCATCCAGTTTGGCTTTACAAAGATCGCAGGTTCAAAAATCATACAAATCATCTTATCATGACACCATCAGCGCTGTCAACACTAAAGAAACTAAAACTAATTGGAATAATTACCATAGTTCTTTCGACCCACCCGCATCCACCAAAAGAAGCAGATGCAATCATCAAACACAAAATAAAACACTTTGGATTAGAAAAATTGTTTGATGAAATCCATGCAACAAGAGTAGACCCCAGGTCGAAAGGAGAACTTATTTTAAAGATTTTGAAACAGAAAAAAATACCAAAATCAAAAGCGCTGATGGTGGGAGACAGTTACAAGTGGGATTACCGATCTGCAGAAGATGTAGGAGTGGATGCTTTGCTAATTGAATCAGAATACGAGCCAATGAGGACACATGTAAAGAGAACCATCAAAAAATTAAGTGATATTTTTGCGCACATTTCTTAGCAAGCCCGAGTAATATTGCACATAAGTGTGTTATGCGACTCTGTCAAGGGCAATGGCGCAATTTGGGTCGTGAAGCTGAACAGGAAACGTGGGACCTTCCTGAAACAATTTATAAAGATATTAGAAGACGATATGGTGCAGAAATGGTGGTAAGGAAAGAAGGAGACAGGTTTGTCCAATTGGATTAATTAAGCGAGATAAGTTTTCCAACAACAAGAAAGAGAACCTTATAATCCTATTCCTCGCACGTCTTCACAACCTTCCCGTCCTTCAGCTCGATTTTGCAGATTGCCGGGTCTGAGGAAGTCCCCTGTTTTTGCTGGGTGAAAAATTTGTCAAGGTTGCTTCCAATAGGCTCCAGTGTGATTGGATCCAAATGTATGATTTCCACAGGATGGTTCATCTCAAGCGAATGGAAGACTGTGCTTAGAGATCCATCGTCCATTGCAAACACCTCATCCCCTTTTACGAAAAGCTCGCCTGAAGCTGTGACTACCTTGAAAGGCTTTGATTTCATTTTCTGGAATTCAGACTGCTGTGTCGCAACGCTAAGTATCGGATACCTGCTGCCGTCCCTGTAAATTGTTATCCCCTTCAGACCTTTTTTCCACGCCTCAAAATAAATCTGCGACACAATATCAGGCTTTATGCTTTCAGGCAAGTTGACAGTTGAAGAGATGCTATGGTCTATGTATTTCTGGCAGATCCCCTGAATCTGCACCCTTTTCATAGGGTCGATAAAATGCGCTGTCCTGAAAAAATGCTCAGGCAGGACTTTCCTCATCTCTTCCAAATCCTCGATGTCCGCAAGCGAATCTTTGAGGCCTGCCATCTCAACATAAGCCTCGACAATTGGATGGAAAACAGTGTAGAACTTGCTGCTCTCTTCCTTGTTAAGGGTCTCCGATCTTCTCCTGTAGTATAACGCAAATACAGGCTCAACGCCTGAGCTTACGCCTGCATAATGCCTTACCCCATTGACAAACCCTAAAACTATATTGGACAGGGTCCCAGTAGGCGCTATTGTCAGGATAGCAAGGTTCCTCAGCCCGTTGTCCTTTATCAAATCTTTCACATCCTCTGTCAGGGATTCCCTGAAAAAAGGCCCCATTGAATATGCCTGATAATCCCACAAAGGCGCAGGCGCCTTCTCCTTTGCCAGCGCAGCAGATGACCGGTAAGACTCATTTGCAATAAACTTCATTACCTTTTCAAGAAGCTCCAAAGCTTCCTCGCTGTCATACCCAATTCCAAGCTGGTTCATCATGTCAGCAATCCCCATCACACCAAGGCCAAGCCTCCTTGTCTCGCCTGTTGCAATCCGCTGCTTCTCAAGCGGATTAAGCTGCTCATTCCATGTTATTGTATTGTCCAAAAATCTCGTGAACTCATGGACAGCTGTCCTCAGCCTTTCCCAATCAACCTCAGCCCCCTTTGTATAGCCATTATTTACAAACCTTGACAAATTCACACTTCCCAAATTGCATGCGCCGCCGTCTTGCAAAGGAATCTCACCACAAGGGTTCGTCGAAATTATCGGCCTTCCAATGTAATTTGTCGGGGAATATTTTGTCATCCTTGACCAGAATATAAGGCCGGGCTCAGCTGTCTTGTAATTGCTTGCGACAAACTGGTTCCATATCTCCCGCGCCTTGACAAGCTTTTTGACTTCGCCTGTCTGGTCTGAATTGAAATAGAGTATGAAATCCCCTGCATAATGTATTGCGAGATCCTTCCCGTCAGCAGCCTTCACAATATAATCCCCGAAGATTGTCCTGTTCTTCAAATCCTTCAATTCCTCTTCCGCGACAGTCTTCCCATACTCCTTTAAAAACAAATTCAGGTCGCCAATATTTTCAGCCTTGTAAGCAATCTGATAATTATTAAGGTCTTTTGAAGGTATGCCAATCGAATACCTTATCTCGCCCTGCTTTGTTTTTTCAGGTGTGTCGTCTTTCAGCCTCCTGTAAACAAGGATTGTGTTCTGGCTGTATTTCGCCTGCTCCTCCACTGCATTCATGAACTCATCGCAAACCTTGAGGCTGATGTTGGCAAACCTTACCTGGGTGTTTTCCCTTACCTGCCTTTCAACTTCAGAAAGCTGGACCTTGTCAAACATGCCAGACCAGCTGCACTGGTCAACTATCTGCCTTGTGACCCAATTCGAGTCCTGTTTTATTTTGATGAAATTGAAAACATCAGGATGCTTTACATCCAGAGTCAGCATTAGCGCGCCTCGTCTTCCTGACTGCCCGATCAGGCCTGTTGTAAGCGAATATAATTCCATGAAGGAGACTGATCCGGTCGAGAAATCAGACGCATTATGGACAACAGAATTCCTTGGCCTTAAAGTTGACATGTCAACCCCAATCCCGCCGCCATAGGAATATGTCCTTGCGCACTCGTATGCAGTCTTGTAAATCGACTCCATATTGTCAGACTCTATCATTGAAACAAAACAGTTGGCCAGAGTTTTCAGCCTGTAAAGGTCGCCTGCGCCAGCTATAACACGTCCGCCTGGGAGGAAATGCCCTTCATAGAGATGCCTGTAAAACTTCACTGCATAAGCGACCCTTTTCTCCTCGGCATCTTCAACAGCCGCCATAAATGCCGCAAGCCTTGCAAACACTTCTTCCGGCCTTGTCTCTATCGGCTTGCCATCCAAATCCTTCACATAATATTTCCTTAAGTAAATATCCTTTGCCAGCACATTGTCGCCGAGGTAAGAGTTTTCAGGATGCGTCGGGATCTCCCTGTTCTTCTGCATCTTCCTCAGCATGAAAAGAAGCTCTTTGTATGTGTTCAGCGTTTTCTGCGAAATCAGCTTTGCCATCTTGCTCTTGTGGCGGAACATCATCTCAAGAGGATCGTCAGCAGGCCCTTCAATCCGCTCCTTTATCTCTTCTATGACCTTTGATTCTTTCCTTATCTTCTGCCTTTCGAACCTTGCACGCGACCTTTCTTCCCTATACAAAATATACGCCTTCGCAGTCCTTGCATGCCCGTTTTCTATCAAAACTTTCTCAACAGAATCTTGAAGAGTTTCAACATCCGGGATCTTCTCAAACCCAAACCCTTTGTTGTGGAGAAGCACAACAACCTGCTCAGCCAACCTCTCTGCTTTCGAACGGTCGCTGCCGCCAACAGCCTTTGCCGCATTAAAAATAGCATCCGCAATTTTCGCCTTGTCAAAATCAACAATCCTGCCATCCCTTTTCTGAATCTTGGTAATCATAGCCACTGTTTACCTATTTCCTTTTAAAACCGCTATACATAGCCTCTTCAAAATAAAATTTTGTTTTTCAAAAACAACTGATAATATTTTAGTTTCAGCCCTTTATAAATGCAGAATTTTTTTTCGGAACTTCGCAGAAATCGTTTTTCAAAAGTGAGAAAAAGCTTGTATATCCGAGAATTTCCAAAATATATTTGGCTTGGGAAAATTAGTTGGCTTTTACCAATAACAAATGTTTATACAAGGTTAGGGGGAATATATTTTGACCCCTTAAATTCTAGCATTCTGGCCTTCCTGAGCAGCCTGAATGAGCTGTTGAACGTGAGACAAAATATGCGGGTTTGATTATCTCACTAATCCCAATTGCGGGCCTCGCGTAACAAATATGCAGATGGGTGTATATCATCCATCCTTCGGGTTAACTCCCCTAAAAGTGGGTCATCTTTGTTTGACCTATAATATGCGTCAAGTAATACCATTAATATGCGTCAAGTAATACCATTAGAGCATCATCTCTATTCCCTATTCGCTCCAAAGCTCTTGAATACTCTAGAGCAAGACCTGCATCATTTGGTGTTTCCCTGAAGCGCCTCTTAAGTGGACTTAGATCTTCATCTAACATGTTAACTCTTTGAATTCTGGATTTTAAAAGGTTTGGCTTTGTTACTCTGACATGCATAATTATCTAAAGAAAGTTGGCATAAATAACACTGTTATCTGACAGGTTTATATATCCCCAAACCCCAGTATTTAATACTTATTAAAACTTCTAAAACTAGTTATTAAGGAGCTGGTTAGTATGGGAACCGCATATCCGCAGGCAATTGAAAAGACACCACAGCAATTTCTGGAGGTTGCGACCTCGCCTTATGTAAAGGATTACACAATTGAAAGAAAACAGGCGTTAGTGCCTCTTGTGCCTGAAGGCGGAATGCTACTCAAATTCCACCAGTCTCTCTGTCCGGGATGCGTGGACGAAGAGAAATGGGACAAAATGAAGATTGATTCTGTGACTTATGCAAGGGACGACAAAGTCTGGCTTGCAAAGCAGTGCAAAGAACACGGCCCATTCAGGGAACTGTACTGGGGGGATTACGGAATGTTCAAGAAAGCCGAGAAGTTCCAAGACCCCGGAATAAAGATTTTGAATCCTAATATAGACAAGAACGAGTTTGAGATTGACTGCCCAAATGACTGTGGTCTGTGCGTTGAGCACGAATCCCATACAGGATTGGGAAATATTGTCCTTACAAACCGATGCGACCTGACTTGCTGGTATTGCTTCTTCTATGCAAAAGAAGGCGAGCCGATTTACGAGCCTACGCTTGACCAGATAAAATTCATGCTTCAGAGAATGAGGGATGAGAAGCCAGTAGGCGCAAATGCTGTCCAGCTGACAGGCGGAGAGCCGACATTAAGGGAGGACTTGGCTGACATTATAAAAGCGGCAAGGGAGATAGGATATGAGCATGTCCAGTTAAACACCAACGGAATAAACTTATCAAGAAGTGTTGAGCTTGCAAAAAAAATAAGGGAAGCAGGCTCGCATGTTCTTTACATGAGCTTTGACGGAATGAGCCCCTCAACAAACCCAAAAAATTACTGGGAAGCCCAGAGCGCTTTAGACTCCTGCAGGCAGGCCAATCTTGGGGTTGTTTTGGTCCCAACAGTTATCGGCAACGTAAACGACCATGAAATGGGCGACATTATCAGGTTTGGAATGGGCAACATAGATGTTGTTCGTTCAGTAAATTTCCAGCCAGTGTCCTTGGTAGGGAGGATGCCCGAGAAGCTAAGAATGGAACAAAGAATCACAATACCCGGAGCAATCAAAAGAATAGAAGAGCAGACAGATGGCCAGATAGGAAGGGAGTTCTGGTTCCCTGTGCCTTGCGCAAAACAGGTCACAGACTTTATAGAAGCCCTGAAGTCAGAGCCAAAATACAGGCTGAGCATCCACTTCGCATGTGGAATGGCAACCTATGTTTTCAAGGAAAAAGAAACAGGAAAGATGATACCTTTGCCAAAGTTCTTTGATGTGGAAGGATTCTTCAACTATTTGGGGGAATTGACAAGGGACATCCAGACAGCAAGATTCAAAAAAATAGGCAAGAGCTGGGCTCTCACAAGACTGATGTTCAAGTTTGACAAATTTGTTGACAAAAAATATGTCCCAAAAGGGATGCACATCAAAAAGATGCTCATGGGGGCAATGCAGGGCGGAAATTATCACGGCCTTGCAGACTTCCACCACAATTCCCTGTTCCTAGGGATGATGCACTTCCAGGATCCCTACAACTGGGACATTGACAGAATCCATAAATGTGATATCCATTATGCATCGCCAGACGGAAGGATCCTGCCGTTCTGCACATTCAATGTGATCCCAGAGCTTTACAGGGACGCAATCCAGAGAAAATACAGCATACCCGCATCCCAATGGGAAACAAAAACAGGCAAGAAGCTTGTTGACGACAAACATCACAGGAAGCTGACACCAGAGCAGATGAAAGCAATAAAGGCCAATTACGACCAATACAGAAAATTCAAGGAAAAGCCAAAATTAGAGCCTGACTGGGGCCACAAAGCAATAGCTGAACAGGAAGCCTTCTCAGCAGGCCATAATCACACTTCATCACCAGCAGATTTGATACAAATAGGCAAAGCAGTTTCTGAACAGCATCCTGAAACAGGCTGTTGCGGCGGGGGCCAGCCTGAAAAGTCTTCTGGCGGCTGTGGATGCGGCTAGTTAATTTTTATTTCCTATCTACTAATTTATTTTAATTTTATCTATGGCAACTTTCAAAATAGAATATAACAGGAAAAAATGCATAGGCGCAGGGACTTGCGCAGCAGTCGCGCCAGACCAATGGGAGATGGAGCCGACAGGGAAAGCCAAAATGAAAGGTTCTTCTGTTTTTAATGAGCAGACGCAGATGTTTGAAAAATTAATCGAAGAAAAAGATTTCGACTCAAACAAAAAGGCCGCAGACGGCTGTCCCAAAAAAGTGATACACATTACAAATGTTGGGACTGGGGAAAAGATTGCTTAAGCTGTTCTAATTTTTTCAAAAACACCGATCTCGGATATACATTTTTGCAGCCAGTTTCCCTGAATTTTTTCATTTTCTTTGTATCCATGTGAGACCCAAAGCAGAAAGATTTCTCAGGGAATTTTTTGCACACGTCATAACTCTGGAAATGGTCCATATCTATAATAAGAAGGTCGAATTTTTCATCTTTATAATTTTCCAAAACCTGCACTTCATGATCCTTGAACGCTTCCCTTATTGCAGGTAAAAAGAAAATATCAGTGAAAAGGCAGAGAATTTTCATATTACAAAACCTTCCTGAAATATTCTATTGTAGCAGGAAGCCCTTGATCCAAAAAAACTTTCGGCTCCCAGCCAAGCTTTTCTTTTGCCAACCCTATATCAGGCCTTCTCTGTTTGGGGTCGTCGGTAGGGAGCGGGCGGAAAATTATTTTTGATTTTGACTCGGT
Organism: uncultured archaeon; assembly: GCA_964631205.1. GTDB lineage: Archaea > Aenigmatarchaeota > Aenigmatarchaeia > QMZP01 > JACQNV01 > CAYYYJ01. The sequence continues at coordinate 39,926 of CAZVWU010000006.1, read as the reverse complement.
TAATTTAATTATTTTTTCTGCAAGCTCCATTATAGTAAATTCCCCGGGATTCCCTAAATTCACAGGCCCTGTGAAATTTTCAGCATTCATCAACCTGTAAAGCCCTTCTATAAGGTCAGAATAATAGCAAAAAGACCTTGTCTGCTTTCCGTCGCCATAAATTGTAATATCCTCCCCTTTCAACGCCTGGACAATAAAATTGGAGACAACCCTTCCATCATTTACTGCCATCCTGGGTCCATATGTGTTGAAAATTCTCGCAACCCTTATTTCCATGGAATGTGCCCTATGATAATCAAAAAACAAGGTCTCCGCAACCCTTTTCCCTTCATCATAATTTGCCCGCGGCCCGATAGTGTTCACATTCCCCCTGTAACTTTCTTTTTGCGGATGTTCTATAGGGTCTCCGTAAACTTCCGATGTTGATGCCTGCAAAATCCTTGCCTTCTGCCTTTTTGCAAGCCCAAGCATGTTGATTACGCCGATAGTATTTGCTTTGACTGTCCTGATCGGGTTGAACTGGTAATGGACAGGCGAGGCAGGACATGCAAGGTTGTATATCTGGTCTATTTTCATTCCATCCATGTAAAGCGGGTCTATTATGTCATGCATCAGAAACTGGAAATTTTCCTTCCCTATGAGATGTTCAATATTTTTCCTATTGCCTGTAAACAGGTTGTCTATACAAATCACGTTTTCACCTTTGTTTATAAGGTAATCACAGAGGTGGCTCCCCAAAAACCCTCCCCCGCCGGCAACAAGAATTGTTTTCATCTATACCCAAATTTAAAGATTTGATTTACATATAACACATGTTAGAAATAAATATGGAAGGAAAAACCCTTGAAATAACTCCTGAGGCGACCAAAAAAATAAAGGAGCTGATGGAATCAAAAGGACTTGCAGGATATGGCCTTAGGTTCTCAATAGAAAAGGCTGGCCACGTGTCTTATGTATACAATATGGATTTTGAAAAAAAGGCGACAAAAGATGAAATTGTTTTAGAAGAAAATGGCCTGAAAATTTTTATTCCAAAAGGGAATTTGAAACTCCTAGAAGGCTGCAGGATAGAGTATATAGAAGCAGACGGAGGATTCAAAATAATAAACCCCAATGTAAAATCCAGCTAATAATCAAGCCTGCCTATACTCACAACCTTTATCCCTAAATTTTTTATTTTATTTTCATCAAAAGGCAATCTCTGGTCCCAACCCAACGCAATCACCTGCGGCTTATATTTTTCAACAACTTTGAAAAAATCATCCGAATCCCCAATCACAACTTCATCTGCTATTTTTAATTTCTCTATATTCTCTTTTCTTTTCTCCATCTCGATTGTTTCTGATTTTTTTATATTGTGAACATCATGGGCTATCACAACAATTAAATAATCTCCATGAGATTTCGCTTTTTTCAGAAAATACTCATGGCCTTCATGGAGAAAATTAAACCTGCCGCCGCAGAGGACTTTGATCATATGTCTTTTTAGACAGAAAATAATTTAAACCCCCTTTCTTTTCGAGTAAACTATCAGAACTAGCGATCCAATCAGTGCAACAAAAGTTATACCAACCATAGAGAACAAAGTTCCAAGATAACCTACATCTTTTATCAATAATCCTGTTGAGACCGAGCCAACAGACCTTGATAAATAATATACCGTCTCTCCTATTCCAATAGCAGTCGCCTTGTACTTGTCGCTGAATTCTGAGAAAAAGCCGCGGGAGATGTTGAGGTTGGATGCTCTTCCTATAAGGAAAATCCCGCCTATGACTGTTAGTGTAATAAAATCATTAAAAACAGGGACTACTAAAGGGAAGCTCAGCATCAGAAGAAAAAAGATAAATAGAAGATGGAATCTGGGAGCATTATCGACTTTTTTGCCTATCACCAGAAGCCCAAAAATTGTTATAACAGAAGCCAATCCTATCATCAGACCTATCTGCGCAATATCGAAACCAATTTCTTTTGCAAATAGCGGCAAAATAAGTTCCTGCATTGACTGCAGGAAACCAGTCATAAAAGAGCCTATAATAAGAACAATAATAAAAAGAAGTCTCTTTTCCTTGATTGCTTGCCACAATCCGCCTGAAAGCCTTTCTTTCTTCTCAGTCTCAACATTCAATCTGGTAGTTGTAAAGATGCCTAAAATATTGAGAACAGCCCAGGTTAACAAAGCAGCCTCCATACCAAAAGAAGCTGCAAGCAGACCACCTAAAATAGGCCCCAGAACAACACCAACCTGATACATGCTTTCGAGACCAAAAAGCGCCTTAGTTTTCTTTTTTTCTCTGGCAGCTATGGTATTTGCTGCAATCTCTATCAGGTTCACAATAACACCTGCGACCAGAGCAAAAAGAATCCAGCCAGCGAAACTTTTTACACCAAAGAAAAACAGGAACCCTAAAATCAGTAAGATCATTAGAGAAAAAGACAGCCTTATGCTTTTCACAGCACCTATTTTATCAGAGGTCATCCCAATTGGTATAATCAAAACCCTCGATGCAAAAAAGGCTGTGAATATCAGGGAGATATCGAATGCGCCTAGAAACGCTGCGAGAAAAGCAGGCAAAATTTTCCAGACGAGATTAAAGCCTGTTGAGAAGATTGCATAAAGACTGTAAAGAGTTTTCATGATAAGATATTGTGATTTTAGTTTAAATCCAAAAATAAAGCTTAAGCATAACTCTTTAAAAATTCCAGGAGGGTTCTAAAATCATTTGTAACATAAGCAGCGCCTGCGTCCATAAGCTCCCCTGTGGTATGCGCTTAAATGTCTTGTCGTATTATTTGTGTAATGGGTTACAAAACACAGTTAGTCTTGATGAACGATTTTGATGGGAACGTACTAAACACAATGGAAGCTCACGGGAGACTGGCTGCTGATTGCATGAACCAATGTTTTGGCATGCCTAAAGATGAAGCTGAAGAAAAATATCATGCAACTACAGGCATTTCTTTTGATAAACAGCTCGGATCAATTTTCCAAGGATATGAGAAACGATTTAGAGATGCTTGTGCTGCAGAATACCACAGAAGGAAAATTCGGGAAGTTTACAAAGCTGCTGAGCTTTTCCCAGAAATAAAGGAAATACTACCTGAACTAAAAAGATATGGATTTCCAATTTTGATTAACACAGGCACAGAGACAGATGTTACATCAGCTCTTCTGAAGAGGCACGGAATACTTACCCATTTCGATGCTGTTTGGGGAACAGAATACGGAGTTAAAAGCGACCATATAAAAAGAGCTGACGAGCTTTGGGTTCCTAGAAGAATTGTCTTTACAGGAGATTCGGGGAAAGATGTTGAACTTAGCAAGATAGACGAAGACAAGATTATCACTGTCGGAAGAACAGGGAAAGGAAAGGGTATGCTTAGCGAAGCTGAATTAAGATCAGCTGGAGCAACACATGTTATTACAAGTTTTGAAGAACTCCCGGCCATTATAAAACTGTACAGTTAATCTAATTTTTATTTTCTTTTGACAATCTGAAAGCCATAAAAATTCTCTGTATAGCCGTTATATTAGTCAAAACAGCAAGAAGCGCAATTACATAAGTTAGATATAAAGGATCAAAGATCGCCAACAAAATTCCGACAAAAAGTATTATCAGCCTTTCAGCCCTTTCAAGCAAACCTCCTCTCATCTCTTTTTCTACAATCTCCCTCTCCTTTGCTGCGGCTTTTGTATAAGTAGTCATCATCCCCCCAAACAAGTAAATAACAATGAGTGCTGATATCGGGATTGTGAATCCTGAAATAACTAAATTAGGAAGAGACGCAAAAAGTAAACCAAATATAATTATCCCTTCTACATATCTATCAACTATATTATCTAAGTATCCACCGAATTTTGTGACCCTCCCTGTCACTTTTGCAACAGATCCGTCCACAATATCGATGAACGAGGCCACAATAAACAGTATTGCAGCTGCCAAAAAAGACTCTTTTATTAAAAAATAGAGTGCAATAAAAGTAGGGATTAAACTTATTAGTGTCCATTGGTTTGGGGAAAGCCCGAGCTTACTGAAAACTATTCCTACCTTTACTGTGAAGCCGGCGAATTTGTCACGGTTTTTTGATAAGACCATATACCCTTTTCTTTCGAGAAAGAAAAGTCATAATCTTCTATTCTGATGGGTGATGAGATGTCGCGTGTCTACCAGACACGACCTTATAACCCAAAAGAAAGGAATTTACAAGACTATAATATTATCTTTCCCTTTCTCCCTTAATAAAATCTTCCACCATCTGCCTTGCCACAGAGTCAGGATACTGTTGCGGCGGGGATTTCATTGTGTAGGAGGCTATGGAAGTTAAAGGCCCGGCCACTTTCCTGTCCAAAGCCAGCTTTGCGCACCTGATTGCATCTATTGCGACGCCTGCTGAGTTAGGAGAATCTTCAACAGAGCCTCTTAATTCCAATTCTATTGGCACATCGCCAAATTTCCTCCCTTCAATCCTGATAAAAAATATTTTATTGTCTTTCTGCCAAGGGACGTAATCTGACGGCCCTATATGCACATTTTCCGGTTCAAGCGGGACAGGAAGCTGCGACTGGACAGACTGGGTTTTGCTTATTTTTTTGGATTTTAGCCTTGATCTCTCTAACATATTTAGAAAATCCGTATTCCCTCCGGTATTAAGCTGGTAAGTCCTGTCGATCTTGACACCTCGGTCAGAAAACAATTTAGTAAGCACCCTGTGGACTATAGTTGCTCCAACCTGGCTTTTTATATCGTCACCAACAACAGGCAAACCTTTATCCTGGAATCTTTTAGCCCACTCTGAATTTGATGCGATAAAAACAGGCATGCAGTTCACGAATGCGCATCCCGCATCCAAAGCTGCCTGAGCATAATATCTTACAGCCTCTTCAGAGCCGACAGGGAGATAATTTACCAGGATTTCTGCTCCAGATTTCTTCAGCTCTTTTGCAACATCAACCGGCTTCTCCTTTGAAACAACAAATGTCCTGTCTTCCGGATAATCTTTCATGTGGGAAGCGACACCGTCCAATACAGGCCCCATTTTTACTTCAACATCCATTTTTGCCATTTCCTTTTGAAAGATTTTTGTGCAGTTTGGTTTTTCAAAGACAGCTTCTGACAAATCCTTTCCAACTTTCCTTGAATCGATGTCAAAAGCAGCAACAGGCTTGACATCCGAGATTTTGTAACCGCCTAAAACATTGTGCATTAATCCTGGAACAAGCTCATTATTTGTGGACACATTTTTGTAATAAAATAAGCCCTGGATTAGGCTCGAACAGCAATTGCCTATGCCCGTGATAGCCAGCCTTATCTCCTTGCCCATATCTAAGATATTTATACCAGCAAGTTTATATATTTTCCCATGGGGAAATAGTATGCCTAAAGGAGGGTTTGAGCGGTTGAGAATTAACAATACTGTAGAATGCCTCTACCCTTATATTCTGAAAATAATATCAGGAAGCCCTACACATGCTTATACTTTGAGAACAGCTATAGAAAAAAGGTTTGGCTTTAAAGTCGGACCTGTAACTTGCTATAAAGTTTTATACTTGCTTAAAAATCAGGGCCTTGTGGAAAAAACAAAAGATGGCAGGAAAAAGATTTACAGGATTACGCAAAAAGGGAAAAATGAGCTACAGAAAGTCCTGGATTTTTATAAAAAACAGGCAAAGATACTAAGTTAAACGCTCCTGTCATTCTTCAAAATCACAAACATGGACCTGTTAACAAATGGCGTATCAACCCAGATTTCTTCAAATTTCTTCAAATCCATCCTTTTGTTCGCGCCATTTGCAAGGTAGGGATCATTGTAAGTAAAGTGCGTTCTGCTGTAGCCTTTAATAACTATAGCATGGTTCAGGGAAGTTTTCTTATTATGCAGCTTTCCGCTATCCACCTCAACAATAACAGGCAGACCTTTATCTATCATCTCCTTTATCAAAAATAGATCTGCGTCCTCCTTTTTTTCAAGCACACCAAGCTGCACAGCCCTCCAGTAAATCGGCCAATAAAAATTCTGCATCATGTCCGCCCACCCATCTGGGGCATTCTTGTTCTCATCCCACCAGCTGACGACTTTATATCCGAGATCCTTTACTGCAAGGGAAATGCCGACATCTGTGGCAGGCCCCCTATCCCCGGATTTCGCTGTTTGGTAGATCTCCCTCTGGCTAAGCTCAGTCCCATTATGCCGCAGAACCATCTCGGCGCATGCCGCTAGAGATGTATTAGCGGATATCTGCTGGACATGCGGGACATCAAGGAGAACCTTTGACTTTTTCATAGCGATATATTTGGTATCCAGCCTTTTATTTAAATAATCAATAGACATACTAATTCTATTAATTTTATGTACAATGCAGAGGGAATTGAGAAAAAAGTATTGGAATACTGGGAAAGAAATAATATCTTTGATAAACTTAGGGAAAGAAATAAAGGAAAAAGGAAATGGTTTTTCCTGGACGGGCCGATAACCGCAAACAACCCAATGGGCGTCCACCATGCTTGGGGCAGAACCTATAAAGACATTTATCAGAGATTCAAGGCAATGCAGGGTTTTGACCAGAGATTCCAGAACGGCTTTGATTGCCAGGGCTTGTGGGTGGAAGTGGAGGTTGAAAAGGATCTCGGATTTAATTCCAAGAAAGATATCCTGAACTTTGGCCTGGATAAATTCTCCAAAGCCTGCAGGGTGAGAGTGGATAAATTCTCCAAGATCCAGACAAGCCAGTCTATAAGATTAGGCCAATGGATGGACTGGGAAAACAGCTACTATACTTTTTCTGACACGAATATAAAATATATCTGGCACTTTCTGAAAAAATGCCATGAAAACGGTTGGCTGTACAAAGGCACAAAAGTAATGCCTTGGTGCATACGATGCGGGACTTCATTATCCAACCACGAGCAGAGCGATGAGGGATGGAAAGAGCTTACCCACCCAGGAATTTTTGCCAAATTTCCAATACGCGGTAGAGAAAAAGAATACCTTCTGGTATGGACAACTACAGGATGGACCTTGACTTCCAATGTGGCTGCGGCTGTGCATCCAGAACTCACTTATGTCAAAGTCAAACAGGGAGAAGAGATATATTATCTTTCAAAAGGATCTGCTAAAGTCTTAAAAGAGGGTTATTCCATTCTCCAAGAGATAACAGGAAAAGATCTAATAGGGCTTGAGTATACAGGCCCTTATGATCATTTGCCAGCGCAAAAAAATATCGCCCATAAAGTCATTATGTGGGATGCTGTAGGGGATGCTGAAGGGACTGGAATTGTGCACATTGCGCCAGGCTGCGGGCAAGAGGACAACGAACTTGGAAAAAAACAAAAATTAGCTGAGATAGCTCCGCTGGACGAATCTGGGAATTATATTGAGGGGTTTGACTGGCTCACTGGACAAAATGTTAGGAACGTGGCTGAAAAAATAATAGACGATCTTAAAAACAGGAATATCTTGTATAAGACAGAAAACTACACGCACAGGTATCCTGTTTGCTGGAGGTGCAAGCATGAATTGGTATTCAGGCTGGTTTCTGAATGGTTTATATCAGCAGAGGAAATAAGGCCAAAAATGAAGAAGGCCGCAAAAACAGTTGACTGGTATCCAGAGCATGTTGGCAAGCTGATGCAGGACTGGCTGGATAACATGGCAGACTGGTGCATAAGCAGAAAAAGATTCTGGGGCCTACCTCTAATGTTTTTTGAGTGTGCTTGCGGACACGTGGATATTATAGGGTCCATTGAAGAGCTAAAACAAAAAGCCAAAAACCCTGGAGAAGTTGATAAGCTCCCTGAACTACACAGGCCATGGGTAGATAAAATAAAAATATTATGCATCAAATGCCATGCAGAAGTGAATAGGATACCAGATGTAGGGGATTGCTGGCTGGATGCCGGAATAGTTCCATTTTCAACATTAAAATATTTAGAAGACAGGGGATATTGGGAAAAATGGTATCCAGCAGATTTTATCTGCGAGATGAGGGCGCAAGTCAGATTGTGGTTTTATTCAATGCTCTTCATGTCGGTAACATTAGAAAACAAATCCCCATATAAATCTGTTCTTGCTTACGAAGAGGTCAGGGATGAAAAAGGCAAGCCAATGCACAAGAGCGCTGGCAATGCCATATGGTTTGATGATGCAGTTGAAAAAATGGGCGCGGACGTAATGCGATGGGTCTATGCTTCCCAAAATCCCCAATACAATTTAAGATTTGGCTTTGGCATCGCTGATGAAGCCAGGAAAAAAATAGATATACTCCAACATCTGGCAAACTACGTGAAGACATACCTAGAAGCAAATAATTTCAGGAAAAAGAAAGTGGAGAGCAGGGATGTACTGGCAAAATGGTTTTTTTCAAGGATAGAATCAGTCAAGAAATCTGTGGCAGAAAAAATGGATTCGCTCCAGCCGCATAAGGCAGCCGAGAGTTTAGAAAATTTTTTCCTGAATGATTTTTCAAGATTCTATGTGCATCTCATAAGGGGCAAAATGAAGATGGCCTATTCAGATCAGGATAAAAATGAGGTTTTGCAATCTTTGTATTCAGGGATGCTGGAGACCCTTAAAATGCTTGCGCCTTTTGCACCTTTCATAACAGAGCATATATACCAGGATTTCTTTAAAAAATTCGAGAAAGAGGAAAGCATACATCTTTTCAAATGGCCTAGGCCAGACAACAAAAAAATCGATGCAAAATTAGAAGGACAAGTAGATTTTGCAAGAAAAATTGTGGAAGGCGTTAACTCGTGCAGGCAGGACTTGAAAATTCCCATAAGATGGCCTCTGGCCGACGTTTCCATATCGCTCAAAGAGTCTACGGAGACGGATACTGCAGTTGAGATAATAAAAACCCTCAGCAATGCCAGGGAAGTAAATTTTGTTAGAGAGTTAAAAGATGGCAAAGAATTTGAATGGGGGAAAATCAAACTGGGTTCAATTTTAAAAGACGAAGCAATGATAAGAGAGCTTACAAGGAAGGTCCAAGAACTGAGAAAACAAAACAACCTTCAGGTTCGCGATGCAATAGAAGCTCAGTTTAATTCCGATAAAGCCACGCTTGAAATACTCAAGAAATTTGAAAAAGAGCTTTTGGCTGCTGTAGGCGCTAAACAAATTCTATTGAAAGAAATCAGGGCCAAAAAAGGCGAGCTGGAATTTGAAGGAAAGAGGGTTGAAATAGGCTTTATTAAGATATAGGTTTAATATTTGAAATGAATTGGATAGATTTTTACAAAAAAGAATTGGGCGAATTAAAACAATTGCTGAAATCGCAAAACAAAGTTCTTGTGCAGCACCGCGATGTGGATGGCTCCTGCTGCGCAGCACAGTTCCTGAAATTTTATCCTGATTTCAGGACATTTTCAATAAAAGACCCTTTTATTCCAGACGACTTAATGAGCGAATTAAAAGTACTGAAGCCAGAGCTGATTATTTTTGTTGATGTTGGCGTAGATGAGCATGCGGACAGGCTTGAAAAACTGAAAGACATTCTGCCTGAAACAAAATTTTTCATTGTAGATCACCACATGATACAAAACGATCTTTCAAAAAAAGGGATGGTCCACATAAACCCAAGATTCCAGGATCCTGAAATCTACATCCCGGCCAGCCTTATGGTTTTTGACATCCTTTCCTATTTTGGCCTTGAAAACAAAAAAGATTCATGGCTAGCCTGCATAGGCGTGATAAGCGATTACGGTCAAAAAGACAACCCGGAATTTATTGAAGCATGCAAAAAGATGTATCCAGGGCTCCTCGACTCCAAAGAACTGATAGACTCCACAATAGGCGATTCGGCAAAAACAATATATTCTGGAATAATATTGAAAGGCGAATATGGGGTGAAGAAAGTTCTTGATGCGCTGGTGAAAGCCGGCAAATTCGAGGATTTCAGCGAGAACAAAACGCTTAATGGATGGAGGCAGAAAGTTGACAAGGAAATAGAAAAGGTTGTAAAAGACTCGGAAGACAAAAAAGAAATCCTGGATGGAATTTTGTTTTTTGAAATAAAATCAAAATTAAACCTTGCTTCGATCATTTCCAATATATTGTCAAGAAAATACGAAGACAAAATAGTTGTAATAAGCAAGCATGTTTCCGATGGCTGGAAAATCTCTGCAAGGAGCCCCAAGAACATTGCAGGCAAAAAATTAAATTTGGCCGAGGCCGTAAAAAAATCAGTTGAAGGGATTGGATACGGCGGCGGCCATCCTCAGGCAGCAGGCGCTTTTGTAGAAGACTGGGAAAAATTCAAGGAAAGATTGACAAAATTAGTCCAGTAAATTCATCTAAATTTCATAACCAAAAACATATGGTCTTTTTCAAAAGGCTGTAGTTCAATTCTTTCAAGGATTTTAAAATATTTTTCCAGTTTTTTTAACTCCTGCTTATACACTTCTCTCGGATCCTTCACAACATCGATTGACCTTGCTTTTATCACCATTACCGCAAAGCCATCAGGCTTCAGGAATTTTTCACAGTTTCTTATAAGGACTTCAGACTGGTCATCTGACGCGACATCCTGATAAACTACATCCACTTTTTCTATCCAGCCATATTGTTCAGGCAGTTTTGCATTCGCAAGTATAGGGACGATATTTTTCCTGTCTGCAGCCACTGGGTTAAGGTCCTGCATGCACCTTTCGGAGATCTCGACTCCATAAATTATTCCATCTTTTCCAATTATATCCGAGAAAAAGGATGCAGTCTGTCCGCTTGCTATGCCGAGGTAAAGGATTTTTAATCCTTTTTTAATTGGAAAGTTTTTCAACCCCTTTGCAACAGCAGCAGCCATCTTGGAATGATAAGGGTCCCATTCTCTGTACTCTTTGCCGCCTTTCCTGATCACGCTTTTTGCATACTGGGTTTTTCCGGGAACAAGGTTTTCTGTAAGCAGCTTCTTGCCTTCTCTGAATAGGCCAGGGAAAATTTCTTGCATATGAATATAGAAGAAAGAAGAATTAAATATCAGTCGCCTGTTATAGAGCCTTCTGCGGCCACACTTTCTGGAATCATCTAACGTTTCTCCAGTAATCCCGCCCCTTCCTCGTATGGCAGTTCGATTGCCTTTACTTCAGAAAGGTCTGAAAGTTTGTTGGCTTTCAAAAACTTGTCTGAGATTGTGTAAAGGAAATCCCCGATATATAAGGATCTTTTAACAGAGTCGCCAGATCCATAATAATAGTAGCCGCTTTTTTTGAAGATTTCTGGATCTGCGACATGGGTTATTCTTCCTTTAAATACAAAGCCTTTTTCTTTTGTTAGTTCAAATATATAGGCTCCCTGGAATGTGTATTCTCCATACTGGAAGTCACCAACAGTTATCTGTGTTTTATCATTATCACTACTCTCGAAGCCAGCAGTTGTTTGTGTTTTATCCTTTATCTCAGCAAGCAGGACTGGAAGTACCAACAAATTTTTCTCCTTGCTGAACAAGAAGGCCTTGTGATCCTTTAAAGCATAAGAATCTGTTCCCCTGTCTCCGATCACAAACTTTGAAAGTTCTTTTGGATTTTCTGGATCAGATACATCAAATAAGGCGAGCTTGACCCCCTGATACCATGCAAAATCTCCTTCTTTAGATTCTACTGCTTCTTTTCCTATACCGATTATGTGGTTCTGGTCATAAGGATGAAGATAATCTGAAAATCCGGGTATTTTTAATTTGCCCAGAACTCTAGGGTTTGTAGGATCCTTTAAATCTATTACAAACAAAGGGTCAACCTTTTTGAATGTGACAAGATAAGCTCTCTCGCCAATGAACCTTGCAGAGAATATGGATTCTCCGGGAGCAAGGTCTTCTAATTTGCCGATAACCTTAAGGCCGCCATCCAAAACGTATACATGATTTCTGGGAGATTTGTCCCAAGGATGCCGTGTTGTTGTGGCTATCCTGAAGTTCCCATTAAACTCATCCATGGAAAACTGATTCAAAACTCTTCCGGGAACTTCTCCTTTAGCTGTTAAGACTATTTCACTGTCTTTTACAGAGATTTTGTAGACAGCAGTTTTTTCCCTCTTATTACTTAGCTCATTCCGTTTTTCTCCACTTTTATTCCAAAATTCTTCTGTCTGTTCTCTTGATCTATTCTGATGAAAATCAACCATTAAATGATTTATAGAAACCCTTTTTTCCTGGTCTGTCGAATTGCCTTGCATTATGGTTTTTATTTCATTTCCTAGATTTTCAGGGACAGCAGACAGCAAAACCTCCACATCTTCTTCCAAACTTTCTTTATAGGTCTGGAATTTTCTATGTGTTATGTAAATATTATCCAAAGAGGCGAAGATGCTTTGAGTTGAAGGTATCAGGAATATTTTTGATGTGAATTCCTCGCTCTCTGTGTTCAAAGCCCCCACAAGAGTGAGCATATAGGAATCTGAAGGAATATCCATGTAGTAAACCTCTTTCTGGTCAGCTAGCGGAAGCACAGTATCCTCCCCATAAATTCTGGTATTTACAATAAAATAAATCCAGTTCCCAATCATTCTGGAATCAAAATAATTCCCTTCCAATTCTACACTCTTTTTCAAAACAGGTTTTTCCTTATCTACCAAATCATAAACCCTCACGAATTGTTTTTGTGAATAGTATTGAGGCATCATCATTTCTTTTGCAGCAAAACCTGCGACAGGAACAGCAATTTTTTGAGGTGTAGATTCCACAACCTTTTCTGGTATAACTTCTGGAACAAGTTGCGTATTCTTGTCCTCCTTTCCAAAAACAATCAATCTATCTTTATTCACAAAAATCTCTTTTACTGTTCCATTTACTTCTATAGTAGCTAATAACCTTCCATTTTCAGGTGGATAAGTCTGAACTATATTTATTGTCTTGCCACCAGAAACTGTGTATATATACTTGCCGTCTGTTTTTACAATATCAGGCTCGTCAACGCCCTCTACTTGTATATTTGTTTTAGAGTAATCTGGAACAGAAGATGTTTTGCTAGCATCAGCTGCGCTTTCTGCAACACCGGTTGTCGCGGCAAGGGGCATCACAGAGCCCTTTACCCCAAAACCTCCTTCATACCCATAATAATCAACTGTATTGTTTTTTATAAAACTTTTAATTTCATCCACAGAAGAAAATTTCTTCAGATCAGCAAGCTGGACTTTGGGCTGGTCTGGTGTCGGGCTAGGCGATACTGAAGGCTTATTCGGTTTAATTGCGCAACCGCTAACCAATATCACTGCTATTACAAGCAAAGACGCGAGTTTCATTTTCATGCTTATACTTTGCCTATCCTGCATATTAAAAAGGGCAGTTTTTGTTAGGTTTTGGCCGAAACAAACAGGAATAGTATATTAATCAATCAAATAGAATTTAGTTTATGGAGTTAGATAAGCAGACAATAAGGGCGCTGTCAGCTGACACTAGAATAGATATATTGAAGAGCCTGAAATCCAGAAGGAAAATGCCTGCGGAGCTGGCCAAAGAATTAAATCTCGCCCCTTCCACCATTGCAGAACACCTGAAGAATCTTGAAAGTGTGGGATTGGTGCAGAAAAAAGACACTGGGCACAAGTGGATATATTATGAACTGTCAGCAAAAGGATCCAATATTGTCCAGCCCAGATACCCAGTGAATATTTTATTAACTTTGGGAATAGGATTAATTTTTATAATCGGGGGATTTTCTTATTATTTGACTTCCGGCTTTCAAACACAATTAACTTCTCCTGGAACAGAGACTATAGTTGAACAAAAACAGATTTCAGAAGTACAGCAAGCTGTCGCCAAGCCAACAAGTCCAGAAGAGGTTTTAACAAGTTCCCAAATAATTCCACAAGCCGGTTTGCCTGAAGCGACCAAAATAGAGGAATTAAAAATCAAAAAAATCGATTTACCTTTAATATCTATTATGATTATTACAATAGGCATCCTGCTTGTTGTTTTCGGAAGCTGGAAATTAAAAAAGTCAGGGAAAAGTTTAACTGTCAGCAGTGTTAACCTGTAGCCTTTTTAACTTCCTCCTCCAATTCGTTTTTCATCTTCTCGCCGTCGTCCCTCTGAGAATACATGTCAACCCTTGCTGCAATTGTTATTTTTGCGGCAATCAGCCTTGCAACTTTTCCCCTAAACTCTTGCTTCGCATTTTGTATGTATGGATGTGCAAATAAAACACCGAATTTAGGAGGCTTTCCACCTTGCTTCAGATGCCTGAACAAGGCCTTCTCAGCTCCCAGTAATTGGACTGTTGAAGAAGGCATCCTTGACAGTTTTTCAAGACCACCAGCCAATTGTAGAAGTCTTGATGCAAGCAAAGGGCCAGCAACCGCAGATGTATTTGGTATAACCTCTTTTGCAACAGATTCCAGATATTTTTCAAGTTTTTTTCTAGCCTCGTACATGCTTTCAACTGATTTTGAAATCGTTTTTATTGCTTCTATATCCGTGTCTTCGAAATCCATCCCAGAAGCCGATTTAACTTTGACTTTCTCATCTTTTATCTGGTCCCTGTGGCCATACTTTGAAACCAGCTCTACAAACTTTTCATTTGAAGGTATAGCCCTCACAATTTCAGGGGAGTGAAGCCCATACCATTCCCTTACTCTCTCTACAAAAGTGTTTGTTGTTTTATCCAGTTCGTCTATTATCCCGATAACGCCCATGAGAATTTTGTCTTTTTTCGGCTTCTGGAGTTTTGCCTGGTTTATCGCAATATTTATTTTTGAAAGAAGCTCATTCAGTTCTTGCTGGGATTCTACAAACCCAAGGTCTGTTGCAAACTTTCTCATCCCTTCCTTTAAGATGTCTGAAGCGATATTTTCCTTTTCAAAAATAAGTTCTATGCCCTCGTAGTCTGCTTTTTTATTCAGCACTGCCTGCGTATATCCTGAATTAATAAGGTCCTTTATTACCTGCTTTTCTTCAGGGCAGAGTTTCTCGGAATCGAGTGCCTCAGCAATCTCCTCAGGGATTTTAGGGAAAAACCTATAAGTAAGCATGTTCTTTTTCTCATCAAATGCAAACACGCCGATCATGCAGGTCGCTATGTACGCTTTCATAAAAACACTAATAGTATAATAAATAGGTATTTATAATAATACAAGATGCGGGGGTTCCCGAGTGGCCAAAGGGGCAGGTAGTATTCGACTTATTGTTGAATAATTGCTACACTTAAGGTCAAAATTTTAAGTTTTGAGTTGGCTAAAGCTGACTATGATAAGTTATCCTGTGGCTTAGAACCCTTTTGCCGTGCATAAATCACAAAAGCGTTCACGGAAAAGGGTGAGTAGTGCCTTCGTGGGTTCGAATCCCATCTCCCGCACTAAAGATTAATATGGATAGCGAACTGGCGTCCAAGGCTGCTTTAAGAAATAAAACTTTCTTTCAGATACCTCTCAACCCAAATTCAAAAATTTGTCTATCTGCGATTTAGCTTTCTTCCTTTTTTTCTGATGATCTTCCAAAAATTTTGTAAGTTTTTCTATCAAGATTTGTTTTAATTCGCCTGTCAAAAGCTTGCCCGATTTGTAATCTTGCCTTATTTTTTCAATCTTTTTGTCATCTGGCTCAAACATGTAGTAGAGCATCTGGAATGCAACATCTACCTCAGGATTCCCGCCTAACTTCCTGTGTTTTTCCACACTATCTTGGCCGCCTGAGAAAGCATATTTAAATATTTTATGTTTGGCGTCTTCCGGGCTATCGGTTAACGCTATATATGAATAAGGATCAGAAGAGCTCATCTTATCACCTTTCAAACCAACCATAAACTTGTGGTAAGTGGCGCTAGGCTGGACGAAGCCAAATTCCTTCATCCTTGACGCAACTTCTCTTGTTAGATTGATGTGTGGTTGCTGATCTATGCCTACTGGAACTAGAACCGGTTTTGGCCCCCCAAACTCTGGAAGCTGTGGATGAAGAATATCGGCTATTTGAGTAAAAACTGAAACTATTTTTCCAGGCATCAAATCCCCATATATTCCTTGAAACTCATTTGCTGTAACTTTTCTTGAAACCAATCCAACTAATCTATAATAAGCGTTTGATTTTTTTGCGTCATCCGATCTTGATCCTTGAAAATAAAAATCGCAGTTTTTCGGCTTGAGCCCCAATGCAATATAATTGATAAGATATTCTTCTATTGCTGTTTCCCTAAGTTCCTCTAAGGACTTGTTTCTCATGTTGTAAGCTTCAATATCAGCAACTAGCAAGTAAATGTGGGCACCTAGGCTTTGATAATAAATAAGTTGGTCTGCGACCATTTTATGCCCTATATGGAATTTTCCGGAAGGCATTAAACCAGTTAAGACAACAAATGGCTCTTTTTTAGAAATTTTATTCAGAATAGGCGCAAAGTCCCTAGACCCGAAAACCAACCCCCTCCTCATGAAAGTTGGAGCATTTTTTAGTTTTTGATACGGAAACTTTTCAATCCCAAATTGTTGTATAAGTTTATCATAATCAACCTCCCCTTCAACTTCCCAAGGCGTGACTTTAAAATCTGCTTTTGTTTCTGGCATAGTATGTTGTTGTGAATAGGGGTATTTATTTGCCTCTCCCTTTCTGCATTTCGTATATTTTTTTAAGTCTAGCAAGATTATCTGCAGCCCTCTTTTCTGGACGTAATCTGATAAATCTGGGAAATCTCAATGCATAGCCGCTGTCATAGGTAGGTGATTTTTGTATCTCTTCATACGCGACTTCAATCACTATTTTTGGCTTGACCTTTATTTCGTTGCCTTTTTCTCCAAGTATTAATGGTTTAAGCAACTTTGTCAATTCCTCAAATGTAAGGTCGCTTTCATCCTCCTTTTTCTCCTTTATGCCTGTACCTAACATCCCACATGTTAGATGATTTTCATTTTTTTCATCTAAGCATCCTAGAATAAGCGAACCTATCCAGCCAGTTCTTTTACCAGTTCCCCAAACACCGCCGATTATTGCCAAATCCAGGTTTTCTAAAGTTGGCTTGACTTTTAGCCAATATCCGACCCTTCTTCCAGGCTGGTATTTTGCATCAAGGTTTTTTACAATCAACCCTTCCTCGCCTGCATCCAATGATTTTTTGTAGAATTTTTCAGCTTCCTTTAGGTCTTTTGTTTCCAAGCGGTCAGCAAGCCTAAACCTGTCTGTTAACTTGATTGATTTTTTTAATAAATCATATCTTTCTTTCAAAGGCAAATCAAATAAACTCTTTCCTTCTAAATAAACTATGTCAAATAAATTAACTTTAAGAGGGATTTCTTTTGCAGCCTTTTCAATGTCATATTTCCTTTTTATCCGTGTTGACAAAACCTGAAAAGGGACAGGCCTGCCTGTTTTTGGCTCGGTCCCAATTGTTTCAGAGTCGAGTATGCAATCCCCTGCTTTTACATTTTTCTTCACAAGCTCAACAATATCAGGGAACGCTTTCGTGACATCTTCCAGCCGCCTTGTGAAAACCCAGATTTTATTCCCTTTTTTGTGTATTATTGTCCTTGCCCCGTCATACTTGAATTCTAAAGCGAGATTTTCAAAAGTGTTGAGGGCCTCTTCCAGTGTTGGTGATTTTTCTGCAAGTAAAACATTTATTGGTGTTCCAAGTTCTATCTCTACGTTTTTTAACCCCTTTTCACCTTTCAATTTCGCAATCTTTGCAATCTCACCATAATCAGGAAGTATAAACCATGCATTTTCAACATCGGTTGGATCCACATCAAACGCCTTTCCAATAGAATCCCTCAAAACACCTTCTGCAACCCCAACCCTGAGCTCTTCAAGAACAGTCCTGATTATGTATTTTGCTTCTTTAGGCGAAGCTGAACTCAAAAGCTCTGAGATCAAACCAATCTTCCTATCCTGCGAGCCGGCTCCCTCTATCCCTGCAACAGACTGCAGGTTTTCAAAAACCTTCTCAACCGTCAAGGATTTTTTCAAAAATGTTTTTTGTTTTTTTTCAGAAATTAATTCTTCCACAACCAAGCCCAGATCCCCAATTTTATTAAACCTGCTTACAATTTCCTTGTCCCCAAAACCAGTTGTCTGCGCAATTATTTTTATGACCAGCTGCCTTGCAATTCCAATAACTCGCTCATCCCAAGACGGGAAAATTCTCCCCTGTATTAGAAGCGCAACTTTCGGGAGGATCCCTGTATCCGCCTCTTTTAGAAGCTCAGAAATAATATCAACCTTGCCAAGCCTGCCGGAAGTCTCCTCAAGCTTTTCATAGGTTTGGGCAAGGGTGGAGTAGTTCATATCCTAAATAATTGTTTTGGAGTTTAAAATTGAAGCATGCAGACTCATTTGATTGTTATATTAAATTCCATCTGCCAGTTTATTGGTGCTGGGCAAATTCATCTTCAGTCAACTTCGCCTGTTTAAGAATTTCTTTTAGCATTGAAAATTTCAGTTCTTTGTGCAATGGAACTACTGTTCCTATCTTTTCGTTGTTTAGAAATTTGACCAGTACAACATGGCTGCCTTTGGTTTTTCTTGGAGTGAACCCAAATTTATTGGCAAGAATTTTAATGACATCATGCCCTGATTGCTTCTTTAGTTGGTTGGCCATATCCAGTTATCTCAAAAACAGTAAGAATCGGTTTATCGGTCTCCTTGAGAGGAAATTCTTCTAGGTATAGCTCAGTTGCCTCTTTTAGGTTTGACAGAGCTTCATCCACTGTTTTGCCCTGGCTGGCTGTGCCTACTTCCGGGCACCTTGCCACATACATATCTTCATCCTTATGAAGCACTGCTGTCAGCGATACCATAATTAACATACGAATTTGCCCTTTAAATAGGTCAGCAAACTGAGTCTTTGGTTGGACAAGGGTGGAGTAGTTTATATAATCATAATTGTTCTGGAAGCTTAAAATTAGAATATACAGATTCATTTGGTTTTTAGCAGAAATTCGGGGGCTCCCTTGCACAGTTTAATCAATTCTTCAGGTTTCATAATCTTAGTTATTTCTGTTGATTCACGTCGTCTATAAATTTTTTTAACCTACCCTCTAGATCTATTTCTTTTTCCTCCCCCGATTGTAATCTCCTTAAACGCATTATACGATTATCTCTATATGTGTGATATAAAATTGTTGTCTTACCGTCAACTTCTTCGTATTTCACCGAACATCTTTCAGGCTGCCGATTTTTATACTGAATCGACAAAATTAAATTATCAATAGGTCCCCCAAAAGCCAATCCGGGTTTCCCTATAATTTTTATTAAGGCAGTCCAGTTGTCTGCAGACAAAGGGCCAATAGTGTCTACCACTGCCCTCTCACCTTTAAGTTTACGCATATGATAAAAAACTGTTCCAGAATTTTCACGGGCTTCGATAGATGGATAGTCAATATCAACAACGTCAGGATGGTTCCACATTAGATTGTCATAGAGTATAAAAAAGTGCCCAGAGTAGTAGCCTGCAAAGATACTGTGGTTTGAGTCTTCATCTCCTGTCGCTTTATATACTTCATATACTGGTTTAGCATTGACTAGGCTACGAGGTACCCACGTCCCTGTCCTGGAGTTTTTCCTAATTTTAAGTTCCACATTTCCCCTTATAGTGTCTGATCCCATAGGTAAGCCTGTGTGCCCATAGTTCTCTCTATGCCAATCCTGAAATTTAGAGAAATCGTCGGGGGGTATTGGTATTCTTTCTAGAGGGTTTATATAATACCTGAAAAAATGGATGTTCCTTTTCCTCACAGGATTTGGCTCATCTATTTTGTCAACTGCTTTTTTCACATACGGCACATGGTCAATATAAGGCATTTTTGCCCCGAAGAAAGGCAACGAACATGAACCAATCAATCCAGCCAGGCCTATAATGCAACCTACCCTTGGCTTTCTAGTTTTTAATGGAACTTCATCTTCAAAAAGATAGCCTGCTACCCTTTTGGCAGACTCTTTTGTTTTCCTCAAAATCTTGGGCAACAGCCTGTGAGTCGCATAACCAGCTGCCAAAGATGCGGCGACCATTGCAGAAGCTTTATACTGTTCTAATTCAAATGTAAGGTCATTAAAATCAAATCTGGAAATATCAGTTAATCCAAGTGCTGCATATCCTGCTGCAAGCCCTGCTGTTGCAGAAACTCCGTAATCTAAAGCCTTCCTGCCTAAATATCTGCCCCACCCTTCTTTTTCAGGCTGCTTGTTTTCAGCCGCTAATGCACCGATTTTATCTATTTCCATATTAAACTCCCAATTCATCCAGTTCTCTAATAAACTCTTCCTCGCCTCTTGCATAATCCCCTGTTATACTTGGAGGCTCATAATGTTACTATGTAGTAATGCTATATAAAGCTTTATAAAGGCTTGTTCCAATACTATGGATGGCAAACTATTCATTGCAGGAAAGGCAGCCTGAAAAAGTGATAACAGGGCTGGTAGCAGGCTATTTGGCTTTTTTGGGCGCTTTTTACAGCTACGATTCCAATGCCCATAGGGCTGAAAGGGAAGAGATTTACAGAAAAGCCTTGAAAATTGCTGACGAGGAAGGCAATTGTGACGGGATTGCAAGCGATACTGAGCTTAAGGAATTCTGCAGAAAGAGGGGTTTGCCATTCTATAGCCCATTAAGGCAATCAACTTCTGAAAGCAGGAATACATTTCTGGATAGCGTTGAGAGGGAAACAAGAGAGAGAAAATAACACTGTTATTAATGAGGCCAACCTTTATATACTAGTTATTACTATATCTAGATGAATACAGGCAAATAAGGAACACAGACAAACAGTCTGATTCTGTGATATTTAACCTAGTATTTTAAAATAAATCAACTCACTGGCTGCTTTTGAGCGCCGGATGAATTAAGAGAGTAATTTAATATGAAAAAAATAGAAAATGAAGGCTCTACAGCTTCTATAAAACCTGTAGAAAAAGAGGGTTCTGAAACCTCTATAAAAATTCCAGAAGAGAATCAGCCCTTTCTTTTAAAAAAAGAAAGTGTTGAGATCCCAAAGAAAAATATAACCGAAAAACAGGAAGAAAAAAAGGAACAAAAAACAGAAATAAAAGAAAATAAAACTGAAGAGAAAAAACCAGAGGACAAAAAACTGGAAAAAAATGAGACAAAACAGCCAGGAAAACCAGAGGACAGGCTGGAACTAAAACAAACAAAAAAAACAATTGTGCCAGACACATCTGTTCTTATACAGGGGAAAATTTCCAAGCTTATTAAGGAAGGGAAATTCAAGGATACAAGAATAGTCATACCTGTGATGGTCCTTGATGAACTCCAGGCTCAGGCAAGCAGGAGCCGTGATATTGGTTTCGAAGGTCTAGAAGAAATAAAAAGGATAAGGGAACTTGGAAAAGACAAAGGGATCACAATCTCTTTCACAGGAAGAAGGCCTACAATGGAGGAGATACAGCTTGCAAAGAAAGGCCGTATTGATGCCTTGATAAGGGATACAGCTGCGAGGGAAAAAGCAATCTTAATGACTTCTGATTATGTGCAGGCTTTGATTGCAGAAGTTGAAGGGATTTCAGTTGAATACACTCCAGTCCCTTTGAGGGAACAGAAGCTCAAGCTAGACGATTTCTTTACAGAAGACACACAATCTGTCCATCTAAAAGAGGGTGTAGCCCCTTTTGCTAAAAAAGGGAAGCCAGGCTCAATGAAATTAGTAAAATTGCGGGAAGAGCTGATGACAGAACTTGAGATGAGGTCAATAACAGACCAGATAGCCTTGAAAGCAAGATCTGAAAAAGATGCGTTTATCGAGATGAGCAGCTATGGTTCTTTGATAATCCAGCTAGGCAGGTTTAGGATCTCTATTGCACGGCCTCCATTTTCAGATGGCGTGGAAGTCACAGCTGTAAGGCCAATTGCAAAAGTCGACCTTTCAGAATACAAACTGCACAAAAAACTAGAGGAAATGCTTTCAGACCAGTCAGCAGGAGTCCTTATAGCAGGTCCCCCTGGTTCAGGAAAGTCCACATTCGCAGCCAGCGTTGCAGAAATGCTTGTGAAGAAAAATAAAATAGTCAAAACATTTGAACAGCCAAGGGACTTGCAAGTTGGGGCAGAAGTGACGCAATATGCTCCTTTGGAAGGCAGCTGGGAAAAAACATCTGAGATACTTTTGTTAGTCAGGCCAGATTACACAATCTTCGATGAAATTAGGAAAACAACAGATTTCCGCGTCTTCTCGGACATGAGGTTGGCTGGAGTAGGGATGATTGGAGTCATGCATGCAACAGACCCCATCAACGCAATACAGAGATTTATTGGAAGGATTGAGCTTGGCGTAATACCCCATGTAATAGATGTCGTTATTTACATCAAGGATGGGAAGATAGTCCAGGTGTACGAACTCGCATTGACAGTCAAAGTTCCTCACGGTATGACAGAAGCTGACCTTGCAAGGCCTGTAGTCGAGATAAGGGATTTCGAGACAAAGAAACCAGAATACGAAATCTACAGCTATGGCGAAGAGAATGTAGTCATCCCTATAGGAGAAATAAAACAGCAAAGTTCTGCTGTGAAAACCCTTGCACAAGAGGTTATAAAATATGAGCTAAGGAAATATGACAAAGATCCAGAAGTCGAAATAATCTCTGATAATGAAGTTATCGTAAGAGTAAGAAACGATTCAATAGCGCCTCTTATCGGGAAGGGGGGATCTAACATAGAAGCTGTTGAAAGGCATCTGGGAGGAATCCATATAAACGTGGAGCCGAAAGAGAAAACCTTCAAAAAACCTGTCAGCTTTGTTTACGAAGAAACAGGAGGAAAGTTCAATTTGCTCGTAGAACCCAGCCTCACAGGTAAACAAGTTGATATATATTACGGAGATGAATTCCTCTTATCACCTATGGTAGGAAAAGAAGGCAGGATAAGTGTCCGCAAAAACTCTGATATAGGCGCAAAGATTTTGCAGGGTCTGGCTGCAAAAAAACTGAAGATAATGGTGTAAGGATCGCATTTCTTAAACCTTGCTTCTAACAAATAAACATGGATTTGTTTAATTCTGGGATTAAAACCAGCCACAACGATGAAGAGAAAAAATACAAGCCTTTTTAAAAATCCCATATTTATCTGGATTTTAAATATCTGGCAAGATCCTCTTCGCTTGCAGGAACAAAAGCCCCGTGTCTGGAAGCCATCCGCTGCGCAAAGTCAGGAGAAGTTTCAGAAGCAAGGAACGGGACAATAAAATTCCCTTCCGGCAACATCTGAGCAACACCTTCACCGTCTGCAGTATCGTCCAGATAAACTGTTGTTTCAGGCCTTAGACCCCTTCCCCTAAAAAACTCCGCTTCCATTATTTCAGGTTTTTTCCCGTAAATACCGAGGGTTAATCCTTCAACTTTTCCATCGCCATCCAATTTAAGGGTGTTGGCTACTACATCTCCGGGTCCGAAGACGTCTGAAAAGCCAGCTCGCTCTAAAATTTTAAGTATGCTTCTGTCGTATGAGACAGACAGAATAGCAGTAGTTTTCCCTCTTGATTTCTCACTTCTAATTGGCCTGAGAACCCTGCCATCTACTTTATCTGCAGACTCTCTCGCATACTGATCGATAACCCTATGTACAAATTCAGGGGACCTACCAGCCAGAACCTCCCTATTGAAAACATCATAAAGATCCTGCAAAGGCCTTTTCCCTGCACGATATTCTTCTAACATCAGGTGAAGCCTCTTTTTTGTTTTGAGAAGCCTATAAAAGCTTCCTAATCTTAAATACAGGACATCATTAATTGAAGCAGCAACAGCCAATTTTTTGTTTTGCACGTCGTCTGCAGGATATTGAAATAAAGTTCCGTTCCAGTCTGAAACAATTGCAGAGTAAACCATGTGTAAATAAAATATTGCAAGTTATTTAAATTGATGCTCTTGAATATAACACTGTTATATCAAGGCCCCAAATATAAAACTAAACACCATAATACAAGCATGAAAAAATGGGGAAAACCAGACGAAGTAGTGGCGCAGAGGATACATGCAAGCCAGATACCTGGAGTTCTGCATAAAAATATATTTCTTGAAGAAAAGGAAATTGCCCTTGTGATCAGGAAAGGCTCGGTTGAAGAGGAGCTGGAAGCTGGAAAACATTCGATAAAAGACTTCTCAGAAATAATTCTTGTAGACACTGCAGAAAAAATTATCACCAAAAGGATTGAAAATTTGCCAACAGAGAATGGTTCAAATATCGAAATACGTTTTGCAGTCTACCTTCCAGAAAAGCTCGCAAGAACCCTCATGGCAGGCAAAGCCCTGCTTACCGTTGATGAAATTTATTCAGAATTATATGAACAGGCAATTCCAAAAATCCTTGAAGGCAGCCAGAAAAATCAAGATATTGAAACCTTCCTGAAAGAAGAAATCAAGAAAACACTCCAGGAATGGGGGATCGAACTGTTGAATTTTTCCATCAACCTGGATCCTGAAGAAAATAAAGCTGAAAAAGGCAATACAAAAGAATACCAAAAGAACAAGAAAATGAAGCCAGATAAAAAAGAAATCCAAGAAAAAGGGGAGGAAAATTAATCATATGGGCTGGGAAAAAATAGAACCGGAATATTCGAAAGAGATTTCAATAATGAAAAGGTTCATTTACCCCTATAAATACTCAGACATCCAAGCCAACCAAACAGATGAAAAGGCCAGAAGATTATGGATTTCGAAGCTGAAGGAAATGAAGGCATTGCTCGAGGATGTGGCTAAAAAACAAAAAGCCAGCCAGCAGGAAAAAACAAAAAGAATAATCGACGACATCAATTTTGCAATGGAAGAAATGGAAACGCTTGCTTACTGGAAGTTTCCGGAAGATGAGCAGCTTTTGGGTAAAATAATTAAAGCCGATCTTGTATTGCTGGGAAATCTCGACTCGCTTGCAAATGCGGCAAAAAGCCTCCACTCGCAAACAGGGACTCCAGAGGAGAAAAATTTTCCAGCCAAATTTGAAAATTTCAGGAAGCTTTTGAGCAGTTCCAGAGTAATATTCCTCGAGAGAGCTGAAATAATCAAATTAAAAAGGTAGCCTTGCACTTCTTTGAAGGAAGAATGGAAACTGGTCTGCAGACCAGTTTCGTCCCTTTAGCAAAGACCTGCACTAGAAAAGAAAAATGCTACTGTACCGAAAAAGAAATGATATACAGAATATGGATGAAGATAAAAGAAAAACTGAAGAAAATAACCTTTTCCTTAAAAAGGTTAATCAAAAAGAAGAAAATAAGAAACCAAATATAGAGAACCTCGCAGAAACATATATAGAATTCCTGAACCAAAGGTTTTCAGGATGGTCTCCAGACTGGTGCGCAGACGGCCAAATACAAAACCCCAAAACAAGATTTATCAGGCATGGAAATGGAGCTGAAATAACTGTTTCAGAAAAAAGCCTAATGTCAAAAAAAGACAAGGTTAAAATCGTTGTAAAAACAGTTGACGGAACTCATGAAAAAGATTTGGACCTCATGCTCTCATCAATAAAAAATGAACCAGGCATATACCATCTTCTTGTAGTTATAGGAAAAGAATTTGATCTGGGAGCCCTGCAGTACGCAGATTCTTTCAAAAACCCTAATGCTTCGCTTTTTCTGGTTGAGCCCTCAAAACATGTCATTTTTATGGATGAAAAGCCGGTAACGAAAATGTATTCTGCTTGGCTTGATTCATCAAAGGCACCGCAAAAGCTTAAAGAGATATTGAAGGAATTTGCAAAAGAAAAAGCGCATGGCAAGCAAGCAATAACAATAAAACAGGCCTCAGAAAAATTTGGCCTCAAAAAAGAGGAAGCCCTTCTTTTCCTCAAATCCTGCAAATTTTTAAAGCAGGAAGAAGGAAAAGACAAATTTTATTTTGTAGGCTAGAAAGGCACATAGTCAACAACATTTTCAAGGTCCTTGCCCTCCATTGAAACAGAAACCGTTCTGTTCCCTGCATTAAAATTAACAGATCCATTCAGCAAAATATTTTTGTCAAGATAAGTCTTTATTTTATTTGGCGCGCCATTTTTGGTGTGGCCGAAGGGAGGAACAGCTCCTGTATCACAGCCTGTTTCAGCCAAAACCTCATCTGTTTTGGCAAACTGAACTTTTTTAGTATTCTCCATCCCAGCTATCTTTTTCAAATCAACCTTTTTATCAGCTTCTATAAGGACCATTATGAACTTTTCTTCTGACGTCTTGAGCAGCATAGCCTTTACACCTGTTTTTAATTCAACACCCCTGACTTTGGCTGCCTCCTCGCTTGTTTTGACAGGCTCATGGTCGAATTTTTTATATTCTATTTTGTTCTCATCCAGAATTTTCAAAACATTTTCTAGTGTGTTCATAAAACAACCTTTTCAATTTTTAAAGATGGTATTTCTAAAATCAGGCACTGGCCTTCTCTCCCATGACCTGCTGCAGCAAGTGTGGTTTCCCCCAATTTTGATACCCCGTGATGTTCATGCATATGGCCGCCGATATAGAGTGCTGGACGAAAACTGCCGAGGAATTCCCTTATAATTGGATCGCCTACTGATCTCCCATTATTAGGGCTCGATGGATAATTGACCTTATCGAAAACAGTATTCCTTGGCTGGTCATGGCCTATTAAGATTGTTTTTCTCTGGTCTAAATTTTTTAAAAGTTTTCCCAGCTTTTTCCTGAAAAAATTATTTGATTCGTCATATTTTTTCTTTTGAGAAGCTTTAGTATCTGATCGAGGAACATCCCTATATCCGCCGATCCCAACTAAAGTATAGCCTTGTATCTTGAATTTTTCCCCATCAACCAACTTTAGGTTTTTTGAACATTTCACAGTTTTTTCTAAAGTAGGAAAATTGTAACCAGAGTCTTTCCTGTCTTTCTCTGTAAAATCATTGTTTCCATCCAGAATTAAGACTGGAACACCGATAGAATCCAATTTTTCTAATAAATTTTTTCCGGATAAAGCATATCTTTTATGCAGGACAGTGCATTTATTTTTCCCTATAAGATTTTCAAAAGCCTTATAATAATTATCTTTCTTTTTAAAGTATCCCCAATTTTTGAAAATTAATTTTCTTCTTTCATCGCCATCTGCATGGTCGCCCATAGAGATTATAAGATCGATAGAATTATTTTTTACAAACTTTTTTAATCCTGCAGGCATTGTGCCATGCATGTAGCTTATTGCAAGCGCTTTCATAAACAACCCACTACAAATCCACCTTAAATCCCTTGTACTTTAGGCTAACCTTGAACCCGGCATCTTTCAGCCTTTTCATTGCCCCTGAATCCCCGCGCCTTTTCATAAATTCCTTCATCAGCCCGAAGTCCATAAAGGCAAAGGGGTCCTTCACATCAAAAACTATCTCCTTATTCTCAAGAGAAATAATCGCGGCCTGCTTTCCGTGGAAATGAATTGAACAATCCAGACTCCCGTCCACGCTTTTGAGGATATCTTCAAGAATAGGCATGGATTATCTACGAGGTGGAGGTTTTTAAGCTTATTCTCACTTCCGCCGCCTGTTTTAATAAGAAAGTCTATTTTTTCTTTTTCTTGCCTTCTTCCAGCTTTAAAACAGTTACCTCAACTTGCCCATTGAGCTTTACAAGCATGTTGCCTAGAGTGAACTTCATCCCACTGAGATTGAGCTTTGTTGTGGCTTCCTTCCCCTCCAAAAACTGCAGGACCTTTATGAGAATCTCCTCTTTGTTTTTTATTACTTCGTCCACCAATGTCATAATAATCCCTCTAATTATATTATAGACGTAAACAATATATAAGTCATATGCCTGTTCTAGAAAACATTGTTGTTGGAAGAGACCAAGATGACCTTGCAAAGTTCGGCGACAAAGGGACTGCTTTTATAGGGATGCATATTGTTGGCGAGGGGGAGGAATCAAAGCTTACAAATGCTGTTTTAATGGATGTGACTAAACCGCATGTTGTTTTGATTGTCGGCAAAAGAGGGACAGGAAAATCCTACTCGGCGGCTGTGATTTCCGAAGAGATGGCCCTACTCCCAAAAGATATCAGGGAAAACCTTTCAGTCCTGATGATAGACACTATGGGAATCTTCTGGAGTATGAAAAGTCCCAACGAAAAAGGAAGAAGCCTTCTCAGGGACTGGAAAAGACCTGATGAAAAAAAGCCCCTTGAACCCATGGGAATGCCTGCAAAACTCTTTGTCCCAAAAGCCTATGCCAATTCATACAAAGATTCGGGAGTAGAGGTCGACCATAGCCTTACGCTTGCATGCGGCGAATTGGCTGCCGCCGACTGGATCGTCACCTTTGGGTTCACCTCAATAGACTCTCACGGGATTGCCATCGAACGCGCTATCAAGCAAGCCAAGATAAAATATGGAACCAAATACGATCTTTCAGATATAACCAAAATACTGGAAGCCGACAAAAGAATAGAGCCTGTTGTGAAAGAAGCCCTTATAAACAGGTTTGAAGCTGCACAGGAGTGGGGGATTTTCGAAAAAGAAGGGACTCCCATTTCTGACCTTTTTCAGCCAGGCATAGTTTCTGTCATAGACGTCTCGCATTATATGAGGGTTTCTGGCGGCTGGAGCGTGCGTTCCCTGCTGGTAGGGCTGCTATCCAGAAGAATTTTCATGGAACGGTTAATAGCAAGAAAATCAGAAGAATTTGAAACAATGACAGGCGAAAAAAAGAAAAAAGCTCCAATGGTCTGGATAATGATTGACGAAGCGCACCAATTTGTTGGAAACGCAGAAACCACAGCAGCCACAGACCCATTATTGACGTTAATTAAAGAAGGCCGGGAACCTGGAATCTCAGTCCTATTGATCACACAAAGGCCAGGAAAACTCCATGAGGATGTTTTGGCGCAATCAGACCTTATTATCTCCCATAGGTTGACTTCCAGATCGGATCTAGAAGCACTCAGGTCAATAATGCAGACTTACATGATGGAGGATATACAGGATTACATCAACATGCTCCCAAGAAATAAAGGCTCTGCGATTATACTGGATGACAACTCAGAGCGAATCTTTTCTGTCCAAATCAGGCCAAGGCTTAGCTGGCATGCTGGCGGGTCCCCCTCAGCAATAAAAGAGAAAAGTGTTTTTGGTTAATTATAGAGTCGCCAAATATATGGCAGGGCAAGTTCAGCAAAAAACCTTACTGCCTCTAATTATACCTGCTCCTCTCAAAAATAGGCAAAAATTCGTGCATGTGCGTCCCTGTCAAATCCCGCGCAGCCTCTTCACCAAGCCTCATGGCATGATGCGCAACTTCATGTTTTATAACCCTTCTTAATGCCTCTCCTCTCAAATCTGACCTCACATAGACTGCAAGCCCGCCTTCAGGATAAGTGTATCCAAAAAGCCCATCTTCCATATAAATTGGGTGCACCCTGATAACTTCGAGATAGGTTCCAGGAGCTATTCTGTCGAGGTCGCCTCTTTTATAATCCTCTTCAACATATTTAACGCGTACAAGATAATTATCATTCCCAAGAGTTGCAAGCTTCTCCTTCCCCTCCTCATCCAAATCTTCTAGCTCAACTTCTTCACTCAATTCTTTTAAAATATCCTTTTTCTTTTTGTCTTCTAAATGAGGACGGTCGATACACAAAAAACCCGTTTCTGCATTTTCTGTAACCAGACTCTTGTAATTCCATCTGCTTGATAATGCAGAAATTAATATCTCATCAATTTCTAAAAGATTTCCAAGATCCTGTATTTTGGATGTCACCATATGACTCGAAATAGGGCTCCGCAGCTATCACGGAATTCAAGGGCAAACAGCAATCTGCCTCATTCTGGAGCGTTGTCATCATAGCCTGATATTGGATTGAATAATATGGTTTATAAGCTTTATACCCTTTTTCTTTCTAAAGAAAAAGTCGTGTGCCACAGCACATTTAAAGACCGAAACTGATCTGCAGATCAGTTTCCAGCTGAGTCCGGCACATCTCGTGAGTCAAAGCCTCACGACCTTATAACCCAAAAGAAAAACATATACTATGGGTCTACTAAATAAGCTCTTTAAAAAGCAGCCAATGGAGGAGAAGCAGACTAAAGAAAAAATCGAAATAGAGATAGACAGCCTTGTTCCATGGCTGCTAGAGACCAATAAAGAAAATATAAGCTCGATTAACACAGAGCTTTCAGAGAGATGGGCAGAATTGCTAGACCTAGTTTCCTATCTGGAGTATGCCATAAAGGAGCTTGAAAAAGCAAAATTCGAGCCAACAGACAAAACTTATTCAGCGATAAACATGACAAAAGACCTGTTTGCAAAAAAATCGCAGCTACTAAAGAAGATCCCTAAATCTTCTGGCATCACTTTTACCGAAATGCGATCTACATGCAATAAAACATTTGAAATTATAAATGAAATTAAAGATGCCAATGAAAAGCAAGCCTATGTAATATCCAATTACTTCAAAAAAGAGGCCGATAATATAATCAAAAATTTAAAAAGTATAGAGCAGGTGTTAAATTCTTTTGATAAAAAATTGCAGGGTTGCACTATTTTAAAACTAATTGATGATGTAAGAGAAAAGCTAGGAAAGAGGAATGAACTCCTGGGGCAACTCAAGGAAACAGAAAAACTACAATTGGAAATATCTATGGAAATAAACAAGCATAACGCATCCTTTGATGCCCAGAAAAAAGAGCTTCGTGAAATTAGTTCTGACGCGAAGTGGGATGAGCTTTACAAAACAAAATCAGAATTGGAAAAAACAGAACATGAGATAGGCAGAATAAAATCAGGCCTGATCAGCGACATCTCTTCGATAAGGAGGCCGATGAAAAAGCTTATCCATGATTCTGAAAATTTAATGCTAACAAAAGAGCAGAAAACTGTGTTTTCGGAAGGCGCTGAAACGGAGAATGTAGAGATTATTTATTCTGTTCTGGAATCCCTTAACCCAATAATCTCGTCTAAAAGCCTTGATTTGAAAGAAAATGAGCTGGAGAATATAGCAGGAATAAAGAAAAAAATAGAGTCTGGTGAAATCATCGCATCCAGAAACCAGTATAGAAGGCTTTTTGAAAACAAAGCAATTCTAGAATCAAAATACAGCAGCCTTAAAGCAATAGAAGAAATTAAAAGCCAGAAAGAGTCTGAAATCAAATCAATAGAAGCAGACCTTGCGAACGCTAAAAACGAGGCTGAAAAGGCAGGCAAAGAGAAAAATCTTATTAAAGAAGGCCTTGAAAAGCAAAAGGCTGAAATAAGGGAGCTGGTTCTGGCCGGATCAGGAAAGGAGGTAGTGCTAACCGAGGAGGCCAATTAAGTTTATAAAGCCTCAGTACAACTCTTTAGCACAAGGCGCGGAACTGGAATAGTTCCACAGTACTTGTAAAACAAACCTGAATTAAGTTTTTGGACTCAGGTTTTGTAAGGAGAGAAATGGGATTCGATAGGAGAGGCGGTGGCGGTGGCGGATTTGGCGGCCCAAGAGAAATGCACGACGCAGTTTGCTCATCTTGCGGCAAGCAGACACAAGTCCCCTTTAAGCCTTCAGGCGACAGACCAGTATATTGCCTGGACTGCTTCAAACAGCAAAGAGGAAGATAAAAAAATCTTGCGGAAGGAAAAAAATCTAAATTTTAGTTGAGTAGTGGGACGTACAAAGCCTGAACTCTGTTCCATTATCTTTTTATTTTTATTTCAAAATAGAGTTAAGAATATTTTTAACATTATATGAAATCCCGATGAGGCCGCTGAGATTTGAACTCAGGTCGCCAGCACCCCAAGCTGGAATCCTAAACCATTCTAGAATTCTTCATTATCAAATCAGAAGCTTGAAGATAATTTAGCTAGACTACGGCCCCATATGCGACTATATATCTGTTTGTTAAATATATAATATGGCTGATGATTCGCTTGAAGAGAGAATAGAGCTGCTTATAGTTTTTCAGGAAAAGCTTGCACTCAAGATAAATGATTCTGATTTTCGGAGGGAAGTTCTGGAGCCAATGATTGCGTCTGGAATAACAGAAGAGAATTTATCCAGTATTATTCATGCAATAAACGAAGACGACGAAGTCTCTGAGATAATAGCAAGCCTTAAGGAAAAAGGCCATAAAGAAGAATCGATAAACAACGACCTCAAAACTTTGCTTGAAAAATTATTGGAAAGGTTTTCAAAATTCGGCCCCCAGGAAACCGATGGAAGCTATATAGGATAGGTTATGGGACGAGCCTTTCAGTGGTCCTTGGGAACAGAGCTACTTTTTTCATGTCAGTGTTTATTGGTTGTAGCCCTTTAGACTACATGGCCCTCTGTCTTCATTTTTTGCCTAACCTCTTCTGAAAACTCCTTCAGGCATTTTATTTGCTCTTCTATTGCCTCCCTGCTTATTAAAACAACCCCTTCAATATCCCTGCCATAATCCCCTTTTATCCTCAGCCGATATGAAGTTTCAAGGACAGGCCTATAATTCTTTTTCAAATCCCCCTTCTCAAAAAGGCGTTGGATTCCGTTCCAGAGTTTCCCATGATCCCTCGAAGCAGAGCCTTCAATAAGAAGCAGCATGCAAGCAGCTAAATTTTCACCGGCTATATACAGCCTGCTAGCTGAAGTCGGCAGGTCAATATCCACTGTTTTTTCTGATATTCTCAGGGCTTCCTCACATCTTTTAAAAGCCTCTACAACCTCTTTCATCTCCAAGCCTCCAGATTTTTGGCTGCCTGCCTATATTTTTCTTTTAGAAAACTTATGGTTTCCCACACCTCATCTTTGCTGGCATCAGGATGGACTTCATTGAACCATTTCCTTGTTTTTTTATACACGCCTGAAAGTTTTGCTTCTCCGGCAATTTTCAACTGGCCTGGAATTTCATGTTTTGAACCGGGGATCATGTTGTTCAGGAGCAGGATTCCCCTAGAAAGATTAATAGAAACTCCGGAAAGCATGGATGCCGTTACATCAGTGAATTTTTGAAAATTCTCTATGCATTCGTCAAGCCTTTGTTTTGCGAAAGCCAGTCTCTGCTGTATTGCTTTTTTTGTGACAGATGGCAAGCCTTTTATAAGGTATCTTGAGAAAACGTCGTCTCTGTCAAAGAGGATTATTCCGTCCTTCATTATGTTTATCAAAAAATCATCGCCTATACTATAATTTTCAATAAAATCCTTATACGTATATGTCACGTCTTCGGGGGTTTCTAAAAACACTTCTGAAACTTCGGAATTCACGCCCCTTAGTTTGTCGCAAGTGCCCTTATCTGGCTTGGTTTTAACTATAACAAATATGTCCATATCGCTCCATTTTCCCGCAGTCCCTTTGGCAACAGAGCCAAATATCACGAGAGAATAGAGATTGTTTCCAATTATCTCCCTATACCTGGTTACAAATTTCGAGAGGGCTGTTCCAAACCTTTCTGGAAACCCCCGTACGCAATCAAAATTGGCAAGCCTTATTATCTCAAATGTTATTTGGTTGTTTGGGTTTAGCTTGAAGAGCAGCCTGTTTCCGTTTTTCCTTTTTATCAATACGGCTTCTTTCGTGTAATTGTCCAGAAGGGTTTTAGTTCTGCCAAGGCCTATTTTTAATTCCTTGGAAAGCTCGTTTAGGTAAAACTCCTTGTATGGCCACCTTCCAAAATGGAGCAGGATTTTTGTGCCTACTCTGGAACTGAATATACTCTCTATCATACAAAAGTCTTGTATTCGAGGCTTATAAACCTTTCTATTTGTAGAAAGATCTTACTATTTATAGAATTATCTAAAAATTTATAAAACTATAGCCTGGACGTGGGCATGTAAGTCAATCTTATCCATGATTATATTGTTGATCATATTCAATTTAAGGAACCAAACGCTCAACAGTTCGTGGAAACAGAACAACTTCCTTAATGTCAGGCAAGTTTAGGATTTGCTGGACTAATCTATCAGCTCCCAGACCAAAACCAGCATGGGGAGGCTGACCAACCTTAAAGGCATTTAAATAAAATTCAAATTTGTGCGGATCCAATCCCTTTGATTTCATTGTTCTTACTAACTCATCCACCCTATGTTCCCTTTGTCCGCCAGACGTTATTTCCATGCCTTTGAAATCCAAATCAAACCCCCTTGAATATTTCCCATCCATCATTATGTAGAACGGTTTTATCTGTGATGGATATTTTGTGAAGAAGTAAAGTTCGTGTCCTTTTTTTGCCATTATTTCTCCAACAACCCTTTCCTCTGCATCTGCGAAATCAGATCCCCATTTTAAATGCTTCCCTGCTTCTGTTTTTTGGAGCATTTCTAAAACTTCATCGTAATGGAGACGTGGGAATGGAAGTTCCGGGATTTTCATTTTTACATTCAAAGTTTCTAACTGCTCTTCACAATTTTTAGAAACTTCTTTTAGAACGTGATGCACTAAGCCTTCAACAACTTTCATCGCATCTTCTTCAGATTCAACCCATGAAATTTCTGCATCTACAATTGTAATCTCAGAAACATGCTTGCGCGTATGACTCTTCTCACTTCTAAAATTTTGACCAACTTCCCAAATTTTATCTAACCCGGAAGCCATTAACATCTGCTTGTATAGTTGTGAACTCTGCCTCAAAAATGCTTCTTTTCCATAATAGATAAGCGGGAACAGCTCAGCGCCGCCTTCAGCGCCAGCTGCCTGTATTACAGGTGTCTGCACTTCAAAAAAACCTTCCTTTGTATAATATTCCCTTATCAGCCTGAGAACTTCAGCCCTTACTTTAAAAATAGCCAAAACTTTAGGGTCCCTCAAATCCATGTACCTGTAATCCAGCCTCTTGTCCTTATTGGATTCACCCGGTTCAATTGGCAGCGGGACGTCTGCTTTGTTCACAACATCAATGGAATCTGGGATTAGTTCTTTCCCATCAGGCGCCTGATCTGATTCTTTCAGGGAGCCTTTAACAATCACGCAGTCTTCCCTGTGCATTTTTCCGACAAGATCAAAAAGCGCTTCCTTGACATCGCCCTTTTTCAAAACAACCTGTGTTTTGCCTTCCCTGTTCCTCACGATAAAAAATTTCAGGCCGCCTAATTCCCTTATGCTGTCAACCCAGCCTTTCACAACAGTCTGTTCGGACATAATCTTACTATTTTGAATGTTTAGAGATTTAAAGAAAACGACATCTTAATATAACAATGTTATATAAAATTATAAATCCCACTTTAAAGTAGCAGCTGTAAACCTTTATAAACCCAAAATACAAGAAATTCACATGGCAGATGCAGATTTACTCAAGCTAGGAAGATGTGCAAAGAAAGATCTAAAATATATACCGCGATTTGTAAGTGCTATGTGGAGGGTAGGCAGATATAGAGAAACAGGTCAATATGCCAATAGACTGCTCAAAGAAGACCCGCGTCTTTACGTGACAACCATTTTAACAACATTATTTCCATCAATAAAACGATTAGCTACAGCTGGAGTTTACAGTGTCGGAAATACGATAGAACATGGAGGCAGGCCGGCCATAGATCTGCAACAGCTTGCAGGGGAAGGCACAGCGAGAACTGTGAGGGACTTATATGAACTTGGACTCGCAAAATCTATTCTTGATGAACAAGGTATAGATCCAGAATATGCGTTTTCATCTTCTGGAATACCAAAACAGAGAAGGAATCCAGAAAACCCTATTTTCAGACTTTTCCATGAAAGCGGTACACGACCATTTCCCCACCATTCTATTGATAACAATGGAATCTGCCATTATATAGAGGAACCAGATACAATGTATACTGAATATGTAAGAAAAGGACATGTAACAAATGATACAGTAGTAAAGTTATCACAAGAAGATGTCCAAGCAATACCTAAAGAAAGTTTTCCAGAGACCTGTTCAGAGGACGACATTATTGTAAAATGGATTACATATCCACCAAGATCCGAGGAGCATACAGGAACAGGTGAATTTAAAAATACACCAAGGCAAGATAACAAAATACAAATAAAATATACGGCACTCCCATCAATCAAAGGTGATAAAATTTTTGTTTTATGGCCCCCTTCAAAAGAACTTTATAAACCTGATACATGTGCTCCATATGCAACAACAGATTCTGAAGACGAAGCAATAGAGAGTTGGACAGATAGACTCATGGGGATAGGTATAGATGAACAATGTGCAAATGGGATTGCTATGCAGGAGACAACGGCAGTATCACTCCCCTTAGGAGTAAACGAACCTTTGTATATTGTCCGTGTTTCTGATGAACTTCACGGTCCTTTCGGACTCGAGTTTACCCACCCTGGTATAACCGAAAATAGTACCGGAGTATTGCAAATAACTAAGCAAAAATAACATGCAATTCTGAAGCATATTATTCAATTTGATTGTATAGATGTTATTAATGTCAGTTCTTCCCTTCCGCACTCTCCTTCACTTTGCACAGCGGAAACCTACGGTTCCCGCCCCTCCCTTATTTTACTTTCTGATTTCTCTTTTACTTTGCACTCCTCCTCTTTCTTGACTAAACTTTTGAACCAGCCACCCAGCCTTGACTGCTCTGAATCCTTTCTCAAACCCTTTATAGTTTCCCAGCTCTGCCTCACAATCGGCGGGAAGTCCTCATGTGTTTTCATCCAGTTTTTCAGCCAGCCCATTGTTATCTCATTCGCTGGATATCCTGGCCCGACATCCCCATACTCTTTTTTTATCTCCTCTATCTCACGGTCCCTCTCAACCTTTGCCATGATTGAGGCGGCAGAAACAACAGGATATTTTTTGTCTGCAAAATGCTCTGAGACAATTTCTGTTTTGTGCTTTGTTATTTTTTCCAGAAAAGCCTTCAGCCGTTCAGGCTTAACATCCGGAGCATCAACATAAGCTATGTCACCTTTAAGATAATCCATGATCTCCCCGAATTTTATGGCTTCCAGCTTGTTCAAATCAATCCCATCAGCCCTATAGGTATCGATCCTGCATGCAGCAACTTTGACAATAAAAATATCTTTCGCAATCCCCTCTATTTTCTTTTCCAGGCTTCCCCTCTGCCTAGGGGAAAGCATTTTGGAATCCTTGACTTTTATTGCCTTTAATTTTTCAATATCTTCCTCTAAAACAGCCACTCCTGCAATTACAAGAGGCCCTATCACAGCCCCACGGCCAGCTTCATCTATACCAACCACTATTTTCTGTTTTGACTGTTCCATATTTTACAGTATATAAGTATTAATATAATAATAACAAGATAAACTAGACAAAGCATTCCAATAGCGGGGTAGATGTTTGTAAATAAAGTACAGACAGCCTTGAGCAGCCTGGAGTGCTCGCTGGGCTCATAACCCAGAGGTCGCTGGAAGTTATTGTTTTAAACAGTAGCTGGCGAATTCAAATGAGAATTAATCTCTGGAACTCCAGTCCCCGCTATTTTACATAAACCCTTTTGCATCCTTCTTTTTCTGCACAATTTTTTTGTAATACTCAATAGCAGAGCTTTCAAGGTCAATCCCCTTGCTGCTGGCCTTTGACTCCCTTTTCCTTATTTTCAAAAATATTGGGAACCTGACAGCTTCCCCAACAATAAGGCCGGTCCCCACCTGCAGGCCTGAAATCTGCCTTAAAACTGGCCTTGTGACCCCCTCAGATGATTCCTCTATATGCTTCAAATCGTATGGGTTTGTCACCCTCAGGATGATGTGCGTGTTGCATTGCGAAAGCGCGGTTGTTGAAAGCTGGACAGGCCTCTGGGAAATCAGGCAAAGGCATGCATTAAATTTCCTGCCTTCCCTTGCAATAGTTTCTATAATCCCTTTGCTTATAGAATTGGATTTCTGGGATTTCTCAGGCGCAAACTGGTGGGCCTCCTCTACAACAAACAAGAAAGGCGGGACAACGCCATCCCTCCTGCGATCAAAAAGCTTCTTTGCAAGATATGAAACTATAATCTGCTTATTGCGCAGGTTTATTTCCTTCGATAGGTCAATAATAGCCATTTCCCCTTGTTTGGCCAGATCGTCCAAACTAGGATAATCAGAAACGCCGAACAGCCCTGTGTGCTTTAAGTTCTCCAGAAATGAGATCAAAATATCCTTTGTCGCTGATTTTATTTTCTCATCTTTTTCTATCGCGCCTATGATCTCATCCAAACCATAAACATCCTCCTTTATATCCCTTATAATCCTGTTCAGCTCCCTTACCTGCGCGCCAGAAGATTCTTCTGGAGCAAACTTTGCAAGCTGGAAAACAGACAGGTTAGGCACACCTATCCTTATTTCAGATGACCTGAAAACCTTGACTTTCCCTGCAAACTTCTCATCCTCTAAAAAACTGGAATACTCCCCATGCGGATCAATAATTATTGTAGACATCTGGCCCTGCTCAGGCTTCCTGTTCAGCAGCTCCTCCAACAGCACAGCTGTAAAATAAGATTTCCCAGCCCCTGAAATCGCAAGTATAGCCAAGTGTTTTTGCAAAAGCCTTGTCGGGTTTATTTTCACATCCACATCATGATGGGTCAGCTTCCCCAAATGGAACCCATTGTTGTCCAGGCCGAAAAAATCAAACAAAACTTTGTGGTCAGGCTCAAAAATTTTTGTTCCAGGCGAAGGCGGATAAGTGGATTCCTTAAACCCTTTCCCGTCATACACACCAAGGCAGCTAGCCTCTGCAATAAGGTATTCATGCTCCCAGACAGGATAGTCCCAGTTCATCTCCCTCCCAGACTTCTCTACCTCATTCACGCTCTCGGGCCTCATGAAATACCTGTTTGTCTTGAGAATGTCTGAAATCCTTCCAATAAGCTTGCCGTCTACAACATCCAGCTGGACAAATTGCCCCCTGTGCACAACAACATCCTTGCCTAATGTAAATGCAAACTTCCTTGTTGATGGGGAATCAAAAGTGGAGATTACTGTTCCGTATGGTGAGGGCATATAGTAAATATATTTGGAAATTTTATAAACAGATAAAACCAATAATTATTATGAAAAAGCCTATACTGCTGTTCTTTTTTCTTCTGCTCTCCGGTTTTTTAATTTCCATTGCTTCTGCTGAAATCCCCTCATGCACAGATTCTGATGGGAACGGAGCTTATCAGACAAAAGGAACAGCAACTTTGACATATTCTAATGGCACAACTGAAATAAAAACAGACTTCTGCGAGGGCTCCAAAACAATAGATTATTATTGTTCCGGCACTTACACCGGAAGCCCTTCTGTTCTGATAGATATGAAAATAGGCAAAGGGAGTTACGATGTTGCTGGTTGTGCTTGCCAGGATGGTGCTTGTGACTCTTCAGCACCTCCAGCGGTGCCGTGCACAGATTCTGATGGTGGAACAAACATAAATGTCAAAGGCACAGCGACTGGTATCTATTCTGGTGCATCAGGAACTTACCATGCAATATATGGCCAGGAGCCAAATCCTTTAACACCAAAATCCACTTCAGACAACTACTCAACTTATTATGATCACTGTTCATGGGATTCAAGCCAGCTTAATGAAGGTTTTTGCGACTCAAATGGAAAGCTTTCTTCTATTGGTATAAAATGCTCTAATGGCTGCAAAGATGGAGTCTGCATTGCATCAAGCCCAACACCCACAACAAGCCCTTCATGCTCTACAAATTCAGATTGTCCAATAACAGGCACTACTTGGGCAGGAGCAACTTTCTGCGACTCAACTGGTTTAAAGCTAATGCAATACAAAGTAGCTCCGACATGCCAGTCTGGAACTTGTATTTTTACTACAAGCGTTGAGGCAGTTAAAGAAGATTGTTCAGCCTCAAATAAAATCTGCGAATTCACACCATCTGGTGGAGGTGGATATGCCTGTATTGCAGGAGCTCCTCCAACAGCGTGCACGCTAAATTCTCCTATAACAACAAGATGCATCTGCGGTTCAGGGGTTTACGGCGGAGCCTATTATACTTATAGCGGCTATTCCCCCGGATATTGCTGCGGCAGTGGTTCAAATATATTTCAGACAGCCCCTGGCCCATGCCCATCGCCAACCACCCCAGCTGTAGATGTCTGCGGTGACAAAATATGCACAACCCAGGAAACAGCCTATAAGTCATGCCCTGCAGACTGTGGAGGCCAATCAAACGCATCAAATGGGACAACCGGTTATACACCCACAACAACACAAACCCCCGTATTTGA
>CAZVWU010000005.1:9237-88319 GCA_964631205.1 uncultured archaeon | reverse complement strand
TCCAGCAGGAGGTTCAGGTTACTGTGAACAAAAATGCTCAGCCTCCAACATCTGGTCTTGTAGAACCGAATCTTCTTGCACTGGCGCAGGCGGCAAATTGGTGAACGGTTATTGTCAACAAAAATGCTCATCCTCAAATTTAGGCAGTTGCACAGAAACTGAATGTCCAACAGTTGGCGGCCAATGGTCAAACAATTATTGCCAGCAGCCATGCTCATCCTCCAATATCTGGAGCTGCTCCAACCAAGTTGACTGCACAAACCCATTAAAAGGAAACGGCCAATGGAATACCCAATATGGTTACTGCGAACAAGCATGCTCAGCCTCCAACATCTGGAGCTGCAAGGATCCAGAAAGCTGTAAAGCCAAAGGAGGCCAATGGAACAGCCAGTATCCACCAGGCAACTGCGAACAAGCATGCTCAGCCTCCAACATCTGGAGCTGCAAGTCAAAAGAGGCATGCGAAAGAGCCGATGTTAAAGGCCAATGGTCAAACAATTACTGCGAACAAGGATGCTCTTCTGCTAGTATCTGGTCATGTAAAGATCCGGCTTCATGCGACGGCGTAAAGGGCGTATGGTCAGGGACTTATTGTAACCCACCGCAAGACGAGGCAGGCTGCAAAACAGCAGGCCTTAAATGGTGCACTACACAATACGGAACCGCTCAATATGGAGTTTCAGGCTGGTGCTCAAACTCCTGCCCTAT
Source organism: uncultured archaeon (assembly GCA_964631205.1). Lineage (GTDB taxonomy): Archaea > Aenigmatarchaeota > Aenigmatarchaeia > QMZP01 > JACQNV01 > CAYYYJ01. The sequence continues at coordinate 87,611 of CAZVWU010000005.1, read as the reverse complement.
AAATGACAAAGGCAGCTGTGAAGCTGCCAACAAATACTGGTGCGGTTCTGTTTCACCTCCTACCACTGCTGGAACAGGCAGCGGCTGGTGTTCTGAAAGCAAATGCCCTGAGTGCAATGCATTCAACATATACAACTGCTATGACAGGGAGTCCTGCGAAAACGAGAAAGTAAAAGGATATTGGTACACTAATAGCTGCCATTCCCTCCCTGCACCAAAATGCGAAAAAGGGGAACCCCTCTACCAATGCTATGAACAAAAGCCATGCGAAGGAGCTGGCGGTGAATGGTGTGTAGGCTCCCAATATGGCGGTTATGTTGCCTCCTCTCCATATGGCGGATCCCAGGGTTACGGTTACTGCACAACAAAATCCACCCCAAGCTTTTGCCCAAAAACATGCCCTGCTGCAACACCCTGCAAAATAGCTGAAACACAAAAGTTTGATAATGATGGCTGTCAAACAGGCTGCGTAAAGCTGTCAGTCTGCCCTGCTGTTTTTGGGCCTGTGTGCGGGTCTGACGGGAAAACTTACCCTAATGACTGCGAAGCCACGCTTGCAGCAGTAACATACACAAAAGGCGAATGCAAAACTTACAAAGTATGCGATGAAAAGCTTTTTGACGATCCACAGAAATGCAGGGAAAAAGGCGAATCCTATACTTTTGAGAAGGATAAAAATGGCTGCCCTGTTCCAGGGACAACAAAATGCACGCCTTTCAAACATGAGTGCCCTGTATTTGCAACAGCAGGTTCAGCAAGTTCAATCGGTTTTATCTCTCCAAGGGAAGCCTGCATAAAATCAGGCGGCGAATATAAGGAAGAGACAGATTCATTTAACTGCGGCCATTCAAAATGCGACCATGACGAAGCCCTGAGCAGGTGCAAATATGTCAAGCACGAGACAGCAGCAGAAGTGCTGGAATGTCCAGATGACTTTAAATATAAGCAAGCATGCCCGGAATTCAACCAAAAGGAAATGGATTTCATGGAATCAGAGTGCACAAAATATGGAGGCACATTTGTTCCACCAAAAAAGGCAGAAGGCAGCTGCACATACCCTGACTGCAAGTTCGCATCAAATGAATTTGATTTTGATAATCCTTTAGGGAAGATAGAGAAATGCCAGACACTGACTGCTCTTCGACCTCAAGAACTGGCCTGCGGCTCTCTGGGCGGCAAGGCTTTATACAGCCTTGTAGGTGGCTGCTGGAAGCTGAATTGTAAGAGGGAAGAATCAAAATGCTCGATTAACCCTGCTCTTGATCCGCTGACAGAGGAGGCGTGCAAGAATGATGGTAAGGATCTAATCAAGAAATTTGATGCTGACGGCTGCCAATTTTTAACATGCGGAGCAGCCAGCGAATGCGACAAGGAAGCGCCTGCGACAGCAGCAGCAAAATGCGCCTCTGAAGGCGGGGAATATGTTGTAAATAAAGCACCCAATGGCTGCGTGGAATTTGTCGAATGCGTCAAGCCAGGCCTGCATGCAGATGATGTTTTGTTTGAGCCAGTGAAAGTCGTGCCTGACATAATAAAACTGCTGGATATAGCGCTCAGGCTTGATGAATTAAAAGTAGCTTTAGATAAATTGGCAGTCAAGGCAGACGACATTTCTGCTTATTACGCATCCAAAGGGGAGGATAGCGACGCAGAAAGATTCAAAAGGATAGCTGACATGCTTGAGGCAGCAAAAGACGAGATTGATAAAATAAAAGAGAAGCTGAAGGCAAAGCTTGACAAAATCACAATAGACGAGCTTACAGAAGTGAAGAAGGATCTTGTTGTGCTCAAAGACAGCCTGCTCAGAGAGGTCCTTTTCCTCCTATTAAGCACAAAATCAGAGGCTGAGAATGTCGCAACTCTTGCTGTATGCGGCTCCAAAGCAGACTGCTTTGACAATGCTTACAGGACATGCAAGCCCACAACATTCACGCCTCCTGTTCCAACAGGGAAGTCCACTCCAACAATCAAGATTGAAGGGCTAGAAGGCGATAATTGCGTCCTTACAGCATCACTTTCAGACGCAGGCACAAGCTATTCAATGAAATGTTCTGTTGAAAATTACGCTCTTGGAATGCATGGGCCAGATGATCTTCTGCCGCACTGCACAGGCGATATGGTCGACCTGATAAAATCAGGCTATTTTGACAGCGGATCCACAGTGCCTCCAGCACCGTCTCCAGCAACCACAAAAACCTCGGCAACAGGCCTGATAATAAGGCGATAAAGGCAGAGCAAGTTTTTTTATTTTCTTTCTGTAATTTTCTATAATTTATCTTCAGGAATCTCTACCTGGCTCTTCAGGTTTTCCGCTATTTTTTCACCAACAATCCTCGATAAACTTTCCAGCGGAATTTTCTTCAGGCCGCCCAAATCCTTGACTCCTGAATTAAACAATAGCCGCGCCCTTACCCTTCCCACACCCTTTAATTTCACAAGCGGCAGAAGCTCCTCTTTTATACCATACTCCATCCTAATTCTCAATTTCCTTATATCTTTTAAAATTTCCTTATGGTCTAAAAGTAAAGCCAGCTCTGACATGCTATACAGCAGCCAGTCAGCAATATCCAGCCTTGCCCTCAGCTCGCCTGGAGTCACATTAAATTTCTCTAAAATCAGATCCTCTCCAAATTCCTCCAGCCAGCCGGAAAAAAAGCACACAGTTTTTATTGAGTCAAGATAATCCTCATATTCTATATCCCATTCATTCGGGATTTTGTCAACCAGGCCTGCCCCTTCCCTAACAAGGACCTCTGTCACAGCCTCCATATCCTTCTTTTTTGCAGAAATCAGCGGCCTTGCTTCCAAGCACCTGCACATTATATGCGCTAACTGGAAGGCGCTTGCCTGATTTTTTATTTTGGCCAAAGAAAGGATCAGATAGTTTGCAGTGAGCGGGTCTATATACAGCTCTGAAACCCGTTTTCCAATCAAAGTCGGCTTTAGTTCTTCATCTGCAACCAAACTGCTTGCTGCCTGAAATGGATTACCGGAATTTACAGAATTGCTTCTGGATATAAATTTGAATTTTTCAAGAAGGCCGACGACTTTTTCTATTTTATTTTTCAAAGACCCAAAATCCTTGTACTGCTTTGCATAAAATGTTTTTGAATAAAAATCGAAAAGCGACTGTTTTGTCGCGCAGGTCCCTGAAGCAACCAATGCAAGCGTATGCACCCTTAAAACAGGCTCAACCCCTATTTTCGAATAAATTTTTTCCGGCTGGCCTTTTATATAGTTCTCCCATGCATAGGCAGCCTCTGCCTTGTTTTTTGGTATCAGTATCCCTTCGCCTTCTGTGTCATATTTAGGCCTGCCAGACCTTCCAAGCATCTGCTCTATCTCCATGTTAGGCAGGTAGTCCATTCCCCTGAACTGGGCGAACCTTTTGAGGTCCCTGACTATCACGCGGTAAGCAGGGAGATTAACTCCCGCAGCAAGCGTGGGAGTCGCAGCCAGAATTTTTATCAGCCCTTTTTTAAACCCTTCCTCAACAAGCTTCCTTTGCGGGTTGGCCAGCCCTGCATGGTGGAAAGCTGACCCTTTTCTTACGCAGCCTGCAAGCTTCTCGCACTGGGCTGTCTTGTGTTCAAGGACATTCTTTATTTTTTCAGAAAGCTCAGCAAGGCTTTTCCTGTCTTCATCCGAAAGCGTGAATAAAATTTTATCCCCGATTTTCTCGGCTGCAGCCTCAGCATGCTTCCTTGTGGAAATAAAAACAAGCGCCTGCTTTTTTATCCTGAGAGTATGGCCAACGAGTTCCATCACAGGGTTTTCACTGGGTTCCACATTCAAAATCTTTTCAGGCAAGAATGAAACCTCGCCATCATAGCAAATTCCCTTATACAATTTTACAGGCCGATAATCGGATTTCACAGACTTCGCGTCCAGCCATTCCGCGAGCTCCTGATAATTGCTTATTGTCGCAGACAGGCCGAGTATCTGCGGATTTGCAACCTGCCTAAGCTTTGTCAGCACAATTTCAAGAGTGGGCCCCCTGTTCGGGGAATCCAGAAGATGGATCTCATCCACAACAACCAGCCCGACGTCCTGTATCCACGGGGATTCGTGCCTCATCAGGCTGTCAAGCTTTTCAGAAGTGCAGATTATTATGTCATACCTCGAAAGCCAGAGGTCAGACGAGTCCATGTCGCCGACAGAAATCGCAATTTTCAGGCCAAGCTTTTCATATTTTTCTTTAAACTCTTCATACTTCTCGTTTGCCAAAGCCCTGAGAGGAACAATATACAAAGCTTTCTTGTTTTTCCTGACAATATCCAAAATCTTTATTTCAGAAAGCAAAGTTTTCCCGCTTGCTGTAGGCGCTGCAACAACAAAATTCCCACTTTCCAGCAGGCCTGCTTCAACAGCTTTTTTCTGTGCAGGGTTCAGCTCAGGATAGCCGGAAATCTCCAGAACTTTTTTTACAGATTCGTTTTCAAAACAAGATTCCATAGAGGATATTAAACCCAGATATTTAATAGGCTTATTTCGCCAGACACTGCGGTCCAATAGAACTAAGCATGTGATGATTATTTAAGTCCCCCCCCCGAATAATATGTAGTGGGTGATTGGTTTCGGGTTTTGTGTCTGAAGCGCAGAAAGAACTGATATGGGATTTTCAATTCAAAACAAAGAAAAATTTGCCTTGCCTCTAGTAATCGGAACATTTTTGCTTTTGGCTGTAAGCCCTCTTGGGTGGGCGCAGACACAATATGCAACAATAAAAATTGAGCCTGTAGTAGGGTTATCTGCCATGAACCTTTCAGATAACACCCAAACTATCGGAAACTTAAACGGAATACAAATATCTAGCGATGTTACAGGTACTGTATGTGGGGCAGGCGGAAACTGCTATTCAAGGATGGCTATTTTGTTTAACAAAACAAGGGGGCCTTATGAAAATACTCCCGGAAAGCAGAATTTACCTGTAATGATAGCTTATTATGATGGCACAAATTGGAAAGTGGACGGTTCATTTTATCCGGTATCGTCAACATCCTTTTATCCTGTCCCATCAACCATCTTCAATGCCGCAGCTGTAAAGAAGGACGCATTCTCTGCTCTATTGGATGCGGCATCCCAGGTTTCTTACACATTCAGGATTAGTGACAGCTCTGTAGGGCTGCCTTATTATATTGATGTGTCTGCAGGGCACACAGAGAACTTTGGTTCTACGAAGCAAAATATTTTGTCTTTAAAAATAAGGGATAAGGATTCCAGTTTTGTTGTCAAGGCAGATTTCAGGAATAGGACTATTTGGGGAGAAATAACCAATGCAGAATTCAGGCTTGGGGAAATAACTGCCGCCATCGAGCCTGCTGAAATACAAGTGGGCTCAACTGATGTCGGAGCAAGCAGCCAAAACGTGAAAGTGCCCAATAATTTATTTTTAGTGTCCCCGGCAACCAATGGGCTCTCTGACAAGGTTGTTCTGGCCATATCCTCTGCCATTCTAGTCCCAACACCATTGCCTTCTTCCGGAGGAAGCACTGCAATCACAGAAACAGAATATACAACCTTTGGGAATTATAGGATCTATGCTGTCCAGGGATCCGAAAACAGCTGGGCAAAAATTTCAGTAAGAAATTCAGCAGGAGCTGAAGTCGCCCAAGAAACAATAAACAAAGGGTCTTCAAAAGACTTTGACAGCCTTGGAATAACAGTATGGCTCGATGCTGTGAAAGCAACACAGGACAACAAAATAATAGGTGTAAATATCAGAGTAGCCAAAAAGGGCGCGCCAGCACCACCTTCAACACCCTATCCAACTCCCGGGCCACTAACAATACCGTCTTCTGGGGGGGCTGCGATGTTAACTGGAGGGCAAACAGCTCTCTTCGGGAATTACAAAATTTATGCAATCCAGGGCTCTGACAACAGCTGGGCAAAAATCTCAGTAAAGGACTCAACAGGCACTGAAGTGGGTTTAGCAACAATAAATAAAGGCCAGTCAAAAGACTTTGGCAGCCTTGGAATAACAGTATGGCTTGATGCAGTCAGAGCGACACAGGACAATGTAGTATCGGGTGTTGACATAAGAGTGGCCCAAACAACACCAGGAATTGCACCTTCCCCTGTTGCAACCGCAATACCAGAATCATGCCCGACAGAGGCAAAAGAAATAGACAAAGCTTTCCTGCTGGATGCGGCAGTCAGGCTGGAGCTGTTAAAAACAAGGTTTGCCAGCCTCGGCAGTCTTTCAGCTGAAATATCAGGATATTGGAGATCAACAGGCCAAACTGCAGACGCAGACAGGTGGGGGAGGGTGAAAGCGGGTTTAGGCCAGCTTATAGATAAAATAGGCAACATAAACTCTTTTGTGAAAACCATCAAAAATAACCCAACAACAGAAGATTTTGCAAAACTAAAGGCAGACATCAAACAACTGTCAGCTGACCTTGGCGGCATTTTGGACAGCATTTATGCATAACGGAATTATTGCGCTCGTTATAATAGTCTTGGTTGTTGTGATAGCCTCTTTACTCTATTATATTTTCTATCTGCAGCCTGCACCCGATACAACACAGGAAATAAAAGTCACAACGCCGGAATCTGCCCAAACAGCTTCTTCTAAAATAGGCTCTGATCTTGCAGAAGCGCAGAAAGACTTAAAAGGGCTTCAGGATGTTCTGCCGGGGTAAACCTATTTACTTTTCCAGATGCTATCCCCGCGCAAAGCAAGTATCTCCGGATTCAATACCCCGTTGTAATACCCGAAAAGTTCGTCAGATAATTCGAGCATCCTGTCTGTCGCAACAAATGCCCATCGCGAATTTGGATCAAAATCATAGGGCACTATACTTTGTCCAAGGTAAGCAAACTCTTCCACACCCGGTGTAGGATTTAGGACCCTATACTTTTCCATATAGGCCATATCTCTCCGATCCTCATCGTCAACTCCTATGCCATCCCATTCTGTATCTTCATATAAGTCCGAAAACATGGCCGATTTCATATCATTTCCTCTGCCATAAAACCTGCCTTTATCCACACCGCCTGCAGATTTCGCAGGCCCGTAAGTTTCGTCGAGATACCACCTCTTGAATGCTTCGAAGAATTTGGCAGCATCGATTTTATTGTGGTCTTGAATTATGTGCAAAAGCTCATGAGTCAAAACCGGGTCTTTTTTGCCTTCATGGAAATCCGGGTTATCCCAATCTGACCTGACCCCTATGTAAGGGAATGCGCCACGGTTGGCATAAGCTATAACACCTTTTGGTGCTCCGACAAAAGTTTTTAGGATAGGCACAGTTTTCAGGTAAGGTTGCAAAGAAGGGTCGAAGTGGTTATAAACTTTTTCTAAAACAGCCGCATTGTTTGCTTGGGAAATGGGCGCATAACTAGGCTTTTTATCAGAATCAGATAAGCCTGCAGCCTCAAGAAAATCTCTTTGGACCCTTTTAGCTATATCGCTGACATTGCAGCCTGCGAGAGCTCCAACAGCCCCTGCCAAACCTGCCTTTAAAACATCCCGTCTGGTTAATCCCATACCCAAATAATAAGATCTGGGCTTTATAAAGCTTTTGTTTTTATTACTTAGTGATGGTTTAAAGTATCCAGCAGTCTAGCTGACCACTAGAAAAAGCCTCACAATCTCCCATATTTCCTGTGGGCTTGTTCAGCAGTTAAAAATTCTGTGACTTTAACAATTTTGTTCTCAACCTCTATAATATAAAAAAATCTGTAATCTCCTACCCTGAGCCTATACGCTGTTTTAGAAGCTCCTTTTATCTCTTTCTTATCCGGATCAAAACCAGGAAAAGGATTTTCGCTGAGTGTCTTTAACTGTTCTTTGAACCTTCTGGCCTCTTTTCCTGGAAAACCGTTGATTTTCTGGAGAACCCCTACCTCAAGAAGCACTTTGAACATTTTAATCAAGCTCCACAAACTTGCCTCTTTTTGCTATCTGATGCTGTGCCTCCACAAAAAACTCTCTCCGTTTAAATAATTTATGCTCTTCGATAAGCCTTTTTATAACAGTATCGTAAGTGTCTTCCATGCTGCCAACTGCCTTTAGCTCTGTTTGCGTATCCCTGCCAATCTGAATTGTTGTTTGGTCTGCCATATGTCATATAGTTAACTATAGTTATATATAAGAATTATAGGCACCTAAAGAAATCTGTCTCCTTCAAATAACACTGTTATATTTATGGATCAATAAGGGATCTAAAAATAAACTTCTAGAATATCCCCATCCACAAGCGCGTACTGCTTCCTTATGTTTACAGGGGAAATCAGTTCAATAACATCTTTCGGGTGCTTTGTAAGCTCAGGTCTTATTACAAAAACAGGGAAATTTTTTACCTTACCTTTCACAAACCAGATGCCGCCTCTTCTGGTCCCATCAGCTTTTGTGAAAGGCTGTATATATCCGGCTTCTGCTGGCAGATCCCATTCATTTTCAAGCTTCAGGTTCAGGGTCCCTGGAAAGAAATCCATCCTGAATTTTTCCTTGAAAACAGGCAGATAATCCAAAATTATTTTTCCGCCAACCCCCATGCCTGAAAATATTTTGCCTTTAAGGACTTCCATACATTTGTTTGCTCTAAAGATTATTTAAATAGGCCCCGCACAAAATATATCTAATGACAGGAGCAGGCACATGCAAGTGCGGAACCCAGCCAGCTTATATTAACCAGTACTGCTGCAATCTTGCTGTGCTATTAACGGGGTGTTAATACATCCAAAAGAATAAGATCAAAGGTTGCCTAAAAATAATCTGTACTTATTGGAGAAGCCATTTAGGAGACAGAAACTTGCATCATTTGACTGATTTTTCTACAAAAAATATTGGTCTAAATCTTACACCCCCAGCATCTTTCCACAATTTTTCAGAAAGCACATAGCTAGTTTTTGGTTTATAATGGTCAATAAAACTGTGGAATGATTTTGTTAGCTTTGGTTCAGACAAACCAGATTTAATTTCCAAGGGTATTATTTCCCCATTCTTCTCAATTACAAAATCAATCTCTGCCTTTGATTTCGAGCGCCAGTATTTGACATCAATACCTTCTTTTACAAATTCAGAAGCAACAAAATTTTCATAAAGGGGCCCTTTATCCTGCCTATTTTCCAGTGGCTGAAAGTTTTTTACTACGATGTTTCTGAAACCGTTATCTAAGAAAAATATTTTTGGGGCCTTCACGAGTTCTGTCCTTTTGTTTGTATAAAATGGTTTGCCAGTTAAACAGATAAAGGTTTTTTCGAGTATATTTATGTGTTTTAGCAGCTCAGTATATCTGAATCCTGTTATTCCTGAAACCTCATTATAATTTATAATGTTTCCGATTTGCAAGGCGAGTGCATTTAGAAGCCTACTTAGCTTATAATCATCCGGAAGATTTAAAATTTCTTTTATCTCTTTAAGAAAATATGTGTTGTATATATTTTTTAAAACAGTTTCTTTTTCTTTTTTGTCTTCGGTCATTATTACCCTTGGATAACCGCCAAACAAGCAAAACTCATAAAAATATCGGAGAATTTTATCTATAATAGGCTTAGAAAGGGGCCTTTTAGTGTAAATATTTTTGTATAGAACAGGCTCTTTGAAATTGAGAAACTCTTCAAAGGAAACAGGATAAAGATTAAACACAAATATGCGCCCAACTAGATATTTAATGCTGTTAATTGACATTTCGCTAACAGAAGATCCTGAGATGATGATTTTTGTTTTATAATTATCATAAATATACTTCAGTTGCTTGCCCCCTTCCCTTGCATACTGGAATTCATCTATAAATAAATAGTCATATTTTTTGACATAGAGCTCTACAAAAGATTTTATATCCCGATTGAACAGCTCTAATGTCTCCCTATCCTCAAAATCCAGGAAAACCCCGTTTTTTATCTCGGTAAAAAGTTTCTTGATGAGTGTGGTCTTACCGCTTTGTCGCGGACCTACAACTGCAATTATCTCCTTTTTGTGGAGATAATTCCTTATCTCCCTTTCTAAAAGTCTTTCTATATGCATTTTACACCTGCTAAAGTTTATTATAGTAAAATAATAGTGGACTTACTATTTAAAGCTTTCTGCTGGGCATGCTTAAAAATGATTGATTATTGGACAAAGCATTTCAATGAAGTTCTATAGTATAAATAACACAGAAATTAGAAGCAAAAGGCATTCATCTTAATTAATATCAGCATTCCATACGCAACCACCGGCTAAAGCCAGTGGTTTGTTGGTTCGCATGTCGTAATATATAGTGTTATAACCGCTTAGATTACCCCATTTATTAATCGCCTATAACCAAATATACTAATCAAGAATTTATTATGATCGCACTCGGCAGTTGAAAAACTAAAAGTTGGGGAGCAATTTAAAAAATACCTTTTATGAAAAACATTGAAATTAATCTGAAAGAGCTTGAAGAAGACAAGAAACGGAATTTTGAAGAGAGACTAAAATTTATTGACATGTGGGTTGACTATATAAAAAAACATCCTGACCAGAAATGGTCAGCTGAACAGAAGGTTCTGATAGATAAAGCAAAATGAATCTAACTTTTCCTTATCTTCGCCATAAAAAACCCGCCGGTGTTGTTGTGGTGCGGCCAGACCCTTGCAGTATTTTTTATTTGGCCATCAAATCCTTTTTTATTCCAATTTAATATACCTTCAGACAATTCAAACCCATTTAATTTTATTTTTTCAATTATCACATCTTCCCTGTTCTCCAGCAAATGCTGCACAACTTCCTCATTTTCCTCGGGCGCAAAAGTGCATGTTGAATAAACCATTGTCCCGCCTTCTTTCAAAAAGTCAAATCCCTTGAGAATAAGCTGTTTCTGCAGCCTTGAGATCCCGAAAATTTTGGCCTCAGACCAGTGTGAAAGCACATTCCAATCCTTTCTTATCGTCCCTTCTGAAGTGCAGGGCGCATCCAATAAAACAATATCAAATTTTTCCGGAAAAGAAAAGGACCTGAAATCGCGGTTTGTGATTATTGTGTTTAACACCCCGAGCTTTTCAATATTAAACTTCAGGGCCTTTATCCTGATATAATTTATGTCATTGGCGATTATTGCGCCCCTGTTTTCCATACAAGCGGCCAATTGGGTTGTTTTTGAACCAGGCGCAGCGCAGGCATCCAGCGCAATCCCTTCTTTTATGCTCTCTGAAAGAATTGCCACCGGCATCATCGAAGTCAGCTCCTGCACGTAGATGTGCCCCATGAAATGCTCAATTGTGCTGCCGATTTGAAAAAAATCTGTGACAAACGCATCTTTATGCCAGCTGACTTGCTGAATTTTTATTCCATATTGCTGGAATTTTTCAATAATATTTTTTCTATCACCTTTTATTACATTGACTCTGAAACTTTTTGGCAAAGGGGTTTCGAGGCAGGCAAAAAACTCCTTTTTGTCATCAACAAGATTATTATACCGCTCCCTGAATTTTTTCGGGATCACTATTTTGTTATCCATACTATTTTTATACAACCTTAACCAATATATAATAAAAAACAGGGGAGGTTGATATAAGCAGGCTGAAATTGACATGGTCAATTTCCATCAGATTTTATGCCAAATTTAAGAAAAAAAAGACACAAAAAAATGAAGCACCACAAGCACAAGAAGCTTAGCAGAAAGATGAGGCACAGGTAATAAATTATTTATAACCTTCTAGCTGCGGATCTTGCTATCTTCAGCTACTTCAAATTCTTCCAACAGTGTTTCTTTTGATATTGCAAATCTACCTACATGCTCTCTTAGCCTTTTTATCAATTCTATTTCCATATTAGTAGCATCCGATCTTGTCCCGACAACAAGCATCAGACTATCATCAAAACAATCCTCCGATGCTGGGTACCTAGCTCTGAATATTTTTCCAGAGCCGAACGTATGCACCCTCTCCCTAATGTGAGGCAGCATCCCATACTCTTTGCCTCCCAATTTTCTTGCCATTAATTTTTCATTAAAAACAGTAACATATCTCTTTGCCTCCCCTCCCATCTCAAATTGATCTATCACAGGTATAGAAAGTTCTTCTCCAAAAACTCTAGGTGTCACTTCATGATCAAAATAAACAAGATCTTTTCTGTCTGAACGCCTAGTCACCGCAACAACAATAGCTGCGACTTCATTATTATTTCTAGCAGGACCTCCCTGAACACTAACAGAAGGTTCAACTAAATAAATATCTCCAAGAGTTTTGTATATATTTTCGGGACATGCTGTTTTTCGAATGAATACGCGAAAATAAGTCGCCATAAAACTATTTCTCAGAAAGCTTTATATCTTCTATTACCAAATGCCCGCTCTGGGTTTTATCGTCCCAGACTTCATGTGATTTTTTTACCTCTATTTTCTTTTTGTAAAGCGGACAATCCAAAACCAAACTCTCGTACTCCCCGCCTTCCCCTCCGATATGTATATTGTATTTTTCCTTTATTTTTTTCAAATCTTCAAATGCCTGCCAGTCCAATTTTCTGCCAAGCCATTCTTTCCCTAACCCGCCGGCTGCAACACCAGTAAATATAACCTCAAAACCTGCATTTAGAATCTCTTTTATATGCTCTTCCTGGTCCTGCATCCAGCATGGCGTGTAGGCCCGCAAGCCCATCTCTTTGCAGATATTAGACACCCTGTCATACTGGTACTTGCTGGCTAAAGCGCCTGCGCCAACCCCATCAATCTCATCCCTTATTTTTTTCAAAACATTTTTTATGTCCTCCAGTTCTTTTTCTTTTTCACCTTTGGTCTTTTTTGTAATAATAGGGATCTCCATGCAACCAGCCTGGACTTTTGTAAGATTAATATTCGGGTAATGGAACATATAGGAGGCAGGGTTTTTAGAAATAAGGGAGACCAAATACCTGACCTGATTCCCTTCTTTTAAGGCTTTGTAAATTGTAAAAGTCGAATCTTTGCCGCCGGAGTACAGGATTGCCAGTTTCATGAGTTTATATGCAAAGTATGTTTATAAAAGGGGAAAACACAATTAAATAAAATATGCGCGCAAGGAAAATTGTTAGCAATTAGTCTTGTTTCTCTTCTGGTTATAAGCGGGTGCACCTCCCAGCAATCCTCTTCAGCCCTTCGAACATGCGGCAATGGAGCAATAGACTCAGGCGAAGAGTGCGACAAATCATCCTGCTCTGGGGGCAAAGTCTGCACAGACATCTGCAAGTGCGAAGGATTAGCTCCGCCTTCTATACCTGTAAGCGGGGGCCTTATAAGAAAATAAACCACATTTTTAAATAACAGAAACAATGTCTGGTATGGATCCAAGTTTAAAGCCCCAGAGAATCTCTGTTCTTTTACATACAATTTTTGGAGCAGCAGCAGGCTACATTTCCCTTTATTTCAGCAGGTTCTGGTTTGCCTTGGGGGCGTCAATAATTTTACTGTTAATAATCGGATTTATTACACAGAAAACCTTCGGAAAAGGAAAAGACAGGAAATGGTGGCTGGGAAACGGGGCTGCAATATATATTCTTGTTTGGCTTGCCTCTTGGATTATATTTTTTAATCTGGTCCCTTTGCCTCAGAGGATAATTTAATTAGTGAAAATTGAATAAAAGTATGGCAGAAAAGATAAAGCTAGCAGATTTCGCCGGCATACTCACAGAAGAGGAAGCGGCTAAAATAGCGAAAAAAATAAAAGAGCTCAAGCTTGACACTTATTAAAGCCGTTTACCAAACCAGGTTTCTGTGAGCCTTAGAAGGTTTTCAAAATCTTTTTCATCTGTGAATATGTGGTTGGCTTTTTCCATAACAGACAAATCCTTTTCGCATTTCAGGGCCCTGTAAAGTTTTCTTGATTGGGATAAAGGGACGGCTGTATCCTTTTTCCCGTGGATTATTCTTACTGGTATTTTTATTTTCTTTGCGCCTTCAATATTATTGTCGTACCTGAAATCAGTGTCCAGAAGCTGTTTTGTGAACTTGAAGCCCCAGTAGTTTATTGCATGCCCTTTTTCCAATATGCTTTTTGCCAGCTTCCTTTCGTATGCAGTTTTTTCCCATAAAGGTTTGAAAAAAACTGCAGGAGCCCAACAGACAGCAGCTTTTATGCGGCTGTCTTTTGAAGCCTGGGTTATTGATAAAAATCCGCCCCTGCTGTGGCCGACAAGCCCTATCCTGTTTTTGTCAACCTCTTTTAACCCTGAAACAAAATTTATTGCAACATCCAAATCCTGAAATTCCGTGTCTAGGTTCTGGTTTTCAAAATCGCCTTCAGAATCTCCAGATCCCCTAAAATCAAACCGGAAAACAGCATAACCAGAATTCACAAGCTTTCTTGCAGCCTTGACAAATAAGCCGGATGGAGTGCCTTGCTTGTCGCCCATAAATCCGTGCACCATTATTATTGCAGGGGCTTTCCAAATTTTTTCCGGCAGATGCAGCACTCCTGAAATCTGCTGGCCTTGGGACTTGAAAGTTAAAGGGGTTTCAGGCATAAAGCAAAATTTTATTCTTCCTAGAGATTTCTCCTTAGTTCCCTCAGAGTCTCTAGATCAGCCTGTAGCCGTTCAATGTCAGATTCATAACCAGCTTCTATTCTGTACAATATTTCTATAATTTTATCTCTATTTCCTTTAGTTGCAGAACTAGCGGTTTCAGTGTCAAATGAATCCTTTGGTAATTCTAATGGTGATCCAGTCTGTGAATCAACAGCCACTTGGAAGCCAACAGTATCGTGGGAATCCCAGGGTCCCCAGCCACACCTGACCGTGCCGCCCCACATTAAAAATATACAATATAGCTGCTTTTTGAGGCGGATCCCAAACGAGATAGGATACTGGCCTCCAGGAGTTAGTTGTGTTAAAAACCCTGTTTCTGGATTAAGATCCTCTGGATTATATTGCGAGTCCTCTACAAGTTTGAATGGTATATCAAAAAGGCCTTTAACTGCAATTATTTGCTTGCCGCTCTCCTTATATCTTTTTGCTGGTTCAAAGGATCTTGCTCTTTTAGATTTTGGAATAGCGTTTCCATCTGCACCCACCAAGATATATTCATCTGTTTCTACTTGCGCATTTCCAGGAAGTATTAGAGTTGATTGCAGCTTTGCTGGGAAGTCGAAAACAACCTCTTTCATCTCATCATCGACTCTAGCTGCTAGGAAAGTTTGGTACAAGTTTGGACGCCGAAAGGTATTATCCGCTGCTTTATACTGCTTTTCAAGAGCCCTTAAGAACTTATCAGCAGACCACATACACACATCGACGAGTTCGTTGTCGCCTATTTCGACCACCCCTTTCGATAAGTAAAAGTCTGTTGATGGGGATGAATATCTCCTGAATTTTGGAATTTTCAATCTCAATTCGTTTTCCATAAAATAGTCTGCACTACAGATTTAAATAACTAGCAGAGAGCTGTATATTAATCCCCCAGTCAAATTATTCTGTATGCCTTTGAAGGACATGGTCAGGAAAAAAAGGGATCCGCAATATTATTTCTTTTCAGGAAAAGGGGGGGTTGGGAAAACAAGCTGCGCCGCAGCTGCTGCTCTATCCTTCTCAAAATCAGGGAAAAAGACCCTTGTGATTTCTATTGACCCTGCGCATTCTTTGGGCGACTCTTTTTCTGTAAAGATCGGCGGGGAGATAAAGGAATTGGGGAAAAACCTTTATGCAGTTGAAATAGACCCTGTAAAAGCGATGCAGGAGTACAAGGAGAAATTCTCCCTGCAGCTTGAAAAGGCGGATTACTTGAAGGGGTTTGGGCTGGAAGAGACTTTTGACATTGCAGGGATGACTCCAGGGATAGATGAGGTTGCGGCCTTTGACAAATTCCTGAAATACATGCAGAACAAGGAGTATGACATTATTATTTTTGACACAGCCCCCACCGGGCATGCGCTGCGTTTCCTGTCGCTTCCTGAAGTCCTGGAGTCATGGGTAGGCAAACTGATCAGGATGAGGATGAAAATAACAGCTGTCACAAGCATGATAAAAAAAATCCTGCCATTTGGGGGAAAGGATGAGGACGGTTTTGGGTCGAAGGAACTGGAAGAGATGAAGGCAAGGATTGCAGAGGCAAAGAAACTCCTCTCTGATCCCAAAAAGACGCATTTCAATTTAGTCCTGATACCAGAGGCGATGTCAATACTGGAATCCGAGAGGTCGCTGAAAACATTGCAGGAATACAAAATACCAGTTGAGACAATTATCGTGAACCAGGTGGTGCCCAGAAATACAGAATGCAAATTCTGCTCTGAAAGGAGAAACCAGCAACTAAAAAGGCTTGATGAAATAGAACGCACCTTCAAAGGGGTTGAAATCAAGCTGCTCTCCCAGTTCAGCTCGGAAGTCCGGGGATTTCCAATGCTTGAAAAGGTTGCAAAAGCCCTTTACGAAAAATAGGGATTTTATAACTTCAATACCACTGGTCTATTGAACCAACAGAACCAATGACCAGTGGTCGAACCAAGATTTATAAAGGGCAGGCCAGATGATTTCGAACTCTTTAGAGGGTATGGAATCCACGAAGGCCAGCTATTAAGGTGTTCCATATTCCCACAAGTGTGGCCTCCCACAATAAAAAAATAGCTTAGCTGATTTTGTCAAGAAACTCATGGCCTTTTAGCTTCTCTATGGCAACTTTAAGCCAAGGTGTGAAGTTTTCAGGCTCTTTGGACAACTCATCCAGAATCTGCTTCCACGTAACCCACCTGTGGTCATACATATGCTCGCCATTAGGTTTTAATTGGCCGTCAAATTGGCCTGCCAGCAACGCGCAGAGCTCATTTTCACATAAGCTTCCATACTTCTCGAAATAAGTGTACGCCAATATATTTTTTAATTCTGTTTTAACCCCCCACTCGGCTTCCATGCACCTAACACCACTCTGTTCGTAAGTCTCATCGGAATCTTTGTTGTGCACAGGATGGGTGGCCCCCGCAAGGTCCCATATATTGTCGAAGACATCATGTTTTCTTTTCTGCAATAGGATTTTTTTGTCTTTATTAAATATGAGAAGCGTTATTCCGCGGTGCCTGACACCTTTGCCTGTATGGCATTCTTTTCTTGGGGCGTACCGTATAAAATTGTCATTGTCGTCTACTGCTATAAGGCTCTGTGCCCATTCAACCATATCATTTGATTGAGCCACGAATTTAAATATCAGTCATCTTATTAGATGCTGAGTAGTTTATAATAAAACTTCCGCGCTTAAAAATAAAAAACAACTATGCCTGCTCAAATTCGTCTTCCGCTTCTTCTTTGAAAGGCTTTTTTCTCCTCAAAAGCAGCTCTGTCTCTTCTTCTTTCAGAGAGCCAATGATGTCTTCTGCCTGCTTCTTTGGTCGTTCCATGCTAAAGTCAAATACAGCAAGATTTATAAATTGATTCCTAACTATATAACAGTGTTATGTTAGTCTATATAAAGTAACAACAAGGCAAACCTTTATAAATCCCCTATCCCATCCTGTTTATGGAAAACCAAACAAAGGGCCTGACTATTGAAGAGATTTCCCAAGAAATAGGATTAGAAGAAACTCTGGTCAGGAAGTATATAGAAGGGCCGCTGAGAGAAGAAATCGAGCAGGAAAAGCTTGACCTTGGAGGCGGAAAATACGACCCGTACATAGTCGATTTGCTTATTATACAGCTTGAAACAGACACAGCAGGCCAAAGGCTTGAAAAACAGCTCCAGACTGTGAGGGAATCCAAAAAAGAGAAAAACTGAAAAACCAAAAACTTTTAAAATCATAAAAACTTAATTTCTGCGAGAAACAAAGCTTCACCAACTTTAAATACCCGCATTCCAATTATTACTATCTTTTATGAACAAATCACTTTTAGTTCTTGCCCTCGCTGTTGTGGTTGTTGTCAGTGGGTGCGCGCAGGCGGCGATAGTGACAGATTCTTTTAAAAAATTCAATGCCCTTGAATCAGGGCAGGGATACACTGCTGATTATGAAATCAAGTTCGGGATTGTTCTGAATGACAAGTTCAAGCAGGCAGTGGCCTCTGATCCCGAAGCTGCCGCAAGCGTGGGCCAGCTGGACAAATTATCTGACATCCGGGTAAAACTTTCAGGCGGCAAAAAAGGCGACAAGGAGAAATCCTACCTTGACATTTCAGGCCTAAGCGCGCTTCTGCCTTCAGCAGGGCCCCTGCCGTTCAAATCACTTTCATTTTACCAGGACAAGGCAGATGCAACAGTATGCCTTGAGACCTCTGTAATAAAATGCACAAAGGCAACAAAAGAGGAAATTGCAAAGAAATACCCAAACCTTGCAGGCTCGCTAAACTCAGCAAACCAGTTCTCCCAGCAGGACCCTGCAAAGCTCCTCCAGCAATTCAAAGTTTTATATGACAAAGGCGCGCTTAAGTTAGGCCCTCAGGGAACAGGCAGCGTGATTGGAAGGGGATGCGACAAAATATCCTACACAGTAGGCGACCTAAGCAAGCTCAGCTCCAAAGAGCTTCTTGCAGCATTAGGCCCGCTGGGTTCCCAATTAGAAGGCTCACAGCAGATAAATCCCCAGGACCTTGAACAGCTGTCTTTCCTGTTCCAGAAAATGATAAAGGAAATAAAGCAGGAATTCTGTCTGGATAAGGAGCATGGCCTCCCGCTGTCTTCAGCATATTCGATTGAAATAGACATCTCCCAGTTCATAAAAGCGATTGCAGGCGCCTTTGCAGATGCGCAGACGCAGAAAATACCCGAAGGCGCGGGCTTCTTCATAAAATTCGATTCAACTGCAACAGCCTTTAAAACCCCTGCTGAGGACATCGATTTCACCGTCCCGCCAGGTGCAAAAATGGTCAGCATAGAAGAGCTGTCAGCTGCAGCAACGCCTGCCGGTGAGTTATTCGGCCAATAATTTCTTCTTTCCCCACCAACCACATTAGCTTTTTATCCAGAACATACCAACTTCTCTTATGCCAGCCTTTGATTACCATCTCCATTCAGAAAATATCGGCGAGACCATAAGCACAGCCAAACAGCTCGGGTTTTCCGGTATCTGCCTTGTCAGCAACTGGGCAAACATACAAGATATTGAAAAATTCAAAGCCGCCATCCTCCCATACAAAAAACAAATTGATATTTCAATCGGAATCGAAATAAAAGACAAGCCAAACAAAATCCCGCATATTGTTGAATCCATCAGGCAGAAAGCTGAAATAATCCTAGTCCACGGCGGCGAACTTGAGGCAAACAGGGTTGCAGTGGAGACTCCCGGAGTGGATATCCTGCTTCATCCGGAAATGGGAAGGGAGGATTCCGGGATCGATCATGTCATGGCAAGGCTCGCAAAGAAAAGCAATGTCGCAATAGAATTTTCCCTGAATGACCTGATCCAGTCTTCAAAAGAAACAAGGGCAAAAATAATCCGCGGTTTGGTGGAAAACGCAAAGTTAATTAAAAAATACAAGGCGCCTTTTGTCCTGACATCCGGAGCCTTTGGCGCTTTTGGCTTAAGGTCACCATCCGAACTATTTTCTTTTGGAAAGGTTCTGGGGTTTCAGGACAAGGAAATTAAGCTATCCCTGTCCGATTTTATAATAAAAGAAAACAGGAAAAGGCTCTCGGGAAAATGGGTGATGCCAGGAGTGGAATTGACAGAATAAATGCGGTCTTGGGTTTTGCGTCCTGAGTCTTGCCTCGAAACTCTGAAAAATCCTGAATATTGTTATATGATGAAATACAACAAACTAGTAAGGGATAAAATCCCAGAGATAATCAGAAAAGACAGAAAAGCCCCAGTTTTCCACGAAGCCGGGGAAGATGAATACTGGAAAAAACTGAAAGAAAAACTAAAAGAGGAGGCTGAAGAGTTTTTAGAAAACGGAAGCTCTGAAGAGCTGGTAGATATTTTAGAGGTCATAAATTCCATATGCGAATTCAAAAAATTGCAATCAAAGGAATTGGAAAAGCTTAGAAAAAATAAATTAGAAAAAAGAGGCGGATTTGGGAAAAGGATAATTTTGGATGAGGTCAGGGAAATATGAAACTTACTAAAAAGCCTTCATTGAGGGAAAAAAAGAGGTATATTTATTTTAAAGTGCATTCTGCAAATCCTATAAAATTTTTTGACATTAAAAATTCCATACTGGATTCTGTCCTTGACCTTATCGGCGAGCTTGGGCTTGCAAAAGCCAACATACACGTGATAAAAAATTTATGGGACCAAAAAAACAACACAGGCGTGATAAAATGCTCGCACCTGTATGTTGACCACATTAAGCTGGCTTTTTCTTTGATCCATAATATTGGAGATGATCAGGTAATTTTCCAGACAATCAGGGTAAGCGGCACAATTAAAGGAGTGAAGGGATAATTTACCTTAGCGCCAGCCTGGATCCCCTTTCAAGCCTCTCCGCAAAAGTCCCGTGGCTGGAGCCCGGCAATTTCTTCGCATCCAGTATCACTTCCTTAAGCATGTCAAACGCCTTTTCGTCTACAGGGATAACCCCTTCAAGCATGAGTATTCCGTGCTGCGTATAAGCATCGGCCAGAGCCATATAATCCCTCATGTCCTTGTCCTTCGAGCCCATCAATTTTTCAAGCCCGGATGCAGAAGCCAGGGCCTCGCTGCAGCTTGCTTTTGACCTTTCAACATCGCCAAGCCTGAAAGAAACATACGAATCCTCTGAAAAAAGCTCAGTAAGCACAGACAGGCATCTTGGAGAACTGGCCCTGTTCCCTTTTTTAAGCGCATCCTTGCCTTTTACTGCAATATCCAAAACCTTTTTTGCTGCCTCAAGGCTTTCATGGTCGCCGTGGAACAAATAAACCCTTGCTATAGACAGCTCAACATTTGAGAGGTGCAGCGGCTCCTTTATATCAAAGCCGAAAATATTGCAGTAATCGGTGCTTTTTGCCTTGCAGTGCGCATCGTAGGTCCTCAGCAAATAATCGGCCCACAGCCTGAAAAGGCGCGACCCGCCCTTCACGTGGCTGCCAATCCTGATGCCTTTGGTGCAGAAAGCCTCAACCCCCCTGAGAGCCTGCTCAGAATCCGCCTTTTCTATTGGAATGAATCCTGAAAAAACAAGCTGATCCGTGTTGCTTTCAGAATAATCTGCAATTTTTTGAAAGGCACGGTCTATGCCGTCTGCATGGGGCGAATCTTCAAAAACAACAGGCCTGCCTCCGCGCAAAAGAAAAGGCTCATCCCTGTAAGGGCTGGCGCCAATAAGCGTGTCAGTCACGTATCTTATTGAACCAATATCCTGCATAGACATCATTTTGGAAGAAAAGCAATTTAAATTAATCTGGTGCTCACGAACATCACTCCACAATAATCTCAGCCTTCATGCTATCCGCATGCGCGCTGCAATGATAAGGATAAAATCCCGGTGTGGTGAATGTAAATTCATACGCATCTCCTTTGTTCAATGCCTTTGAATTTTGTTCAGCCAAATAAGTGTGGCTTGGATGCAGGTCTGTGTTCACATAATGGACAACAGAGTCATCATTCTTCCATATAACTTTTGTCCCTTTGCTGACACGGATTTTTGCAGGCTTGAATTGTATCTCAGAAAGGCTTATTGTCACCTCAGGCTTGCCCCTTAAATCCTGGTATTCAGAGGCTTTTGACCTGTCAATTGCAAACTGGAAATAGCCCTGATGGCAGCTTCCGTCAGGCCAGCAAGCATTATAATTTACTGTGTAAATCCCGTCAGCGGCGGCCGCATCCATAGGCCGCCTCATGGCAAGCTTGTTTTTGTCTATTACAGTATCGCCTGTTCCATATTCCTTCCCATCCTTGGTTATTGAAATTGAAGATGGGGGAGCAAAGTCGAAATTTGCGTCAATCACAACATTCACAGGAGGCGCCGGAATAGTGGAGCCGTGCTCTGGCATGTTCCCTTCCCAATGCGCAGATTTTTTGGGAGTGCTGAAAGTTAAAGGCGAGGCGACAGGCGAAACAGCAGGCTGCGCAGGCGTTGTCTGCAGGTCTGTTACAGTTTTTGCAGCCTGAGCCGGAGATGCCTGCAACACAGGGCTTGGTTGCGGTGTTGAAACGTTCTGCTCTTTCTGCGCGCAGCCTGAAATAAAAATCACAGCAAAAACCAAAACAATGCACAGAATAGCCCGTCCCATACCAATAATTATCATCCGGATTTAAATTCACCTCTGCAGGGAAAAAGCAGAATTATATCAGGATTTAAATTCATCACAAAATACATCTTGTGAAATTCTACAGGAAAAAAAAGAGGAATTTATTAATAAAATCTATCATCCCAACATAGAAACCGGTATAATCTGGCTTTCTTTTTCTTGATGGATCCCGCCTGTTCCGCATCCTGATTCCGGCAGGTTTTTTATGAACTCCTCATACTCAGGCTTGTCCCAGTCATATGTTAATTTCCTGTCAACCCTTTCTTTTCTGGACAACAAAGTAACCCTGCTGTTTTCTTTCTCATCAATAATTTCCAACCCCGCAAGCCCTGCAATTTTTTTTGAAAATTCCACAATCTCCTGATGTGTCGCAAAATTATCCGCTGTCATCCTGTACTGCGCAAAACCAATAGGCATCGCAGCCTTTACTTCCAGCCAGTCAAACTCCACATTTTTTATAATCTCAGCATATTTTTCCGGCGAAAACAGGTTCATTCCCTTCCCAACCGTCAGCCT
The DNA here is from genome assembly GCA_964631205.1 of uncultured archaeon. GTDB lineage: Archaea > Aenigmatarchaeota > Aenigmatarchaeia > QMZP01 > JACQNV01 > CAYYYJ01. The sequence continues at coordinate 65,067 of CAZVWU010000005.1, read as the reverse complement.
TATCACAGACCTTTTGAAATATTTCAGGAGCTGCAAGCTCTCCATTATTTTCTCCCAGCCGTTTTCAAGAAGCGGGTCGCACATTTTTTCATATGTTTCTTTGTCAGGGGCCGGCAGCGTGATATAAAGCTGGGTAATTGGAGTGTCAATTAATTTTCTCACCATATTCGGCAGAGTCCCATTTGTAACCAAAAAAGAAGTCATCCCTCTTTTATGGATTTCCCAAATTAATTCCGGCAGCTTGGGATAAAGGCACGCATCCCCTGTGAGACTTAATGCGACATGCTTTGGCTCCATTGCCTCATACAGCCTTTTTTTGTCAACACTGGAATTCCCCCAAAACCCCATCAAAAGTTCTTTGTGCTCCCTGATAAACCCGTCAACAATCTGCCTTGGGTCGTCAAGCTTGTCATAAACTGTCTTCGAATAAGCTATGTCACGCCAGCACCACTGGCACCTCAGGTTGCAGATGTCAACAGAAACCGACGCCTCTATGCATCTCCATGACTTGATGTTGTAAAAAGTATTCTTGTAGCAGGTGTCCTCCCCCCTGACAGCTTTTTTGCACCAGAGGCATGTCTTTATCGCAGAATGGTTTCCCACAAACCTGTATCCCTGCTTCTCCATTTCCTTAATTCGCTCTTGAGTGATCATATTATTTTTTATTTTCTTTTATCTATTATATATATTGATAAACTTTAAGACCCTAGAAAATCTTAAACCCGCTGGGCTTTATCCCCTCTTCAACAATCATAAATTTCACAGATTTCCCCTCCGGCTCGCTCCTATGTTTTATTATAGTAGCCTTCCTTTCAGAAGTTTTGCCGGTTTTTTCAAGGAATATAATTGATTTTGACCAATATTTTAACGGGCCTCCCCCGACAATTTCATCTTCAGCAGTATCCCAATTTTTATATGTGTGTGCAGTCAAGACCACCGGTATTTTTTTGTCCCGTGAAATCGCTGAAAGCACCGAAAGTTGCCTTGACAGCTCCCTGTTGTGCTCAGAAAGCTCTGTTTTGCTGCTGTCTGAGTGCTCCAGCCTGTACAAAGCCACAGCAGAATCAAGTATAATAAGATCAAACTTATCTTTCTGTAGTCCTCTTATAGCCTTTCCTTGCTCCTCAAAAGTTTTTGGCTCCATTAGAACAACACTATTTAGTATATTAATAATATCATTCTTTCCAGCAAGCTGTTTAACTCTCTCAGCAGAAAACCCGCCTTCTGTATCAATGTAAATTACCTTCCCGCCTTTTCTCACGCAGTCAAGCGAAAGCAGGATGCAGAGATTTGTCTTCCCTGTCCCAGCAGCCCCGAAAAAATTAGCCACAGAGCCTGCTTCCACAGAAAAAAGTGCATCAAGGGGTTCTGGGATTTCCAGTCTCATGATAAAATATTGTATAGAAGGGATAAATCTATGCTTATAGTGGATGACATAACTTTTTGGAATAAGCTATACAATCGTTCTTAAAATCCAAAGAGTTATGTCCAACTCTATATTTTAATTGTCGGAAAACAAACTATTCATAGCAGGTGTTTTAATGGCTGCAATAAAAATATTGGTCCCTATCCTAGTCTTGGTTATAATCATAGGTGTTCTTTCTGTCTACTTCCTGTCATCCGCCCCTGCATCAGAAACAAAGAAACTTTACGCCTCAACAAAAAAGCAATTTTCCACAATCAACAGGACAACATGCGAAATAAAATTCAAAGGAAAATCGGTCGAAATTGCTGACGAAAGGGCAGGGTATCTCACAAAAACGCAGGTCTGCATGCCTTTTGATGAGGAGCTGGTAAAGTGTTCCGCAGACCATTTGGAAGGTTGCTGGACAAAAGAATCCTGTAAAAACTCAGGCGGCCTTTTCTGCACCCAAGGTCTCACCGACACTGTTTCCAATGACGCCAGCGTCACTGCATGCTTCCATCAAGATATAGCCCCATGCCTTGTGAAGGCAGTAAAGGAAAGCTGCAGCTTTTCAAACCTTAAGGCCTGCAATGCAAAAGAAGAATGTGAAATTGCCGGGGGCGTTTGGAGAGGGGATGGCTGCGAATATCAGGAAGAACCCCCAACACCGCAACAGGGATCCAATATCGTCCTGGAGGATGCATATTTTGCCAGCCAAGATGGTGCAAAACTTTTTTCTGCTTATACTGGCCAGCAGTTCCAAATAAAAATCTTTGTGAAAAATTCTGGCAATCCATTTTCCGGCCAGATAGCAAACAATCTTGTTATAAAAAAAGATGGCATCCAAGTGACAGAAAAGCAGTTCTATTTAAATCCTTCTAACCTTAAGCCGGGAGAAGTAATTGCTGAAAAAATATCAGGCGAAGGCCTGTTCTTTTCCTCTTCAGGCGAATACTGCATAGACATTGAGCTGGATATTGAAAATGTTTTGAAAGAACCGCAGGAAGAAAACAAAAAGATTTACGAGAAAGTGGGCTGCATATCTGTAGGCCCAAGGACGGTCCTTGAATGGAGATTTGACAGCCTCCAGGATTCTGCAATAAAAGACTCATCTGCAGACATAGAGAAAAATGAAGGGACTCTAAAAGGGATCAACAGCTCGCAGGTTTTCAAGGTTGCTGGAAGGGATGGAAGGGGAGGCCTAGCCTTTGACGGCATAGACGACCTTATAGTGTTGGACAAACCGTTAGATGTGGCTGGGGACGATATCAGCCTGGCGTTTTGGATAAGGATACCGAAGGATCTCCCTTCGGCGACCCAAGAAATCATGTCTCTGCGCTCAGCCGACGATTTAAGGATGATTATTGACCGTTCAGGCATAGGTTTTGTGTACAAAAACAAGCCTTTCTATGTCAACCCCAATAAAGGATGGGCGCACATAGTTTTTGTCTCAAAAAGGACAGATGAAGAATCCCTTTCGTCACTTTATCTCAATGGTGAAGCCAAAATTTCAGAAGAGCAGCCAATCTTTTTATCCGAAAAGCTTGACATTGTGGTTGGCGGCGGTTCCTATGGATTTTTCAACGGCCTTATAGATGACATCCAAATCTACAACACAGCTTTGGCTGAAGCTGAAATAAAATCGCTTTATTCTTCTGCAAAAAATCCAGCAGAGGTTGTATTGGATTGGAGGATGGATGAGGGGCGCGGAGATGTGATCTCTGACCTTTCAGATTTTGGGAACTCAGGCCAGATGAATCAGGCCAAGTGGGCAGCAGGTGTAAGCAAACATGCCATCCTGCTCGACAGCACAGGAAGTTATGTACGAGGCAAAGAGCTAGACATAACAGGGCCAGAATTTGCAGCAACATTTTCCCTGAAAATATCTGAGAACCCTAAATTCGAGAAAGGGGAAAATTATATTTTTAATATGTCTGATAGTCCAGATAATGGAAACCAGTTTATCGCGCTAATTCTCGGGAAAAAAGGCATAGGGATTGTAGTGAAAGGACGGGACAGGGATCATGAAATTTATTCCTCCAATATGCCTGTTGACGAGTGGATGCAGATCCAAATTATCCTTGCCAAAACAGCAGGCGAAGAGCTGGAAGCCTCTTTCTTTATTAATGGGGAGCTGAAAGGCAAAGAAACAGCCATCCCTCCAACTGCATTGTATCCAGTCCTGCAGGGCTTTGATGGGGGAAAAATATTCTTTGATGAGCTTAAAATATATTCCGGTTCCAATATTGCTGCGAGAAGGTGCCGTGCAGACAATGACTGCCAGCAAGGGGAGAAGTGCAAGCCCGATGCAGCCCTGTGCATAAAGATACCCTCCTGCAAAAAGATAATAGACAGCGGCTCACTAGGCAGCAAACTGGATATAGCATTCCTTTATGATGGAAACATAGATGGTGCAGGGTTTAAAGAGAAAATAATGGGCTGGGCATCTTATGATGACACTGAAAAGCAAGGCATATTCGGCGTAGAGCCTTTCAAATCCAACAAAGAGAAATTCAATTTATGGATCGTCCCTTCCCAAGGGAATATGCTGGTAAACCCTGCAGATATAGGCAATATAGTAAATAATATACAGTCTGCAAACAAAGCCATTTCCCAACAGTGCCCTAATGCAGACTATGCAATAGTTGTTTCCCAAATCCCTTTTAGGTCATTTAGCGTGGGAAACCTCGTTTTTATATCAGAGACCTATTCGAAGGACAGGATTGTCTCAAGGCTTTTGCATGAGCTTGGCCATGTAATCTTTAGGTTGGCAGACGAGTATACTGAACAGGGAGGCGGGAAAAAACCAGCAAGGCCAAACTGCGCCAAGAACGCAGAAGAGGCAGTCGCCCTCTGGGGCAGCGAGAATTATATAGAAAGCAGCCTCATATCAAAGGATCCAAGCGGGAATATCAAAGTCCAGTTCGATAAAGGGGTTGTGGGGTTTTACAGGGGATGCAGCTTTACAGACGATAATATCAGGCCTACAGAAATTTCAGTGATGCGGTCTGTAGAAGCTGAGCCAATAACCTTTGGCCCAGTAAGCATGAAATATATGCTAAGTTTATTATCCAGGTACAAATAAGCCGAAACAGATTTTACACAGATTGATTGGAAAATCTGTTTCATCCAAGTTTAGCAAAGAGTGCCATATGTATGGAATCCAAAAAACTAGCAATGATAGCGGGCTTGTCAATTGTTTCAATATTGCTAGCCTTAATCCTTTATAACCTTCAAATTACAGGCCACCAAATAATCCCGGAAGGCGGGTTTTCTGCTGAGCCAGCCGAGCTGTCCGAGCCATCCAAATCATATGAGGACGAAATTTTATTATATTCTATTGGGCTTTATTACAACAGCGGGGAACTGGTTGAGCAGGGAACAAGGATCATCGAGGGCTCTGCGCCCAATAAGGGCCTGGAAAAATTCCTAGACCCAGAAGTCGCTTACACAGCAAAAACTATTTCTGAAGACGGGGAAGTCCTGGATATCTCTAGGTTTGAGCTCGGGCTTTTTGCATTTGATTTTGGCGCCGGCGAGCTGGAAGAGACATACCTGACTCTGCAGCTGCCTTATTTTCCCAACGGGAAGCTTATAGAGATCTACGATAGTGAAGCTGTTTTGAAGCTTTCTATAGATGTTTCAACCTTTTCGAGGCCTGAGGTAGAAAAGGAAACCAAACCCATGCTGACATTAAGGCTTGCATTCGATGAAGAGGATTTGGATGGCATCCAAATAAATGACGTTTCTGGAAATCAAAATAATGGAGTCCTTGGGAACCTCGAGAGCGATCCCTATCCCAGCTGTGAAGCAGAAAAAAGGCTCATGAAAGGAGTGGAGAATCAGGCACTTTTTTTTGATGGTGTTGGGGATTTTGTAAAAGTTGATGACAACCAAAATTTCGCTGCAGACATAAACGACGGCCTTGCGCTGCTAGGATGGATATATCTTGTTTCCGCAGAAGGGAGCGGACCCCAAACAATAATCGCAAAACCCCACGAGCAGGATCAGCTTCAACCATTTAAGGCAGCCTACAGCTTGCTTTTAGTAAAAGATGAAAAAATTCCAAGGCTGCAATTTGCTGCTGAAGGGGATGGAGCCAGAGTTGAAATTTTTTCAAAAAATGAGACCCCCCTCAATAGCTGGTTATTTGTTGCGGCTGTCTGGGACGGCGAAAAGGCCAGGCTTTATATTAACGGAAGCCTGGAGGACGAAAAAGAGTTTAAAGGCCCGATAAAGATTTCAGGGGAGAACGGTCTTTTTATAGGCGGGATGCCCCCATCCACCACATTCAACGGCCTTATAGACGACATCCAAATCTACAAAGGCAGGCTGTCCAAGGAAGACCTGATGGCAATATTTAAGCAGCATGAAAAGGCTGATGACCTTACAAAGGTATATGACATAAAGGAAAGGATACACCTTTTTTCTTTCAGCGAAGAAGACGGAATACTCACAGATTCCATAACCAATGACACCCAGGAGGCGCCGCAAATTAAAAAAATCCTTGGCCAGTTCGGGATGGCAGCCGGCTTTAATTCCAGTTATATAGATGTCCCCCTTTTGCTGCCTGACCAGAACCAGTTTTCTGTTGACCTATGGTTTAATCTGCCTAAAAATATAAGCCAACAGACTATCCTGCAGCTGCTCGGTCCAAAGGGAGGTTCAGGACCACCACAATCCCTTATTTTTGCCAATAGAACCGGGATTGGCATAAGATCCTACCAGAGTTCAAATTACACAGGCCAGAATACGACTCTGGAAGCGTTTTACCAGTTTGCGGCTGGGGAATATGAAAATATTTCTGGAGGATGGTCTCATCTTGCAGCAGTTCTGGAATTCCAGAAAACGAGCATTTATTTAAACGCTCAGTTGAAGGCGGAGCTTGACTCAGAGCTCCAGCCAGACCTGAACGGCTCTTACATCGTCATAGGCGGAAGCTCCTGGAGCAGCCTAAACAAGGATTACTTTGGCGGGCTTGTGGATGAAGTAAGCGTATATGACAGGCCGCTTGGCCTGGCTGAAATTGAAAGGCTGTCGAAAAGAATGCCTGAAAAAACCAGCAAAACCTTAACAGTGGGCGAGTATTTAGGATCAACAGAAGAATATTCCTGCAAATCTGTTTCCTTGCAAGGCACAATAAAATCAAAGGATGCCTGCTTGGAGTGTGCAGGCAATGTGGATGAGTGTGAATGCCAAAACAAGCTTATAACACTGGCAGATGACGCTGAAACAGCAGAAAGCGAAATTCAAATAAAATTCTTTAACGGCAACCAGCTATATAGAAGCCTGGAAGTGGGCGATAGGATCATTATCAGTGTCCGCCAGAAAGAAGGGGAATTAGCCTACAATTTCTTAGAACCTTATATATTACTAAATAATAGCACTTCTTTTGCTCTTGCAAAAGACCTGCACTAGAAAATAATAAGTAATTAACGTAAGAATGAATAAAATATAAAAATGACTAAGGCCATATAAGCTCCCAGGTTAAATTTATAAGCAAGCAAACTATAATCTTAATTAATGCAAGAAAAGGGACAAACCTGGGCAAAGAAATAAAAATACTTATATAGGTGTCCATCCAAAATAATGTTTATATATCTTCGAAACAAAACATATAATGTGCTATAGAGGTTTCCATGAATAATTTAAAAGGAGCCACAAAACCTGTTTTGATTTTACTCTCTGCATTAGTACTATTAGTAAGCCTATCTCTTTTTGTCAATTATATCAGCGCTGCCAAAGAAGGCAACCAGTTCGTTGTTTCAGGCATAAACACAACGGGGTTCCAGACTTTTACCATTGCTGATTCAGGGAGAAACGTCACATTCCTCGAATCCGGCGGCGACAACGTAACTTTAAACCTCTCTATAAAAGTTTTAGGCACTGATGTGGCAAGCAATGTCAGGAATATCACACAGATAAACATAACACTGCCTCCGGGTTTTGAATTCCTAGGTAATTTCTCATCAGAGACTCTGAAAAATGCAAGCGCATCAGCACAAGGCACAGCAGGTTCATTTAACGGAATAGGCTTCACTAATGTAACAGTCGGCCAGCTAGTCAACCTTACATGGTTCAATACAACAAGAGTCAATTCTTCAGCAGGCGCATGGGGCGTACCTCCACTTGTTAACACTTCAGGCACAATATACATAGCTGTGAGGTTAAAGGTTCCAGGCGGCAGGACAATACCTACAAACAACTCATTGAACATGACAGTCACATTGATAGATGATGGCGGCGGGAGCGGCGTTATAAACCAGACAAATGTCACTTTCTATGTAAACGACACAATCGCGCCTAATGCTGTAAGGTATACAGGCGGCACAAGGGCCAACAACACCAACACAACCAACACAACAAATGACTTTAAAGTCGATTTCAACGAGACAAACCCAGTCTCTGTAAACCTCTCCATAGGGTTCGGCAACAACAAGACAATATCCAACGCAAGCATGACAATAGCGAGCGGAGGCTCAAGCTCCACTGCAACACTCTCTCTTGGAGGTATGCCTGATGGTATCCACAACTTCACAGTATTTGCCACAGATGTCTCGAATAACCAGGTGGCGAACGCCTCAACATACACAATCACAAACGACGCAACATCCCCTTCAGCAACCCTAACAGTGCCAAGCACCGATACCAATAAAGGCAATACCATATCCAAAGATGACCTTACATGCTCATCATCAGACGTCACATCAGGCCTTGATTCAGCTGACCAGTCAATCTCAATAGAGAAGCCAACAGGAACCAAAGTAACCCACAACTGCGGGAATGACTTCACAGACACATCAGATGTAGGCGAATACAAAGCGACATTCACAAAAACAGACAGGGCAGGCAATTCTGTAACAAAAACAGCCACATTCAAAATCAAATATGCCGAATTGACTAGCAGCACTGGAGGCACTTCATCCACTTCACAGTCAACGCCTTCATCAACCTCCACAGTCCTGGCCTCAACAACCCTCACAGTCACAGCACCTTTGACTACAGCAGCCCCTGTTGAACTGGCTGTCCCAGCAGATGTAGCATCAAAATCTTCTGTCGAAAAGATACAGGTTGAAGTCACAAAAGATGTCTCAGTAGCCGATGCGACAGTGGAGATCAGAGCTCTTGATAAAATACCAATTTCAGACGACAAAGGCCAAGCATTGACAGCCTTGCCATCAGCAGCACAGCCTATAGTGAAAGTCATCCAGGTCACGCCTTCAACAGTCCTTTCTGCTGCAGTAAAGCAGGCAACAATAGAATTTAGCCTCACAGATGCAGAGCTCTCAACAAACAACTTGAAAGCCGCAGATGTTGTGCTAGCAAGGTTTGCAGACGGGAAATGGAATGAACTCTCAACACAATCCCTTGGCGGAGGCAAATTCAAGGCTACAACCCCAGGATTCTCAATATTTGTTGTGACAAAGAAAGAGGCAGTAGCAGCAGCCGAACAACCACAGACAACAACAACTCCACCAACCACAGGAGCCCCGGCAGGCACAACAACTCCAGCAGCAACAACAGCCCCAACAACTCCAGCAGCAGGTTCAAACACACTATTGCTTGGAATAATCGCAGTGATAGTTATTGTGGTAATAGTTGTATTTGTTTTGATCAAAAGGAAACACTAGCACTTTTTTGCCACGGCAAAAACCTGCACTAGAATCAGCCCTTTAGGAAAGGGCCGAACCCCCAAAATTTGTTTTTAATTTCCTACTTTTAATTTAAACTCCTATATGCTAATTCTTAAGCGATATGTACGTCTCGCATCCCTTAATCAAGCCAGACTCAATCGAATCAAGAGCCTATCAGCAATCGGTTTTAGCTTCTGCCTTGAATAAAAATATTCTGTGCGTGCTTCCAACTGGTTTAGGTAAAACGCCCATAGCGGCCTTATTAGCAGCCCACAGGCTGAATGAAAACCAGAGCTCCAAAATATTAATAATGGCGCCTACAAGGCCCCTTGTAAACCAGCATTATAAATCTTTTTTAAATTTCCTAAATATTGACGAGACCCTTTTTGTAGTTATAACAGGAGTAATAAGCCCAGAGAAAAGGGAAGAAATCTACAAAAACAAAAAACTGGTCTTCGCAACCCCGCAAACAATTAAAAATGATCTTGAGGAAAACAGGCTCAACTTGAAGGAATTCAGCCTGCTGGTTTTGGATGAAGTCCACCATGCAATTGGCGATTATGCCTATCCATTTATTGCAAAAACCTATCTGGCGCAAGCAAAAAACCCAAAAATACTGGGGTTAACAGCTTCCCCCGGCGCAGATAAAGGGAAGATAGAAGAAATCTGCAAAAATACAGGCCTTGATGCAATCGAGATACGGACAGAAGAAGATGAGGATGTCAAGCCCTACATAAACGAAAAGGAAATAGGATGGGTCAGTGTTGAGCTTCCAGAAAATTTTGACAGAATAAGGACTCTTCTAAAGTCTGCCTATTACCAAAGGATAGAAACCCTCAGGAAAATGTGGCTTTTAAAAAGAAAAAATCCAACAAAAAAAGACCTGCTTCTTCTGCAAAGCAACCTGATGGCAAAAATAAAAGCAGGGAACAGGGACGCCTTCATAGGGCTCTCACTTGCCCTGCCTGCAATAAAAATAGAGCATGCGATCGGCCTTCTAGAGACCCAGGGAATCCCCATTTTAGAAAACTATTGGAAAAAAGTAAGGGAAGACAAATCAAGGTATTCGATAGCCCTTGTAAAAGACAAAACAATTTCAAATGCAATGTGGCTGACAAACAGCCTTTTCGAGGAAGGCTACAAGCACCCAAAAATGAGCAAGCTCTGCAGTATAGTATCTGCAGAGGTAAACCAGAGAAAGGGCTCAAAAATAATAGTCTTCGCCACATACAGGGACACTGTAAGCCACATAGCATCGGCATTGGGAAAAATAGAGGGCTCAAGGCCTGTCGAATTTATCGGCCAAGGGAAAAGGGGATCTGAAAATAAGCAAGTAAATAACCGTTTCAAGAAAAACGTTAATCAAAAAGAAGAAAATAAAAAACTAAATACTGATTTTCAAAAAGCAGTAGATATGCAACCTCAGGATAAACCAATCCAAGAAGTAAAAAAAGGCCTCACCCAAAAAGAGCAGATCCAGCGGCTCGAGGATTTTAAGTCAGGGGTTTACAATGTATTAGTCTGCACTTCAATCGGGGAGGAAGGCCTGCATGTGGCTGATGCCGACATCGCGATCTTTTACGAACCTGCGCCATCCGAAATAAGAAGCATACAGAGGAGAGGCCGTGTTGGCAGGTCCAAAATCGGCAAAATCATTGTCCTGATAACAAAAGGCACAAGGGACGAGGCTTACCACTGGTCATCTCTAAACAAAGAGAAAAAGATGAAATGGATCCTTTATGGGATGCAGCAGAAAAGCCTAAATCCACAAATTCCTTCGAAATAGCACTTCTTTCCATTTTTGGTGCAACTTTTTCGTAAAAAGGTGCCCTGCACTAGAAAAAACCAAAATACCGAAAAGCAGGATAGCTTTATAAAACTTGCCCTGCTTACCAATCAGTTTATAAAACTTATAACTATTATTAAATTCGGAGTGGGAGAGCCAATAGACTTTTTATGGAAGAAAGGAGAATGCGCAGAGATTTTAAGAATACCAAGCGAGCGACCGCCTATTTCTCTGCAGCTTTGATTTTGCTTTTGGGCATGGCTATTGCCCAGTCAGCACCAACAACAGTGACAGTCGGCGGGTCAACATCCACAACTTTTGGGAATTATCTTCTATCGCTCCAAACAATTGATGGAATTACCAATCAAATATGGCTTGACATAAGAAACCTTAATGGTCAATACCTGCATTATGTCTCCAGCCCAGCTGGTGTCATAGCTAGTCCTGCTATAATATTTTTGGGGGAAACAAAAACCGTGAACCTGATAGACGGCACCTCCTTGACAATAAAAGTAGCAGCAATTAAGCTCTTTCCTGGATTAAGCATGGTGTCAGAAGCAACCCTTGAAGTTTCTGTCCCAGGCCAAGTCTCAGCCCCATCTGCACCCCAGAACCTGGCAGTCCAGGCTGGTAATGGTCAGGTAACACTCACATGGCAGGCTCCTGCAGACAATGGCGGAGCAGCAATAATTAACTATAATGTGTATAGGGGCACAGCTTCAGCAAACAAGCTTTTGATAGCAACAATAGGAAACATCCTTACTTTCGCAGACATTGGCGTCACAAATAATCAGCAGGTGTTCTATGAAATCACTGCTGTAAACTCTGTGGGTGAAAGTGCAAGAAGCAATGAAATAGCGGCAACACCTGCACCCGCAACAACAAAAACCGAGCTTACAGTACCCCCAGGGTCTTTAGTTATATTGCCAGGGAATGACAAGCTTCAGCTAACCTCAGGAATAGTGGGGGGCGTGCAAGTGCTTGTTACCGATTCAAATAGCAACCAGCTTGCAAACCAATTTATAAACCAAGGCCAGACAATAGACCTTTTAAGCCGCGGATATACAATCACAGCTAAATCATTTTTCTCAACCGTAACATTCGAAATAGCCACATTGCCAACACTCCCAGTTCCTGTCCTGATCCGGCTCCCATCTGCACCCCAGAACCTGGCAGTCCAGGCTGGTAATGGTCAGGTAACACTCACATGGCAGGCTCCTGCAAACAACGGCGGAGCCACGGTAACAAACTATAAAATATACAGGGGCACAACTTCAACTAACAAGGCTCTGGTAACAACAGTTGGAAATGTCCTGACATTCCAGGACACAGGCCTTGCAAACGGCCAGAAGGTATTCTATAAAGTCACTGCAGTTAATCTAGCAGGAGAAGGGTCGATCTTCAACTCAATTGAAGTGTCAGCAACACCAACAGGCGGCGCGCAAGCCAACACACCGCCTTCAGCAACAATAACCACGCCTGCAGGAACCCAGAGAGGCAACATAACAATCAGCTATAACCTAATAGACCCAGAAAGCAACACAGCTTCAGTTAATGTCCAGCTCTCAGCAGACAATGGGGCAACCTTTAGTGCAGCAACTAGAGGAACAGGCGGGGATGGCGTAACAGGCCTGACAACTTCGCCTACAGGTATAGCGCACACATTTGTCTGGAACTCAGTGGCAGACGGCGTTGCGGCATCAGCAGTTAATAATCAGGTCAGGATAAGGATAACCCCATCTGATACAACAGCAGGGACAGCTGTGGCGACAAACAGCTTTGCTGTTGATAACAGGAACCAGCCTCCAACAGCCAGCATAACCAACCCAGCAGCAGGAGCAACATTCACAGCCCCTGCAACATTCACAATAGAGGCCACAGCAACTGATCCTGATGGGACAGTTGCCAAAGTTGAATTCTTCCAGGGCGCAACAAAACTCGGCGAGGACACAACAGCCCCATTCTCACAGGCAGTCAATAATCTGGCAGCAGGCACATACTCGCTTACAACAGTTGCAACAGACAATTTGGGGGCTTCAACCACTTCAGCAGCGATAGGGATAGCAGTTACAGCTAGTGGAGGGGGAGGGGGCGGTGGGCCTTCAGTAAAAAGCAGCTTTAACCCGGCAAACAGGTCAACTGTACAAACAAGCTTCTTCACTCTAACCTTTAACACATCAGTAACCGATACATGCAGATGGTCTTTCTCAGATACAGATTTCAACTCCATGGCAAACAGTTTTCAGGGAGCAGGCACAACAGTCCACAGCGCACAGATAGGTCTGCTAACAACTCCTTTTGGTTTTAAAAATGTTAGCCTTGCATGCACAGGCGAAAACTCAACGGCCAATACAGACCTTGTTTACAATCTCGTGAACATACTCGACTTCACAACCTTGATTGGCACAAACAGCATAGCCTCAAGTGTGATGACAAACTCAACTGTGAATTCAAGCACCCTTAATAGCGTCACAGGGAGGTTAAGTTCTATCAGGAACAGCGTCCTTAACGGATGCAATATTGTGAACAGCAATATATCTGATACAACAGCAACCTCTCCCTGCTCCTTTGTTAATACTGTTGTTGACCCAAGCAATATAACAGGAAGCTCAATCAGCGGCGGCTCAGTTATAAACTCAAATGTCACATTCAGCACGAGCACGTCTTCAAATGTCACAGCCAGCTCAGTAACTAACTCAACACTCGCAAGCTCAAGCGTGACAAGTTCAACAATCACAAACTCTACCTTAACAAATTCATCCCTCAACAATTCCTTCCTGATAGCCGGGATCCTGATTAATGGGACAGTCGCTGCAAGCACGCTTAATCTCTGCTCCTTAGCAGACAGCAATGCAATCGGCAGCACGCTGACAAATTGCACAATAACAAATAGCAGCCTTAACCTGGCAAATATCTTAACAAACGTTACAATAACAAGAAGCACAGTTATAAATTCGACGCTGGTGAACACAGTTGTAAATAGCGCAAATATTACAAACAATATAATATTTAATGGCACGCTGGCATTGTCAAATGGGACTATATACAATGCCTCTGCAAGCGGGCAAGGCAACTTGGCTTCTTTGGTGAATTTCCCGCCAGTTGCAAGATTTACTGTTTCAACAAACTCAGCAACCATTGGGCAAGAAATAACATTTACAAGCGCCGCAACAGACCCGAATATACCTGGCGTCCTTGGAGACAGGATTTCACACTTATGGAACTTTGGCGATGGAACAACATCCACAGCCGCAAACCCAGTAAAAACCTACACCTCCACCGGAACATTTGTTGTAACTTACACTGCAATTGATATTTTCGGCTTGAGCAACAGCACAACAGCTACAATAACAATAACAGTAGCCTCTGCAGCTGGTGGTGGATCCTCTAGTGGAGGAGGCGGTGGAAGTGGAGACGGTGGTGGAGTCGGTGGCGTATCTTATGTAATTTCGGCATCTGAATTAAATGTCATAGCTTCACAATTACTAACCTACCCCAGGGATTTCTTGCCATATACACCGATAGAGCTGATAATCTCCCAGGAAATATCAGAAAAAGCAGGAATAAGCAAAATCATTTTAGAAACAGATGAAGTGGTCAGTTCAGTAGCAGCCTATGTAGAGATGAGAGCGCTGAAAGGGATGCCGATAGCAGACGATTATGGCCAAGGATTAAAGCCTCTTCCTGGAGCAGGCCAGAAAGCTTTAAAGGTGTTTCAGCTAATAGCTTCAGAAAACCTGAGAGGCAAGATATCACAAGCAAATTTCACAATAACAATGAGAAAAGATGAGATGTTAAATTCGCCACCATCAGAGATAATATTCCTTAGATTTTCAAATAAAACATGGAATCAGCTGCCTGATCCAAAATGGGCTTTGAAAACAGGCGGCTCAGCGGAATTTGTCGTCACAACTCCGGGATTTTCTGTATTTGTCGCAACAACAAAACCAAAGCCTGCTGAAGAGGCAACACCCCCAACGGCGTCACCTCAACCTCCAACACCAGCGCCTACTGCAAACCAGACAACCCAACCAACAACTCCAGCGACAGGCCTAATTACAGCATACTCTTCCCAGATAGGCATCATGCTCGGGATAATAATAATCATTATAATAATCTTCTTCTATTCGAGAAGGCCGAAAGTGGATGTTAAGGCAGAAAAAGAGGCGCCTGTAAGCACAGAACTGGCAGACCTAAAAGATTATATTACTGTAAAAGCTCCACTAGATAAAAAGGAACCAAAAGAACCAGCGAAAAAAATAAAAGCCAAAGGCAGGGGTAAAGGGCGTTGATTTTATACTGCATTGTGTTTTATCACAGTTTTGATAATTCGGCATCTCGTATAATAAATTATATATAAACAACCTGAGCTAATTATTACCCATTAGAGGGACGAAAAAGGTCTAGGTAATTGTATAAAGACCTATGTCCGCCTGAGTCGAAAAGGTATAACCAAAAGAAAACAGTTACCAATAATATGGCTCAAAAAAAAGGCATAAACATATACCCTTTCTTTTTCCCAAAAGAAAAGGTATAACCAAAAGAAAACAGTTACCAATAATATGGCTCAAAAAAAAGGCATAAACATCGGAATTGAATTTGTGATAATCATTGTGATAGCTGTGCTAATTTTAACTTTAGGAACAGGATTTATACGAAACCTGTTCAAAAATATCAATACAATAGGGATCCAGGTCACTGAGCAAGCTATACAAGACCTCTCAGACACACTTAAAAAAGACCCGACTAAAAGCTGTGTCCTGACAACAGGGGATGAAGCCTCAGCTAAAAGGGACGCTGAAAACCAGTTTAAAATATTGATAAACAATAAAGGGCCCGGTGACGCTTGTTATAAACTTAGTTTTAGGGCAGTCGGGCAAAGGCCTCTAACACAAGCTATAGCATGGTTTGATTATGTGCAGACAATTTGGATAAGGGCTGGGGACATCAGAGATATACCAATAGTTATGAAAGTTCCCCCAGATACAGACATAGGGAAGTTCCAGTTTGAGTTCAAGTCAGGCAAAAGCAGTCTGGTCAAGGATTCCGCGACATGCGAGCGTGTGAACGCAACAGCAACATCCTTCCCAGAAGACTGCAGCAAAATCTTTGTTTTAAACATAGAGTAGCACTTCTTTCCCTGTTCAATTGGTCAAAAAGACCTGCACTAGAAAACCGATGATTGCACTTCTTTGCACTTTTTCTTTCTGTCAATCTTCCAAGATGCAAAGCAATTCTTCTTTTCTAGTCTTGACAGTATATTTTAACTTGAATAAACAATTATAAAGATGGACATATCTTTGGTGTTTGTATTTATTTTTGTCATAATAGTAGTTGGGTTTCTCCTGACAGGGGGAATTACACTCATAATGAGATTTTTCGGCCTTGGGGAAGAAGTGCAGCTGGACAGGCAAGCAAAGGAATTTGAATTGGCTGTTTACAGCAAGGAAAAGAAGACAGGCATCTTCTGGTCAACAACAGGCTCTAAGGAGACATTCAATTTCTTTTTAGGCTATAATGTGGAAAGGGCCTGCTTTTTAGATCCAGAAGATCCTAGGGATAACCCGGCAAAAGGCTGGATAGACGAGTATGATTACCAGGATTTGATAAAGGCAAACAAATATTCTCTCATTTACCTCAGACGGGATAAAGGAATAAAGGGGGTCGCTATAGAAAAGATGAAACCAGAAGCCAATTTCTGCATAACCTCAACATACAATCTTTTACTGACAAACAAAGGCGGCTATGTGGAAGTAAAGCCTTTCTAGTGCAGGTCTTTTCTTCAGAAAAGAAGTGCAAACAAAGGCGGCTATGTGGAAGTAAAGCCCCTATAGGAGACCAGTGATGCTTATGGCGTTGAGCGTTTTTGAGGCATTCAAAATAATCTTGGGTTTGATAATCGCCTCATTTTTCCTTTATTTCATGCTGCAATTTGCAGGGGTATACTCTGTCACTGAAACAAAATCAGCTGAGGTTCAAGAATATAAAAACTTGAAAAATCTAATAGAGGATACATACATCTATAATGTTCCTGCAGAAATCAGGCTAAAAAAGCCGCCTCTTCTGGCTCCGCCGCCCTTTATTTCAGAAGGTGCCGGCGTTTCAGTGAACCCTTCCATACTGTTTTTCTTCAAGCCGGGAGAAAAACTTTCTGTTTACAAAGGGTCTTTAAGCTATGGCTTCTGGAAGCAGGATTTCGTGGGAGCCCTTCCTGAAACAAAGATATTTTATGGGATCACAGACTACTCACTAGAACATTACTCAATAATCAACAATATAACAGAATTATTCCCGCAATCAATTGACCCTGTTGTCTCCTTTGGCTTTTGCAATGGGGATTCAGAGCTTGTGAGCAAAAGCAGGGACGATTTTATAAGGCCAATCAAAGGAATCGTAAGGACAAAATCCCCCCAAGATTTAAAGCTAAGCTTTTGCACTGCCGAATTCCAGCCGCCAAAAACTAAAATCATAATCTCGCCTGCAGACCTCCCAATACCGGAGAATGGGATTGTGCTGAGGACGCCTGCCCAAGGAAGAATCGGGGCGATATTGTTTAAATCGTCAGACAGGGAAGGCAGATCTGCAGAGTACAGGCTAGTTTACAAGGACCCATTGGATGTGTTAGCTGTCCTTGTCGGTGGTGTAGACCATTATAAATTTAAAAATAAAATGATGTTTGAAAACCTTCTTTCTTTTGCAAAACAAGAAGCTAGGAGAGCGCAGGTTCTAGCAGACGCTTTTTCAGATCCAGAGCTCAAAAAACAAGACTGCACGCCGCTTTATAATAAACTCAAGCAAAAAATGGGCGGGGAGTTCAAGACTTTCATCTCTTCAGTCATAGATTTGCAGAACTATAACAATCCAGCTGAAATGGAAAAATTTTTGGGTCTGATGGATGAAGTCAGCGGCATTTATTCTGAATTGAAAACCAAAGGTTGTGAATAATTCTATGTCTGGATTTTTTGAAAAATTAAAAAAAGCTCCAGAGTTCCCGGAGGATTTTGAATGGCTGAATTTATACCCTTTTCTTTTGTAAAAGAAAAGCCTTATAACCCAAAAGAAAACATATACATATGTTTCTGAATAAAATATCCAAAGCTCCGGAATTCCCAAAAAATTTCAGATGGCTAAACACAGACAGACCTCTGTCTTTAGAGAAATTAAAAGGCCATGTTATAATTCTTGATTTCTGGACATATTGCTGCATAAACTGCATGCACATTCTGCCTGATCTCGAGCATATCGAGGAAAAATACAAAAAACAGCCTGTGGTTGTGATAGGTGTCCATTCTGCAAAATTTGAGCAGGAAGCTGACCCAAAAAATATATGGCAGGCAATTCTTCGTTATGAGATAAAACACCCGGTAATTGTGGACAAAGAAATGAGAATGTGGAATGAATATCAAGCTACTGGCTGGCCGACTTTAGCAGTAATTGACACAAAAGGAAACATTATATTCAAAACATCAGGCGAAGGCCACAGGGATGAAATTATAGAGCTTGTGGACACAATTCTGGAGGACCAAAAAAATATTTTGGCAAAAAAGAAGATCGAAATAAAAATCCCGGAAAATAAAAATAAGCCAACCCTTTCTTATCCAGGCAAACTTTCGTTTTCCCCTGGCAAAAAATATTTTGCCTTAAGCAATTCAAACAGGAATAAAATTCTGGTTGTTGACCTGAAAGGCAAAGTTGTTGAAGAAGCAGGCTCAGGAAAAAAGGGAATGAAAGACGGAAATTTTTCAGACGCGGAATTTAACAGGCCGCAGGGAGTATTATTCCTTGAAAATAAAATATTTGTCGCAGACACAGAAAACCACTGCATCCGGTTAATAGATTTAAAAAATAAAAAAGTAAAAACTGTTGCTGGGACAGGCAAACAAGCTTATTGGGGATCTGCTGGCGGAAAAGGGGAGGAGACAGATTTATCCTCTCCATGGGATTTGGCTGGAAGGAATGGGATGATTTATATTGCAATGGCCGGAGCCCACCAGCTCTGGGTCTTTGACCCAAAATCGGATTTTATCAGGCCTTTTGCAGGGGACGGCAGGGAAGATATTATTGACGGGACGTTATCAGATTCCTCTTTCGCGCAGCCTTCCGGCCTGGCTGTTTTAGATGGAAATATTTTTATGGCGGACAGCGAAGTTTCTGGGATAAGGAAAATAGACATTAAAAATAATTTTGTTTCAACAGTCAGCGGAAAGGGCCTGTTTGAGTTTGGATTCAAAGACGGGCCTGCAAAACAAGCTCTCTTCCAGCATCCTTTGGGGATTTGCGCAGGCGGCAAAAACGTTTTGTATGTTGCTGACACTTACAATAATGCAATTAGGAAAATAGATTTGGAAAAAATGGAAGTTTCCACAGTAATCAAAAAAATCGAGGCAAATGTTTGCATGATTGGTGATGAAGAGTGCAAGGTGCTTGGATTGTGGGAACCTTCTGATGTCAAATATCTGGACGGAAAATTATATATTACAGACACAAACAACCACCTTGTGAGGATTTTCGATTTTGAGAAAAATAAACTCGAAAATCTCGATATAAAATAATTTACAAATTAAATCTTTCAGACACAGCCTTCCAATCAATCGCCTTAAAGAAAGCCTCAATATAATCCGCTTTTTTCAATCCATAATCAATCATATATGCGTGCTCGAAAACATCAAGAACCAGCAACGGAACGCATCCTGCAAGATGCCCAAAGTCATGCTCATTCACCCATACATTGAATAATCTGTTGGAATTTTTGTCAAAATAAAGTATTGTCCACCCAATCCCGCGCATCGAACCTGTTGACTTGAAATCTTTTTCCCAGTTTTCCCATGAGCCGAAATCTTCCACGATTTTTTTGAACAGATGGGAATTTTTATCAACAGGCGAGCCTCCCTTAACCATATTCCCAAAATACAGCTCATGCAACCTCATCCCATTAAACTCCCAGCCAAACCTCCTTTTCAGTTCAGAATATCCGGGGGTTCCTGCCCAGCCAGCTTTCAATGAAGCAGCTAAGTCATCAGCCAGCTTGTTCGTATTCGTCACATATCCTTGGTAAAGTGTGAAATGGTTTTTTAGAAGAATGTCTGAAAATCCCGCAGTACCCAACAAACTCTCAAAATTTTTCGGTTCGAATTGCATATAAATCACTTTTCCTTCTTTGCCCTAAAAAGAATTTTCTATATCTTCCCCACCAAATCCAATCCCGGTTTCAATGTGCTTTTCCCGGGCTTCCAGTTAGCTGGGCAAACCTGCCCTGCATTCTCAGCAACAAATTTTGCAGCCTGCAATTTTCTCAGCGTCTCTTCTGCGCTTCTTCCAATGCTCAGGTCATGCATTTCATATGCTTTCAGAACTCCATTCGGATCAATTATGAATGTTCCCCTGAGCGCAAGGCCAGTGTCTTCCATGTAGGTCCCAAACATCCTGCTCAATTTTCCGGTGGGGTCTGCGGCCATGGGATATTTTATTTTTTTAATTGCAGGCGAGACATCATGCCATGCCTTGTGGACATATCCTGTATCTGTGCTCACGCTCATTATTTCTGCGCCGACTTTCTTGAATTCCTCATAAAGCAAAGCAGCTTCCTCCAGCTCTGTCGGACATACAAAAGTGAAATCAGCTGGATAAAACATAACGACAAGCCATTTGCCTTTGAAGTCTGCTGACTTGACTTTTCTAATCTGTTCATTGTGGTATACATCTGTTTCAAAGTCCGGAACTTTTTCTCCTATTTTCAGCATATCCATTAAATTGCCACCAAGCTTTATAAGCCTTTTGCAAATATTGGACAATATATTTACGGAAAGCCAAATATAAGTATGGTTTTTTTAAAAAAAATAAGCGGACAATTCGGCATGTGGAAACCTGCGGTTCCCACCCCTCCCTCAAAATTGAAGGGCCAGTTCGGCATAATGGAGCATCTCCTGATGGCCGTCCTTATACTGATGGTTGTTGTAGCAGCGCTTTTCTTTTTTATTGGTTTTGAGTCAACAAAATCCAAGGGAGCCAGTTTCAAGGAGGACATTCATAAAATCCTGTTAGCATCGAGCCTTGTAGCCAAAGCAAGCTTTCTCACAAAGGAGGAATTTATATTCGATGATTCAAAGCTAGTCACATTTACAGGCCCTTATGACAAGGAGGGCTGCGAGCAAATAAAAAAACTTGTCGGCGATGCATGTGTAACAATTGACAAAATTATTTTAGGCGAAGAAAAGAACGATTGCGATCCGCTGAATTTTGGCCAGGAAAAAGGATGCAATAGCTGGACATTCTGCAGAGAAATCTGCTTTAGCATACAGTCTAAAAAAAACAGGGGTTTATCAATACCTGTTAATATATTCCGATCGATAGAAAACAGGGTCGATCTCGGCCTCATGACAGTCAGGGTGCCAACCTAAGGTGAATAGACGAAGTATATGAAAACGGAAATTTCAAACAGAAAAGGCCTGAACGGGCAGACAATGCTGATAACTCTGGTTCTGGTTATTGTGGTAAGCATAGGCACTATTGCTTTGCTTATCTCTACTGCTGACATTTTTAGGGGGGAAGACTACATAAAACTGCATGCAAACAGCTTGGTGACAGCGCTTCTAAAGACAGACAGCGGTTATTCAGGGGATATAGAAAAATGCAAGACTGTGGCCGATGTCCTTTATTGCTCGCAGACAACCCCGAGCTGGAGATGCGGTGATGCAAGGTGCGAGGAGATAGCGGATGCGCTGACTGATGTCTATATACAAAAAACACTTGATCCGAAGTTGGACTACTACTTTAAATATGGAGACACTGTCACGCCACTCAGCAAGGCCCTGGAAAACAAGACTGGCATATATAAAGTGAACCAGAAAATCTCCAAAAGAGGGCAAGACATTGATATTGTTTTTATTGTCTATGAGAAATAGATATAACACTGTTATAGATCCATGCTTATAAGAGAAAACTGATAATTATATAGTGTGCACTTCTTTGGCTAAATGGACGAAATAGGTCTTCTAATCAAATCGGTCAAAAACCTATTTCCAGCTGAAGCCAAAAGACCTGCACTAGAAAAATATGCAAAATAATTCTTTCTTTTCTAGCTCAAGGAATATGAAAGGCCGGAATAATAAACAAAACAGCATAGGTAACCCCCTTCTTTTGGGATCTCAACACTTTTCTTCGGGAAGAAAAGGGCTGAAAGGCCAGGCAGAAATTATAATTGTATTAGGTATAGTGGTTGTTGCTGTTGTGGGGGTTCTCTTTGCAACCAAAACAATAAGCTTGCTGCCTCCAGAGCCTGAGTCTGTTTCTGCGCTGAAAAATTCCTTAAACTCTGACATCCAGCGAAGAATCTCTTCTGATGCAACACAGCTGATAAGGAAAATCGCCCAAAACGGCGGCTATCTCGATCTCGACTCTGATCCAAAGCCCCCCGCGCTTGATTATCTGGGAAATAAAGTTGTATTCTGGCAGTACGGGAACACTACCATAACTAGGACAAGGGCGGATTTTGAGGCAACCCTTTCAGCCGGGTTAAAAGAATCTTTAAAGGGAATAGACCCAAAGTCCTACCAAAGTGTAAAGGGAAAAGATGTTTCGATAGGGAGCCCGCGGAGCGTAGAAGTTAAAATCAATGATAATGATGTCCAGTTAAAAATCGATCTGCCAGTGTCTGTGGAGGGCTATGACTTTGGCAAGCCTATAGAAGTAAAAATCCCTTCGAGCCTTGGAAAGGCAATAAATTTTGGGAATGAGCTTATAGAGAAGAGCCAGAAAAAAGAGCTGCAGATCACAGGTTACGATGAAGATGGCGAGCCTGTGAATAGGGTTAGCGGGGTTGAAGAGAACAGGTTGTTTGAGAGGTTTATAATAAACTCAATACGCGCCTACCGAGAATCAGATGAATTTGGCAGGCCAAAAATACCCAGCGAGGGGATCCTTACAGGTTGCGGGACACCTCCTATTGTAAAGACTTGGTTCAGCCTAAAGCCTGATGTCGAGGATCTGATAGCCGGCACTCTCGACAACATCTATACTGCTGGCAAGGTCCCAAAGGGCATAACTAACAGGACATCTTATCTGCCTGGAGTATTGCCGGTATTTACAAACCTTGATGTGAAATTTTCTTTGGGAAACGAGCTGGACGAAAAGTCCTTCCAGGTTTTCCAGAACAATGGCGAAGATCCAGGGCGTGTCATTATAAGGACAGAAAACTTTGGGTATACAACCCTTTGCGTCTCGCCACCTTATAGGATTTCATACTTCTTGCTGTTCCCTGTTGTGGCAGAAGTTGGGGATGAAGATCTAAAACTCAAATTTGCATTCCATACATTTGTGAACGGGTATAAGCCAGGTGACTGGAAGGACTTGGGCCTGACGTTAGGGTTCTTTGATGAAGAAGTCAAAAGGTGCACAGTCGGAAGGTGCCCTGCAAAAATAACTGCCGTGGATGCTGCAGGGGCTGTGGCAGATGCGGACGTTTTCTACTCTTATTGCCCGCTTGGGAAAACAGACAGCGAAGGCGTCCTGGAAGCGCTTGTCCCTTGCGGGATCAGCCAGCTGGAGATAACTGAGAAAGACCACAAGCTGTTCAAGGAGGTTTCCAGCTCAGATTCAGTCAAGGATAAAACAATAAGGCTCGCAAGATTAAGCCTGGTTAAAATCCATATCTTCAACATGGAAATGGTGGAAAGGGCAGGGGTTTATACTGTTGCTGATGTCAGGCCAAATTCAGAGAGCTTTACACTGTCAATAGGATATGGCGGAGAAACAGCGCCGTTCTTTGTGAAGACAAGCGACCAAGAGCTTACTACAAATTTAATCCCAACCCTCGAGGATGTCGCTTTAACAACAGTCGTCCAAAAAGGAGATTCTATACTCGGCGGCTTTGATGCTGCCGGGAAAATACCAGAGGGGACAACAGACCTGTGGTTCTACAACCCTGTTTTGACAGAAGGCTATCCTTACAAGCCCCTGCCAAACCCTGTAGATCCAGACGATCCTGTTGAGGTCAAAAACCAAAAAGCAGCTGACACAGAAAACCAGCGGGTCATCGAAGAAAACGTGGTTGCCTCAGCCCAAATAAGGCTTAAATTGATCAATGTCACTGTCGAGTGCGGCAACCAGGTGGGGGTCTCGCTGCCGCTTAGTTTCGTGCCAGTCAATTCAACTACCATAAAAAGTTGTGTTGTTTAGGAATAAACCAACATATGAAAGCAAAAATCTTTAGCAAGCAAAATGCATTTTTGTCAGCTGTAGTCTTCTCTATCTATTTGATGCTGACCTTGCCGCTCTCAACTGCCCAGTCTTTTGCAACAGTAATCCAGGTGAATTTCTTTGCGCCAGATGGATCAACAAGGTTGCAGCCGCCGACTCCAGTTTCCTTGGGAGCGCCTTCGAGCTTGGTCAATAAGCAGATAAAAGTTGAAGACAAAAGCCCTGTCCAAGGGCAATGGGAGCCGGAGTTCACTTCAATCGGGATTAAAATAAATTCCCAGCCAAGCGTCCTGATAAATGATGTTTACATAATCCCCTGCATAGATGAAAAATTCAAGCTGCAGGACCCAACAGACTGCATCCGGTCAGTCCAGGCAAACAAGAAGTCTGCAATTAAATTCTCGACCTTTGTTGACTACCAGGCAAACTGGCTTGACATATCGAATGCAAAAGATGTTGGCACCCTTAATTTCGGCCAGCAGGAAGCAAGGCTGCTGACATTCGCCACATTGGAAATAGCAGGCAAAAGGCAGTGGTTTGGATATTGGGACGTCATAAAAAGGCATGGTATAGGGAATTCCCAGAGCGACTGGGAAATATTGCAGGATAATGAATTGGACAGTGTGGATGTGGTCTTGTCTGATTCAAAGCTCCTCAACCTGACTGCAGACTTTATAAAAAATAAAAATGTCATCCCAAAAGGCTGGGTTTCAAGGGTAATACCAAACAAAATCAACCAGGACCCGAATTCGCAGATTGCAAGCCTCCATATATCCGGGATTGACCAGGCAGACACGCCTGAAAAATTTGATGTCAGGAAAACAGATAGGGAAGGATTCGTCGACACAGAAAAGATTTTAAAGGAGTATGGGCTGGTTTTCCCGTCAACAGTCAATCTTATAGGGAACCCTTTTACAATTGCGCCAAAGCCAAAGCTTGATTGCGGGAATGGGGTCCCTGACCTGGATGCAGGCGAGACAAGGGAGAACTGCTGCCGTGATTTTTCAGACGGTTGTGGTGAGCCTAACCTGGTATGCAGTTTTGACGCGAACAACAAAAATGACCCGGGCCTGTGCATAGACAAAACAAAAACAGGGATAGTAGGGAGGTTTGAAGAGACTGAATTTACTTCATGCGAAAGGAGGCACCCGACAAAGCTTACTTATGAACTTATAAGCGTGCCAACAGGGACTCAGGTTGATGAAGTTTGGGTTGAGCTGGACAGGGACACTGAATCGTTGGCAACAAGGAGCGATGTCATAACAACCTGCGATAAAGGCGCCAAGCCAGACAGGGACGCCTGCTTTGCGAATGGAGCCCTGTCCCTGCAGGACCACACCTTATGCGATAGGATAAGCGACGCCAAAATAAAGGACAGCTGTTTCCAGCAGGTTGCTTTGCTGACCCAGGAAACAAAAACCTGCAGCAAAATAAGGTCAGACGAAAAATCAAGGGAAGCCTGCAGGAAAGCTGTTGAAGACGCCAAGCTCAAAAGGCCAAAAGAGAGAAAACCATTCGGCCACAAAATCATACCGCTCACAGGCTGCAAGCCTGCTCCGGGTGGAAGGACAGAGTGCGAGTTCAAGCTGGAAAAGTTTAAGGACTGCAGGCAAGGCGACTTCACAATCAGGAACAACGTCCTTTTTGCAAAAGCCAGGCTCTCTAACCAAAAATCAGTCGAGCTAAAATCAACCCTGCAGGACATCTCAGTCTCCCAGACAGTCAAAAGCCTGAACGAAATAATAAAAACTTCTGAAAAAGAAATCCGAGACATCTTCAGCGACCTCAAAGCTGGCGTCGGCGATGCCAAAGACATCCTCAAGGAATGCGTCGAGATAGTCAAAACCTCAGTCACCTATGCCAAGATAATGGCGACGATGTCTCTGATTGTGGGAGGGCTGGCAATTGTAGGTCTGGTAAAGGATTTCGTCCCGGATATTGTCAGCAGCGTTGCAGGCGGGGTAAAGAGCTGGTATGAATGGACTCAAAATGACGAGAATCTTCCTGGTTCGGCTGGGAACTTCGATGAAAATAATCCGCCGCCGCCTGGAACAAAGGTTACAGTTGATGAAGGGATTTTTGAGTCTGGCGGTCCGGCCACGCTTATAGACAAAGTTGGCACTAATAGTAAAGCAGGTGAGAACACTTTTAGAGTTTTAAGGAATGGGCAGATAAAAACAGTAAAAGGAAGTGATATAGAAGGCATTCAAGCTATTCCACCTCCAGCATTATATCCAGGCGGAACTATTTTTAGTGCAACTGGTTATGCTGGGAGCATTGATGGTAAATCTATTAGTTTTGTAAAAACAGGAACTACCTACGATGGCCTGCTTGAGGGTCACATATTATCTGTTGACGGTGAACAAAACCAATACGCAGACGATCTTGTTAGGATAGATCCAAATAAAGCAAACTTAAGGGCCACGAAACTGCCACAATCAGCATTTCATCCACAAGTAATTTCTGGCCTTACCCCTGGAACTGTGACTGGGATAGGCGACCCGAAAAACCCGGAAGCAAGGGGGAATCCGATCACAATAATCAACAATGCCGCCAACCAGGCCAATGACAAGGGGCAGAATACTGCTTTTACTGCGATAGGGGCTTTCCTGCAGGGGATTGGGCAGCTGACAACTGCAGGCCTTGCTGTCTGCAAAGTTGCTGAGACCATGATGAGCATCCACACGCAGATGGCGAAAGCGCTCACGGAAATACAGTCTTTCATGCTGTGCATGGACATTAACATCCACAATATCGGCGACGGCCTCTGCAATGGGGCAGACCCTGAGAACCCCCAGCAGGCAGGGCAGGCCGCGCTGAACTGCGTTGCGCAATTTACATCCTGCAACAACCAGTATCTTGGGGCTGCATCAAATACACTCCAAGGTCTGAATAATTATGTTGACCAGAGGACAACTGACTTCCAAAACTATGCAAACCAGTACAGGAAGATCGGGTTTTCAATGACTGCAAAGAACACACAGACAGGCCAGAACTTCGAGAGGACAAATGAGGCATGCGGGCAGGACCAGGTGATATTTGAGCTTGAGAACGGCAACAATTTCGTCTGCGGCGGGAATTGGGACATCAAATACAGGAAGCAGGCTTCGGGGGTCACAGACGCGCTGAGGACAGCTGTCAACAATATAGATGTCCGTGCCACTAACCTTGAGACGTCTTACGCAGTTGAATTGAGAAGGATAGACAGGGAGCTGGAGAAACCAGATTACCTGGGCGATAAAAACGCCCTGCAAAATCAAAAGAAAAAGACTCTTGAGGGGATAGAGTCGCTGGCGTTTGAAATCCAAAGCCAGGCCAGCAGGCTTGCAGACCCGAATGACAAAACAATAACTGCAAGCGCAGCTGTCAAAAATGCAGCAGCCCAGATAGAAGTAGAGGCCAAATCAATAAAAGATGAAATAGGTAAAGACACGCTAACTGACATCAAGCTTACCCAGCACACAAATATAATAAAATCCAAGACATCCCTTATCCTCACAGGCATAAAGGACGCAACTGCAGAGCCGAGAAGCCTCAAGCAGCTGTTAGGCCTCACGGCAGGCCCAAGCAGTCCCCAGAATGCGCCTGCGATCTTCAACATAGGCGACCCTGCAGACGGCGAATATGTGTTTGAATATGACTGCCCCAAGCTGACGCAGCGTGAAAGCCTCACGGTCACCTACAGGCAGGACTGCTCACAGCTGCCCGGAAGGAATATTGCCGCCAACATAGGTCAGCCGCTTGAAGGATGCCCAGAGGAAGGGAAGCTATGGCTGGTCCCGTCAAAAGAACTTGGCGTGGCTATACATGGAATAAGGGTAGACAGCACAAAATCAGAGCTCACAAGGACATGCGAATACAGGGTTAACCAGAAAGAGGCGATTGTCATGCTCTCAAATAAAAAAATCCAGGGTGAAGCTGTTGAACTTGAAAACTGTTTGGTGGAATACGGGAAAAAAGCCGACTATGTTGGAGGAGCCTTCTCAACAGGCAAGTCAAAGAGAATCGTGCTAAAGCCGGATGACGCCGAAGCAAAGATACCTGATTTAGATCAGGGGACGTATGTGGTTAAATATACCTGCATACCAAAGTCTGGGGATCCCGAGAAGAGAAAAATCGAGCTTGATGTAGATTTCGGCTACAGTAAAGCTGATGTCTCCAGATCTGATACCACAAAAATAGGAAAATCAGTTTTCAGGAACCTGAAATCCGCTACTAAAATAGCTGACCTGAGTCCGGGCGATGTGATGTATTTCGCAGACACAACAAAACATCCAAATGCTGCAACAATCAAAAACCGTGAACAACTCAAAGAAGGAGTTTTGATAGCATTTTCAGAGACTGGAGCAAGGCCGCTGGCAATTGAGAATAAAAATCTGAAGCTGTCAGACCCCAGTATTTCAGACATAATTGATTCCATAATCATTGAGGAAGCAGTCCACCCAAATACCAAAACGGTAGGCGAATTTATTGGCAAAAAAACAGGTACCGTAAAATTCAAGCAAGACAGCCTTTCCAGAGGCAAGTTTGACAGTGGGGTCTACTCTTCCCTGCCGTTTAGGGTGGTGAGTATACAAAAAGAAAAAGGGCCTGATGGCAAACCCACAGATAATCTGATAATAAAATTTAAAAATGATGCCACTAATTACGAATTTGAGTTAATTAGGGAGAAAACTGCACAACTAATAAAGGATAACATAAATGATCTGAATTCAAAATCCAGTTCTAACACCTTCGCTGAGTTGCAGAATAACATGATAATAACCTTTTTCCCTGGCCATGTAAAGGCAGCTGGAAACGAAAAATTAAGGCAAAACAGTGATCTGACTATAAAACAAGCAACACCTATAAAAGATATGCTCCGCCTTCATTTCACAGACCAATCATTTGAGGACTTTAAAAATGAGGCAACCCTCGAGGACGAAAAGATAAAAGAAGTAAAGAGGGAGATTAAGGTGCCTCATATCACAGTGTTTGATGAAAATTTTGATGGTACAAAACTTTCTTTTAAAGTAAAAGTGGAAAATGGTGAGGAACATGCTGAAGCATTGCTGGCAATTGATAATACTGACGCCAAACAGAAAGCAATAATTAATAATGGCAGGGCTGAACTTTTGGTAGAAAGGGAATCAGTAACAGCCGGCACCTCTTACAAAATAAAAGTAAAGCTCGAAATGGGTGGCATTCAGGGAGATGTTGAATCAAATGAGGTCACGGTTATAGCTGTTCCAAAAAGCAAGCCCAAATAATACTACTTAGGGTTCGCGGGTTGATTGGGAGTTTCAGAGCTAGGTTCAGCGGTAGAAGCCACAATTGTAAATATGTCTAATAATTCTTCGTATTTTTGGTTCATCTCATCTTCGTTTGGGAAAAGCCATTCCGCCTCTCTATGAAACGCTACCTGTGCATCACCAAATATCCTGTACTTAGCCGGCTCACCGATCACATATTCAAAATTTCTCTTTGCGGCAAGAAATACACGTATATTGCCGTTTCTGGGATCTGATGCATCTCTATTGTTAACTCTGATAGTATCGGAAGCAAGACTATCAGCTAAAGAGCATTGTTTGTTGGGGTCTCTTGAATTTACCCCAAGAACAAGCATCTTTCTTATGTCATCAGCAAAAATATTTCCGGTATTAAATTCCAGATAATACGCATTGCAGTTTCCGAGATGAGTTTTAAGTGGCAAATTGAATTCTATCATGTTAAAGCTACGCCTCTCGTCTCCATAGCCTTCAAAATATATTTCAATAAGCCCTTTATGGTTTACTATAGTGGCAGTGCTTTTGATGTAATTGGCAAGCCTGATGGCTTTAACCTGCCTCCTCTCAGCGGCCTCTTTTTTCTCTTCTGGTGAAAGTTTTTTCTTTTTAGGAATAGGCAAGGGTCCTGCCTCTGCCTTTGGCCACTGGACTTTTTCAAGGTCCCCTATTTTTTCCAATTTTGTTCTCAGCTCCCCGAGTTCAGCCTCCAGCGCGCCTATTTTTCCTGAATAATCTGCGCGCAAGGCCTTCTCAGCTTCACTAAAGTCCTCGAACCCCTTTACTATTGCCGCTTTCTCCTTTTCACGCCTTTCAATATACCCTGTGTATGCTTTATACCCCTTTATTGATGCGAAAGGCAAAGCCGCCACTAATGAAAAAGCGAGCAGGTCCCTGGTTTTCCTGCTGTTATAAATCCCGTCCACCAAACCGCTTAGGTATCTGATAAAATCCACCTTATTAAAAAATGAAAAGGGGCTTTATAAAGCATTCGGTGGCGTAAAGTAAACTTCTTAAGGTTACACTTTTCAGTCAGTTAACGGTTAACCAATAATATATATCCGGTGATTCATGTGTTTCACAGGCCTCTTTTCCCGGAATATATGAACACCGATTAGACACACCATTGAAGCCTGCAAGCTATTTAAGTACCCGGCCTATATATAAATCATGAAAAAAGGGATTGAAGTGAATGGAAAAATGATGGATGCTGTAGAGTTTACCAGGTTTATCAGAGAGCAGGCTGCTGACGAAATAGATGAAATGGTAAATGAGAATATCGAAAAGGAGCGCAGAAATCGGCTTAAACTAAAGAGACTCCAAGAGCTTTCTTAATTCTTCTTTTGTTGTCAAAAATGCAGGTGTTTTGCAATTATTTCTGGTATTTACTATATTGTATACTTTTATGGTCTGTTCAGATGCCATTGTTTTCCTGTTAAAAGACAGGATTTTTTTTACCCCAGCTACAGATGCAGAGGCCACTATCAAAAAATCGGCTTTTATCTTTTTATGATCCTTTTTAGAGAGCTGTGAAGCTTCAGAATGATAGTCTTCAGACAGCCTTAGTATCCTTTCACTTGTTCTAATGTTGCCTTCTTTTATTTTTTCATAGATGGCTTTTAATTTTTCTGATTCAATTTTTCTATCGGTCCTTCTTAAAAAATCAGCGGCGAGATTAATCTCCTTTTCTATAACATCACATGAATGTATAAACATCTTTTCTGAAATCTGCTCTAACAATTTTTCAATAGAGCCATCTTCTTCAGCGGCTATATATACTGAAGTGTCGATGAGAATCATATCACAATAATTGGAACAGGAATTAATAAACCAGACTCAACAACAGGCCTCCCCAATCTTAGGTGACGCCATGCAACCCTTCGATAGCGATATAGGCCAGATTGCAGGGGCGGCCAGCCCTATAAAATAAAAGTAAAACTGTCTTCTATAAAAGATATTGATGATAAAGATCCGGTTGAATCAGATGGTGTCACAGTTATAGCTGTTCCAAAAAGCAAGCCCTAAATAAAACTACCTTTTAGGGTTCGCGGGTTGATCGGGTGTTTCAGGGATGGCTTGTAAGCAAGAATCAAGCAATCCGTTGTAGAAAATCCCCACGACTTCTTTTTCAAGCTCTCTTTTCATCCCGTCTCTGAAGAAACCATCTGGTTCGCCATCGCGCTCAAAATCAATCACGATTTCTCTGCAAGTTTCATAAACTGCATCCCTCATTGCCGATTCATTATAACTAAGACTCTTTCTGGAGTCACCCCAATGATCCAAAAAACCAAAAAACTTCTTTGCCATGGTTTCTATCTCATTACTATCTATTGGTTTTTTCGGATCAAGTCCCAGAGCAAGCATAGATTCTTGATAACCTCTTCCTCCTTTTTCTATCCACTCAATAGAGTAAATAACAGCTCGCCCCCTTGAAGTCTCAAGGCTTTTAACTAGCACAATGCTTTGTCTCTCTGCCATAATTTCTTTCTTTTTAACCATGCATCCTGAATCTTTCATTCTCTCAACCAAAATCCTCGCTTTTTTTGCACGCTCTTCTTTTGTTGACGGCTTTCCAGTCAGCCCGGGATAAATGGTTGACTCGACACGAATCTGGGAAGGGGGAAACTGGATTTTTTTAAGCTCAGCCATAAAATCTTTCCTCTCTTTCCTGTCTTTTTCTAATTCTGTTGAATAATCCCCCATCCCTTTTTCCAATCTTTTTCTCAACTCTACGAGTTGAGCCTCCAGCCTTTTCCTTTCTGCAGCTTCCGCGCCTATTTTTTCTGAATAATCTGCCTTTAAGTCTCTGTCAACTTCAATAAGGCTCTCGAACCCTTCTACTATTGCCGCTCTCTCCTTTTCACGCCTTTCAATATACACTGTATACGATTTATACCCCTTCATTGATCCGAAAGAAACAGCCCCAACCAATGAAAAAGCTAGCAGGTCCCTGAAATTTTTTCTGCCCCTACTATAAATCCCGTCTATGAAACCTCTTAGGTAGCCGCTAATAAAATTCACCTTATTTTAAGAATGGCAACAGGCTTTATAAAGCATTTTGCGGCCCTATTTCTGTCTTTTAAGCGGGTCGAACAATATAATATTATGAAATCCCTTACAGGAGCAATGCTTATTTTAGGTTTCCTTGTTATTGCCGGAACCGCTCAAGCCTCGCTGAAAGACGGCACGAACTTTGCCATGGCGCCGGAGGCGCTGAAATGCATCAATGCTGAAATCCCTGACGATGTTGGCGTGTTTGGGGTCCCTGCAACTTTTAGCCTGAGCTCTGATTGCGGCGAATGGTGCGACTTTACAAGCGCAGAGGTCTTCACTGACCCTGGAAACCCTGTCAGCATACCTATCTGCTTCAATACCTTTGGAAAGGCTGTAAACCAGACAAAAATCATTAAGTTTACAGCAGATGCAAGGGGAAAGCAGAAGGAATTCAATTATGGGATCTGTGTTGCTGAACAGGAAGACCAGGACACAGGAAGCGGGAACCCCTGCGCTGTGGTGAGCCTGAACCAGAAATACTTCGATATAAGGATGGATCCCGTGACATATCTGGAGCCCAACATAGAAGGCGAATACCAGATAGAAATATATTCAACCATAAGGCTAGACATGGACATTGAAATCCTGGAAACAGGGAAAACCTTATCTGTCACAACAAGGCCCCAGGAAAAAATTGTGGTCAGCCAGAAGATAAGAACCCAGACAGACAACATCCTGAATGTGAGAGCCGTCGTGAGGGGCTGCGCTCTCCCAGGCTGCACAAAAACAGCATCCACACTTTTAACAGTCCGGGATCCTCCGGAATCCCTCGCATCCGCCAATTTTTCAGCCACCCTGATGCCTGAATCAGCCTCTACAAAAAAAGGCCAGCCAGTAAAATATTACCTTGAGATAAGGAACTATGGGGAAGAAAAAGATTATGCAGTTGAACTGAGCTTGCCAAGAGGTTTAAAGTCCGGCTTTAACACCACAACAAAAACCATATCCAACAGGGAAAATATAATTATAGAATTAGAGGCCGAAGGGTCGGAATGTTCGTATACCTTCACAATATCAGTAAAAGGCCAGGCAACAAAAACATTGCAGGGTTCGTTGTCTGTAAACGAAGCTTCCTGCGACTTAAACAGGCTAAAAACAACAGAAGCACTGGACTCCAAAGCGCTTTCTGATATAAACCAGGCAATAATAAGGTCAAAAGACTCAACTTTGGCAGAAGACCTCAGGTCTTTCAGCGACCTTGCAAACAAGGCAGCCAACAAAACCGAGAGTGTGGAGACAATCCAGCCTGCCCAAAAAACATCCAAGAAAGCAGAAGGCGGGATCGACCTGACAGTCCTTATAATAGTTGTGATAGTCCTGGTGGCCCTTGTTTTGTTTATGCTGCTTAAAAGAAGGGGCAGCCAAGAAGAAGCTGATGATAATTATTGGGAAAGAGCAGGCAGATACTGATTTTGATGCCCCTTTAATTCTGATATTTTATTTTTATTCAGGTTAGCTCAATTATAGTATATATGTATACTAAACCCCTTTCTTTTGGGCGTTCGGGCCTTTTATTTCGGGAAAGAAAAGGGCTGAAGGGGCAGACAGAGATCATAATAATCCTCGCGATAGCAATCGTCTCGATAACAATCGCTTTAATTGTAAGCCAGACTCTCGTCAAGCCTGAGCCCGCCAATATAGCAAACCTGAAAAAGCTGGTAAAGAGCGATATTGAAAGGGCTGTCCAGAATGCGGCAGAAGAAACGGTCATCAGGATTGGCAGGCAGGGCGGATATTATAATGCCCCCCCCAACAATATAAATTTTGCAGGGAGCAAAGTCGCATACTGGGGCCTCTGCCAGAAAAGGTTTATACCAAGCCTTGACAGGATAAATGAGGAGATAAAGCTCGGCCTGGAGAATAGGCTAAAAGATTTTGATTTTTCCCCCATCAAAAAGTCTTATGGCAAGGAAATAAAAATAGAGCCAGCGAGAAGGGAAAATATCGAAGTCCTGATCAGGGACCAGGATATTGCGATAGATGTCTACATGAAAACCAGCTTGGAAGGCTTTGACCTCATGCAGCCATATAAAATAAATGTGCCCGTGTCTTTTCGACGGGCCTACGATTTTGCATCTGATTTTGTCCAGGACAATTCCAAAAAGAGGCACCTCGACATTTTTATTTCATCTTTGATGTACCACACAAACCCAAGGTTCTTCCCTACGCTTGGTATGCTGTCGAAATGCGGAGATTCCATATTCAGGACAAGGGACGACCTTGAGAAGGCAGCTGAAAAAATTGTGGATTTTGCGGCATCCAAAATCTTGCTCTGGCAGCAGCCGCCTATTGGGGATGGAAAAAGGCTTACGTTTGCTGAGATGCTGGAAACAGTGCCAGAGGAGAAAAGGAAAGAGATAGACGCAGTCTTTGCAAATATAACAGAGGAGCAGAGAGAAGACCTCATACAATATACAGAAAGGCTTGTTAACCCGCCGCCCAAGGATAGGAAATTTCTTGAATATTATATCCCGGACTTGAATAACAAAACTTATCCTGATCTGGAAATAAAATTCCACAGGGGCTCTGAGGTCAGCCAGAAAAACTTCCAGCCTTCGCAAAATGCTGTTTCGATAACAAACGCAAAACCGCTCCACCAATGGATACCATTTTGCCTAGTCGGGTTTGATATAGAATACAGCTTAAACATGCCGATAGTGGCCACTGTGAAATCAGGCGATTTCGAGTTAAATTTTGGGACACTGGCATATATAGATAATAATGAAATAGGGAATTGCGATGTCATAGGGAATTTTACTGAGATAGAGGACCCTTGCGGGGATAGGAAGTGCCCGGTTAAAATTTCCGTCTCTGATTCTGGTGGAACTCCAATACCAGACACAAAAGTCTCAGCAGGCCCCTGCCTTCTCGGGTTGACAGACCAGGAAGGCATTGTTGAAGCCCATTCTGCATGCGGGATATCCGAATTAAATGTTTACAATCCGCAGTATGGCCAGTTTTTTGATGTTGTAAGCATGTCAGACCTTAATAAGAATGTTGTATTAAAGAAAAACCCCATTGTAATATTCAATTTCAACAAAGCTGTAGTCAACGCGCCATATCCATTCACAGAGGCGGCGCATAAAGAATATAATCCCGGTTTTCAACCAAGGACAAGCGATGATAGGAAAACATTGGAATTCCCTTTTGCAATAGACCTAACCCCGGAAACAGCAGATTCGATATCAGTTACTTTCGAGCCCAAAACCCAAAGGCCATGGAACCAAATAGAAATTGTGGTGGCCAATGGTGGGCAGACTTTATTGGATGATATAGAGCCTATTGACCTATCATTATGGCAGAACCAGGAGTCTACAATTGAAGGCAATTTAATAACAACCTATAAAAACGGCACAGCAACCTCCAATATTGTTGAGTTCCCGTTAACAATCAATGCGAGCGAAAGCGAAGCAAAGAATATAATCAGCTTGCGTGTTGCCAATCCAGAAAAACAAAATATAATAAGAGTGGAACTCCAGTTAGACGCGTCAGACCACAAGTTTGTAGACAAATCAAATACAGCATCCATAACATCCACAATTTTTTCTGCAACTGCTGACACCGAAATCCTCGGGCTTCTATGGTCCAATGCAACACAGGACGGATTTATAAAACCAGGAGAATCAGCGATATTCACAGCCGCTATTATTTCCAATGCAACAGCGGATGTGGCTGGCGAAGAAGCCGTAACAACCCCTCAAAAACAGCATACAGCGCAAGCATCTAGTGTCATCGACTACCTCTCTCCCCAAGAATATACTGCTGAAGTCACAACAACAAAAAAGGTCACTTACAGGAAAAAAATCTGCAAGAAATTTTCTGCTTTCCAAGGATGCAGAAGGTACCAAACACTATCCCACGACTTTTTAATAAAGGGCATAACGAGATTTGATTTTGAGGTGAAGGAAGAAGACAGCGAATACTATGTCAATGCATTTGTGCCTTCATTCAAAGTGACCGGCTTATTCGAGAAGGACGAATTTGATTTCAGCACCGCTGTCCCAATATTCAAACAACATTGCAAAATAGAACCGGTTAACAGGGAGAAACCAACTTCCTGCAAGTTCACCGATTCTGTGCCGATTACTTATGCCGGCTCTATAGCTGTTGACTCTGGACTGGATAAAGCACACAAAAAATATTCGCCTTGGCTCTACGGAGATTATGGACGTTTGGAATAAAATATGAAAAATCAGCCCTTTTAGAAAAAGGGCTGAGATCCCAAAATAAATAGAAGTGATGAAAATATGAAAACTCTCAACTATAACCTGCTCTGCATAGCTGTCTTTGCATCAATATTTTTGCTTGTAAATGCAAACACTGCTGTCGCAGTAAACATAAATATCATAACACAGAAAGCCACAGAACAGATAAAGCTCGACATCAATGATTACTTGGAGAGAAAGCTGATTGGAGTAGGGGATTCGGGCGATGTAAGGATTGACATAGGAAGTTCTGGTTCCTCTGTAGAGGCTGCTTTATTGTATTTATGCAAAGACAAAAACCCCATAGACTGCATAAAATCAAGCCCGATAGAATTTGCAAACAAGGCTGACGCCATCTTAAAACTTTCAGAGCTGGAAAATAACGGAAAAGCTGGCATCATCAGTTTAATAAAAACAAACCAGAGCTGGCTGGCTGACTGGAGTTATATATTGGATGGCGGAGTCCAAAATACAGACCCCGGCGAAATCGACCTCTACTCCTCTGTAAACATAACTGACGTGAAAAAATTCATACAAAGCTATGGGATGATCCCTGCAAGTTTTGTAGACAGGGTTGATTTCAAAGGCAAGAAAATATACCAGATAACTGCTGGGGTGGCTGCAAAAAATTCCCCCCAAAACATAAACCTGGAAAACCCAAGGGAGGTTTCTGAATTGGAAAAAGATTCAGGCTACATATTTGCTTTCCCGGCAGATGAAAAAATCTATTCGCCAATAACTTTCTATAATGTCCCGCAGGTCTGCGGTGATGCAAGGTGCGACATAGGCGAAAACTACCAGACATGCTGGCAGGATTGCAGGTGCCCTGAAGGCCAGTTCCCGGCAAGGACAGGGTGCAAGCCAAAGACAGGCATCAGTTTAATAATCGATGAGATAGAGCCCCCGAAATTAAATTGCGTTGTCCCTGAGCTTCTTATAGGCAAGGGCGCGCCAAACGCAAGCTGCCAGCCCCTTCCCTTAAATTTAAAATTCCACATAGAAAATGCGCCCCTGAATTATTCGATATCCCCAACCTCTTTCTACCACCAAATAAATGCAGACACAAAGCCAAACTCCACAGCCAAAACTTATAAGCCAATATGCACCCCAAAAAACATTGCGCAATATGGTTTGAATTTAGGCGACATACAGAAGCCGCAGGTATATGATGTTTCTGAATACGATTGTATCCTGGAAATACCAAAAATGACAAAGCTGGACAAAAACTCCCCTTCCAGGTCGCTGCTGATAGGGATGTACATGAATGTCCTGACACAGAAGGGGACAGAAACAATAGAAATAGCAAACAAAACCACACTAGACCTTGATATACTGGGGGAAGATCTGGCAGAACTGGAAAGCGTCCAGAATACAGTAAAACGAGCTGAAAGAAGAATCAAAACCATGAGCGATATCACTTTGACAATCAACTGGATAATGCTTGCTATAGGCATTTATCTCGCTGTAACAAGCGCTGTCTGCGTTGCTGCAAGTATAGCGACATATGGGACTCTTAGCGGGGCTTGCGGTTCTGTAATAACATTTTTATCATTAGTTTTGAATGCTGTATCCCTAATACTGCAGATAGCTGTCCTGGCCCTTAGGCTATGCTACGGAACTCCGGTAAGCGCAATGCAAATTACAGGGATAGTCTTATCAGCTATCGGAGTGGTTTTAGGCGCGGTTAGGGTGTCATTGATAGGAACAACAGATGTCAGCGGGCCATTAACACTTAGCCCTAACCAAGAGGTAGCCCTGCCTCTAGGAGAGGTATCTCATGCAGACAAGGCTGTTTATGATTTATTTTTTGGTGGCGGAGTCCCATGGAAGGAGGCAGTTGAACTTATCCAGACAGGAAGAAACCTGGATACTGCAACGTTAATATTTGGGGGCATAGGCAGCCTTGCTGGCCTCGCCAGCAT
Organism: uncultured archaeon; assembly: GCA_964631205.1. Taxonomy (GTDB): domain Archaea; phylum Aenigmatarchaeota; class Aenigmatarchaeia; order QMZP01; family JACQNV01; genus CAYYYJ01. The sequence continues at coordinate 26,603 of CAZVWU010000005.1, read as the reverse complement.
CCCCGCAGCGCCCAGTTATGCAGGAACATTCAAAGGAGCCCAAGCTATACCTGATGTGGATGTTATAGGTGAAGGCGCATCCAAAAAGTTTTCAGGCAAGCTCCATGGAGTTGTTGAGATGTGCGGCAAAGTGAAGCTGGCTGAAGACAGGGCAAGGCAGTCCATAGGGCGTTCCTCAGGCGAGCCCAAGACAATCAAGGAGTTTGTCTCAAGCCTTATATGGGCAAAAGGCAGCGTGAGCGGTAAAACTGCAACTGTGTGCGGCGATGAAAATGTGAAAGGGTTCTACAATCTTGAGGCTTACACCTGCTCAGATGGTTTGTGGTTTAGCCTGAATGGCAACCAGAGGCCTGCATGCGATTTCACTAAAGGCAAATGGATAAATGAAAAAGACAGCATATTTGGCGATAAGTGTTCTGAAGTAAACACAACAGACTATTATTGGATAAGGCAGGCAGATAAGGGATTCCGTGTTTATAACGTCACAGGCACCCATCAATTTTTCGAAGCAAATGCAAACTCCTTGCTTAATCCCCCCCAAGAAGGGGCTGAAAGAAAGGTTTTTGTAAACTGCGATAGCGGAAAGTTAGCAGGAAAAATAGAAGACGAGTTCAAGTTCCTGAATTATACGGAGGCCTGCCCATGACAAGAAAAATTATATTGCTGGTGGTTTTAGGGTTATTGGCAGTAAACCTAACGCAAGCAAGGGAACTTAAAAACAACTTCTATTTCACAATCCAGCCAGATTCAGAAAAATGCATAAATGTGAAGCTGACACCCGATATTGGAGTCTACGAGGAGGATAGGATAAAAATAAATGTGACAACAGACGCTGAAACAAACATAAAATTCATAGATGTCCTGGCCTCGCCAAAAAATATAGTCAGCATCCCGCTATGTTTCCTCTCTAAGGGCAGAAAAGACGGCGACTTCTCAGACTACACAATCACCATCAATTCAGACAAAACAGCAAACGAGTTTGTTAAAGGCGGGTTCTGCATTTCTTCCAACAGAACCAGTGTAGCGATAGGAAGGCCTGAAACAAACCCCTGCGATTTTACTATCAGGGACGAGAAGATGTTTGACGCCTATTTTGTTTATGGGGACAAGATGCCGCTGAAGAAAGATGAGCCCGGGATCCTGCCAGTCCGGCTTTACTCGCAAAACAAAATAGATATCCAGCTGACAGCCAGAAGCAGGATTGATATAAAACCAAAAACAGAGTATATAAGGCTTGAGCCTAGGAAATGGGAAACAGTGGAGTTTCAAGTCGGCCCGGCAAAAAGCGGCTCCCATGAAGCAACAATTATTGCAGAAGCAGTGGTCAACGGAAAACTCTGCGATTCAAAAATAATGCCGTTCTGCAAAAAAGAAATAACTTCAACTATTTTTGTGGATACTATAGGGCTGCAGGGCTGGTATGCCTATGTAACCCCAAACAGCTACTCTGCATATGACACAAAGCGAATACCTTACACCTTAACAATTGAAAATTATGAGGAAGAAAAAGAATTCACAGTTGACCTGAATTTGCCGAAAGGGTTGTCATCAGCTTTTGCAAAATCTACACTTAGAATAGCTAGCGGGGAAAAAAGGGAGCTGATTATCGAGATAGCGCCTCAGGTTATAAGCCCTGAAAATTTTGAACTGGAGTTTATAATCAGCAGCGATTCAGAGAAAAGGCTGAAATCTTACTTGTCCTTCAGGGATACAGAAGCCAATGTAAATGCATACTGGTCTGAAATAAGGGATAAGCTGAACTCGGAAGAAAGGGTTGAGATTGATTTGCAGGTGAGGGATTTTGTGGCCAAATACAGGGAAAAAGGGATAGATGTCGAGGAATATCAAAGCCTGCTTAGCCTGCTTGAAAAAGCAAAAGGCAAGATATTTACAGAGGACATTAAGGAGGTCTCAACCAAAGAAGAAAGGCCTGCTATTAGAAAACCAGCAGACGCTTATACTATAGTAGCCATTTTAGTTTTTGTAGTTATCATAATATCAATATTCTTTTATTTAAGGAGCAGAGGAAATAAGGAAGAAGCAGAATAATACTTATTGTTGCTCTTCACCTTCTTCAGGTTCTGTATACTCTTCTTCCTCCTCATACTCATCTTCTGCATACCCTTCTTCAGGCTTCTTGCCTTTGAATTTCCTGAATGCCACAAAAGCAACAGCCAGCACCGCAACGATTATTATTACCGGCAATAATATGCCTAAACCTTCACTCGGTTTCCTGCTGGCCAATAGGTTTTCGATGCTCTGAAGTTTGCCTTCAGCCAACCTGTAAGCTGCTTTAGCTTCCTTGTATCTTTTTGAATCCCATTCTGCTTTGGCTGTCGCAAGGTCTGCTGTCACATCGATGAATATATCCTTTGCTTCTGTTTCCGTATACCCTTTCCCTGTTATGTTTGCTATTATTGAACTGACTTTCAGGCCCAGCGAGTCGATGTCAGATGATATGTCTTCAAAAGCTTCAAAACTTACGCCTATCTCTCTCTCGCCTCCGTTGCTTTTAATGAGTATAGAGCCGGTATATTTCTGTTCTGCCGGCGGTGTCACTTCTATTTCTATGAATCCCTGGCCGCCTTCTGGTATGTCCTCAGAAGGCAGTTCAGCTTTTATCAAATCCCTGCTTATCCCTTTGAATTCAATGCTAAATGACCCAAGCCCCCCTTTGCCCTTGTTTTTCACTGTGATCCTGTCAATGAATTTTTTGTTTGCCAGCAATGTTTCAGAGAAAAATGCAGGTGAGGCATCCAGAATTGGCCTTTCAGATTCCACATTTCCCACCTGCGGTATTATAACATCCACTTTTATATTGAAAGGGACTTCAGCAACCACTGTCGTCCCATTGGAAATACCGGTTATATTGAATTTCCCTGACAATGTTAGGGATGACTGCACATCCGGGATCTTGATCTTATAGTCGACAAAATCGCCAGCCGCTATTGAGTCATTAACAATCAAGACTTGCATAAAAGAGGTTAGAGAACTCGGCAAAGCAGCTGTTAAATTGGTTACAGAATCATTTGTCGGGTTTCTAATTCTGGACGGGAATTCTAAATTTTCAGTCTGGTTTGCTTTGGCGCTGATAGAAACAGGATCTGCTTCTATAGGCGAGCTTTTAGCTGTTGGTGTTGGCGTTTGTGTAGGTGCAGCTGCAACCTCAAAATAACCAACAGAGCCCCCCTTTTTGCCATCATTCTTCGTCAATTCAAATAATAGAAAATATTTTCCGGCAGCAAGGGGATTGGTTTTAAAATCGGCCTCAAATCTTCCAGGGCCCGCGCTGTAGTTTGCCGGCCCAGCTCTAATTTCAACTGATGGGTCGATAGCAGATAAAACTTTGTATTTTACTGTAGCTGAGGTATCAGTAAAACCGCTCCCTTCCATGTAACCAAGGTTAAGATCTGCTTTATAAACAGCTGCTGCAAGCGCTGGCAACTGGCTAATTTGGACAACGCCAGCTTCGCCGTTGTTGTTTAGCTGCCCGGATTTTATGGTGACCAAATAGTTTCTCGATGTCCCGCCCCCCGCGCTTGTGAATGGGGTGGGGCCGCATGTAGATGTCTGGTCGCTTGAAAAAAAGCAGAACCATTTTGTATCCGCTATCTTGTTAAAATTTCCACTCCCGCCTCCAGTAACCTGCCAGCTGACCCTAGCAGGCTCTACAAGCGCAGGTGTTGTGACGAGCCAGATAAAGGGTTTATCAAAAGCGGGGGGCGACGGCATGAACGTGGTCTGCGCAACCGGATTAGGTGTAGGCGACTGTGCAGCCGCGTAATCAGCAAATAAAAATACAGATAAAACCACTACAAAAAAGGCTAATTTTCTCATATAGTATATTATATAATTCCAACCCCTAATATATACTTGGGCTATGGCCACGTTAGAGGATTTTAAAAGGCTCGAATTAAAAACAGGTAAAATATTGTCTGCAGAACCGATAGAAAAATCAGACAAATTATATAAATTAATTGTAGATTTAGGGGACAAAAAAATCCAGCTTGTTTCTGGAATTAAAAAAGATTATTCTGAAGAAGAATTAATAGGAAAACTAATAATAATTATCGCAAACCTTGAGCCAGCCAAATTCCGTGGAGTCGAATCGCAAGGCATGCTGCTGGCTGTTACTGAAGAGGACGGGACTGTCTCTTTATTGACGCCGGACAGGGAAGTCAAGGTTGGTTCTAAAATTTCCTAAATTTTTTATTTTATGGAGAAAAAGCAAAAAATCCTTTTTGTCTGCACAGCAAATACCCATAGAAGCCCAACTGCGCAAGATTTGTTTAGCAAAGACAAAAGGTTTGAAGTAAGGTCCTGCGGAATCCATCCGCTTTCCCCAACCCCAATTTCAAAAGAGCTGGTGGAGTGGGCTGACATTATTTTTGTTTTTTGTGAAAGACTGGAAGGTCACAGAACTTTTATAGAGGATAAATTTCCTAATTTAAAGAAGCCTATTATAGATCTAAATATTCCTGATAATTATTGGAGAGAAGACCCTGAACTTATTGCTATTTTAAAGAAGAAATTAACAAATTATTTAGATTATGGAAAATCAAAACCAGCAAGCTGAGAACTCTGAAGAAGAGATAAAAAACCTTTTTGCGCAGAAAACCTTCCCTTCCGGAAAGATAACTGTTTTTGTAGACCATCGGGAAAACAACATGGTGCCTGCCTACATCAGGGAGCTGGGCGCAGATGTTGTATTGAAGCAGTTAAGGGTTGCAGATTTTATCTGCTCTGACAGGGTAGGGATAGAAAAAAAGACCTGCTCTGATTTTTTACAGTCTATAACAGACCAAAGAATTTTCAGGCAGATGGCTGAAATATCAGATTCTTTTGAAAGGCCTTTGCTCCTATTGGAGGGAAATCCAGATATGCTGTTTGTTGAAAGGCAGATCCACCCAAACACAGTAAGAGGGGTCATGTCGTCTATAGCAATTGATTATAAAATCCCGGTTATATGGACTGCAAATTCAAAAGAAACAGCTGAAATGATTTATTGGATTGCAAAGAGGGAGCAGGACCATGAAAAAAGGGGGATCCAAATCCGCGCAAAAACCCGGACAGAAACAACAGAAGATCACCAGGAATTTATAGTCGCCGGCCTGCCCGCAGTCTCAAATGTTTTAAGCAGAAGGCTACTCGAACATTTCGGTTCTGTCAAAAAAATCTTCAATGCAAAGCAGAAAAAGCTCATGAATGTGGAAGGAATAGGCGAGGAAAAAGCTAAAAGGATTTGGGAATTGTTGAATGCAGAATATAGAAGGGAAGATAAAAAAGAGCAGATATAAAAAGCTTTCAACTAATTATAAAATATAATATTTGTAAATCGTTCAGGTTCTCTATGCCAGCAGATGTGATTGTAGGTCTACATTTTGGGGATGAGGGCAAAGGAAAAGTAGTAGATTACTTACTAAGCTCTCCTAGGCACGATCAATATACAGTTGTTGGAAGATATAATGGCGGACCAAATGCAGGTCACACAGTTATGCATGGCGGGGAAACATACAAATTGCATCAGATACCTTCCGGAATTTTGCATGAAGGGACTATTTTTGTTTTAGGCTGTGGGGTAGTAATCAACACCGATGAACTTTTTGAGGAAATTGTGGACTTGGAAAACAATGGGATAAAAATAACCCCAGACAACTTACTTATTTCCAGCAGAGCTCATGTAATTTTGCCAGACTGTATAAAACAAGATAGAGAGGAGGGTCGGCGTCTAGGTACTACTGGTCAAGGGATCGGTCCGACTTATTCAAAGAAATATGCGCGGACAGGTGTAAGGATAGGGGAATATCTAAACGAAAAGAATGCTGTAAGGACTGAGGCTGAACTCTCCTTAAAACAGTTTGTTAAGGATACTGAGGAGTTTATCCTGGCTGCCCTGAAAAGAGGGGAATATATATTAGCTGAAGGTGCACAAGGAACATTCCTCGACATAGATTTAGGCGATTATCCCTTTGTCACATCTTCGCATACTACAGCAGGAGGTGCCTGTACAGGTCTCGGTATACCACCAACTGAAATAGAGGAAGTGATGGGGGTTGCAAAAATCTGCATGTCACGTGTTGGCGAAGGGCCTTTTCCAACAGAGTTAGGCGATTATCAAACCCTAAAAAACGATAAGGAAGAAATCCTGAGTGGAGACCTGACATATACTGAAATGACACAGGGGGAATTGTCTCTTGCAGAAATAGATAACTACCAAAAAGGTAGGCTGCTGAGGCGTCGAGGATTTGAGTGGGGAACAACAACAGGCAGACCTAGGCGTCTTGGATGGCCTGATTGGGTTCTTACAAAAAGAGCTGTAGAAATCAACGGTGTCACAAAAATGGCTATAACAAAGGCAGATGTGTTTAATGGCATGCCTGTAAAAGCTAGGATTGGCGAGTCAGGCCCTTCATACACAAGAAACTTCCTATGGCAAACTGTTGTAAAAGAAAATGAAGGGAGGATCTACCTTGACGAGGAATTTTCCCGCTTCAAAAGAGAGATGGAAGAAGTTGTTGGAGCCCCTATAACTGTTGTTTCTTATGGGCCTGCAAGGGAACAAACATGGGTGTAGCTATCTCTTTTCTTGATCAATTCTTCCAACAGCTCCATTATTGTTCTTGCAGAAAATAAGTGGCTATTTTGTTAACTTGACTTCGCTTGTCTTTTCCTCCACCAGCTCTTCAAGAATCGCCATCAATTTCTCCGGGTGCCTCACAGACTCCAAAAACAGATTATTGTTGCCTGTTAACACAACATCAACTGTGCCAAACCCAGTGAGCCTTCCCATGAGGGACTGGTAAATTTTCAGGTTGATAACCTGCCTTAATTCCCATGCATTCACTTCGCTTTTTAGTATCCCACTCTTTTTTATTATCCTTCTGTCAGTCAGAATATATTTATGATAAGACCTTTTAATTTCAAAATACAGGAGTCCGATGACACCTATTAAAACAAAAAATGAAGTCAAGTAAAGTGGATTTATCCCTAGAAGCGACGACCCGGCAAACCCTATATAAGCGCCTATTAAGATGAGAGCAAAGACAATTATATAATAGTACAGATTCGCAACCCTGGATATGTAAGTCTTATATACAATTTTTTCTCCTGGTAAAAGATCGCTTCTTCCCATAATATAGATAGTATTGAAATCCCTTATATAAGCCTAAACATTTCTGTCAATAAGAAGGTGGACACTATAGCCAACAAAAACAAATGCCGCGAATTTCATGCTTATTCCAGCCAAAAATAATATCAAAGCCAGCAAACCCGTAATCAAAAAGCAGACCCTCCATTGGTGGAGAGATTCCCTTCCCCTGTGGTGCAGAGGTATGGTTTTTAGCCCAACATAAACAACTACACTAAAGGCTGCAGCTGTTAAAAATTTTAAAAAAATCTCAAGTTCTACCAATAAAATAACCCCAGAAAAAGCAGATAATGCCAGCAAGATAGAGATAACCTCCCTTATCAAAGATTTTGGGTGGTCGAAATCAGGCAATATCGAAGCAAAGGAAAGCAAGATAAGCGCTGCAATGCTGTTTGGAACAGGGAATTCGAAAAAGAAGACAAGCGATATGTAAATTATAAACGCTGCGAGTATATGGGCTTTCCAGTTCATACTTAAAGACACCTACGGTTTCTTTAAGGAATCTTCCCTCTTATACACTTATGACAGGCTCCTGATTTATATCAACTATTTGCTCATTCTGAAATCAACTGCCAGTACACCTTTATTCTCGACAAAAAGCGGATTGATATCAAACTCTTTTATTTTGTTTTCCGCCATCATTTTTGAGCAGTTTAGAATAATCTCAACCAAGGATTTTATATCTGCTGGCGGCTTTCCCCTAAAACCTTTCAGTATTGTATAGCCTTTTATTTCTCGAACCATTTCCTCTGCATCTTTCTCTGTTAACGGGCAGACCCTAAAGCTCACATCTTGCATAGCCTCTACCCAAACTCCGCCTAAACCAAACATTATTGTAGGGCCAAATTGCGGATCTGTTTTCCCGCCAACAATCACCTCATACCCATGGCCCATCTGCTGGACTAAAACACCCTGCATGGTTTTTTTGTGCATTTTCATATTTTTACAGATTCTGTCAAAAGCATCTTCAACTTCATGTTTATACTTTAAATTTACCTCAACCCCTCCAACTTCTGTCTTGTGGGAAATATCTTTAGAAATAACCTTTAGGGCAACCGGATAACCCAGCTTCTCAGCTGCTTTGGACGCTTCTTCTTTTGTCTTAACAGAGACGTCCTTTACTATAGGGATTTTGTATTTTTGCAGGAGTTTTCTGATTTCCGGCTCTGCTAATCTGCCCATATCATTATTTATATATCTGGAATAATTAATAGTTGTTATGGCATCAACGGCTTTCCTTTCATTGGGAAATATAGTCATTCTAGCCCTCTTTATCATAGCTTTTCAAGGGACATTAACAACTAACCCAATCTGGTTTGTATATTGGCTTGTCACAGCCGCAATTTACTCTTTTGTAATCTGGGGGTTTTTCGGGACAATAGAACTGCATAGAAGATGCAAGAACGCATGGTCTCAGATTGATGTCCAGCTGCAAAAAAGGAATGATCTTGTTCCAAATCTTGTTGAGACTGTTAAAGGTTATGTAAAGCATGAGAAATCCATAATGGATAGTGTGACAAAAGCCAGATCCGAAATGGTGAAGGCAAAAACATCTTCTGAGCGCGCAAAGGCAAGCGGCCTTTTATCAGGGGCTTTAGGGAACCTGTTTGCTATTGCAGAAAACTATCCCAACCTAAAGGCAAATGAAAATTTCAAGCTGCTTCAAGAACAATTAGAAGGCATAGAAAGCAACATCGCATTTTCAAGGCAGTTCTATAATGACAGCGTGATGAGGTATGATACTGCTATCTCAAGCTCTCACAAATTATTTGCAAAAATACTGGGATACAAATCAGGCGAATTCTCCTATTTCGAGGCGCCAAAAGAGGCCAAGGCTGTCCCGAAGGTGAAGTTTTGATCTGTGTTTATTTTATTTTCTAAAATATCTTACTGGGAATGTAAATTTTGGGAATCCATCAGACACTTCATTGAGGTCCAAAACAATTTCTTTTTGCTCACTGGAATTAAAGTGAGATCTCCGAATATCTGATTCTGGCGGCATCCCATGATATCCGTGCCTTTCCATATTGGCCATCGTTGTAAATGCAGCTACCCCTCCATCTCTAAGTATACGGTATTGTTCATTTAGTTTAGAGACACGACCTTCAGAAGAGCCATAGCTCGCGCAAACAAAATCTCTGGATATAACCCATATCAAAGGACCCACCATCAAATCCAGTTTCCGTTGCATCTCCAAATCGCGCTTTAAGACCTTGCGAATTGCAAAAATCGACAGCTTTTTTATCGCAATCTATCCCTTCAGTGTTCACATAACCTGCATCCGCCAACAGCCTCATCCCTAAGCCATATGAACAAGCAAGATAAAGGATCTTAGAGTCTGTTCTTCCTTTCAATATTTTAAGAGCTGCGTAAGCGGCTCCAAGTTGAGCACAAGGCATCATGGAGTCTCTATAGTCGCAAACATCATCAGCAGGAATCTGAAATATGTATTCGCCTAACCAAAGTGAAACAGCTCTCCCAATCTCATTCCCTAAAATTTTAAGCACGAAAGGCTTTATCTTATCGCCTTCTTTCAAATACCTCTTGGTATATTCGGAGGAAATAAGTTTCGCCAGCCTTTCCATTTTTCTGGCCTCTCTTTCAACTTTCGACTTTTTAACCATATCAAATCCTTATAATGGGTTTATATTTATAAGTCGTCCATATAGAATTATGGAAAAGAAATATTTTGTTGATATAGTAATAAACAAGGAAAAATTGAGCACAGGTGAAGACATACACGTAGCCCACTGCACATCTTTAGGCATTGCAAGTCAGGGTAAAGGTGTCGACGAGGCTATAAATAATATAAAAGAGGCTGTGAAACTTTATCTTGAAGAATCCCCGGAAAAATTAAAAGAATTGTCGCCGGCAGAATGCCCCCCGACACTTTCTTTCCTCGAAATAAAATCGGTTGGCCAAGAAATTTCTGTTTCTAACTGATATGTCCAAACTCCCTGTCTTGTCTGGGAAGGAAGTTGTGAGTATACTTATAAAAATGGGATATATTCATCTCAGAACTTCTGGTGATCACGCTATCCTTAAGAAAGAAGGCGAGAAAGGAAAATCAGTGATACCAGTGCCTTTACATAAAGAATTGGCTATAGGTACTCTAATTTCTATAATAAAACAGGCAGGACTAAAAAGGGAAGAGTTCTTATCTTATATTTAAATATGAAAAATCCACCCAGACTTGAACGAATCAGCTTCTACGATGCAATCGGAAGAAACAAGAGGAATTCAGTGATTATAGTTTTTGTGCTTTTTGCAGTTCTGCTGGGGCTGCTCTATATTTTTGCCTTGATTTACTCTTATTATTTTACAGGCAATCTAGTTATTTCTACAGGTGTCATTTTATTTATTTTAATTCCAATATCAATCATACTAGTCTTATTGCAGTCTATCCCGGCTTATTATTACGGGGACAGGCTGGTGATAAGGGATGCAAAGTGCTACAAACCCGATCAGCGAAAACACATCTATCTCCTGAATATTGTTGAGGGCCTCAGCATCGCTTCTGGGATAAAAAGGCCTGAAGTTTACATAATCCCCAGCAAAGACATCAATGCGTTTGCAACAGGCAGGGACCCTGAGCACGCAAGCATAGCTGTCACAGAAGGCGCCTTGGAAAAATTAGATAGAAAGGAGCTTGAAGGCGTCCTAGGCCATGAGATGTCGCACATAAGGAATTATGACATAAGGTATTCTTTGGTTGTCGGCGTTGTTGTTGGGCTGGTTGCAATATTAAGCGAGATGTTTTTGAGGAGTCTTTTGTACATGAGGCCATCTGGTGGCGGAGGCAATAACAGGGAAGGCAAAGGCGGCGGGCTGGTGATTGTAATGATCATTGTTGGTGTGATCCTTGCAATAATAGCTCCAATAATCGTGAGGCTTGTCCAGCTTGCTGCTTCAAGGCAGAGGGAATATTTAGCTGACGCTTCTGGTGTAGAGATTACAAGAAACCCGTCAGGATTGGCAGGAGCCCTCCAGAAAATAAAAGAGTCGAACAAGCGGGATATGAAAGTCAGCGAGGCCGTCTCCCACCTGTTTTTGGATGACCCAAGGAACAGTTTTGTGGACAGTATTTTTGAAACCCACCCGCCTTTGGGGGACAGGATCTCAAGGCTCAAGGCGATGGGGTAAATGTTCTCCATATTTTTCTTTACAAATTTTCTGGAGCCGCAATACTAATTTCTGTAATGCAGCTGAACTCTGGATCATGGGTCAATAAAACATCTGATTTTTTATATAATGCTGTTGACAGGATTATTGCGTCAGCGTAAGAAAAGCCCTTTTTTGCTTTTGAATATTTAGCTTTGAATAAGCCCCCATTTTTTGCAATCGTCTCATTTACATCCACAAGTTCTATTCCAGACTCCTTTAAAAACACGATTGTTTCAACTGCTTTTTTGGCTTCCCCGAGTTTGCTGAAACAGGCAAAAATTTCAGAGACGGTTATTGTAGAAATGAAAGCTGTGTGCATCCTGTTTTTAACAGCTGTAAAAATATCCTCTATAGCTTCCAAATTTTTGCCTGTTTCATTCAAGACTAAAGCAAGAATAACTCCGGTATCTACAGTCAACTTCATAAGGTCATTGCCACTCGCCTCTCAATTCCCTGACGAGCTGAGTAGACGATTTTTTAGTAATTCCTTTGGCAAGACCCCTCAAGGCTTTGACAGGATCTTTAGGCACAGGAATTATAACTATAGCACCGGCAACTTCCTCTATCACTACCTTTTGCCCTTCTTTTATTCCAAGGTCTTCCCTAAAATCTTTTGGTATAACAATCTGCCCTTTTGAGCTCACAGTCGCTTCCATCTTACTTCACCTAATTAAAGTTAAACTTTTAGGCTTATAAAGCTTACCTACTCAAACCAGACGCTTATTGAGCTGAAAGAAAAAGACTACACTCTCCAGAATCTCCTGTTTTTGGCATACTGCCTCTCGGCATCAAGGATACCCTTCAATAGATCCTCATCTTTTGATTGTTTTGCCAAAACCCTTTTTGCAGTCGCAACGCCGATTCCTCTTCCAGCCATAACCTTTGCAGCATCTGGACCGTAAGTTATAACCAAGCTTCCGGAATCCAAAGTCATATTAAGCCACTTCTTTTCCTGCAGGCCGAGTTTTTTGTTTTCCAAACTTTTCTTAACCAATTTTCTTGCATCCTCTGCATATTTCTGCGGGACAACACCAACAAGCCTTGCCGCGCAAAGAGGACAGATAATCGCTTTCGGGATATTTTTGACCGTATAAACAGCAGACCACTTTCCACAATTACAGCAGACGAGCCCGATTTCTGTGTTCTCAAGCCTATCCTTAAAAATCTCAAAAATTTCTTTTGTTGGCTTTTCTGGGGGGACAATTTCAAATCTTTTGTCTAAACCAAGCTTTCCAAGAGGCGAGAGGCCTTTTTTTATTTCCATTTTTATTTTACCTTTTTTTATTTCCTCAAGGATTTTTTTAGCCCCATCTACATCGAGCTTCTCTTCAAAAATCTCATTCAAAGCCTCCCTGTAAGCAGGCGATTTGGAGTAGACCTCGACGATTTTTTTCAAGTATGCTTTTCCGTAATCGGCATCTTTCGAGATTATCCCGAACCTTTTTGCAACATGCAGGAACCTCCACCTGAACAGCTCAGTGTTATTTGTATTCAGCTCCAGCAGATGCTCCAGATTTTCCGGCTTTAGTTTATTGAATGCATCGATTGCTTCTTTCCAGTTGGAGTTTTGAAGGGTAAGGATTATCCTGTACGGGTCTGTCTGCAGGCCGACTGAGCCCATGGAATTTACCAGTGATGTTGTGAGTGCCCTGCCGAGCGTGTCGTTTATCAGGGAACCGAAGCAGGTGTGGAAAATTAATCTATAATTCTGGTCTTCGTTTTCAGATGAGGGTTCTGAATATTCAATTAAAATATTTTCTGAAGTTGGTATAAAGCCAAAATTGAACTGGTCCTTGATTATTTTTAAAATCTCTTTTGAAGAATTTTCAGATATCGGATATTTTCCTTTGATTTCTTTGATTATTTTTTCATCATCATCTTTTGCAGAAATTTTATCAGCAATCAGTTTTCTTATTTCGCCAACTGATTTTGCAACTTCCAAGGGGACAGGTATGAGCTCGCCTTCCCACGCCGGAATAGCTGCCTCTATTCCCCCAACTGGCTCGACATAAAGCCTGTCATTCCTCAGTTCAAGTATTTTCCATGACTGGCCTTTGCAGATAATGTTCGTCCCAGGGCTTCCATTCAAAGCCACAAACTCTGCATCCAGGTTCCCCACAGGCTGGTTTGAGATTATATCAAACAGCTGGCAATTTTTGACATCAGGGATAGTTGAGAGGTTTGTGTAATAATATTCCCAGGCCTTTTTCTTTCTTCTGATGAAAATTTTTCCAGGAGTGCCCTCAGCTGGACGCTGACTTGCTGTCAGAGTCAGTCTTTCTCTGTCATTTACGAAAACATAGCCGAGCTTGTCCATGAACATGCAAACTTCAAAAAATTCATCTCTGGGAAGTTTATGGAAAGGATACGCTTTTTTTATTATTTCATAAGCTTTGTCAAGTTCAATATCCCCTTCAAGGGAGAGGCCTACAATCTGGTGGCCGAGCACATCAAGAGATTTTCTGTATATCTGTGTAGGTTCAATTTTTTTCTCTAAGGCTAGTTTTGATATAGCAGCAGATTCAAAAATATCATCTGTTTCACCGGCAATAATTACGCCCTGCGAGACCCTTTCCAGATCATGGCCGCTTCTCCCAACCCTCTGCAAAAGTTTTGAGACCTGCCTTGGAGACATGTACTGGAGGATAAAATCTATCGAGCCTATGTCTATGCCCAGTTCAAGGCTGGAAGTGCAGACTAAATTCTTAATCTGCTTTTCCTTGAATTTTTTCTCTGTTTCGATTCTTACATTTTTTGAAAGGGAGGAATGATGGGCTTCTATTGTTTTGTCAAGTATCTTCAGCCTTGAAGACAGGACCTCAGCCGACTCCCTTGTATTTGTAAAAATCAGGACAGAGTCCCTGTTTTTTGACAAGTCTGATATTTTATTTAGCCTGGCCGCAACTTGAATGGGAACAGACCCTTCTTCAGCAAGCCTTTTATCCTCTTTTTTAGGCGAGGGCGATTCTACAAATATTTTTAACTTTTTCCCAAGAGTGGAATCAATAATTTCCATTTCTTTTCCTGAACCCAGAAATTCCGCAACATCCTTTTGGCTCCCTACTGTAGCTGAAAGCCCGACTATTTGAATTTCTTTTTCTGTTAAATTTTTTAACCTCTCTAAACCAACTGACAGCTGCACGCCTCTTTTGCTTCCAACAAGCTCGTGGACTTCATCAATTACAACATACCTTATATTTTTCAGGTGCTCCCGCATAACCTTTCCAACCAAAATTGACTGGAGAGTTTCAGGCGTTGAAATAAGCAGGTCTGGGGGATTTGCGGCCTGTTTGGACCTTTCATACTGGGTTGTATCGGCGTGCCTGGTTGAGATATCCATATCCAGCTTGCCTGCCCACCAGAACAGCCTTTCCTGCAGGTTCCTATTAAGCGCCCTCAACGGAGTGATATATAATATGGAAATAGGATCAGGCTTTTCTTTTAGCCACTTGTCAAAAAGAGGAAGCAGGACAGTCTCTGTTTTTCCTGAACCCGTTGAGGACAGGATAAGCGCATTCTTTCCGCTAAGAATGGCTGGAATCGCCTTTTCCTGTATGGGCGTGGGCTTCTCAAACCTCTCCTTCACCAGTTTCTGCAGGTCTTTGGAAAACAGGTCAAATACCATATACCCTCTTTCTTTTGTAAAAGAAAGAGCCTTATAACCCAGAAAGAAAACAGTTACAAGGCCCATAGCTATTGATATAACAATGTTATATTTTTCTGCATCAACTTATACACAGAGGATAATTAGTCTACTAATTTAAAAATACGGATCCATCTTAAGACTTTTAAAGTTTGGAAACAATTATCTTGATCTTATTTTATGCACAAAACAGAGACCTGCCATGTGAAAGACCTCTCGCTTGCCGAACAGGGCCAGAAAAATATTGAATGGGCTGAAAAAGAAATGGGCTCCCTGATGAAAGTAAAGCAGAGGTTTGAAAAAGAAAAGCCTTTGAACGGCCTAAAAATCGGGATAGCGCTGCACCTTACAAAAGAGACAGCAGTCCTTGTGAAAACCCTGATTGCGGGCGGCGCTGATGTTGCTATCTGCGCATGCAACCCTTTATCTACTCAGGACGATGTTGCTGCTGCCCTTGCAAAAGATGGAGTCAAAATCTTCGCATGGAAAGGCCAGACAACAGAGGAATATTACGAAAATCTAAAAAAAGTCATTGAGTTCAGGCCGCAAATAACAATCGATGACGGCTGCGACCTTGTTTCTATAATCCACAGCAAATACCCTGAGCTGATCTCAACAATAATCGGCGGATGCGAAGAAACAACAACCGGCGTCATCCGGCTTAGGGCAATGGAAAAAGACAATGCCCTGAAATACCCGATAATCGCAATAAACGAGTCCAATACAAAACACCTCATGGACAACATAAAAGGCACAGGCCAGTCAACAGTTGACGGCATCCTTCGCGCAACAAACATCCTTCTTGCCGGGAAAAAATTTGTTGTCTGCGGCTATGGCAACTGCGGAAAAGGCGTTGCAAAAAGGGCTCAGGGAATGGATGCCCATGTAATTGTTACAGAAGTCGACGCATTCCGCGCCCTGCAGGCTTCAATGGACGGGTTTACAGTGATGCCAATGAAAGAGGCCGCAAAAATCGGCGACATATTTGTGACAGTAACAGGCAACAAAAATGTGATTGATGTCCACCATATGGAACAGATGAAAGATGGCGCAATCCTTGCAAATTCAGGCCACTTTGACGCCGAGGTCAACATCAACGGCCTGAAAAAAATAATGAAAGCCCACAGGAAAATCCGGCCATTCATGGAAGAATTCACCCTGTCCTCCAACAAAAAACTTTTTATCCTGGGAGATGCAAGGCTCGTTAACCTTGTAGCAGCCGAAGGCCATCCATCATCCATAATGGCTATGTCATTCTGCAACCAAGCCTTCGCCTGCGAATACCTTGTAAAAAACAAAGGAAAATTGGAGCCGAAAGTTTATCTTCTCCCAAAAGAAAAAGACGACGAAATCGCAAGGCTCCAGCTCGATGCAATGGGCATCCAAATCGACTCCCTGACAGGCGAACAAAAAGACTACCTGACTTCCTGGAAAGAGGGGACCTGATTCTAGATCCCCTTTTTAAAACTTACTTACCAATACGTTAGATTGCTAATTATGGAAAGAGGTTATCTGGAAGCCGGAGAGTTTATAACCCAAGTTGTTGACAGAAAGGAGAGGGATTTCAAGGGTGTATATTTCAGGCCAGGCGCAGACATAAGCGGCCATCCAGATGCTGAAAGGTTAAAGAAGTGTTTACATGATGAAAGCTTGAGGGGCTCTTTTGATTCAGAACCTTTTGATTTTACTCAAGCAGATTTGGCAAACGTAAAGCTTATTGAGATCCACTTACCCAATATAATCGCTAATAGAGCAATATTTAGAGGGGCTAATCTGACAAATGCCTGTTTACAACGTGGATATTTTGAAGGCGCTGATTTCAGCGGAGCGCAACTTTATCTGGCAAATTTAAGATCAGCGCATCTTGATAATTCATATTTTATAGCCTCGTCCTGCGTTGACACTTTATTAGAGTCTGCATTTTTAAGGGGCGCCCAACTTTATGGGGCAGGCCTGCTAAAGGCAAAATTATCTGGGGCTGATCTTTCTTATGCAAAATTAAGAACTGCAAGCCTTATAGAAGCCGATCTCACCGACGCTAAATTAAATAATGCAGACCTTACAGATGCTGATTTAACTAGAGTGGATGTGGATGGGGCTGTATTCAGAGGGATAATATTAAGTGGTGCACAATTGATCGATGTTAAGAATCTCGATAAGGCTGTTGAGGTTGGATATGCAAATTTTGATAATAGAACAATTGTAGGCCCCGAAGAGATGGAGATAATAGAAAAATCTAGGAAAGGAATAATTCTCTTTGTTAGAGGGGAAAAACTGCAGCAAAAGGTCGTCTAGAGCGTTAAACGCCCTCAACATCATGGAACCCGCTTTCTTTCAATCCAATCGGCGTGACCTTTATGAACTCTGCATTTTTCTGCATCTCTTCTATATTCCTTGCGCCGCAGTATGAAA
>CAZVWU010000005.1:4810-9137 GCA_964631205.1 uncultured archaeon | reverse complement strand
ATGAACTCTGCATTTTTCTGCATCTCTTCTATATTCCTTGCGCCGCAGTATGAAATCCCTGATTTCAATCCCCCTATTAGGCCTTTGATTACCTCTGAAACAGACCCCTTGAAAGAGACCATTGCCTCAACCCCTTCAGGAGTGTAATCAAACGGGTTCAGGTCATCTTTTTTCTCCCTTTCCTTCCTTGTGAGTGCAGCCCCGAAAGACGCAGAGCCCCTGTATATCTTGTATTTTCTCCCATTCCTGAGCACAGTCATGCCTGGAGTCTCTGCTGTTCCTGAAAAAAGGAAT
Organism: uncultured archaeon; assembly: GCA_964631205.1. Lineage (GTDB taxonomy): Archaea > Aenigmatarchaeota > Aenigmatarchaeia > QMZP01 > JACQNV01 > CAYYYJ01. The sequence goes on along the minus strand of CAZVWU010000005.1, from coordinate 8,843 downwards.
CCGCTAAAAGCAACAGATGCCCCCGCCGCAAGAGCCTTAACAACATCCCCTGATCCTCTCATGCCGCCATCTGCCCATACAGGGACTCCAGCTTCCTGCGCAACTTTTGAAACATCCATCACAGCTGTCAGCTGTGGAACGCCAGACCCTGTAACAATCCTTGTTATGCATGTGGATCCCGGACCGACGCCAACCTTGACTGCATCCACATCAGCCGAAATCAGGTCCTTTGCAGCCTCTGCAGTCGCAATATTTCCGGCAACAATCTGTATGTCCCCAAAATTTTTCCTCAAATTCCTGACAGTATTTAGCAAAAGGTCAGAATGCCCGTGAGCTATATCCACAACAATAGCATCGCATCCAGCCTCCAAAAGCTTCTCAGCCCTCTGAAGATAGCCTTCTTTCACCCCAACCGCCGCCCCAACAAGAAGCCTCCCTTTAATGTCTTTTGAAGCCTCAGGATGCCTTGCGCTTTTGATTATGTCCTTCGCGCTTATCAGGCCGCTAAGGATCCCGTTCCCATCCACGATAGGGAGTTTCTCTATCCGGTTCTTCTTCAGTATCTCTTTCGCCTCTTCTATTGTAGTCCCGACTTTTGCTGTCACCAAATCATTTCCCTTTGTCATCAGCTCCTCAACCTTTTTTGTCTCATCCTTCTCGAAAATAATATCTCGCCTGGTCAGGACACCGACCAATTTTTTATTATGGTCCACTACAAGAATCCCCTGCACGCCATGCTGCGCCATTGTATCTTTCGCATCTTTCAGCGTTACATGAGGGCTCAGCATATACGGGTTCTCTATAATCAGGTTCTCAGACCTTTTGGCTTTCAACACCTCTTTCGCCTGGTCCTCGACTGGCATGAATTGGTGGATGACACCGATGCCCCCGTGCCTAGCCATTGCAATGCACATCCTGCTTTCAGTGACAGAATCCATGTTTGAAGAAACAAGCGGGATGTTCACCTTTATTTTTCTTGTCAGCCTCGTCGAAACATCAACCTCTTTCCGTGTCTTCACAGGCGATTTCTTAGGCACAAGCAGGACATCATCGTAAGTAAGGGCTTCGCGCAAATTCATACAACAAAAGAATTTAATCTGAAACTCAATAAATCCCTCTAATAATATAAATCGAGGATTTTTATAGGTTTCGTTGCAAAAATCCCCTATTTTTTCAAAACCTTCTCAAATTTCTCCCAGCCCCAAGAATTCACAACATCCTTTTCCTCGAGCCAGCCCCTTCTTGCCTGGCCAATCCCCAAATGAATGAAATCCAGCTGGTCAGTTGAATGCGCATCTGTATTCACCGCAAATTTGCAACCAAAGCCCAAAGCTTTTTTGGCATTGTAATCATTCAGGTCCAGCCTTTGCGGAGACGAATTTATTTCAAGAGCGACATTATTCCTTGCAGCAGCCTCAAAAACCTTGTCCAGATTAACCGCATACTGCTCCCTTTGGCCTATGAGCCTGCCTGTCGGGTGCCCGAGAACTGTAACCAGACCTGTATCCAGCGCCTTTATTATCCTTTTCGTCATCTCTGCTTCAGGCGATTTGAATCTGGAATGTACGGAACCCACAATTAAATCCAGTTCCTTCAATATCTTTCCAGAATAATCCAGCCCTCCGTCAGCCTGTATGCTAATCTCAGACCCCTTCAGGATTTTTATCTGGGGATATTTTTCCTGCAGCTTTTCAATTTCCCTGAAATATTCAAGCACCCTTTTCTCATCCATCCCATTAGCAATCCTCTCAGATTTTGAATGATCTGTAATCGCAATATACGTATACCTTTTTGCAATCGCAGCCTTCACCATCTCCTCGGTTGTATACACACCATCAGACCATTTTGTATGCATATGAAGGTCCCCTTTGAGAGAATTGTATTTAATCAAATTTGGCAGCTCCCCTTTTTGCGAAGCCTCTATCTCTCCTGCGTTCTCCCTTAACTCCGGTTCAATATAAGCCATCCCAAATTTCTTGTAAATTTCCTCTTCTGTTTTTCCAGCTATTATATTATTTTTTTTATCAAACAGCCCATATTCAGAAAGCTTCCAGCCTTTTTTAATTGCCAATTGCCTCATCACAATATTGTGCTCTTTGGATCCTGTGAAATATGCCAGAGCTGCCCCAAAACTTTTTGGATCCAGAACCCTCAGGTCGCAGTCCAGCCCCTCTTTCAGCGTAACAGAAGATTTGGTATCCCCTTTGCCCTGCACAAAATCCACATTCGGCATGCTGACAAAAAAATCCATGATCTTTGCAGGGTTTTTTGAAATAATTAATATGTCTATATCGCCAATCGTTTCCTTCCGTCTCCTTATTGACCCGGCAATTTCTATACTCTCAACTTCCTTTAAACTTTTTAATCTGTTTGCAATTTCGATTGCAAGGGGCAGGGCCTCCCCCAAAAGCATCCTTTCCTGGCCTTTTTTGAAAATTTCAATCCCCTTTAAAATATCTTTCTCGCTTTTCTCCCCAAACCCTTCCAGTTCCCTTATTCTGCCGTCTTTAGCCTCACTCTCTAATTTTTCAATGTTATCAATTTTTAATTCCTTATACAGCTTGCTTGCCTTTTTTGGGCCTAAACCCTGGACAGAAATAATATCAAGCAGGCCTTTCGGTATTGATTTTAAAAGCTCCTGATGTTTTTCTATCCTGCCCTCTGCTGCAAACTGCCCAATCTTTTCAGCAAGGCCCTTCCCTACACCTGGTATTTCCATCAACCCTTCAAGGCCCTGTTTTTTATAAATTTCAGCAACATCCTTGGAAAAAGTCTCGATTGTCCTCGCAGCCTTCTGGTAAGCCCTTGACTCCCAAACCTGCCCTTGTATTTCCAGAATCTCAGACATCTGGTAAAAAATCTCAGCTATTTTTTTATTTGTTGACATATTTTATTATTGGTTTGCGCGATATAAATCAGCTTTCAAAAGAATTGGTCCGGTATTTCTTTGGTTATACCTTTCGTTTTCAGCTGGACATAGGTCCTAACCAATTGGACAAGACCTATGTCATCCCCTTTAAGAAAGGGTATAGAATTAACCCTTAATGGCCTTAATTATCTCCTTTAACTTCTCCCTGTTTTGTTCAGCAATAGTCCCTGTAACAATAATGTCCGCCCCTGCTTTCACCTTTTCTTTTGCTGTTTCAGGCTCCCTTATCCCGCCGCCAACAATCAACCACATATCGTCACCTATACATTGTTTGACAGCCATAACCATTTCAGCAGGGACTGACAATTTTGCGCCTGACCCACCTTCCAGATAAGCTAATTTCATCCCAAAATATTTTGCTGCAAGGGAATACGCAACAGCTATTTCAGGCTTTTCCCTTGGTATGGCTTTCACATCGCCAACCCATGCAACAGAAGGGTTATTTCCAGACTCCACTATAAGATAAGCCATCGAAAGCGTCTCCAGCCCAAACTTTTTTACGTATATGGCGCCTTTTGCCTGCTCATCTATGAGATATTGCGGCGACCTGGAATTCAGGAGCGACATGAAAAAAATTGCATCAGCCTTCTCGGAAATCTGCTGAGCTGAACTTGGGAAAAGGATTACAGGCAGTTTGCAGGATTTTTTTATTTCCAGTATTGTATCTTCCAGCTTCCCGCCGAATGCATCCCCCCAACTTCCCCCAACCATTATAGCATCTGACCCAAATCCTTCAACCAGCTTTGCGAGCTTGCCAGCGTCAGCAGGCTCCTGCTTGTCCGGATCAACAAGCGTGAAATGGAGCGGTCCCTTGCCCCTTTTCTTTTTGATATATTCAGCGACAGTCATACCCTGATAGAATTAGAATTGGATATTTAAATCTTAATCTGAGGAAAGACTAGTAGTCTTCAACACTCTCATATAAGTATCATTTTCACTCCTGCTCTCCAAAGCTTTTCTAAAGACTCCAAGTCCATAATGCCGATCTATTGCACTAGCCAACCTAGAATATCCTGCCTCTCTAAGTTTCTCTCTACTTGGCAGCCTCTCCCACCCATTCTCTTGCATAGCCTTCCTAGCCTCACCAAGCGCATATTCAAGATT
>CAZVWU010000005.1:0-4710 GCA_964631205.1 uncultured archaeon | reverse complement strand
TCCCACCCATGCTTTTCCTTAAGCCTTCTAGCCTCGCGGACAGTAAAACCAAGATCTCTACTTTTTGGAACTTCTTCGCCCAATAATTTTCTAAACCTTCTATACCCATGATATCTGCCTATTGCATACGCAAATTTAGGATATCCTAACTCTAAAAGTTTTTCTTCACTAGGTAATTTCTCCCACCCATGCTTTTCCTTAAGCCTTCTAGCCTCGCGGACAGTAAAACCAAGATGTCTCCACCTAACACGCTCCTTTTCACCTAGCAATGCCCTGAATGAGACAAATCCACCATGGTACTCCTTGATCGCATTTAGTAATTGACCATATCCCAATTTTCTTAAAAACCTGCTGCTTGGCAGCCTCTCAAATACATTGCTTTCTTTAATTTTCCTGGCTTGATCCAGAACATACTCCAAATCTTTCCAGTCTGCAGCTTCCTCACCCAATAATTCTCTAAAAGCGATGTATCCATGATGGTTGCTTATAGCATAAGAAAGATTAGAATATCCTAGATCTATAAGTTTCTTTCCGCTAGGCAGCCTCTCCCAGCCATGCTTTTCCTTAAGCCTTCTAGCATGAAGAAGAGCATAATTAAGATCTTTCCAAGAATTTTTCTTTCCCATACCAAACTCTCTATATTCCTCCAAGTTTTTAAATTACGCCACTATCCCAATCTCCTCGCCAACCTTAATTATCATCTCCCTATTTAAAGGCTTCTCCTCCAGAACAGTATACCTCTTCCTCACGTCTTTCGCCTTCAGCATTGCTTCAACAAAAAGATCCTTGTCCAAATTAATTTCTTTTATTGTTATTGGAGCTCCTAAAATATTTAATGTATTTTTTATCTTTTCCCAATCCAACCCATGCAAACAAGCAAAAAATATTGTCCCTATCCCAACCTGCTCCCCATGAAGGCCAAACTTGCCCAATTTATCCAGTGCATGCGAAAACATGTGCTCAGCCCCGGAAGCAGGCCTTGAGGAGCCGTGAAGCGACATCGCCATCCCGGAAAAAATAAGCGACCAGATAAGATTTTTTATCCCAGTCTCTTCTAAATTTTTTATTTTCAAGGAATTAGCCGAAACTAAATCAGCAGCTGACAAGGCAAGATTTGCAATAGGCTCAGAATATTCCTCCAAGCCTTTTTCAGCAGCCAGTCTCCAGTCTGCAACAGCTGTATAATTTGACAACACATCAGCCGCCCCTGCTGCTGTTAATCTGTAAGGCGATTTTGAAATAATATCCAAATCAGCAATTATTGCTACTGGTGTAGATGCTCCAAAAGATTTGGAGTCGCCATCAACGATTATTGATGCATTCATTGACGCAATTCCATCATGCGAGCATGCTGTTGGTACAGAAATAAAAGGGACCCCTTTATTGTGCGCAGCCAATTTCCCAACATCAATAACCTTCCCTCCACCAAACGAAACTATGCAATCTGTTTTTTCCAGCTCAACTTTTTTAACCTCCTCCATTTTAGAATCCTGAATTAAAATTATTTTTGCCCCTAAATTTTTGGCTATTGCGTCTCCGCCAAGATTTTTTGTCACAGAATCTCCAACAACAATAAAATCCCTGCCAAACCCCCCGGCAATTTTAGCAACCTTTTCTATTGCGCCCTTCTCCACCAAAATCTTTTGAGGCAGCTGAGATATGTATTCCATAGACTAAAATGGAAACTTATTTTTAAATATGTTTGCAATATACTAAAACCGACTAAAGGAATAACATTTATAAAGACAAATATGATATAGATAACAAAAGAGTGGAACAGAAGACTGCTCCACAGAGGAGGAAATCTATGGGAAAGAAAAAATCAGCAAAGAAGTATTACTCTCTAAAGAAAGGTAGCAGGGAAGCTGGTGTTTTCACAGGGAGGTCTCCAAGGCAGGCAGCCCTAAAGGCCGCGGCTAGGGGAGAAGGCGACATAGTTTTAAGGGAGCGCGGGAGAAGAAATAAGGACGGAACTCACACACTGCATAAGTTCAAAGGTTCCAGGAAAAAAGTAGCATCTCCAGAGAATCGGCCAGACTGGCTTCCGGCTCAGGTTTGGAAAGCGTTTGTTAAAAAAACCGGTGTGCTAAGAGTAGACAAGGTTTAATTTTTTTACCTTTCTATTATAGTAAACGGCTTGTTCCAATTTATATGCCGTTTACTAGATGTTCCTGGCTTATTCCAAGGGGTTATGCCAGGAACTATATTTTAAAATATTAAACCCCCGAAAACTACAGATATTATTACTGTGATCAAAAACACCGGCGCGAACCTTACGCCATTTTTTACCCATACATAGCCGCCATTTCTTTTTAGTTTCTTTATTTCATTTTCTGTCAGGCCCCTGAATTTCCCCCCTGAAACAACGTCACCTTCCCTGAGCTTCCTTACATCAGTTCTCCTTAAAAACAGTTTAGACTCAACAACCTTTGCGTAAGCAAGGAAAAATAGCAAAAAAATTATGAGCAATGGAAAAAGGATCTGCATGTAAATAAGCTGTCTATTGAAAAACAAGGTTGTATCCAGATACAGGATTGCAGGAAAATAAATTGTTAAAAAAATCACAGACACAGCAATGCTCATTCTTAGCTCACCTTTTATTTTTCTTCTAAATGATTTCCTCACCTCCCTATTCCTCACCCCTATGAGCAATGAATACCCGACCATATAAACAAAGGAAACAACGAAAAAATTAATTAAAAGAGAAACATAATCAGGGAAAAAAGAACCCTTTATTTTAAACAGGCTATTGGGAAGCAGAAAACCCAGAACCCCCAATAGCCAAGCATCTCCGTCCCCCCACTGCTTTAAAAAAAATAGAAGGATCCCCAAACCAAGAAATCCCAGGCCAATTAGAATAGATGCCAACAAATCTGCAAAGCTGTAAAAATAAAAGGAAAAAACGAGCCTAGTGGCCAAAATAAGAATTATCATCCCGTAAGGCAAGATATCAGGAAATTCCGCATGCTTCAAATCCAAATATCCTGCAAACCCGAATCCGCCCATTCCTATCAGAAGCAGAATTATATCCAGCATATTATATTATCTGCCTTCTAATAAAAAGGCAAGTGGGGGAACCGAGATTTGAACTCCCGTGCTGAAAGGCAAGCAACTCGGGTCGCCGGCTATTCCTAAACCATAGTTTCTGGAAGGCGTAATTTTTGCGAAGCAAAAATAGCCTCCTTTTTGGCTTAAGCCTTTTTATTGAAAAAAGGCTTACCCGAAGCCGGAATCTTAGACCAAACTGGACCATTCCCCCACACAAGATAACCCAATATTACATTTTACTGCTTAAACTTTTTAAATAAAGATATATATTATATAGATTATGTCTAAATATGCTGTGCTTCTGCTAGCCTCTATGGCCTATATATTTTTTTCAGCGGCCTATGTTCTTGCACAAAATATTTCAGCGGATTTATCCCAAAAAGATGTTGAGCTAGATATAAATTCGATATCGGTGAGCAACCTGATTATAAAAAACCTTGAAAATAAAAGCTATTCTTTCCAATTGGTTTTGAAGGGGGATTACCCAAAAAGCATAGCTGTGGACAACAATTTTCGTGTAGAAGCAAACTCAACCAAATCCATACCTGTTACCTTTAATCCAACCGGCGACATAGGCCGCTTCAATATAATTTTATATGCTGAAACCATCCCTGACAAATCGTTCAATTTTTCAATCCCTATCAGCCTCTGGGTCAAGCACCCTGAAAAATATATCATAAAAGATTTCAAAAGCGCTGTAGATGGAAGTAAGCTCACAGCTTCCATCACTTTAAAGCCCCATGACAAGCTTGCCACAGAAGTCGAGTTCAAAATCTTTGACCTAAAAGAAAAAGTTGTCAAATCAGCAAGCTTGACAAATGAAATTGACAGGGAAATAACGCTTGACCAGGTCATTGACATATCTGATTTGCCTACTGGAAAATACGAGCTAGCGGCTTCAATAAAAGGCACCAATTTAACCAGGTCAGTAAATTTTGATGTGGGGATTTCAAAAAATATAAAAGAGGAGAGAAAAACTGTAGCTGGCCTGCTATTCGATGAGGTTCAGATAACCTTGTATAACTATGGAAATCTCGTTGAAACTGACTACAGGCTATATGAACAGGTAGCTAAAAACAGGCGGGTTACCCTGATTACAAATGCAACAGACATAATCAAGGCTGGAGATACTGTCAGATATGAATTCACAATTGACAAGATAAGGCCAGGAGAGACGATCTCTATAATTTACAGGCTGGAAAACTCAGACGTCCTTATAACAACATCGGCAGCCATTATAATTATAATAGGCTTGCTTCTTTCAGGCTTTGTCTTGGCCAAAAAACCAAAGGTAAAAAAGAAGGTGATCAAAACCGGAAGAGGCCAATATTCAGTGATCATAGAAATAAAGAGCCCTAAGCTATCGAACATAAAGGAAGCTGTCTTGAAAGACTTCGTCCAGCCCAGCCTAAAAGTCAGCGCGCATGGATTTGGCTTATCAATAAAAGATTCCCAATTAGGCAAAGAGCTTGTATGGAGGTTAGGCGAGCTAGAAAAAGGCAGTGTAAAGGCATTAAATTACTCAATAGAAACTGATTCCCCTCACCTAAAGCTGTCGTCTGCAACATTAACCTACATAACAAAAAGCAAAAGAAAAGGGACAGTCCGATCAAATGAAGTTATAGTATACTAATTTTAAAAATAAAAAATCCCAGGGGTGAG
>CAZVWU010000004.1:0-99427 GCA_964631205.1 uncultured archaeon | reverse complement strand
ACTCATTGTTTCAGCAAAGTGGCCTTCTTCCCAGATGCTGTCTGTGGCTGTTTTCCTTTTGCTGTTCATAGGATCTGATTTCTGATATTTTTTGCAAGTTCAGCTAATTTCCCATCATCCGCCCTCTTGTAATCATGAGAAGAAATATAGCCTTCATACTTCTCAAAATACTTATCGACATTTGATTTCAAGGGTTTCCAATTTTTCATTTTGGTCCCATGCATTGGGAATAGTTTTGCATGGATGTGGTCTACTCCAAAACCCTCAAAAATCGTTCCTGTTCTTCCGACATCTTTGAGCTTGGAATCAAGCAGTTTTCCAGCTTTTTTGGCTGCTTTTACCAAGTCTGCAAGCACATTATCTGGCAGATTAAAGGCATAACTCGGATAGTGTTTTTTTGTAATCACAACGCTGAAACCTTCTGTATTTGGGCGGGTGCTAAGGAATGCCATATGGTTTTTGTCTTCCCAGATTTTATGGCATGGAAGTTCTCCTTTAGCTATTTTGCAAAAGACACAATTTTTCATACCTAATTTCCAGCATAATTTATCTATATTCTATGTATATTCTTTTCTTTTGAGTACTGTAGAATTTTCTTTTTGGAAAAGAAAAGTCTACAATTTCAAACTCTCCTTTAATTTTCCCATTTGCTCTTCCAATTCCGGCGTCATTTCCTTGTAAGTGTATTTGAAAATATCCTCCAAGGCTGGCGGTTTTATTGACTCTGTTTTTTTCACTGCAACCTCGACAAGCTTTTCACATTCTTTCAATAATTTTTTTTCTTTTGTTTTGTTCCAGATTTTCTCGGATTCCATGTATTTTCTCAGCCTCTCAATCGGGTCTTTTTTCTTCCACTCCTCGACTTCTTTCTGGTCCCTGTATTTTGTCTGGTCGTCTGCTGTTGTGTGGTCTGCGATACGGTATGTCAGGCACTCTACCATTGTTGGGCCGCAGCCTTTTCTAGCCTTTTCCAGCGCCTGACCCACAGCCTGATACACTGCGAACACATCATTACCATCAACCTGTATCCCTTCAAAACCATAGGCAACAGCCTTTTGCGCAAGGGTTTCTGAAGCTGACTGTTTTTCCCGCGGGACAGATATAGCCCACTGGTTGTTCTGGCAGACAAAAACCACTGGAAGCTTAAACACGCCAGCAAAATTCATTGCCTCATGGAAATCGCCTTTTGATGTGGCTCCGTCGCCAAAAACTGTGACAACAGCACCTTTCTTTTTTTGCAATTTCAAAGACCATGCAAGCCCAACTGCATGAGGAATTTGGGTTGAAACAGGGACCGCAATTGGGAAATGATTTAAAGCAGTTGGACGTTGACCTCTTGTCAACGTCGTCCCTTTCTTCGGAATTTTCATCCCCCTCTCATCGCCTGAGAAATAAAGCAGTATATTCTCAATCGGCAGGCCTAAAGTAATGGAAGTCCCGTTTTCCCTAAAAGAAGGGAATAACCAGTCTTCTTTACCCATTGCATATCCTATTCCCACATTTGAGGCTTCCTGTCCCTTTATGGATGCGAAAGTTCCCAGCCTTCCCTGCCTTTGGAGAGAAAGCATTTTTTCATCCAAAATTCTGGAAAGAACCATGAATTTGTAGAGTTTTTTTATGTCAGAAACTTCAAGGTTTTCCTGAATTTTACTGGTGAGGTTTCCTTTTTCATCAAGAATCTGGAGGGTTTGGATTTGGAACAGCTTGGTGGAATTCCATGCAGGGGTTTTGGAAGGCATATATTAATTGTTTTGAAATTGTTCTAATAAATAAATCGCATTGGTTATTTGGCAGCTGCCCATTTCTTAAGGTTCTCGTAAGAAGTTGAGCCGCAGATTGCTTTTCCTGTTTTCTTGTTGTAGAAGAATGGGACTCCTCCGCAGATCCCTTTATCATATTGCTCAAGAAGCTTTGCATTGGCCGCATTGTGCCAGACTTCAATTCGCTGGACTTTAACCTTTTTCTCCTTTTCAAGTTTTTCCACAAGAGGCCTCATTTCATTGCAATGGACGCACTCTGTGCCGTAGAATTCAAGAAGGTGAGGCTCCTTGGTTTTTGGTTTGCTTTTTATTTTCTGCATATGATATTATTTTATGAAGACCTTGTTAATTAGCTTTTTTAGTTTCCTTTTTTTAATCTCGGTTGCACAAGCAGCAACAGTAACACCATTTTCAAGCCCTGAAAACAGCTATCAGGCTATGTCTGATTACCTTGCCGGCATTCAAGAATCCGCTTATATGGAAGTCTATACATTTACAACCCTTGAATTTGCAGACAGGGTTGCAGAAGCGGCAAACAGGGGCGTTGATGTTAAGGTGATAGTAGATGGGAGCCCTGTTGGCCAGAAAGTGAATGCGACTATACTTTGCCATCTTGAAAAAAATAATGCGCAGGTTTATCTGCACAAAACAGGCGCAAGGTACATGCACGCCAAGTATATTGTCGGCAACAACAAATCGGCTGCTGTAACTTCTGAGAATTTTGGTTCCGATGGGTTCCACTGGAACAGGGGATGGGGGGCTGTTATAGAGGATTCTGTATTGGCAAATAGATTGGCTGAAATTTTTTCAGAAGATTTGAAAAATTCTGAGGAGTTTGTATGCCAAGAAAATGTTGAGAGGAAAATTTCAAAGCCGCCTGAAAGAATAGAGTTAAAAAAATACATAGAGCCTGATCCGCAGCTTATTGTTGCGCCTGATGCGGTTGAGGATATGGTCGGCCTGATAAATTCTGCGCAGAAATCGCTTTACATTGAGCAGTTTTATATTTACAAAAATTGGAAAGGCGGGGCTAATTTATTTTTGGAAGCTGCGATAGAGAAAGCCAGAAGGGGGGTGGATGTGAAGATATTGCTGGATAGCAGCAAATACAATGTTGAGCCAGATGAGCCGAACAGCAATTACAATACAGCTGAATATATAAAGGGGATTTCTGTTTCAGAAAAAATACCGCTTGATGTGAGGCTTGCGAATCTGGATGAACTAAAGCTGAGCAAAGTCCATAACAAGGGGTTGATTATTGATAACCAGACTGTTTTAATTTCAAGCATAAACTGGAATGAGAATTCCCCAAGAAACAACAGGGAGATCGGGGTTGCAATAACAGGGGATTCTGTGGGATATTTTCTGGGGAAATTTTTGGATGACTGGAATTCTGGATACTCTCAGGAAGATTATACGAGCAGTTTAGGCGGAAAAGTTGTATCGAAAGATTATCCTGGAATCACGATTAATATTGTAGTTTTTATAATTGTTGTGAGTATCGGGATGTTGCTGATAAAAAGGAAGCTGTCAAGGTAACTATTTTCTTTTTGGATCTCTTTTTCTTTCTGGGTTATAAGGTCGTGAGGCTTTGACTCACGAGATCGTGTCTCGTCTGTTCAATAAAGACACGAGACATCTCTGCATACTTCGCACTCAGGAGATGCAGATGTGCCTCATCTCGTGTGCTGAGGCACACGCCTCTTTCTTTTTAGGAAAAAGAAAGAGGGTATAAGAGCGAGGTCGGAGAGTTGAACTCCGTTGAATCGATAACAACAAGTCACTGGGTATTTCCCCTCTTATTATCGACTTCTGCAGTTTCGATCAATAATAACCACAATTTTTTCTTTCTTGGGTTATAAGGTCAGCATCTCATCAGAGATGATGAGATGTCTCGTGTCTACGAGACACGACTTCTTTCTTTTTCTAAAAGAAAGAAGGGTATATGAGACGATCGCCTGGCCGTTTGGCTAACCCCGCTTAACTATATACTTATTTTTGATAGACATATAAAAAGTATGTTTAATTGTATTTTAGTCCGATATGGGGAAATTGCTCTAAAATCCCCTTATGTCAGGGCGAAGTTTGAAGATTTATTGGTCTATAACATTAGGGCTGGATTGGCATCAGCCGGGCTGGATTATAAAGTGAGAAAATTTTTTGGCAGGCTGTATGTTGAAGGGCATTCAAAAAAGGCTGGGGATGTCCTTAAAAGGGTTTTCGGGATTGTGTCTTTTTCCCCTGCTTCAGAGATTGGAACTGATTTAGAAAAAATAAAGCTCGAATCTCTAAAGATTGCAAAAAAGCATATAAAAAAATCAGACACTTTTGCTATTGATTGCAACAGGGCCGGGAAGCATGCTTTCACGTCACAGGATGTTGAGAAATTAGTCGGGACTGAAATTGTAAAAAATATAAGATCAAGAGTGGATTTATCAAAGCCTAAGAAAATTCTTGGAATAGATGTCAGGCAGGACAAGACATATATTTTTGCCAAAACTGTAAGAGGGCCCGGAGGGATACCTTTAGGGTCTCAGGGAACTGTCGTTGCTGTAATAGAGGACATGAACGGGCTTGTTGCGTCATGGATGTTCATGAAAAGGGGGTGCTGCATTGTGCCGATTTTTATTGGAAATGGCAAAAAATATTTAAAAACAATCTGCAAGTGGCACATTGGGCGTGAAGTTAAGCCTTACTTTCTAAAAAAGTATTCTTCCAAAAAAATTGAAAATATAGCTAAAGAAAATAATGTCCCTGCAATAATCACTGGTGAAAGTTTGGATTCGACCAAAAAAATAAATTACACTGTATTCAGGCCTTTGGTTGGTTTTGACAAGAACTCTTTGCGGAAACTGAGGAAAAGGATAGCATATCTTGGTTAAGAGAAATGGAATCGCCTTATGTGCTCTTTTATAAAAAGGATTCCCTGTCTGGTTATTTTTGCCTCAATTATTTCTTTCCCTCTTTTCTTCGTTTTTATAAACCCTAATTTGCCAAACTTCTTAACTGTATTTTCTATCTCTGGGTAGCTTAGCTCCGATTCTACAGCCAGCTTTTGTGTATCATTAATCTTATCTTCAATAAGCAGCAGTATATCAGATTCATTGTTTCTTAACCTTATCTTTTTTTTCATATTTTCCATATTTTTCTAGTGCAGGTCTTTTCGTGAGAAAAGAAGTGCATTTTAAGGGTTTGCTAAATTTATTGGGGTTGTGGAGATAAATTTCTGGCTTTCAAAAGAGATTCCAGATTCTGTTTTTACTGGATATTTTGTTTTGTCGTCTTGGATTTCAGCCTTTATTGTAGCTGAATATGAATATGTAAATTCGCAACTTAGCGTTTTTGAGAATGTTGGATTGGATTTATCGCAGTTGTCGTTTACTGTTTGAGCGCATGGAGGGTGTTTGATTTCGGCGGCCGAGTTTTCTGCTTCTATCTTTATTGGCGGCTTTGTTTCTTCTTTTAATTGGTTGTTTACAGAATCTGAGAACTGGGTTCTTGCTTCCTGCCAGGTTTTTGCATTGATGTTGTTCGCTTCGCTGAAGACTTCGAGGTCGGTTATCTGGGTGTTCTTATTGACGCAATCATTTAGTGTCTTGCTATACTGTGTTTTCCACGAGGACATAATCCTTTTAACTTCTTCCTTTACTTTTACTGCAGTGATTTTATCGAGATTCTCTAGCAGTGGGTACGCGATTTCAACCTCTAAGGCGGCGTTTTTCTCTAAATGGATTTTCTGCATTGATAAGACTTTGTCTATAATCATATTTGATTTTGGCGAGGCTGTAACTTTTATTTTTTTGTCTGCGAGAACTTTTACTGTTATAGTGTCGATGTAGGTTGGAAGATCTATCCTGTAGTCCTCAGATATCGCTGTATATTTTTCTCTTGTATATCTGTCCATGTTGTCGGCAATTCTCTTTGGCAATTCGGCTTCTATATTTTGGGGGCCGGAGTATTCCTTTTTTTCTTTTCCATAATCATAAAATGCCTGATAAGCAGAATATTTCAGCGAGGTTTCCAGATAAAGTTTTGCCGCCTCGAGAGCATTGTTTATTGCATACAGGTTTTTCTGGATTTCTATTTTCTGGTTTATGCTTGCACCTGTTGTGAGGGAGAAGTTTATTGGCAATATTATTGTGAGTAGTATAATTATGGTCAGTATTACTGTGAAGACTATGCCAGCATCGCCTTTCATATTTTTACCCCTCCACTATCCGAGCTTTTAGTTTTCCTCCGCCGGGTATAGGTATGTTTACGAATATGTCCTGTGATCCCTGCTTTGCTGTGCCTTTTGTCAAGGGTATTTCAGGGATGGATATCAACCTTTGCTTAGAATCCAGGTTTGTCGATTTCTTTATTGAAGTTTCCAGGCTTTCGAGATCGGCCTTCAGGTAATCCTGGTAATTGGAAGCGGATGAGCTGCCTAAAGTTTCCATATAGCTCTTGCCGTTGTTTGTTGTCTTCAAAAAGGAGGATGACCATGATCCCCTGTCATCAATCTGCACTGCCAGATCAATATTATATTTTATTCCCTTTGCATCTGACCTTATCCAGACAAAGCCGGCTATAATCAGGATTACAAATATTACCAGCAAGGTAGACAAAAAGAAAATGCCTACAATCCCCTTACGATGACTTCCATTCTTTCTTAACATATAATATTGCCTGATGGTTTTCCTTACCAGACCTTATTGTTGTATATAGCGAATATTCCAAATCTCCGATTCGGCTTCCAGAGGAGAATTTTTCCCCTGTTTCTGCATCAGTAAGCTCTATATATGCTGCATCCAAGGTTTTCCTGCATGCGTCTAATTTCTGGCTAAGGGATTCGGTGGTGTCTTTAATTATGCATGCTTCAGCAGAGTGCGCCGAATCTATTATGCTTAATCTCTGATAGCTGGGCTTGATTGTTTTGGTTGTCACGTCTGCCATCTGGGAAATGAAAGCTAGGGTCGACAAAGGTACGCCTATCATTATAAAAAAAACTTCCATAAAGACGAGCACGGTTTTTTCCACACCCATAAATACCGCTTACCCAGGCTTTACTTCTATATGCCCATTCCGCTCTTTCACAAATTTAATCGCCGTTGATGTGACTTTGCTGTCAGCGATATTTGCTGAAACTTCAGATGATTTTTCCCCAATGGAAAGTATTTTTCGCCCTTTGTCTGTTTTTATCTCGACTGTCACAGGCTTTGAAAATGCTTCTGCAATTTCCCCAGATTCTGCTGAATCGAGCGAGTTTATTACAGACCTTGCCCTTTCAAAAAATGCGACGTTATCGACCTTGTCTTTTAGCTCTGCGCTGGCAAAATAGTTAGTTGAGACTATGGCTATTATGGTCAAGGCTATCGTAATCCTTGCAATAATAAAAATAAGCTCTTCTACTGGTGTCGTCCCTTTTTTGTTTCTCATATTTACATAACTACAAAACAGGCAATGCGGGCTTTTCCCTGTTGCATTTTTCAGCGTCTTGTTCTGTGGATATTTCTGTTTTTTCTATAAAGAATTCTCCGCCCTTGTACCTCCAAATCTTTAAGCAATATCTGTCTGTCTCTCGCTTCCTTTCTACTGGAAACTCGCCTTGCGCGAATGAGTGGTCAGGCTCTATGAGGTTTTTGCAGACAGGTTTTAGCTTTAAAGCATCTATATTCGCCTTTGCAAAAGCCAGGCCAACGTCTGTATAATCGTTTTTGCCGTAGGCTTCAACCACTTTAGCTAACAGGTTGCTGGTTGACCCATCTTTATTTTTGATTACAGGGAAGGAGATCAGATACCCTTTATAACCAGACGGGCATTTAAAGTCTATATTGCTATCGCCGGCAAGTTTTGCTGTAGTTGCCAGAATATTTTTATTTGCAAAAAGTATGCCTTGTGCGCAATCCTCCAATGTGATTGCAATTGACTTCGAATCAGGCTCGTTTGTCATCCTTGATATGACTTTCTGTATATCATCCAGCGTGGATGTTAGCCGGACTGCGCAAGCTCCGTGTGTCAGCTCTGTGATCTTATTCCCTGAATAAGAAACGTAAATAATAAGCCCAAAGACTGCAAAGAATGCGGTAAAAAGCATAACGGATACGACAGTGCCTTGGCCTTTTTGTTTTGGATGCATATTATATAATTAGAAGAAGAGCTGTATAAATAATGTAATACTATATCAAGAAATATATCAAGAGGTTTTTGGAGCAACTATCGGGCTACCGCCTAATACTCCTGGCGAATCCTTTTTCGCGCAAGTGCAGGCAACAAAATTACCGCATGGGACATCAGCATCCCCTATTCTAACAGTTGCGGAACCATATCGACCCTCTTGATTTTGCTGGCATAAGGCTGCGCATTTGAATTGGCAGTCTGCTGTTGCCCTGATTGTTGTTGCAGTATCAAAAGATTCCTTTACGCCCTTTGAAAATATCCCGACTACGACAAGGGCTGCAATTAGGATCACTATAAGGGTGACTATTATTATAAGGAGCTCGGAGAGACCTTTCATAGAACAATATTTGTTTCAGGATGTTTATAAGGTTATTTTGATGCTTCGGGCTAGACTGGCAGCGGGTATTGCTTATTCGCTATTTTTGCTGGTGCGGCTGGCTCTGTTGCACGGGCCTGCTGGGTATTTCCTGTTATCCAGTTAAAAAAGTCGTTTATTAGGCCACCGCTGCTGCCTCCCCAAGAAACAGCTACGCTGATTAAAATAAGGCCTGTTATTAAGGTAACTATGATTATTATAACCATTTGGATTGTTAATTCCATAAATCTGTTATATGGGACGAAACAGATCCTAACCAATTGTGGATAAGATCTGTTTCCATCCCGATTATTCACACCATGGGCAGAATATTTTAGGCAATAGCGTGTTTGCCTGGCTTGCTTGGCTTGTCAGTAAGCTGATTATTATCAGGCCTGAAATTAAAATTATCACAAGAACAATTATGATCCTGATTCCGATTTCCATACGCTGATTTTAACCTTGCGCTGGGCCTGTTAAAGTTTCTCCTAGCTGTTTTGCAAGGCCTCCTTCTTTGCCTGCTTTTGCTTGCTGGCCGAGCAGTCTTTCTGTTAAACCTGTCACATAAAGGATAACTGCAATAGTGAGGATTATAATTATTAAAACCTGCAATAGTATGCTTACACTCCCTTCCATGCATTACTATTGTTTTCCTTTGTTATAAATTGCTTATCGTTTTTAGGAGAAGTTTGGATATGATGGGCATTGACTTTTCGAACGCGCCTTCAATCATTGACTGAGTAATATTCCGGTTCCTCATGCCTGTCGCATAGTTTGTGATGACGCATATGGCTGCGTATTTTATATTGAGTATTTTTGCTAGCTCAGCTTCTGTAGGGACTTCCATCCCTACTACAAGGTTGCCGGAAAATGAGGCCCTCAGGAAGTTTATCTCTGCCGGCGTCTCGAGCCTTGAGCCATCTACGCAAACGATGTAAATTGCATCAGGCAGTTTTATTTTTTCACTATACGCTGCCTTTTTTATTGTTTCGCACAGGCCAGGATCAAAGGGGATTGCCATGTCTGCAACCTCTAACCCGATGTCATCGAAAGTCAAATCCCTGTTCACAAAATCAATAAAATCCGTTGAAAGCGCCAATGTCCCTGGCCTCGTCTCTCTCTGGAGGCTGCCTGACTTATTGATTGATATGACTTTTTTGACCCCGTTCTGGTATAAGCCTGCCATTATTGTTTTATAGTCGACCTCATGGGCTGCGTATTTGGATTTTCCTTCAGAAAGCCCTACCCTGTATCGGTTGACAAAAAGAATGTGCCTGCTATTTATCTTTATCTCCTTTGCAGGAAATTGCCTCTCTATCTGCTTTGAACGGGATCTATAGAAGGCTTTCAGGGTTGTATCAAAAGACGTCTCGCTAAAATGTTTTTCCAGGCGAGTTCCACCTATTATACAGATATCAGGGTGCATAAAAATAAAAGAAATTAAGTTATTCAGGGGTTTTGTTTTTCATTTGCTCTTCAAGCTCTTTTTGTTTTTGTTTTTTCTGCATGTTTTTTTCTTTTTTAATTTCGTCTTTCAGTTTCGGCATCTTTATTTTAAATTTGCATTTGGAACATGTTATGGAAAATGGCCTTACCCAGGGGGCCTGGACCTGTTCCTCAAAAAGGCATTCAGGGCATCTGTATTTGGTTTCAGCTGTCTCTGAACCCTGCCTTACAAGAATCCTTATATTCCCTGTGTCCTCGCCTTTGCTGTTTTTTACTGGCCTATTTGAAACGAATCTGAAGTTTCCCATAAGATGGAATGGATTTTTAGGTATATTTTCTATATCTCTTTAGCTTAAAAAAGCATTCCTCTGGAAACCTGCTGGAAACTCAATGCCGGTTCCCAGTCCTCCGCTAAAAAAGCATCCCTACTACGTAGGCGAACAGGCCTAAGAGCATCCCTGTTTTTATCAGCTTGCTTATGCTGGAATAATTTCTTTTTTTGGAGAGTATCATGGCTGCGCTTTTAAGGAAAACCAAAAGTGTTGGGGCAAGAAAGATCATATACCCTATTCCAAGGGATCCGTATATATAAGGGATCGGGGAAATTATTATTACCAAAAATAAAGAGACGGCTGCTGCTTTTCTTGCAAGGCTCTTGTTGAAATTTGTTTTTACCTCGCCTTTTTCCAGCCTGAATTTTTCAAGGACCTTTTGTTTTGCTGCCTTGACAATTTTCTTGATAAAGGCGAATTTGTCGCCCTCCAAGTCTTCAAGGGTCTTTATTATTTCTCGGCTGAAGTTTGAGAGACCTGAAAGCAGCATAAGGAATGAAGGGAGCACAAGCAGGTGGAGCTGGGCTCCTGCAACTGAGGCTGCGCCGAAAAGTATTGTTGAGCCGACAAGGTAGGATACAACTGCATTGCCTATGTAGATTTTGTTTTTCAGTCTGGACGAATATAGCACAAGCAGCAGCGTGTTGAAAACTGCGATCAGGAATGCTGCCGGGGTTGTTAAAGCGGAGAGTGAAATCCCAAAAATAAAAAGGGCGGCTGAATACAAAAGCGCTGCTTTCGGCTTTATTTTGCCTGATGGGATCGGCCTTTTAGGCCGGTTTATCCTGTCGGCTTCTATGTCAACATAATCATTGATTACATTGCCGGAGCCTGTTATAACGAAAACAACCGCAGCTGCTATTATGGATATTGGTGAAAGTGTTTTTAGTATAAGGAAGCTTCCGACAAGGGCGGCTGCAACTGACATCAAACAGTTCCCTGGCCTGAGGATTGACAAACAGGCTCTCATGGGATAAACTTTATTTCTGCTATTTAAAAGAAAATGTAGAAACTAGGCCTTTATTTCCCTGTGCTTTAGCCTGAGGGCAGCGCCCCTGCATTTCCTGCACTTCACACGGCCGGTTTTTACTCTGATAAGGTCTGTCCTGTTTTTTGCGCCGCAGTCCCTGCAGATAAAAACCCTCTTGAAAAGCCTGTTGTCAGCTTCAGGGAATTTGATTGTTTTTGCCATTCTAGCCTTTTCTTCCAAAGAAAAGGCTACAGTACCCAAAAGAAGGATTTACTGTAGCCATTCTGGATTTTATATTAATTATCTATAATAGTCGTATGGCAGATATAAAAAACTTACATAAAGGGGTTATCCTTCTTGACAAGCCTAAAGGCATTAGCAGCAGGAATGCTGTTGAGGCTGTGAAAAGGATGGTTGGCGCGAAAAAGGCAGGGGACACAGGCACGCTGGACGACAATAGCGTGGGGTTGCTGATTGTTTGCCTGGATGAGTCTACAAAGGCGATGCCTCTCTTGATGGGGCTGGACAAGGAATATATTACAACAATAAATTTGCACAGGCCTGCTCAGGCTGAAAAAATAATGGAGGCACTTAAATATTTCACAGGGGATGTCAGGCAGCTCCCGCCAATAAGGTCAGCTGTTGCACGAAGGGAGCGTGTCAGGAAAGTTTATTCGATTGAGGTCCTTGGGATTGGTGAAAGGGATATCACACTAAGGCTCGAGTGCGAGGCAGGGTTTTATGTGAGGAAGTTTGCCCACGATCTTGGCCAATATCTGGGGTGCGGGGCGCATATGGTTTCGCTGAGAAGGATAGCTATAGGGAATATCAGGGATTCTGAATGCATAAGGTTGGAGGACGTAAAAAAAAATAAAATAATAAAAATAGAAGAAGTTTTAAGGAGGATGAAAGTCAAAAAAGTTTTTATTTTGGAACATGCGCTTAAGAATGCCAGGAATGGGATTGGGCTCATGAGCTACCATATTGAGGGGATGGATAAAAATATTCTGGAAGGGGATTATGTTGCGATTTTTTACAAAAAAGATGTTGTTGCTGTAGGCAAAGCTGTGAAGGGCTCCCAGCACTATTTCTCAAAGAAAAATAAAAGGAAGGCTTACCAGTACATTTTGCCGGACAGGGTTTTCAGCTACTGAAAATATGTTTACAGCGGCAGCAATCAAATAGGTGAGAAATAAGATGCCTATTGTTTAGCTGCTAAAATATTTTTACAACGGGCCAATTGCTGTAGGCAGGAAATACCCCACAGAGCTTGCAATTAACCATATTATTGCGGCTACAAAAAGAGATTTTATAAATCCCATCCTGTACAAGTTGCTTAGTGCTATCAGCCACGCTACGCCTCCGGCTGCCGCTGCCAAAAGCCCGGTTCCAAGGAAAAAATAAGCAATTCCGTATATTATTGAGCCTATAAGGGCCGTGATCAGGGCTGTTCTAAACCCTTCCTTTTCACCGAAGAGCTTTGTTATAATGTAAATTACAAAACTGGATATTATCAGGCTTGCAACAGAAAATATTATTGTGCTTATTAAGGCCATAACTTCACTTTAAATGTTTGTTCTCCAGCTTTTAAAGGTTTTAATGCCTTCGAAAATTAATAGATGAGACTGATTCCATATCAACTACACAGGGAATCAGTTTCCACCTATTAAAGGCGATTGTGGTTTTTAAGCTTTTGAATAAATTATTTATATGCCCTTGAAAAAAGAGCTTCTTGATATAATGGCGTGCCCAAAGTGCAAAGGGGATATAGAAGAGAAAGGGATGTTTTTAATCTGCAAAAAATGCGGGCTTGCTTATCCTGTTTTGGATGGGGATGTGCCTGACATGCTGATCGGGGATGCGTGGCCTGTTGAGAAGGCAAAAAAAGAAGGGTTCAAGCACAGCCTGAAATTGTAGTCCACAAAATTTAATATTCCTCTTCCTCTCCACGCAATTCAATTAGCCCGTATCTTCTTTCAAGTTCTGATGCTATGGCTTTTGCGCCTTTTTCAGTGGCAAAGTAAATTCCACTTCTATTTTGTTTGAGATCCCCGGAAGCAGCTAAAGATTTGAAAGGCTCTTCTTCCAGCCTGATCCTCCAGTCTGCAAGTTTTATATACGCCTCGGATTCCATAGGTCAGATTATAGAGGATCATATTTAAAAGCTTGATTATAAGAGTTAAGATAAGTTGCCGAGGTGGCAGAGTGGTAAACTTTTGTCACAAAAGTTTAATCAAAAAAAGGAGCCTAAAATTTCCTGCGGACATGAGAACCAATGACTCGGAAATTTTTACGGCTTCCAGTAAAGAAGTCCACAAATGCGCTCGCCTTGAGTTCGATGAATGGATTGGCTTGACTCGGATTAGGCGGAGATGACGAGTTTAGTCTTGTATGAGAAGCGGAAAGCGAGTTCCCTTCGGGGAGCACAGGTTCAAATGCGCCCCTTTCTTTTAGATCGGCATCTCGTATTTAAGTGAAAGATGACGAGATGTCTCGTGTCTACGAGACACGAAAAAGAAAGGCCCGCGGGTTCAAAGAAAACTAAAATTGATACCCTATTGGCGTCTGAGAGTCCTGTCCTCGGCGCCTTTTTATTTTTTAGTTCCAATTACTCTATATGGGGTTTAAACTTATAGCGTTTGGCCTGAGCGGCGTCCTTGTGAATTTTACTAATGCTGACAATCCATGGAGCCTGATAAGGAATATCTACCAGATACCGGATTTTTGGAAGGATTACAGGGAAGGCAAGCTTAGCAGGTTTAAGGCAAAGGAAGAGGAGTACAAGGCCTGGAAGGAAAGGGGTGTGAGGTTGGGGAAGCTGATGGTCGGTATGAGAAAAAACATGAAATTCGTTGAAGGCGCAAAGGATGTTTTTGCAGAGCTGAACAGCAGGAAAGTTGCGACTGGGATTGTTTCGGACAGCCCGCATCTTGTTGTTGAGGATGTTGCAAATCAGTTAGGCGCCAAATATTTTGCCTGCAATAAAATTATTTTCAATAAGGATGGGGTTGCTTATGATACAATACCCTCCCACCCCGCAGGCGACCAGAGGGTTTCAAAGCTGCTTGCGCTGAAGGATTTTGCAAACAGGGAAGGGATAAGGCTGAGCGAGGCTGCTGCTGTAGGGAATGATAAAGAGGATGTTGAAATTTTCAAATATGTTGGCAGGGCTATTGCATTCAATCCCAGGGATATGGAAACGAAAAAAGCAGCCCAAGTGATAGTTAATTCTAACACCCTTGAAGATGTTTTGCAGTATTTAAAATGAAAGAACTAATTTAATTATTTATGTCTGAAAAGGTTGAAAATATAATAATCCTCGGTGGGGGGCCGGGTGGTTTGACTGCGGCTTTATACACAAGCAGGGCTGCATTAAAACCGCTTGTCATAGAAGGCAAAAGCCAGGAGGCAGGCGGCCAGCTAATGCTGACAACGGCTGTTGAAAATTATCCTGGTTTTGAATCTATACTGGGGCCTGACCTGATAAAAAAGATGAGGGAACATGCTGGAAAATTTGGGTCGAGGTTCGTGACTGAAAATATTGTTTCTGTTGATTTCAAAAAAAGGCCGTTTACATTAAAAAGTGAAAGCGGCGAGGTTTACAAAGCCAAATCTGTGATCATTACAACTGGGGCTTCTTCAATATTTTTGGGCCTGGAATCGGAAAAGAAATTAGTTGGGAGGGGGGTTTCAACTTGCGCGTCCTGCGATGCCGCTTTTTTCAGGGACAAAGAGGTTATTGTTGTCGGCGGCGGAGATACTGCAATTGAGGAGGCTCTTACGCTTACTAAGTTTGCGTCAAAGGTCAGCATTGTCCATAGAAGGGATTCCCTCCGCGCTTCAAAAATCATGCAGGACAGGGCCTTTAAAAATAAAAAAATTGGGTTTGTCTGGAACACTGTTGTTGAGGACATCATGGATCCTGTGAAGGGAAAGGTTGTTGGTGTTAAATTAAAGGACGTGAATACTGGAAAGGTGGAGGAGAAAAGAGCTGATGGGGTTTTTGTCGCGATTGGGCACAAACCGAACACAGATATTTTCAAAGGGCAGTTGGAGCTAGACGAGAAGGGTTATATTAAATTGTATGGGTTTGTAAAAACAAGTGTGCCGGGAATTTTTGCTGCAGGGGATGTGGCGGATCCAGTTTACAAGCAGGCTGTGACTTCGGCAGGAACAGGGTGCATGGCTGCGCTGGAAGCTGAGAAGTTTGTGGAGAGCGGCAGTTAAGGTTTAGTTTCTCTATTTTCTTTTTTAATCAAATCAAGGTAATAATCAATCAGTCTTTCATCGGCAGAATTACCGTCTAAAAGTATTAATCTCAACATACTCCTATAAAATCTTTGGTTTTGCTCCGGTGTCCTACTTTTATTGTCAAGGCGAGCTAGATAATCTTTTATCATGGAAGGGATATACGTGAGAAAAGTATATAAGTTTTTGTGTTAGTATAACACTGTTATATATGGCTTTTCCAGAATTAAAGTTAAAGTAGAGTCTATCATTGGCTATATAACAATGTTATATTTATGCGGATAGCCAAAAACTATTATAAGAAGCAGATAACTTTATATTGCCTAAGTTTAATCTCTATAAACTGGGGAGGGCTTGTATAACAGTGTTATATATGCTTTTGTTATATGAAGGATATATTTATTGACCCTGAACAGCTGAAAACTTTGCTAGTCTCTGCAGTAGAGGTCTACAAGAAAGAAACAAATGGCTTTCTTGCAGGAAAACCTGTTCTTAAGAAAATTAAGGGAAAAGAGAAGCCTGTTGTTTCCCTTGAAACTGTCTACCCTTTGCAGACAGCTGAAAGAAAGCCTTCGCAGGTTATTCATGGAAGCGATCTTGCTCACAAAAGGACTCTTAGCTCGTTAACTGCACTTAAGATGCCTATTATAGGGGGCTTTCACAGCCACACAGACTATCTGCCTGATGTGGAAGTCTATCCAGAGCTTTCAGAAGGCGATCTGGAACACATCCATGATGAGATGAAGAGGATGAAGAAGTTTGGCTACAACTTGGACCCTTGGCTGGAACTCCTTCTTACAGTAAAAGAAAAAGAATACTTGAGACCGCAAAAGTTAGGGATAAAAACAAACACATACAAAAGAAAAGTCAGCTGCACAGTGATAACAGAACCAAAGAAAGCCTACAGACTAACCCTGTCTGGCTACTGGCTCCAAAATGGGTCATCAAAGCTGAAAGTAGGGAAAGAGGCAAAGATATTTGCTGGTTTTTAATATGCAAAAAATCAAAGCAATAAGTTTCGATGCAGACGACGTCCTGATAATAAAACCTAAGATGTTTAATCAGTATCTTGAAGAAGATTATGGAATCCCGGCATCGGTAACAGCCAAATTCTTCAAAGGCAATTTCCAGAATTGCCTTATTGGGAAAGCAGACCTCAAAGAAGAATTAAAAAAACATGTTAAAGTGTGGGGATGGAAAGGTACTGTTGAACAGCTTCTTGATTATTGGTTTAAAGTAGAGAATCATGTAGATGAACAGCTAACTGAGTTTATCAGAGAATTGAGATCAAAGGGATTAAAATGCTATATGGGAACAAACAATGAAATCTACAGGACAAAATACCTAGAAAGCGTAATGTTCAATTCTGTTCTGGATAAAATATTTTCTTCCTGCAATCTCGGTTGTAAGAAACCTGAAAAAGAATTTTTTGAAAAAGTTTTTGGTGAAATTTCAAAAGACTCTAAAATCACGAAAAGCGAAATTCTTTTCGTTGATGATGATATAGAAAATATAGAAGCAGCGAAATCATCGGGTTTCCAAACTTTTTTATATAAAAATTTTCCGGATTTTAAAAAATCTATAAGCACAGTCCTTTAACATATGCCAATAATCCTAGTCCCGACTCGTGAGGCACCGCAAAGGAACCAATAACTTTATATATAAGTCTATATATATAATATCATATATGACAATGTTAAGTGAGCCTCTTCACATGCCGAGGCTGGATACTGTATTAATGGTAGAGGACACCATAAAGAAACTAGGTTACTATCCAACCAAAAACCAGCTTTGGAGAGCCTTGCCAAAATCGGTTATGTGGCAGACATTTAATGTGATAGTTGATTATCTGGAGCAAAGCAATAAAATTATAATAGACAAAGACGGAGAAATAGTTTGGGTGTTTGCAGACAATCCTAAATTAAAAGAGCTTTTAAGAAAGGCCGTTCCTTACAAATAAAGGGGTCGCATGGCTGAAATTTATCAATCCCAGGAATTCTTAGTCGAGTATGAAAATCTTAAAAGGCGCAAAGCGGAAGGGCAGGGCGAAGCAGAATATCTCCTCAAAATAATAGAAAGGGGCATTGAGAAACTAAAACAAAACCACGAAGCGGGACAGAAAATACCAAGTCAGTTGTGGCCAAAGTATTATAGTCAAAAATACGGTGTAAACAACTTGTGGAGGCTTCAGTTAGACGATTTTTGGAGAATGATATACACCCTTACTCGGGAAGAAAAAGTAGAGCTTGTCGCTGTTATACTGGAGGTCATGGACCACAACGATTATAACAAGAGGTTTGGGTACAGGTGATATTATGCCAATAATTCTCGTCCCAACCTCTCACGTCGCAGAAGAAAGCATTAGAAAAATAAAAGAAGTTATAGAAAAAGCAAAGCCTGATTGCGTGGCTGTTGAGCTTGATGAAAACAGGTATCAGGCGCTAAAAAGTAAACAGCAGAGCTCTCCCAGATCCCTTGGGCTTTCAACTTATTTGATTTTTGTTTTATTGAAAAAACTCCAGAAAAAAGTTGGGGACATTGTTGGGGTGATGCCTGGATCTGACATGCTGACAGCTGTTGAATTTGCAAAAGAAAAAAACATTCCGGTTTATTTTATTGACCAGGATATTCAGACAACAATGTTCAAAATTAAAACACTCAAAAAATCAGAAAAATTAAAATTAATAAAATATGCTTTGACTGCCTCTTTTTATATTTATACAGGTAAGGGCAAGGGAGAAAAAATCGATCTGACAAAAGTGCCTCAAGAAGAGGTTATAGAGCAGGCAATGGATGTTTTTAAGAAAACTTTCCCGCAGCTTTACAAAATTCTGGTTGAAGACAGAAACCGGCACATGGCAGCCCAGCTAAAGGAGCTTTCAAGAATACACAAAAAAATTGTTGCAGTTGTTGGTGCAGGACATAGAAAAGGGATGAAGCAGATTTGCCTTTATCTTCCAGAATCTGCTTCAGTTTAAGGAATTAAAAGCTTAGTGGAAAATAAATAGGATGCTAGATAGAGGAATTTTTATCCCACTGTTGGACAGGGCTACATTGCTCAATAAGCACATTATTGCCAGCTCTCTTGTGGATCGATACTTGGATATGGAAGCTAGTGGAGCAGTTCCTCAAGGAATCTATCATATGCTGGATGTTTATAGGCATTTTCAAGAATCCATAGTCCAGACTGAAAGAAACGTTTCAGCTCTATTAGAAACAGGATTGTACAAGGGGCCAGAGGAGCTGGCTTATCATAGGATACTTAGAGCATTGGAGCAAGGCCGGCGTTGTTGCTTAAAAGCCTTAGATCATGATATAGGGAAGTATATAAAAAATAAAGGATAAATTCAAAAAACAGTATTAAAATACTGATCCAGAATAAAGATATGGTTAAATATAATGCGCCATTTTTCAATGGTCTCACAGCAGTAGTTTTAGCTCTCAAGAAAAGATATGGAGAAGAGCAAGCTATAGATGTGATGAGGGAAGTTTTCAGCGCCAGATTAAAAGGCGTTTACGACAGGCTTGGCTTCACAAAAGGAAAACTAGAAGATTTTATCAGAGTAGTCGCCGAAAACGACAGGATGCTTGGACTGGAAGTTGAATTATTTTTAGAAAGTGAGAAAATAATCTACAGGTTTAAAACAGACCCTTTCCCAAACTTGAAAGGCCATGTGGATCCCGAAAATTTCGATGATGCTTATCTCAGATTCAAAGTTGAATATCTGCTTGGAACAGATTGGGATTACAGAACAACAAAACACTTGTGGAGAGGAGATCCCTTCACAGAGCATGTGATTGAAAGGAAGAAATAATCCATTATTCCTGAGGCAGGTAACTATATTTTTCTATAAAGAGGATCTTTATCTAGAGGATCGTCTCTCATCAATAAATCAATTCTGACGTATGCTGTAAATGGGCCCTGTTCTAATTCCACATCGATTAATCCATCAGCCCATGAGCGTATAGCTGTTACTAATACCTCACCATCTAAAGGATTAATAGGGCTTTGTTTAGCTGCATATCGTTGCCCCACCTGTATAGTACCATAACGATCTAGTTCTCTAAAAGGTTTTTTTGACATAAAATCTATTGATATTGTACAAAAGCTTTATAAACTTTCTCATTTCCCGAACTTCTTCTCCTGCTCCCGGTACCAGTTCATGATTTTTCCAAACTCTTTTTTTGTGAAGTCAGGCCAGAGTGTGTCTGTGAAATAAAGCTCAGCATAGCTTGCCTGATAGAGCATGAAGTTTGAAAGCCTGTGCTGGCCACCTGTTCTTATCACAAGGTCAAGCGGTTCTTTCACCATAAGGAAATTGTCTATTGTTTGTAGTGGCTTCCCCACAACTTTTTTCACAGCATTGTTCAGCTCCAGCTTGGATCCGTAGGCGAGCATGATGTTCAGGATGTTCTTTGAATATTGTTTTGTGGATTTGATTGCCTCTTTCGCAGCCTCCTTTAAGTCAGGCCTCCAGAGATTGCTGTCGCCCAGAACCCTGATCTTTATCCCC
The DNA here is from genome assembly GCA_964631205.1 of uncultured archaeon. Classification (GTDB taxonomy): domain Archaea; phylum Aenigmatarchaeota; class Aenigmatarchaeia; order QMZP01; family JACQNV01; genus CAYYYJ01. The sequence continues at coordinate 79,643 of CAZVWU010000004.1, read as the reverse complement.
CTTTCTTTTATTACAGGTTCATTCACAATCTTTTTCAGCTCCCTTGAAAATAATTTCCACAGCTGGTCAAGCTCCTCTTTTGACCTGTTCAGATTTTCAGTTGAAAGAGCATAGATAGAAACCTTGTTTATTTCAGGGTATTTTGAACACCACTCGAGAAATTCCTTTGTTTTTTTGGCCCCAAGAAGATGGCCTTCCCATGGATTTTTCCCTCTAGACTTAGCAAACCTGCGGTTTCCATCTGGAATTATTCCCAGATGAATTCCGTTTTTTGAATGTCTTTTCTTCTCTAGCATATTGTCTATAAAATACAGAAGCAGTATATATATCTATTTTCCTATTTTCATTTCAGCCAATTTTTCAGGGAAATGGCTTTTTCAAGTTGGATGCAAGACTTTATGAGGGCCTCTTTCTCTTTGTCCCCAATATCTCTTGATATACTGAGAGCCTGGTAAAGCTCGCCCTGCTCCGCAAGCTGGTTTATCCTGCTCTTGGCGTGCTTTGCCAGCTCTGTTTTCGCCCATTCAAATTCCCCGCTTTTTATAAGGGTGCGCCTTGCCCCTTCAAAATCATCCTGCCCCTCGAACAGCTTTGCAGCTGAAACGAAGCCTGATCTGTCCCCCCAATTTCCTGCCTTTTCCAGATATTCAGCTGCTGTTTTTAAATCGCCTTTCTTCTCAGCCTTTGCAGCAATTATATTGGCTAAATCTTGGATTTTCTCCGGATCAGCCTCTTCCCACATTCCATAATTCAGGAAAGCTCTCTCATGATAGCCGAGCTCGAGGGCAAAGTCGCCGGCATAAGCAAATTTCTCATTTCTTTCCAACGCTGCAAGAACTTTTTTCTTCAGACCTATCTCCCTGTCAGAATTGCCTAATTTCCTAACGACTGACAATGCAGAAAGAATCTCCCTTTTTATTAAATAGTCAAGTTGCTTTTCATGAAGCCTGAAAAAATAGTCTCTGTCCCTACCAAGTTTTGCCCAATAGCGGGCAGATTCGTAATCTCCCCTCTCTTCAAATATTCTTGCAACCCTGTTCATGCCTCCAGAATACATTGCAAAACTTACAGCGAGATCTATTCTTCCAGCCCTTTCCACTGTATTAATTATATTGTCAAAATATTCTCTGTGGTCCACTATTTCTTCCATGTAGTTGGCTGTATCCCTGTTTTCCGGATTTCCAGCCTTGCTTTCTTTATCTGGCTGCTTAACATAATCAGAACTAGAACAGCCGCCAAAAGTAATCGTGCCTATTAATGCACTTGAAGCAATCCTTGAAGAAGCCTTCATAAGTACCCAAAAGGTACCATCTTAAATTAATTGGGCAAGAAAGGATAAAAATGTTAAACTTGCTTGCTAGACATCCATCTCTTGCAGCCTTGCAATCCTTTTTTCTACTGGGGGATGGGTTGAGAACATGCTTACAAACCAGTCCCTGTGGAATGGGTTAACTATCCATAAATGGGCTGTTGCTGCAGATCCTTTTAGCGGATAATCCCGTGCAGCCTCATTTATTTTCCTTAGGGCAGACGCAAGATACTTTGGTTCCTTTGTGATTAAAGCGCCTGTAAGGTCTGCCTTGTATTCACGCCCCCTTGAAATTGCAAGCCTGACCAGTAAAGCTGCCAGAGGCGCAAAAATCACAATAAGTATAAGCCCTAAAATATTTCCTTCTCCTCTCCGTTCTCCGCTGAAAAACATGCTGTAATACCCTATCTGTGCGAGGAAAGAAACCGCGCCTGCTATCGTGGCCGCCATTGTGGAGATAAGGGTGTCACGGTTTTTTACATGGGAGATTTCGTGCGCCAAAACACCTTTCAGCTCGTCCTTGTCAAGTTCAAGAATGCCAGTTGTGACAGCAACAGCTGCGTGCTTTGGGCTCCTGCCTGTTGCAAAGGCGTTTGGGACATTGCTCTCAACAATATACAACGGCGGTGTAGGGATTTGAGCTTCCTTGGCAATTTCTTCAATAATCTTTTTCAATTCCTTGTTATCATAAGGCTTGGCCTTGTATATTTTCAAAACCAGCCTGTCAGAATACCAGTAAGAGATAAAGTTTATGAGCACTGCGAAAACCAATGCTATGCCAGTTCCTATAATTCCGCCTAGAACAAAACCTACAGCTAACAAAATTACTGTAAGCGTCGTCAGCAAAGCAAGGGTTCCTATCATAGTATAATAAGATTAAAGAGGCGGTTTATAAGGTTAATCCGCAGATTTTTCTATCTACCTTCTTAAGAAATCGATGAAATTCCAGGAAGGCCGACGTTTTTGGATTTCAGTCAGTTCTTTTTTATTTGAAAACCTACCCTGAAAATAATATTAATTATTTCTTCCGCAGAATCCTCTGGTTTTTTTCCTGTAGTGTCAACCTCAAAAACCCTGCCGGTTTTCTGAAAAGCCTGATCTTTGCAGACATCCATTATTTCAGCTTCGACATTTTCCTCTATTTTTTCTTTTGACCAGCCGCGCTTTTCTAATCTCTTTCTTAACTCTCCAGGATTTGTCCTCAAAACAATAATCAGATCAGAACCCAGTTCATGCGAATAATGCGATTGTATAATTACGTCTTTTTTTATTTTTTTAATTTCAGAATTCAATTTTTTGATGTCAACAATTTCACATTTTCTTTTTTTATCATATCCTTTAAACAGATTCTTCGCTTTTGCAAGCCTGTTTAGATCGATTAATCCCCACCCCAATTTTTTGGCAACTATTTTGGAAATTGTATCTTTTCCTGTTCCCGGTGTGCCTGTTATTGAGATGATCATGATAATATAAGCTATAATCCTTAATAAGAAGATATGGGATTTTTGGCAACAAAAAAGGAATTAATAGAAATATATAATAAGGATAAATGGCTTTCTAGAGAGCGGGTAGAAAGAGCCTATTTGGCTGACATAACGGAATTCTCTAAATATGTCCCAAAAGGTTCGGCTGTTCTTGACCATGGATGCGATAGAGGATATGCATCCCATCTTCTTGCGCAAGAAGGATTTAAGGTGACAGGCTACGATTTCAACCCGACAGCAATAATGGCAGCTCTGGAAAAATACGGGAAAGAAGGAATTGAATTCGGAAAGAAAGATTTAACTAACCTGCCTGGAAAACCAAAATTCGATGCTGTATTTTCAAGGAATGTTTTGACTGACTTTGCAAGGGTTGGGAAATTGGAAGCTGGGATAAAACAGTTATATAAAATAACAAAAAAAGGCGGAATAGTTTATGTAACTGCCTTTATTATTATACCAGAGTTTGACTGGGGAGGAAAACCTAAAACATTTACAGAAGACGGGATTAGGAAACAGTTTGAAAAATACTTTGAAATAGTTGATTGCCGTGTTGAAGAAACAAAAACAGAAAAAGGGGTTAAAAAGCGGCTGGTTCTTGTAGGCAGGAAAATGTAGGCTCTGGCAGAGATACAAATAAAAGGTTCAAAACCATCTAATTCTGATATATGTCTACCCTCGAAATCTGGACAGAGAAGTACAGGCCGCAAAAGCTAGAAGAAGTTATAGGCCAGAAGCATGTAGTTGAGCGGCTTAAGATGTGGGTCAAGGAAAAAAGCATACCAAACCTTATGTTTGCTGGCTCAGCTGGAGTGGGAAAAACCACAACCGCCCTTGCCCTTGCAAAAGAGATTTTCGGCGAACACTGGAAGGAAAATTTTTCAGAGACCAATGCGAGTGATGAGCGTGGGATTGATGTTGTAAGGGGGAAAATAAAAGATTTTGCAAAAATAATGCCTTTTGGTGCAGGTTTTAAGATTGTTTTTTTGGATGAGGCTGACGCCCTTACGCCGGAAGCCCAGCAAGCCCTTAGGCGGACAATTGAAAAATATGCCGGCGTGTGCAGGTTTATTCTGAGCTGCAACTATTCCTCCAGAATAATAGAGCCAATCCAGTCAAGGTGCGTTGTTTTCAGGTTTAAGAGTTTGAGAAAAGAAGAAGTAGAGGAATATGTAAAAAGGATTGCAAGTGCAGAAAATCTCGCAATTGAAAAAGATGCAGTAGATACAATATATGAATTAGGTGAAGGCGACCTGAGAAAAGTCACAAACCTTTTGCAGGCATGCGCAAGCCATAAAAATATAACAAAAGATTTGGTTTATGAAATTTCAGCGCAAGTAAAGCCTGAAGATGTAAAGGATATGCTTAACACCGCGCTTGGAGGCAATTTCGAGGAAGCAAGAAAACAGCTTTTCAATTTGATCATCACGCAAGGCCTGTCAGGAGAAGATGTAATAAAAAATATCCATAGGGAAATTTTCAATCTGCCACTGGAAGAAAAAGCGAAGCTTGAACTCCTTGAAAAAATAGGGGAATATGAATTCCGCCTTAATCAAGGCGGGACTCCTGAAATCCAGCTGCTTGCCCTGCTCTCACAGTTTTTGAAGTACAAGAAAGTTTAAATTCCTACTCTGCTTTTTAGATTATTTATGATGCATGATGCCCCAAATATTTCAGATTCTGTCATGGATAAATTGGTCAGAGAATCTGGGCTCTATATACCTGGACGTGAAGATAGAGTATCGATTGTAAAAGAATTGGAACATGCTCGAGTAAATGACTCTCATTTAGATGATTCTAACTTAGTCCAATCAAATCTTGCAGACTTCCATAACAGAATGAAATCGGCAGACATCAGACTCAAATATAGAGGGCACTATGCTGCAGTTTTTTTTGCAAGAAGCTTAATAGGTTTTTGTTGTTCCAAAAGGTTAGAGGGGACTCGATTGCTGACAGAATCTTTTGATTGGAACTATCATACGGGCATAATGGATAGGAAGCAAGCAGCGAATTTTGAAGAACAAAGAGCATATTATGAGTATGATATATATCTAGGAAACTTAGGACGTGACGTATTAACACCTGAGCAGAATCAGAAAGTAGAAGAGTTTGAAAAATCAAAAAATGCTCTGATTGGAAAAGCGCTGAGGCATTTTAATAATGCGATATCAACTTGGAAGCAGAAAGAAATGAGAAAAAGGAATATTCTCCAAGTCTATAGAGTTGCCAAAGCTGCGAACTGCTATTTTGAGCTGGCCTTAATAACAGGCGAGGGTACCGATTACAATGCGGCCAGAACATATATAGCTCCGTTGAAAGAGAGTTTGGTGTTTGTTACTACAGAAAAAGATCGAAATTTTATAAGGTATGTGATAGATAGAATTTCAAAAACTGCGCCAAAGTGCCCGGCGAACCCGGCTAAACATCCATGATAAAAGTCGTCATTGCTTTTTTTGTAAGTCTGACCAAATTCTCGCTCTCTATTATTTTTATAATATTCAAATAAGGCTTTAGTTCCCTGTTTATTTTATTATATTCCTTCAATCCCTTTCTGTTCAGCCCGAGGATTTTATTTTCATAATTAATATAATTCAGTTTTTCCAGATCCTCCAGATTTTTGTAAAGGGCGCGCTCGCCTTTCTCGGTGAGGCCGCCTTTTTTCACTATTTCTATGAAGGCTGATTTGGAAATTGAGACCTGCAAAATCTTTTCTTTTAGTTTTCTGTTTGACTCCTCATACAATTTCCCCAGAACAAACAAAATAAACCTCTGCTTCTCTGAGAGCTTCATGCATTAGAATTAAAAAGGCGGTTTAAAAAAGAATAAATAAGCTTATAAGCCAGAAAAATATCCTTTTTATCAATAATTTAAGGAGGTCTTTATGGCAAGAGTTGTGCATTTTGAAATACCGGCAGACGACACGAAAAGGGGTTCTGAGTTTTACAGCAAAGTTTTTGGCTGGAAGTTTGAGAAATGGGACGGCCCAATGGAATATTGGCTCATAACAACAGGGGATAAAAAAGACAAGGGAATAGACGGGGGCATGATGAAAAAAGGGAAGGATCTGGATAAGGTAAGGAACACTATAGAGGTAACCTCAATAGACGAGTACACAAAGAAAATAGAGGCAGCTGGGGGCAAAGTGCTTGGACCAAAAATGCCTGTCCCAAAAATCGGCTGGTTTACCCTGTTTGCAGACACAGAAGGCAATGTCCACGGACTTATGCAGCCAGACGAAAACGCGAAATAAGCTTTTGATTTTTTCATTTAGCTTTCTTTTTCTCTTAAAAAATAAAAATAGCCCCACGCGGATTTTCATTCCACTCAGTTAAGTGCTGAGTCCTGAGTTTTGAGTGTTGGTATTTAACCAACTGTTTTGCAAGTGTTTTCTCTTTGGGTTATAAGGCTTTCTCTTTTACAAAAGAGAAAGGGTATAATTCGAACCGCGGTCAATCGCTTTCTTTGCTTTTTACACCAGAGGCGACTATCCTTGGCCATTGTCTTCCATTGTATTAACCAACAGAATCCCAAAATCCTTTCTTGGGATCTCAACACTTCTTTCGAGAAAGAAGGGCTGACTAGACGATGGGGCTATATCCTAATTCTTGATCATCTAAGTTATTAAATATTAAACTTCTAATTACTAAGAGTAGATTTATGAAAATCCTTCTAGTCCACTGCGACTCCCTGCAATGGGAGCCAACCAAGAAAGCAATTAAGTCAGCTGAGGAGCTGGAGAACAAGGAATCAGTCAAAGTAGATGACTGCCTTGCTGTTTTCTCCGCAGTTGAAAAGCCAGATGAGAAGAACCCTGAAAAAATTGTTGAGGAATATGTAAAAAATGTGAAGGATGTCGCAGGACAGGTGAAAGCAAAGAATATTGTGCTCTACCCTTATGCGCACCTTAGCAGCAACCTCTCGTCTGTTGAAATCGCGCTTTCTGTTTTGAAAAAGGCAGAAGCTGAACTAAAAAAAGATTTCAAGGTTTGGCGTGCTCCATTCGGCTGGTATAAAAAATTTACTGTTGTTTCGAAGGGGCATCCGCTTTCCGAGCTGAGCAGGGAGCTGAGCGTAGAAGGCGAAGTGAGATCAGCTGTAAAAAAAGAAATTAAGGAATCCGGAAAAATAATTCTCGACAGAAGGGACCTTCCTCCAAACGACCACAGGATACTTGGGCAGGACCTTAAATTATTCCACCTTTCTGACGAAATCGGGGCTGGCCTGCCTTTATGGATGCCGTATGGGGAGACATTAAAACATCTTCTTATGGAATATATGAGGAGTGTTGAGGAAAAATACGGGTACAAATATGTTTCAACGCCGCACATAGCTAAAGGCTCTATGTACCATGCGACAGGCCACCTGCCTTATTATAAGGATTCTATGTACCCGCCGATTGACATAGAAGGTCATGAATATTATCTCAAACCAATGAACTGCCCGCACCACCACATGATTTACAGGCAGCTGGTGCAGAGTTACAAAGACCTTCCGCTCAGGCTTGCAGAGCCCGGGATGACTTACAGGAATGAGCTGTCTGGGGTGACATATGGACTGATCAGGACAAGGGGGTTTCTGCAAAACGATTCGCATATCTATGTAAGGCCTGGCCAGCTGAAGGCAGAGTTTATTAAAGTTCTGCAACTCTTCAAGGAAGTTTACAAAGTAATGGGTGTCACAGGATACTGGTTTAGGCTATCGCTCCCTGATTTCAAAAAAAATCCTGACAAGTTCACAGGCGATCCAAAAGAATGGGAGCATGCATGCGAGGAAATAAGGAAGGCTATGAAGGAATTTGGAGAAAAATTCGTGGAAGGGTCTGGAGAGGCGGCTTTTTACGGGCCTAAGATAGATGTGCAGATAAAAAATTCCCAAGGAAAGGAAGAGACTATTGCGACTTCGCAAGTTGATATAGTTGTCCCAAAAAGGCTAGGGTTAACTTACACAGCAGAGAATAATGAGAAAGCAAATAATTTAATTGTAATCCACCGTGCGATCTTAGGGAGCTATGAAAGGTTTATTGCATACCTGCTGGAGCAGACAGAAGGGAAGCTTCCTGTTTGGCTGGCTCCTGTTCAGGTTAAAGTTTTGTCTTTCACAGATAGGAATGTGAAAACTGTTGAAAAACTTGTGGGCGAATTAATTGAAAATGGAATAAGGGCTGAAGCAGATTTAAGGGATCACACTGTTGAGTATAAGGTAAGGGATTCTGAAATCCAGAAAATTCCTTACATAATTGTAATTGGCGATAAGGAAGAGGAAAAAGGGACGCTAGCAGTTAGGACAAGAGGCTCAAAAAAAGTTGATTTTGGCGTGGAGAAAGAGGAGTTTATTGGAAAAGTAAAAAAAGAAGTGGAACAAAAGAGGTAAAATATTATTCTTGCGGAAAGAAAATAACAGGTTGCTCTATTGGGATTTCTGGATTTTCATAGTAGAAACTGCCTCTTCCCTCCATTTTTTCTATCCCTGTGCCCACATCCAAGGAAGTCAGGACGAGGTCGAGAAGAGGATAGCCTGTGTCAGCTCCGAATCTTTTTTTTGCAAGATGAGCTATGTCTCTGCTTTTCTGGCCTGCTATTTTTAGTTGAAAAGGTTCGATGTGCCTGTATCTCTCTGGCGGGGGCAATAGATTTTCTACTGTTTGCATAACTATTGGATTCCATCTCACCGCTTCTCCCTCTTCCAATGGAAAAATTGGGATTTCTTCAGGCTCTTCGCTCTGCAGTGCGCCCATATCATCCTCAACTCCGTATTCCGATTTTGTGTACAGGAATGCAGTGGCATCTGCGGCAGAATAGCGCCTGTACCATAAACCCGCGCTCTCTGCTGTTTTCATTATGTGCTCAATTACTTCCAAAGCCTGTTGAAAGGCTGCGAACCTGTCGCCGCCATATGCATCAATGGCTATTGTGTCAAGGAGGTAAAGGGATTTTCCTTCGAGGGAGACTGCTATGGCCATATTTCCACAATTAGGTTATCATTCTAATAAACTTAACTGAATGAGAAATAATTTCATGCCTCAAATCTGGCATTCTTCGCAACACCATTCGCCTTCTGATCTTGAGAGGTTTTCTGAGAACTCGCCACAGAGGTCGCAGGCTTCTGTTCCAAATTTTCTGTTAGAAATTTCCCCTATAGGTTCTGCATAACTTTTCAGGTTTTCAGTCCCTTCGAACGGATAGAAGAAAAATGTTTTTCTGAAGTTTTTTGCGGTATCTTGGCTTATTGGGCTGAGCCAATGGTAAACTTCTTTTGTATAACAATAAGGGCAGATCGGGGTTTCGCTTGTTTTCCTGCAGTCTATGCACGGCTCATAATTGTCTGCTGTAAATGTATGGAAGTGGTTTTTTATCTCCGCGTGGAATTTTGAGAACTGCTCGCAGAAATTTTCTGGCAGCCATTTTTCAATGTTCTGGCCCAAACAGTCAATGCAGAGGAAATTCCATATAGGTTCCCTGCACAGCTGGCAGATTACTGGATCTGGACTTTCTAGAAATTCCATAAACATCCCTCCCACAGGATCGAAATTTATTTCGATCTTCCTTGATAGAGAATTTGCCGAGCCCCTTATAAAGGATTTTTGCCAAGTGTCTACCAAATTTACTAAGGGCTATATAACCATCGTCGACTGCCGAAAGACAATAAACATTTAAAAAAGCCAGTTTTCTTATTTTAGGTATATGGAGATTTCTGGATTCGAACAAGCTGCTTCCCTTTTCATAAAATATAATTTATCAGATCCAAAAGAGCAGGAACAGGCATGGAAGGACATCTGCGAGAATGTCCTGCTCTCAGAAAAATTTTCTGGCATGGGTTTTCAGGAGCACAAAAGACTTTTTGATTTTGTTTATTCGAAAAGGGCCCCTGAAGACGGTCCGCCGCCTGCATGGTTCCCGTCGCAGGAAGTTTTGGATAATTCAAACACGCACAAGATGATGGTGGAGATGGGTTTTTCAGATTACAGGAAATTCCATCGTTGGTCTGTTGATAAGAAGGATGAATTTTGGGAAAAGATAATTGAAAAACTGGGCATTGTGTTCAATAAAAAACCTGAAAAAATTTCTGACCTTTCTAAAGGGGCTGAAAGGCCTGACTGGCTCCCAGGAGCTGAGATGAATATAGCGGACAGCTGCTTCAGGGCGGCGAAGGAAAAGGTTGCAATTTATTTTTCAAGGGAAGGGTCCCCCCAAATTGGGAAATGGACTTATCAGGAGCTGGATGAGCTGGTCAACAGGGTTGCGAATGGGCTGGTGGAAAGGGGGTTTGTTGTTGGCGATGTTATTGGAATTGACATGCCGATGACGCCAGAAAGTGTGGCTATTTATCTGGGGATAATCAAGGCAGGGTGCATTGCGCTTTCCATACCTGACAGCTTTGCTGCCCCTGAGATAAAGAAAAGGCTGGAGATAGGGAAGGCCAAGGCTGTTTTTACAATGGATTATTATATCAGGGACGGAAAAAGGATGGAGATGTATACAAAAGTAAAAGAGGCTGCAGGCTCGATTCCGAGAATAGTTGTCGGTTATGCGGACGAGGCTCGGGTTCAAGCAGGCGATTTTTCTTGGGGCAAATTCCTTTCACAGAAAAAAGATTTTGTTTCTATACCAAAAAAGCCGCTTGACCCTACTAACATACTTTTTTCTTCAGGGACAACAGGCGAGCCAAAAGCTATACCGTGGGACCATACAACCCCAATAAAGGCTGCTTCAGATTCTTATTTCCATCAGGATGTTGTTGGGGATGATATACTTGTTTGGCCGACAAACCTTGGATGGATGATGGGGCCATGGCTGATTTATGCTGGCCTTATAAACAAGGCATCGATTGGGATTTACACAGGGTATTATGGAAGGGGCTTTGGGGAATTCGTCCAGAATATTGGCGCGACCATGGTTGGCGTGATACCGAGCATTGTGAGCATGTGGAAAACAAAGCAATGCATGGAAGGGCTTAATTGGGGGAAAATCAGGAGGTTCAGCTCAACAGGCGAATGCTCAAGGAAAGAAGATATGCTATATCTGATGTGGCTTGCCGGATACAAACCGATAATTGAATACTGCGGCGGGACTGAGATAGGCGGAGTGTACATAACCGGGACAATGGTCCAGCCTTGCTCGCCTGCAACATTCACAACGCCTGCAATGGGTGTTGATTTTGTAATGATGGACGAGAGTGGGAAGGATGTAAAAAATGGCGAGGTGTTTATTATACCGCCGTCTATAGGGCTGTCACACACAATATTGAACAAGGATAACTTTGAAGTTTATTATCAGGGATGTCCAAAGCCGAATGGCTGCTATTTAAGGAGGCATGGGGATCAGGTAGAGGCTCTGGGAAGAGGCTATTATACTGTCCATGGGAGGGTCGATGATATAATGGTGCTTTTTGGGGCCAAGACAGGGTCAGCAGAAATAGAACGAGCTCTTCATGGGCATCCTGATGTTGCTGAGACTGCTGCGATAGCAGTAAAGCCGAAAGATGGGGGACCAAACAATTTGGTTGTTTATACTGTACCGGCAAAGGAAAAAGGCATTTTGGATAAGGAAAAATTAAAGGCTGAATTCCAGGGAATTATAAAGGCGAAGGTCAGCCCTCTGTTTAGGATACATGATATAGTTCTCACAGATTCGCTTCCAAGGACAGCTTCAAACAAGGTGATGAGAAGGATGCTAAGGGACGAATACTCTAAAATGGCGTAGAAGCAGGCTAGTTCTTATCTGGGATTTTATAGAGGGAAAGGAAGGTTTATAAAGCATGAGGTGAACTACTGAGTAAGGCGGTGAAATTATGGCAAAATGGAAATGTGACAAATGCAACAGTGAAAAAGAGGCTGAAATGGGTGGCGAGTGTTGTGGAATGGCAATGAAAAAATGCTAATCCATGGAATATATAAGCCGCATTTTGAACTACAGTTTGTTTATTTAATTTTTATAATAATTTTTGAAATTGGTATAATCAGCTTTCTTCAGAAAAGAAGTGCCTTTTAGTGCAGGTTTTCTTTGAACAGAGTGTAGAGAAAGAAAAAGTGCTAGTGCAGGTCTTTCTTGCATCGAATTTACAGAAGAAAGAAGTGCCTTTTAGGGGAATAAATTGTGGCCGAGGACAGGAAGGAGCCATAAACCTGTCCCCGGAATATGAACAAGATATGAGTTTAGTTTATAAAATTGGCAACAACGCACTATCTACCTAGGAATTCTCTTGGTGTATATAAAGGTTTTCCCAAAGTCAGACCCAAATCCAGTAAATTTTAAATAAACAACATTGCAAATAGAACTTTATGGAAAAGTTGGCTGTATTTTTATCGGCTTTAGTCGTATTTACATGTCTTCTTCGAACTGCAGGCGCCGAAGAGGTTAGTGTAGGGCTTTATCTCCTGAATTTGGGTAAGTTTGATGTTTCTACAGGGTCTTATACAGCTGATTTTTATCTTCACCTGAAATGCCAGACAGCCTGCTCAAGCGATTTTGAATTTGTGAATGGGAGAGCAGCCAGCCTGGATAAAATAGAGGATGGCTCCAATGACAAATTTTACAGGATTCAGGCAAACCTGAATAGCGAAGTTGACCTCAGGAGATTCCCTTTTGACAGCCAGAAAATTGAAATGATATTGGAAGACAAGAAAAACACAATAGAAAAGCTTGTTTATCACCCCTTGCTGGAAGAAAGCGGGATAGATAAATCCATAGCTTTTACAGGGTGGGAGATAAAAGGATGGAAGGCGGAAGCTGGAGAACATTATTATCCTGTTTACAATGAAACCTATTCCCAATATAAGTTTTCTATTGATATCAGCAGGATTGCTGTAAACTCTTTCATCAAAACATTTTTGCCTGTGATTTTCATATTGATGGTTGTGTTGTTTAGTTTCTTGTTGGACCCTGATAAGCTGACAACAAGGATAGGCATGGCAGGATCTAGCTTGGTTGCGGCTGTGATGTTCCATGTTTCAATTACAAACCAGATTCCGGCTGTAGGGTATCTCACCTTTGCTGATAAGTTTATGGTGCTGAGCTATCTTGTGCTTTTATCAAGCTTTGTTGTGAATATAGCAATGCTGCAGCTTCAGGAGCTCAAAAAAACAGATCTTGTCCAGAAAATACACAAAAAAACTGAATACAGCGTTTTTATTATAGTGCCTATACTTTTTGCGGTTTTATTCTGGTTTTTCCTTTAATTATTTTAAGGTGCAGAAGGCTGAAAGATATCTGGAATTTTTCAGGCGTGTTTAATTTATTTTAAGGTGACGTAGACAAGAAGTATTAACCCCACTAATTGCAAGCTGCTGACAGCCATCTGGAATGTTGTCAGGCCTGTATAGCCTATCAGGATTGCCTTGTAAAAATAGATGCTTGCAATATTCTGGATAAGGAAGGCCAGCGCGAAAATTGAGAGGCCTATTGTGAATTTTGAGCCTATTTTCCTGTAATTTTTCAGGTATATCATCACAAGTATTGCTGTCAAAACTACATTTGCGGCCATTATCCCGAATACAGCCATGTCAACTATGTCGCCAAAAAATACCATAATATTATCCTCTTCTGTCTTTATTTGATTTAATTTTCTTTTCGGTAGGGTAGCATTTTCGATTCAGCTGGAAACCGATCCTAACCAATTGGATAAGATCGGTTTCGTCCCTTTAAAGAAAAGGCTATCACTCTTTTAGCTTCTCCGCGATTTCATTGAATATCTGGACGTTTTGCTGGAGCAAGGTTGACGGGAAGTACATAGTCCCGTATTTTTTTTCCTCTGAAATTATTATCCTGTTCTCCTCTAAGGTTTTAATATGATGCTGGACAGTCTTATAGTCCAGGCTTAGGTCTGTCTTTATTTGGTTCATATTGGAGGGTTTAGTTAATAAAAGTTTTACTATTTTCACCCTTGTTGGACCGCCCCTCATGCCGCCGAATATGTACCAGAATACCCTTTTTACATTTGAGTCGAAAACCATCCCCATATAGCTAGATTTGGCTATATTGAATAAATAAGCTATATATTCTTATTTCTTACTTCCTACCAGAAGTTGGCGCTTTTTTGCGGATTTCCATGCCGTTTCCTCTTCCCTTAGGCCAAACAAAAAAAGTTTTATCAGGATCAGGCCTGTTAAAGATCCCAGAAGGCTTCCCCAGATGTATATGGACGTGTCTGTGAATACGTGTTTGGCTGGCGGGAATAATTGGCCTCCTGGATAGAAATTCCAGTGGATGTCGAAAATATAGAGCACCATCAATGATACTGCAAAAGAAAATAACAGGAAAACCAAGTCAGCTTTTATTTCTTCTTTTTCTGGTTTTGTTCTCCTTATTTTTTTAAACATATTTCATTTCTTGGAAAGTTCCTTCAATCCATTCATATAAGGCCACAGGGCTTTTGGGAGTTTTATAGAACCGTCAGCCTTCTGGTGAGTTTCCAGTAAACAGACCATAATTCTCGATGTGGCTATTGCTGTATTATTTAATGTATGCACAAACCCTATAGGAGCCTGCCCTTCCTTTTCACGGAATTTTATCCCAAGCCTTCTTGCCTGGTAGTCTGTGCAATTGGAATTTGACCCGATTTCCCTGTACTCGCCGTCGGCCATAAGGCCCTCGGTGTCATATTTTTTGGATGCTATAGAGCCTATGTCGCCTGTGCATACGTTTACAACGCGGAAAGGGATTTCCAAGCCTTTCAAAAGTTCCTCTGTATTTTTCTGGAGCTCCTCATGGATTTTCCACGAATTCTCTGGCCTGCTAAAAACAAATTGTTCGACTTTGTTGAACTGGTGCATCCTGAACAATCCCTTAGTGTATTTTCCATGCGCACCCACCTCTTTTCTAAAGCATGGGGAGATGCCCGCGAGCTTTAATGGAAGATTTTCCGCAAGAAAGGTCTCTTCCATGAACATCGAAGCGATTGGATGTTCAGAAGTTGCTATCAAGTAAAGGTCTTCCTTTTCTATTTTGTACATTACATTTTCGAAATCAGCCAGATCAGTCACGCCTTCATACGGTTTTCTTTGGAGCATATATGGCGGGTTTACAGCAGCAAAGCCCTTTTTCATTAAAAAATCAATTGCGTATCTCTGGAGCGCGAGATCCAATAAAACCAGTTCATTCTTCAGGTAAAAAAATCCATGGCCGGCGGACTTGGCTGCCCTGTTCTGGTCAATCAAGCCGAGATCCAGTAAAAGGTCCAGATGATTCTTTGGCTGGAATTTAAATTTTGGCGGAGCCCCGACTTTTTTCAAAACAGCATTTTCTTTGTCATCTTTCCCTATAGGGACAGATTCGTGCAGGAGGTTTGGGATCCGCAGAAGGAGGTTCCTGTTTTCTTCCTGGAGTTTGTTGACTTCATTTTCGAGGTCGGCTATGTCATCCCCGACTATTTTCATTTCCTTTATTCTGGCGTCGGCTGGTTTTTTCTGCTTTTTCAGCTCTGCAACTTCAATGGAGACTTTGTTTCTCTTGTGGCGGAGATCTTCGAGCTCCTTCAAAGCAATCCTGTACCTCTCATCTTGTTTTATAAGATCCTTTAGTTTTTTGATCAGCTCTGGGTCATTCCTTTTTTTCAGGTTTTCTTCCACAAGCTTTGGGCTTTCACGGATGAGTTTTATATCGAGCATAAATTCCCTGATAATATTCTGGAGAAGACAGATAAATACTTCAACCGAAGCTGCAGGCTGTCTTATCATGGTATTTGTCGCAGATTGTGAGGTTGCCGAGCTTCTGAAGGCCGGTTTGATTTTTATTGAGAAATATGTAGGAGAACAGAAGGACTAGAAGTAAAATAAGAATTAACACAATTGATTGGTTTTGCATAAAAATTCAAGTGGGGTCTGAGGGAATCGAACCCCCATCCGCAGGTTTCTTCATGTCACTGATTCTTTGAGAATCTCAAAAAACCTCATCGCTCCAAATTTGCAAACTGTTTTCTTTTAGGCGTTCGGGCCTTTTCTTTTTTGAAAAGAAAAGGTCTGAATTGGAGCCTGCTATCCTACCACTAGACTAAGACCCCTTAACGGATATTTTGTATTTTATTATATATCAGTTTAGAGCCCCAGGCGAGAATCGAACTCGCGGCCTTTGCCTCATCAGTTTTTCCGTGCACGCTTTTTGATCTATGATCAGAAAAGGGTGCTTACCAAGGCAACGCTCTACCATTCAGTAACCTTGGATTTCTCCAACCTTATTTTGTAATTCCTTTCTTTTGGGTTATAAGGCTTTTCTTTCGAGAAAGAAAAGGGTATATGACTGAGCCACTGGAGCTTGATTGGACTATAATTAGTTTGTTAAAAGTTTAAATAAATAGAGATGATTCAACTTGCCCAGTAAAGCTCTGCAGTGCATTCCCTATCAGGCCTGCAAACTTTATGGGTTGGGATTAGGTTAGGAAAGGGATTAATTTATCCTAACCCAGGTTTTTTGTTAGTTTTTCTATTTCTATTTTTCCTTGGGCAGTTAGTGTTTTCTCTCCACCAAAGGCCACGGCTGCGATAATGATTAGAATGGCGCCTACAACAATAACAAAAATTACAAAAAATGTACTCATGTCTATTTCACCTGACAGCTGCTTTTTTCTATTGCGGGTTTTGATAAGGTAAAGAAAGAGGACCAAAAATTCTATCATAATATTTATTGTGTTTAGACTGGTATATCTTATTCTGTAATTATGCTGTAAAGGACTTTAGTGCATTCCCTATTAGGCCGACGAACATTGTGCCGGAAATCAAAGCTACAACCGCGTACATAACCAAGCCTATTATCAGCATTTTGCCTGTAGACATTCCTTGGATAACTCTGTTTTCTCCATGGGATATTTTTGTCAGGAATACAGCTAATATTACTATCACTTCTATCAGATAGACGCCTACTATCAGCTGGAATACTGCTGGCGGCATCGCTTTGTCAACATCGCCGAAAAGGTTTGTGCCTATGCCCGCGAGCGCTCCTTCTCCTGCCAGCCCAGATTGGGCAAGCCTCTGGCCTAAGGTTGAGAGGACTTGGACTATTATTTGGGACATCGAGACTATCAGGCCTGTTATTATTGGAGTCAGCATGTAAGCTTGGAATTTCATTGAGCTTGTCGTCTCAGATAATATTTCCTTTATATATTCCTGGGTTTCACGGACATTTTTCATGTATCTGGCAATGGTCATCATGGATTTGGATGTGTAGCCAACCCCCTTTTTCGAAGTGTCCACAACTGCATACACAATATTTCTGATAAGCTTGCTTGGATAGTGCCTTATTGCGCCGTAGGTTTTGTCAAAGAAGGCGTCTTCTAAAGTCATGCCGCCTTCTTTGATGTTTCTCACTGCTATTTTGTAAAGGTCAGCTATTTCTTTGTCTTTGATATCAGGTATGGCTTTTTCAAGCGCAAGCTCGACTGGGATCCCTGCGCCTATTCTGTTGCCCAAGCTGAAAAGGGCGAGCTCGAGCTGGCCTTCTGTCGCCTCTATCTGCTTTTGCTTTTTGATTGCTTGGATATTTGTAAGCAAAAAGTAGGAAGCTATAGCGATGCCTATAGCAACAGTTATCATGATTGACATGAACAGCGCTTCGATAGGGAACTGAGCGCCCTTTGTAACAGCCCCTTCAGGCGGAAGCAAAAATTCAGGCGAATTTGAAAAGTAAAATATTGGCGGCAGCATTACCAACAACCCTATTATTAGCGCTATCGGCAATGCGGGAAAGGCCGTTCTTCGTTGGTTTCTTCCTCCTATAAAGAATGTGCCTTTAGGCGGAATCCCTGGAGCATCGTTTATATTTATTTCCGATATCGTCACCGGCCTCTTCTTCAGCGTATTATTAATAAACCACATGATAAACAGGGGAAGCAAAATATTATAGCCTATTATGAAATAATGGGGCTGGAGAGCATCGCCCATGAAAACAGCTGCCATTGGCGCCATTATTGTCCCTAAAACAGGGAGGATTATGCCCATCATGTGGATTACCATCACAGGGAGCCTAAGGTCCTGGGTGTAGGTCTTCATCCTTGATTTTGTTCCTTCTAATATCACATCAAGCGCTTCATCAAGAGTTGCTTCTGCCCTTTCAGGCGTGTGGTATTGGGAATCCCTTATCAACCTAAGGGCCTCTGAAAACTCCTCGTTTTCCGGCTTCCACTTTACTATATAACTGGACAGTGCCTCATCAGCTGAGTTATATTTCCTCATCATTATGTCCCAGACAAGTTTTCTCATATCCCATGCCAGCTCGCCTGAGATGTTTGAGGCTGTAAATTTCAAAGCCCTTTCAAGGTTCGGGGACATCCTCATCGATACAACCATGTAAAGGATTGCGAGGACTACTTGAGAGGATGCTCTGACCCTCATTATCTTCACCTGATTTTCAGTGTACTTCAATATGTAGTAGCCGAATCCCACACCCACAAGGATAATGATAAGAGGGAGTGTGATTGAGCTGAAACCGCTGACCACAAATGCTGAAAGGCCGAAGACAACAAAAATAATGATTGTTAAAAAGAGGGCTGAGTAGACGCCAGTTGGTGTTGTCCTTAAACCAGTGAAGGTTATCGCGTTGGCAAGTTCTTTGGCTGAATTTACAGAAGGCTTTACATTTATCAGCTTCGCGGCCGTTCTGGTATAAGATTCGTACCAGTTAAGCTTCCTTGATTCTTTTTGGCTGAAGATTTTGTATTCCCTAGAATTTATCTTCTTTTCAAGAAGCCTGTATCTTAATTCTCCTTTGCTCGGCCGCCTTTTTTTCTTCCTTCCAAACCCCATGGTATATTTTTGTTCGAATCCTCTTATTAATCAGAGAAAAAGTAATGAGATTTCTTTATTGGATTATAAGGCTCGTGTTTTTGTTTTAGAAAAAAGAAAGGGTATATTAGCAGCCAAGCAATGTGCCTGAATCTTCGCTACAGGCTATTTTGTCGCTCTCGATTTTATAGAATTTTATCTTAGGGTTGTCGACTTTTGCTTTGCAGCAGATGTTGTTGGCTGAATTTGCAGCCAGATTATTATATTGCTTTTCCAACAAGTTGTGATCCTGGGTGATTGCGACAAGTGTTTTGTTCAGTTCGGAGTTTTTTGTGTCAGAGTCTGACAGGCTGAGCTGGAGGTTTGTTTTTTCAGTAAGGCAGACTTGCTCTGCAACTGTCTTGTTTGCTGTTAGTTTAGCAAAGTCTGCTTTGCAGAGTGTTGTATCGCTTTTGCATCCCTGAAGCTCTGTAGCAATGGATGCAGTCTCTTCAAAACAGCTTGTTAGGTTTGTGCTAAAAATATTAATGTCGGATTTTAGCTTATCCAGCTGCCTTTGGACATCATCAATAGTATTGATGCCGCTGACTTTCGTTGGCTCTTCCTGCTTGGCGACTATATAACCGCTGGATTCTTCCTTTTCATTGTCCTTGCTGCCGCCTATTAAGATGGTTGCTGAGACTGCAAAAATCAGTAAGACTGCTGCATAGACTGCTATCCTGTTCTTATTCAGGTTTCCTCTTCTTTGAAAACTGTATGCCATATTATTAGATATATAAATATATGCTCGCCAACCTTTTAATTCTTTCTATAGCGGTTTCTTGGGTACGGTAGCCTTTCTTTTTGAAAGAAAGGCTAGCCTTTTAATTCTTTTTTATACCAGGCCAGCCACTTTTGGTAGACCAAATCATGGTCTAATTCGCCTGTTTCCTCTTTTACTTCCTGCATGAGCATATGGAGTTGGGAGTTTGACTTAACAACCCAGTCTGCTTCTAAGTGCTGCGGGCTCCTTGGGTCTTTATCCATTTTCGCAGCTGTATCAACCATTGTTTTTATTACTTTGGCGCGCATGTTGATGTTTGCCCAGACACGTTTCCATTCACCCTTAAAATCTTTTACGCTATTCATAATGCGTGTCAGGACTTCTGACTCCCCGTTTATCAGGACGTCTGTCGGCTTCAAGGCATCTTCTTTTATCGAATAAGTCATGAGATCAACAAACCCCCCCTCTTTTAACGGGTCTTCTGACCATTTTTTCCTGACCTCTGTTATAGAGACTATTTTCCTTTCAGAGGCCATGCCGCTTGCAAGCCTCTGCTTTCTGCAGATCACAATTATGTCTGTGGCCTTAAAGCTGGTTGGGGGAACCCCTAAATCGTTTACAACACGGTCATATACCCCATACGGGTTTTCCCCATGGATTGTGCCTGCAACGACGTTTGATAATGCCCCTATTCTCATTGCTTCCCACAAAACCTTTGCTTCAAGGGATCGGATTTCGCCAACTATCATTGCAGATTCCCCTAACCTGAGAGCTGTCCTAAGCGCGATATCTGCTGGTATTTCTGTTTCAACTGTTGTGATTACAGACCTTGATTTCAGGGACTCTATGTTATAACCAAGCTCAATCATCTGTTTTACCGGAAGCTCCAGGGTGTCTTCTAATGTTATCACCCTCACCTTTGGCATTATCTCGAGCATCAGGGCGCTCAGGACAGATGTCTTGCCAGAGGAACGGCCTCCTGCTATTAATGTGGATGCTGCATTATCAAATAAGAAGGAAAGGAGGCCTGCTGCCAAGGGGTCGAGCATCCTGGTTTTTTGGGCTGCTTTATTTTCGTATACAAAGAGCGGGAGCGTCCATGTCTTATCCCGATGCCTTCTTATTGCGAAGCCTAAACCCTCTGGAGACAGGGTTCTTGTTATGACAGCGAACCTTGCCCTTGCAGAAGGGAGTGTAATCTCTGTGTCCAGAACAGGGTTGGCTTCATCCAGCGGGCGCCCTGAATAGCTTCTTAGCCTTGTTGCCCAGCCTTCTGAATCCTCCCTTGTTGGCATGAGGTTTGTCTTGCACTCCTGTGCTGTGTCGTGCAAGATCATTATCGGCAGCCTGTCTACAGGGGAGTTAATATAGATGTCCTGGATTCTTGGGTCTTTGAGCAGGATTTCTAGGACGCCAAGCCCAGCTGTATATCTTGTTAGTATTGTTGCAAGTTTTTCAAGATCCTTGACCTCCAACCTTACCTTTTGTGTTTCTGCTATGCTTCTTATAAGGTCTTCGCCTATGTTGTAGGTGAATTTTCTTTCCTCGGATTTGACGAACTCGACTGCCTTTGGCCTTTCCGTGAGCATGCGCCTCCTTGCCGCATCGAGGATGATGTAGTGTTTTTCTGGCAGCTTGAATTCTGGAGGGACTATGTGGTAGAAATACTGGGATTCGCCGGGTATTTTAAAGATCTCAACTTCAGCTTCCCCTTCAGAGTTGTCTTCTGTTTTGCCTATTGTGTACTTCTCTATGCTTATTCCGTTTTCTGGCGGCGAAATGATGTATCTGGTGTACATGAAGTTTGGCCTTGTTGATGGAAGGAACAGCTGCCTGTAAAGGGAACGGTCGCCAATGCGGTAGCCAGCCAAGTCAGAAAATTCTTTTGCCTTTTTTATCAATTCTGTTTTTTCAAACTTTTCCTTTAACACATTGAGGACACGGTTTATGTAAAAATTTTTATAGCAGCTGCCGAGTTTTGGGGGGAGCGTCTTTGAGCTGACTATTGACCGCCTGGCTTCCCTTCCAGTTTCAACATAAGCGCCTATCGGATCCCTGTTTATCATCTCGATAATATACCGGAGCTTGGACAGCCACTCAGGATAGAATTTTTCACAGATCCTCTGTTCATTCCTTTCTTTTGCTGTCTTTGCTTTCCCTATTTCGAAAATAAGGCGGCTTTTTACTATTTCTTCTATCAGGCCTGCTATTTCAGCGAGGAGCCTTGTCTGCTCAGGCCCGTATTCATATTCCCTCTCTTTTGTAAGGACTACTGAGCTCACTTCCTTTACCTCAAGTATTGCTTTTATTACAGAGCTCATGCAGTCGTCATAATCTTCAATAGAGGGGCCGTACTGCTTCCCCCACATGTTGATTCTCAGAATTCCCCTGTCGGCATCGTATTCGTAATCTGGTGGCATAGAAATCAGGTTATTAACTATTTGTGTGAACCTTTCCTATAAACTTAATATATTAAACATCAGGCACAATAATAACAAAAAGGGTTTTTTATGCCAGCGCCTGAGCCAGTATCACGGATAAGCGAATTGTATGAGATGGATGCTGACAATAAAAGAAGGCTTAGGGAGATTGAGCAGAGGCTGAAAGCAATTGATAATTCTGTGAAAAGGGCTGAAAACAATTTTTTGGAAATAAAAAACAAGGTCCTTGAAATGTCAAATAACCTTAAGTCTGATAGGAGCAGCGCCGATTCTAAAATTAAAAGCCTTGAAAACACAATAAATGATATAATAAACAACATGAAGAGGGTTGCAGAGAAATCAGAGATTATAGCGATAAAAGAACTGTTGGATATCTATAACCCTGTCAAATCGCATTTTGCGACAAGGCAAGAGGTTGAGGAGCTTATAGAGCAGAGATTAAAGGGATGACATAGGTCTTGTCCAATTGGTTAGGACCTATGTCCAGCTGAATAGGGATGAATATTTGGAAGTAAAAAGATTTATATTTTATGAAAATCGGCGATTTATTAAAAAAGAAAAAGCCTGCAGAGCCTGCGAGGGGAATGCCGATCAGAAGGCCTTTGCAGCCTCCGAGGCCTGTTGGGGGGAGCTTTGGAAGGACTAGCCCTGTCAGTGCGCTGGCTGAAAGGATAGGCTCTCTTTCGAGGCAGGGGATGGCTGAACCTGAAATAGTAAAAGAATTGAGGTCTGAAGGCTATTCTTCCATTGAAATAGATAAAGGGCTGAGGGATTCTCTGAAGAGCAGCGTCGGCGAGGCTGTTTTGCCTGTGATGGAACGGCCTGTTAGGGAGACAAGACCGCAGCCTAGAATAGAGGAGAGGGAAGATTTAAGGATGCCAGAACCCCCTCTTCCTCCAAGGCCGGGAGCGAGGCAGGTTGAGGAGAGACAAAGACCATTCCCTGTGATTGATTTAAGGAAGGGCATTGGCTCCACTAGGGCCACTGAGGAGCTTATAGAAGTCACAGTTGAAGAGAAGTGGCGAGAAGCTGAAACCAAGATCAAGGGGGTTGAGGGAACGATAATTGACTTGGGGGCCAGGCTAAAGAAGCTGGAAGAAGATGTTGAGGAACTGAACAAGGCTGAGCAAAGGAAGGAAAGCGAGATATCAACAAAGATCGACACTTACAAGGATTCCATGGTGGAGCTTTCAGAAAGGATGGAAGGGATGGAGTCTGCCCTCAAAAGCGCCCTGGAATCTGTATTAGAATCTAACAGGACCCTCTCTGAGTCGATGAGGAGCCTGAAAGACAAAGGGAGATGAAATTGATTCACTTATCCTTTTTTAACAGAGATCTGACAGAAGGGCATAGAGCAAACCATCTCCATCTGAATGTTCTGAAAGGCCACCTTTTGCAGTTTTCTGGTCTGAATTTGTAAATAGAACACACATTCTCTTTACTTTTGTTTTTGAGGAACATACAATAACCATTTACCTGCTTTAGCTTCCCGTCTTCAAGAAAGAAGCTCCTATCTTTCTTCAAATTCTTTTCTATCTTTCTAATGTCTTTTTCACCAGGCTTTACCTTCAGGCAGCAGCAGATGCCGCATTTGATGCAGTTAAAATTTGCCTGCCTCCTAAAAACAAGAAAACCGATAAAATAAATTGACGCTATCAGAGTTATTGTGTATATAAGTGCCAGTAGCGGGGAAAATACAAAGACTGCGAACACAGAAAGAAAAAGCAGTATATATAGAATCCTATAAAATTTGTATCTGTTTACGAATCTTTTGTCTATGTTGTTTTCAGATATCATAAAAAGGTCTGGCACAAAAAATAAGTTTAGCGGGAATAAAATATTATTTCTTTTCTTCTTTTTCTTCTCTTCCCAGGGCCCAGAGGACAGCGATGAAGATTATCAGAAAGACTATAACTGTCCAAGCGTTTTGGTCGAGGCGAAGGCCTCCTAAGCCTAAGCTGTTTGCTGAGCCGACAAAGGCGAGGAAAACTATCAGCACTATAATCCCTACCAGAGCTGTGAAGCCTGCTGTTTTTTTGCCCTCTTTTAATTCAGTTGGCTTGATCCCAAATAAGCCGAGAAGGATTATTATAACTAAAATCCCTACGGCAACAGACATCCCCTGCCCAAATAGCTGGGTGAAGAACAAGGCCATCCCAGACCCAACTCCGCCGCTGTAGTTTACAACAAAGAAGGCAATGATCATTGAGATAATCGCGATTGCTGATTTAGGCATTATTCTTTTGTCTTTTGCTCCTCCAAGCGCGTATTCCAGGGCTCCGTAAGATATTGCAAGAACTAATAGGAACGGAAATAAAAACTGGTAGAAGCCTAGCTGATTCAGGTTTCCAATTAAAGGCACGAATGGGCTAGCCATAGATCAATATAATATTAAGTTGTATACGCTTAAATATGTTCAGTAACCCCTTTTCTTTGGGATCTCAACACTTTCTTTTCGGGAAAAGAAAGGGCTGAAGATACGCTTAAATAGATTTGAGTAACCCTTCTTTTGGGGTCTTCAAGGTTGCCTGGAAGTTTATTATTTGCCGCCGCCTCTTCTGTAGGCTGCGTAGAATAGCATGAGCATTATTAGGACCGCCACTCCGATAAGGAAGTTCTCATAAGATAAAGGCGTCCCATCGAAAAAGCTTCTAAAGCTGTCGCCTGATCTTGCAAAGAGTATCAGGACAAGGCCTACAACAATAATTATTAATGGCCAGTCGTGCTTTTCTGATTTAAAGGCTTTCTGGAGGAAGCTTGCAAAAAAGACGATTACAAAAAATACTGCCGCGTATGGAAGGAATGTGTTTATCAGCTCGACTGTCTGGGCATTGGCGATGCTAATTCCGGCAGTTGCCAGCGCTATCACAAGCTTCACTCCATTCTTTTTGAAAACCCCGCTGAGCTCAAGGGCCCCAAACACTATTCCAGTTATAAAAAAGAATGGGATCCCGATTGTGAGTAGGTCTGATGGCATAAATCTGTCTTTACTTTATTGCATGTTTGGCTGCTTTTCTCAATAACCCTTTTTCTTTTTGCACAACATAAAGCGTATTTTTTGCATCTGTAAGTTTTATCTGTAAACTTTCTACTCTTGATCTCTTAACATCTTCTGATATGTCATGCCTTTTTTCTATCTGCTTTATATCATCTTCCAGATTTTTGATCCTGTTTTGAAGTTCTATTTCACTCAGTTCTTCCTGCATCCGCTCCCTCATTATTTCTGGAATGGCATAACCTTTCCCGCCGCCTGCGCCTCCGCCTTCGCCTTTCCTTGTCGGCAGGATCCTGCCGAGCAGGATATATAAGAGGCCTATTAAGATTACCCCTATGTACCAGACAGTTCCTATTGGCGCAAAAGCTCCGTAAAGGGAGGTTGCGGCATTTGGCGGGTAGACAATTACAAATATGTAGAAGGATACGCCGAGCAGGACTGAGATGCCCCCATGCTCTGGGAAGATTCTTTTTGTGAGCAGGTAGATAAGGATTATCAGAAGTATTGATGGGAAGAAAATTGCGTAAAGGAATTGGTCGAGCGGGTTGGAATAGTTATTTGCAAAGTCCTGGACCCTGAAAAATTCTATGACTAGGTCGAGTATTTCTGCCATAACTATAGAAGTAATTAGGAAAACAAGCTTATATTTACTTTTTTACTCTGCGTCGACTTCTATCGGGAAGCCGCAGCTGTTGCAGAAAAATAAATCCTGGTAGACAAATAATTTGTCCCCGCACATTGGGCAGGGCTGTACAACAAAGTCTTGCATCGACTGGTAAAGAACCATATAAATAAAAAGGAAAAAGATTTATAAAGGTTTAGGCAGCCTTTCTTGGCCTTCTTTGCCTGTAGCTTATGAGATCTCTTATGTCTATAATATTTGTTTCGAAGCTTTTGCCTGGCTGCTTCAATGGCTGGGCTTTCTGGTCTTCTGTCCTGAAATCGAACTCCATAGGATGCCTTCTTCTATTTCTGATGGCGGCCCTTACAATTCCTGTAGCTGCCCTATAATTATCCATTGACACTGTTTGCGTCCAGACAGAAGCTTTTCCAACCTTGGCTAAGCTGTATAGGGGGTCTGTCAGATCATATGCAGCTGATACTGCTGACCACAAACCCAGGAAATATCTTTTTGGAGGCCTTATGTATTTCCTTAATTTTACTCCGTTTATTGTCTTTTGATACTTTTTGTCTATTTTCCCTCTCTGTTGTATCAGTTCCATCTCAATTCTTGTTGTCCAGCCTCTTTCCTGTTTTGGATCAGGCATCTTTGTTGTCGAGTCTTCATTTGTGACAAAATCCAATCCTGGGGTATCGAATTCGCCCCTATAAAGCTGGAGTGATGTTTCCGCAATTTGGTAAGGGGAACATCTGTTGGCTTGAAAGAATGAGATATTGCTCTGCACCTCTTCATCAGAAGGGTCTTTGTCTGTCTGGCCTGCATAAACCGGGATCTCTTTTCCTTCAGATTCTGCTGTTATGAGATATTTGATTTTGGATGAGCCGTCCAATCCGTCGAGTATTGCTCCGATGCCAGGGAAATTTTCATTTATTCTTGCTTCTATTTTTCTCGATGCCGCACTTCCGACTGATCCCAAGTAGTTAGAAAAGGAGTCTATGGCAGCTTCCCAATGTCTGCTTTTAGACCTTTGTCTTTTATGAAGCGTGTCGTGAGCATAATCTCCTAAAAATCCTATTACATAATCTTTGCCTATTTCAGCTGCTTCTGGCAAGATTTCTACACCCTCTTTAACCAGAGGGTATTTTTTTGAGCCTCCTAGATGGAACATAATATTGACTGTATTCTTTCCTCCTTTAATTCTTCTGTCATATCATTTTCCTTTACTGGATTTTTTTCAGATTAGTTAAGATTAGGTAGCCGACTTCAGCTGGACACTAGTTTGAAGACCAATGTCTTCCCTCCCATCGAGGTTATCGAAATAATCTGCTAGCCTGGCTGCTTTTTCCGCCTTTTTAGCAATTTCAGGATCTCTATTAATCCTGGCGTAAGCTTTCAAAGCGTATTTTGTTTCAAGCCTTGTCCTTTTTTCAGAGGCTCCTGGATTTATGCTGTGCCTTTTCTCATGCACTTCAGTGAGCAGTAATAGGGCGCCTGGGTCTGCGTCCTCTTCTCCGACCAAGCCCCTGAGCATTTCTTTTATCTCTTTTGATTTGCTTGAAATTCTTTGGTCAATGTAAATTTGGCCTTTTTCAGTTGTGTACCCGAAGACTGTTTTGGCTTTGGATTCGCTTCCTGCCAATCTCTTTAGGTCCTCTTGTGAAGCTTCTGTGTAGGAGACTCTGCCATTAACTGCATCGTCTACTGTGTCTAAAAGACCAGCACAATAACCTGCGCCCTGCACTAATATATTTTCATCTCCTAAGAGGTCTTTTAAAGCGTCTATTGCAGCTGTTTTTCCCCTTTCTATTGCTCTGGATGCTACATATCCAGGCAGATTCCCTAGAAAGTTGCTTAATTGGTTTTCTGAAGGCTGGGTTTCATCAGCAACACCATTCTGATTATCATACCTTGCAAGCCTGTTTGTTCCCATATACCTTCCGCTAGCTACTTCATCAAAAAGGGCTTTTGCCCTAAAACCTGTATTTAGTATATCTCTTATCATATCATTGTCACCAATAAGTAATTATCTCTAGGATATATAAAGGTTTCTATTGGTTCCTGTATGGTGGTTTGGGGGGAGAAATAGAAATATATAACACTGTTATTAGCTTGGGGCTGAGGATTTGATATAACAGTGTTATATCAATGGAATAACTACATAAACCCCTTCGCACAATAAATTTCATGCCTTTTATAGTAGCCCATGGATTGATCCCTGTTATGGTTGTGGATTTTTCCAAAAGGTACTCCAGGAAATTGAAAAAATCTGTGAACAGAAAAAACCTTGCCATTTGTGGGCTTGCAGGTATTGCGCCTGATTTCGACATAATATTCAGTTTTCTGGTTAACCTTTTCATCCCATTGGGCAACTTGCATAGGACTTTCACGCATTCGGTTTTCTCTGTGATACCTGTCCTTTTGCTTGCCTTAGCCTTAAAGAGATGGCGAACCCCTTTGCTTTTTGCGGCTATTGGATGGGCCAGCCATACTGCTCTTGATGTACTCCTTACTGGAACAGTCCCACTTTTGTATCCGCTTCCATACCAGTTTGGGCTGCAGATTTTGACAGATAGAATAACATCAACAACAATTTTATATGTTGCCGGGTTAGATATTGCTGTCTTGGCGTCCTGGATCTTTTACAAGAAGTTGTTTTTCTGGCCAAGCCCGGCTGCGGGTAAAAACCAAAAACAGGTTTCTGCCAAGAAAGTTTACTCTAGAAACAGGCGCTGATCTACAGGCTTTCCAGAAATTCCTCTTCAAGGAAATGAAGCTTCCCGGGAAATATCATGGCTGATGGCGATTTTATTAAATTTTCATCAACAATCAGATTTTCCATGCTGCCATATTTTATATATTGTTTTTCAGAACCCAACTGGGAGGCTGCAACAATCTTTGTTTTTGGCGCGGCGATTTTTCCTTTTTTCTTTTTTTCCACTTCCATCAAAACCTCCAAACCCTCCCTCACCGACATCCCTATGTCCAATAAAACCAGCGTATGCAGGCCTGATTTTTTGTTTTTAACAATCACATCATAAAAAGAATCCGGAAAATATTTTCCTTCTGGTTTAACAAGCGTTGTTGTTGCGCCAAACTTGTAAAGCTGCAGGCCTGTCTCTGCCACAGCAGAAAAAATCGATGATCCGTGGATTACTTTTGTTTTCACTCCTGCTTTTTTTGCATCCAGCAGAAGGGAGATGTGCGTTGTCGCGGAAAGCGCATCCCCTCCAATGAGAATACCAATATCCATTGTTTTAGCCTGATTGATTATTTTCAAAGAATTATTTTCAATGTCCTCCCTCTTTAACTCCACAACTTCTTTTCCAATCAATTCAGAAATTTTCCTTGCAGAAGTATTCATCTTCGTTGTATACAGTTCCAGATAAAGCTTGGCGCAATTCTTCGCAGTTTCCAGAGCCCTCAGGCTCATGTCTTTTTCATCAAAAAGTCCAAGCGAGATTATGTAGAGCATAGCTTATTCTTAACTATCATCAGGCATTAATACTGCCTCATCTCTGAAAGATGTTATAGAATAAAACTCCTTCATAGAATTGGTCATCCGTCTTCTGGATATCCTAGGCCGATTGAAGAGCAATTGTATAGTGCCGGCTTGTGTTGAAAAATAAAGGTTCAGCCCATCTTCTTGACAGCGTTCTATAACTCTTGAAGCCTCTTTTTTCTCTTCAGGGCTTAAACGGCTTAGTTCAAGAAATTCCCCTAAAAGATCATGATCATACTTTATCATTAGCCCAGCTATCCTTTCTGCTTTAGCATATTGTCCTGCATCTGAATATTTTCTGGCAAGCTGCATATAAGCCCATCTCACCAACTCCGAGTTTGGAGTAAGGTAAGGATTTACGCTAAAGGTTGTATTATCGAGATATTTCTCTGCCTCTCCAAGCCTTCCGCTCCTGATATAAGCTCTTGTGAGGTCTGCAGTTGTTCTTTCATCCATCGGGCTTTGCTGTGCTTCCCTTTCAAGATCAAGTATTTTGTAGTCCATAAATCATGTAGTTATTCTTCTATCCTTACTGCCCCCGAAGGCAGGCCTTGTAAAATCTGCGTCAATCTGTAATCGCTGCGGCTGACTTCATATTTTTCCAGCGGCCATAAATGGTAAGTAAGTTGCCTTTGAAGGGGCTCCAGTCTTCTGTTAAGCTCAGCTTGGACATCATGTCTTTTGCCGTAAATATAGACTGGTGTATATGGAAATATGTGTGTGACAGCCTCAATTTCTGTCTTTATGCGCCTGCAAAGATCGGCTTCTTTATCTGCTATAATAGCCGGCATTCTCCTTAAATAAAGAACATCGAGCGGCTGGCCGTAGCTATCTTCCCTTTTTGAATCTGATACGTTTTCAATAAAATATACAACCCTGTCCCCTTGCCTTAATAGGGCGTTTTCGAGTGGTTTGGTTGCGCTTTCGTCACCTTCCATAAGCCTTTATTCAAGCTCCCTTGTTTCTTGGTCTGCCATAGCTATCTGCCCCTCTGAGCTGCAAGTTCGGCTTTTGGGTCTTCATCGGTGAAGCCTGCTCTCAGCCTTACCCCTTTTACTGACATTTTATAAGCCTCTAACACATTGAGGCCGCCAAGACTAGGTTCAGTCAATGTTAGATTCTCATCTCCTTGCACCCACAGACCCTTATATAGGTTGTATAGGCATTCCCGAAACTCAGCTCTTTGTTTAGCCTCCTTTGCTCTTTTTGTATAAGGCGGGGATAGAAAACCCAAACATCCCTTGGCTTCTGCCTTTGGCGCAAATATTAGTTCCAAACAGCCATTCTCATCAATAACCCTATTAGTAGGATAGGCTTGGAACTGGGTATTTTTTAGCCTGTCTGCGACCAAGCTTAAAGTCTCTACAGTCTCTGACAACTTGTATTCTTTTGCCATAAACATCAAATCATAATTAAATCAAGGCTTTATAAAGCTTTCTGTATGTTGTTACTTTTAAATAGGTTATAGAAAGGAGACAGAAATCAGACTCTAGGCTAATAGAATTAACAAAACTGAAAAAAATTCAAATTTGAAGGTTAGTCAGCTTGCGGGCCTCTAGACTCCTACAGGTGTTATGCCTAGGCCTGGCAAGAATGGAACTGCTCTTGTTAACGGGCTTAGCAACGCTGATCCAGCTGGTATCAATGTCAGAGCTGAGCCTAATACCAAGACCAATAGGCCTAGCCCTACGAATGCTGTGATTGCGTCAACGCCAAGGACGTCCTTTGTCCCCCTGTACACGCCTGCAAATCCCAATGCGCCAAATGCCGAGAACAACACCAAGGCAACAACCTGCAGCACTGTGAAAACAGGTGATGCTGCGCCAAGGTATGCGAATGGCACATGGCTTACCAGGATTGCCAGCAAGGTTCCCACTGACAATGGCAATGCCGAATAAGCAAGGACAGACACACCTTCATGTAGTGTTCCTTTCCCGCCCAAAACCCTCACCACTTCCACAAGCAGCCATCCCAGGAAAATTCCTCCCAAGAAGACTAATAGGAATACTCCCACTAGTAGGTTTACTGGCTGTGCTCCTTTCAATACTGCCAATGCGCCTAGCCCTGCTGTTGAAGAGGCTTGGTTTACTGCCCACCAAGACACTGCCACTGCTAACGTATATACTATAGCAGTTACCAGCAATACTGTTACTGACTTACCTAAATTCTTTCCCCTTTGCTTGAAACCGTCTACGGGGTTGAGTAAGTTCGTGTTCATATTATAGATTTGGGCGAGCCCTCTTATAAACATGCGTCTTCTCTGTTCGTCTTTTAAAATCAGATAATAACATATAATGTGAGGAGTAAATGAAAAGCCCCATATGCGAAGTCTGTCTCAGGTCTGAAATACTTTGTTCAGCATGCCAAGGAAAGGTAGATTCAGGCGAGCTGAAGGAAAGGGATGTGCATGTGCTTGGCCTGATATACAAGGAAACTGAAAGGAACAAAAGCCTGTCAGACATACAAATCAAAAAAATAATAGACGGGCAGGACCTTGTTTTGGTTGTCTGCAACCAGGGCAGCGGGAGGAAGATAGTCGGCAAAGGCGGGTTTTTTGCAAAGAAGCTTGAGCAGGCTGCAGGCAAGCCTGTGAGGGTTGTCGAGGAATCCAGTGATGTAAGGAGCTTCCTGCAAAATATAATTTTGCCTGTCCCTATAATCAATTTAAACATCCTCTACACATCTTCTGGCGACAAATACAAAATTATTATACCGCAGAGGAGCAGGCTCCCAATGCCGCTGAAGACCTTCCAGTCAATTGCAATGGATGTGACAGGGAAAAATGTTGAGATCGGGTTTGAGGATGCGGGATTGAAAAAGGTTTGATTTTAAAAAGTTAACTTATTTGTAGACAACTATCATCCTTCTGATAATTATCTGGTTTTTATTTTTTAAAAAATTTCCCGGGAAATCAAACCAGACCCTTTTGAATGTTTCCAGATCGAGTTTTCTGATTTTCCCTATCTCAGGGTCCTGCAGCCAGATGTTTTTTCTGTCTATATGGACAACAACAGAATAGTGGCCATCCTGTCCCGCAAACCAGTCCACAATCACAGGAATTTTCTTTTTCAAAACATATTTTTTTATGTCAGATAAAGTGGAAAAATCTTTTACAAAAGCTTTTAACCCTAATTTTTTTGCGGCATCTAGAATACCCTTTGCCCCTACTGCATGCTGTTTTGTTGCGCCTGAAAGTTTTGCGAGCTCTTTTTCTGATTTTTTAATCCCATAAAACTCCAGCACCATTTTCAGAGAGGCAGGCCCGCAGAAACTGGCAGATTGCTTGAAAGGCTTTAGGCTGAGCATATCCATCTGTTTATATATTATTTGCTTGACTTAATCAAAAGATATGGCAACAGTAAAAAGAATCGCAGTCGTGGACAACGAGCAGATAAAGGACAAAGAGGAAGCGGTAGCTATCCAAAATCTTTGCCCTGTGAACAGGGCTGGAGTCGAATGCATTTCTGTGGAACCAAAAGGCCTGCTGAGGATAGACGAAAATACATGCATCGGCTGCGGGATCTGCGTGCATGCGAATCCGAAGGCGATTTCTATTGTAAATTTGCCAGGAGAGTTAACAGAAGACCCTATACATAGGTATGGGAAAAACCTTTTCGCATTGTTCAGGCTTCCTATACCCAAAAAAGGGATGGTTGTCGGGCTTGTCGGGCCCAACGGGATAGGGAAGTCAACTGTCCTTAATATTTTGTCAGGTAACCTTAAGCCAAATAAGGGGTCTGAAAAAAACATTTCTTGGGGAGAAATTATTGGACAGTTTAAAGGGACTGAACTCCAGGTATATCTTGAAAATATAAAGGATATAAAGGTTGGTTACAAGGCGCAGAACATTGATTTGCTGCCTAAGATCTTTAGCGGGAAAGTAAAAGACGTTCTGAAAAAAATAGATAAAAATAAATTATTTGATCTTGTTGTTTCTGATTTTAAAATTGAAAGGCTGCTTGACAAAAATACAAATGAATTGTCTGGGGGCGAGCTGCAATTGGTTGCTGTTGTTGCAACCATTTTAAAGGGCGGAAACTTCTACTTTTTCGATGAGCCTTCAAGCTATCTGGATGTTGAGCAGAGGCTGCTTGTTGCCAAAAATATCAGGAAGTTGGCTGAGGGTTTTTATGGAAATAAAAAAGAAAGGCCATTCACAATTGTAGTCGAGCACGACTTGGCAATTGCAGACTATCTTGCTGACCAGGTGCATATACTTTATGGAAGCCCTGGGGTTTTTGGCGTTGTTTCAAAGCCTGAAGCCGTGAGGGTTGGAATAAACAGCTATCTGGAAGGCTTTATTAAGGAAGATAATGTCAGGTTCCGCCAGGCCCCCATAATATTCAGCAGGGTTGCAAAATCGCCTGACAAAACAAAACTACTGCTGGAATTTGGCAGCTTTGAAAAAAGCTTTGGAAAACAGATGGAAGTTGACAAAGTCAACTTCGTCCCTTCTTTTAAATTAAAAACAGAAAAAGGCAATTTATGCCAAGGTGAAATCATAGGCATACTTGGCCCTAACGGGATCGGGAAGACAACTTTTGTAAATATGCTTGCGGGGGTTTTGAAACCAGACAAAGGCGGGACTCTTGACATGAAGCTTTCTTACAAGCCGCAAAGGCTGTTTTTGGAGGAGAGTGAAAAAGATGTTGACGTTAAGGAATTTATTGGAAATCTGGCTTTGATCCAGAATGCAATCCATTTGTTAAAAGTCGATAAATTGCTGGATAGGGCTGTCGGCAAGCTCTCAGGCGGCGAGCTGCAGGCTGTATTTATTTGCAGGGCGCTTTCAAGGGAGCATGAGATCCTCCTTCTCGACGAGCCGTCTGCATTTTTGGATGTCGAGCAGAGGCTTGCGCTTGCAAAAGTTTTGGATGAATGGACTCAATCAAGGGGCGTTGCTGGATTTGTTGTTGACCATGATTTGCAGGTCATAGATGCTGTTTCAAACAGGCTTATGGTGTTTGACGGCGAGGCTGCTGTTTCCGGGTTTGGGCATGCCCCTGAGGATCTGAAATCAGGGATGAACAGGTTTTTGGAGAAGATGGATGTCACGTTTAGGCGGGACAAATCAACCCACAGGCCGCGGGTTAATAAACCTGGATCCGTGCTGGACGCGGAGCAGAAGGAGAAAGGAAAATATTATTATGATTAGCTCTGATTCTGTGATTTTATAAATCTGCTTTGTATTCTATAAGATATGTTTATAACACCTTCTGAACTCAAGGAAAAGCTTCAAAGGAAAGAGGGCATTTTTTTACTGGATGTCAGGACGCCCCAAGAATATGCTTCCTGGAAAATTGACGGCTCTGTGAATATTCCGCTCCAGGAATTGGGGATGAATATTGGAAATATTCCAAAAGAAAAAAAGGTGGTTGCGATTTGCGCTCATGGGCAGAGGTCGCAATATGCGGCATCCCTACTCAAATCAAATGGGTTGGATGCTGTTTCTGTCCAAGGGGGGATGGCTGCTTGGAACTCTGTTTTTGATTTTGTCCCCCTTGCAGAAAAAGATTTCCAATTATTCCAGATCAAAAGAGTTGGGAAAGGCTGCCTTGGATATTTTTTAATTTCAGGCAATCAGGCAGCTGTTATAGATCCTTCAATGCATGCCCAGGCATATATTAATTTTTCAAAAAAATTGGGATGCCAGATAAAAACAATAATAGACACACATCAGCACGCTGACCATGTTTCAGGAAGCAGGCTGCTGCAAAGGGAAACAAACGCTGAGTTGTTTTTGAACAGTTTGGATGGGTATGGTTTTCAGGGATATAAAAAACTGGAGGAGAATAAAAAAATAGTTGTAGGGGACACTGAAATAGAAATAATCGGCACTCCGGGACATACAAAAGGCAGCACATCTCTTTTGGTTGGCAACCATCTTTTTACAGGGGACACTTTATTTATAGAAGGCGTTGCGAGGCCTGACCTTAATGACAAATCAGAAGAGTATGCTGCTGAATTATTTGAAACATATAAAAATAAAATTCTTAACTTGAACGGAAATATATTTATAGCATCTGCTCATTGTAAAAATGCAGCGGAGTTTGGAAAGCCTGTGGTTGCATCTTTGGATTGGATAAGAAAAAACAATAAGGTCTTCGAATTGTCAAAATCTGAATTTATAAAATATGTGGTTTCGAACATGCCGCCCAAACCCTTTAATTATGAGGAGATTGTAAGCGCGAATAAAAATCAGCTGGATTATCCAGAAGAGGTCTCAGAATTGGAGTTTGGAGCAAACAGATGCGTGCTTTCAGTATGATCGGGTTATTCGCACAGAAGAAAAATATGCGGATTTTGGAGGCCAGAAGTATGGTGCATAGTGCGGTCAGAAAAGCAGGAGCAGAAACCCGAAAAGCAGGAAGAGCAGGCCTATAACTATCGAGGAAAGCGAAAATTCCTTTGGCTGGTGCATCTCGGTTGTATGGAGGAAAAAGACAAGGAAGCCTCCTAGACAGATCAGCAGAAACCCTATGATTGCGCCTAAAAGACCGAATGCCATAATTCCTTCTTATTTTACTAAATATAAATATAATCAATTGATGTAATATAACTAAGGGTAACCCAATGCCTCACGGAAAATGAGTAGGAGTTTAGTATGACTGTGTTTGCTAGGTCAAAGCTGTCGCTGAAAGACAACTGCTTCAAGGAAGAGCCGAATATAATTGAGCTAAAGTTTGTGGGCCCAAACCCTGCAAAACTTTACCATTTCTGCTATAACCTTATTAAATCTGTTTGGCGTGCGACAGACGGCGACATACAGGAGGAGAATTATAATTGGACTAAGGGTGGCGAAGAAGAGAAATTCAGGGTCAGGTGGATACTCCACAAGGATTTGGACAAATTTACATACTTCTGGATCAAGGTCACAGTAAGCGGGGCTGGAAATGAGAAGTCAGGAAAAGCGAGTGTGGAAATAAGCCCTGTCCTGTTCACAGAATACCCTCAAGATACTGTGTGGCAGAGGTCTTTGCTGTATGAGATGCTGAGGACTTTCTGGCATAGGATCTTTTACCATACAAAAAGGGCCGACTACCTGACAGAATGCAGGGACTTGACTGCATTTTATGCTAAAAAGGTGAGGCAACAATTTAGGGAGCTTGCAGAGGAGGCCCAAGGATGAGCAGGTTGGCATTATGGGAAAACAAGATAAAAACAAACCAAAGAGGGCTGCAGGCTTGTTTAGCATAACAGA
This sequence comes from uncultured archaeon, assembly GCA_964631205.1. GTDB lineage: Archaea > Aenigmatarchaeota > Aenigmatarchaeia > QMZP01 > JACQNV01 > CAYYYJ01. The sequence continues at coordinate 43,626 of CAZVWU010000004.1, read as the reverse complement.
CGACTGCATGGTTCCAGGGAGGAGCATAAAACTGCTGTATAGGGGGCCTGATCCTGCGTCCATAGCAACCAAACTCACTTCCTCTTTCCAGCCATTTTTCAGGATATCTTCTGCAGGGTGGGGAGAGCCTGATTTTAGGTGGGACATCTCAGGGGAGCCCGCAACCTTTTTTATTAAGTGGTGGGTTAGGAAGACATTTAGCAGATATAGCGCAATGTTGCTTCATTTATCGGTGCAGGGCGATGAGAACAGCCAGACAAAGAAGGGCAAGTTCACCCTTGAACTCACGCCTGTACTGACAACTCAAATTCCTGAACATTGGTTTTTGAGGGGAATTTTCATGGTATACAACTATCTTTTTTATGACAATGTGAGGCAAAATTATATCAAGGAGTGCAGAAACCTTACAATAGCGTATCAGGAGCATATGAAAACTGAATTCAATCTTTCACCGGGATCTCACAAAACATCTGTGGATGTTCATAGGCTGTAGTGTACTAATGGGTGACATAGGCCTTATCCAATTGGTCAGGACCTATGTCTAGCTGAAGGATCTTAAACCAATTGGTTGAGAGGGGATCAAATCGTTTTAGCCTGCTCGCATGTTATGGGACTAGTAATAGAAGACACTGAAGTGGGGATAATAAAAAAGAGGGCTCTGATGAGGCCAGAAGCGGCAAATCTTACAGTCGCAGGGACACATGTGTCTGCAATGCCGGAAAACCAGGCCACTGTCCTTGACTTTACTACAAACATAGGGGGTTGCTCAGGGCTTTATTACTCAATGATTTTCCAGCTGCCAAAGTGGGGATACTGGCTAAAGAAGGTGGAAGAGTCAATGGATGTCTCGCCTGTTTATGCAGAGGCATACAATCTGACAATTGAGCAGAAGCATAAGCTTGAAGGGCAGATAAAGCAGGGGTTGAGCTCTGCCGCGCAGGCAGTTGCTGACTATGAGCTTATCAGGCATGATTACAGGAAGTATAGGGAGATACTGGACCTATTAAAAGAGGGCCAGAAAGACGACCATGTCCTAAGGGCTTTGTTTATTGACAGAGTGGATGTGCATGTCGGCGAACCGTTCTCAATGGTTTCGATGGTTAAGAGGTGGCCTACAATAATTGCCGACTTTATAAGGCTCCCAAAAGTTGTGAAGGAGGGGGAGGATGCTGATGTTGAAAAAGTAAGGCAGGCCCTCAAGATTACAAGCGCTGAAGCCCATGTCCTGAAGACAAAGAACGAGCTTTACAAGAAATGGAAGGAGAAATTCCGCCCAGAGGTGACAGAGAGGTATGCAAGGGTAAAAAATCTTATGCAGACAAGGGAAAAAAGCGTCGATTATTACAGGGAATGGCTCAAGCCTTATGTTGCAAAGTATAAGATGTTGGAAGAGATGACGCAGGAAAGCCCTTCGAAATTTTACACTGACCCTTATATGGCTCCTGCATTTGGCAACGCATGGGCTTCTTCAAGCATAAGGTTCTTTGCATGGAGGCCATTTTATTCGCCTGAAGTTGGGAAAGCCCAGAGGCAGGAACCCAGAAAAGCCAACAAGATATATCCTATTGACGACCTTGTGCTGAAGTATGCTGAAAAGATAGCTGATGTTTACGGCATATGGAAAAAGGAGCTGGAAAAAGGCCAGAAAGAAGGGAAGACGAAAAAGGCTGTTCTGGAGGAGCAGGTTGAAAAGATACTGAAAGACGCATTGGAGACTGACCCTATAGACAAGACCAAGACGCCTGCCATGTCAAAATCCTCCCTGTATTATATTCTTTTTGACATCAAAGCTGACAAAACTCTCATTAAAATCCCGAAAGGCGGAGAACTAGAGAATATCACACTAAAAATCAAGCATTTCCTGCTCTCGCAGAATGTGCTGCTGATAATCTTAATTGAGCTTAAAGCAAAGGAGCTCCAGTTTGAGAGATATGTGAAGGAGATGATTGGTTCCAGCGAGGCTGAGAAGGAGATAAGGGAAGAGGTTGAAAAGGAATTCGAAGAGAAAGGGGGAGAGAAAAGTGAGGGGATTGGCGGAATAAAAAAATTCGTTTCTTTCGTGAAGAAAAAATGGGGGTGGGTAACAGGCAAGCTGAGCCCATACAAGCTCTACTTTTTCAGGCCAGGCCCATACGAAAGCAATTTTCAGGAAAGGGTTACGCAGCAGTATATGATCCCCATGGCCGCAGGCTACCTTAAGCCGTTTATACAGTTCTTGAAATGGAAGGGCGGGGTTCCGGGGATGCCAGAAGAATATTAACAAGCTGTTGGAAAAAGGAGGATAAGGGATGAGCTACAGGGTTGGGATTACTGCAGGGGTGCATTTTATTGGGAATTCTCCAGAGCTATCGACACCAATTAGGAAAATTGGGTTTGCCCTGACAAGGGGGGCTGACATGCTGCAGATGGATCTGGATTATGCTTATGAGGTCGCATATACAGATGGCGCAGATGTCAGGCATATAGCAAAAAAACAAGGGATGCTGCTTGCTGCCCATGGCGACCTTAATTTGCCTATTGGGGTCCCTGAAAGGGGCGATTGGAGGGACGCTTTTGACAGGATGTCGAGGTCTGTCCAATCGGCTGTTTTCATAGGGGCTGCATATGTTGATTTCCATGCAAGCCTTAACATATGGCTGGAGCTTCTGACTTATACAAGCCATAAATTGACGATTTCTTATGTTGACCACCTTGGAAGGTTTATAAGCTGGATCCTTTTCGAAGAGCCTAAGCTCAGGAAATGGTTTACTGAAAAGAAACTGGATGCTGGCCTTATTAATGACATAATGACAGCAAAAGATAATGATAAGGTCAGGAAGATTATCGAGGATGATAAAGGCAGCTTAATAGTGAAGCTTAATCAGCTTAAACAAAAAGAGGGGGAGCTTTTAAGAAAAGCCAAGGAAGGCAAGATAAAGGAGGAGGACATGCCTGCAGCTGTTCAAAATCTTGAGGCTATACAACAACAGATTGCCGAGGTGCAAAACAACATCCAGGAGCTGAATTCACGGGACCATCTGGAAGAAGTCACTAGAAATGTGATAAAAGAAAAATTAGCCAGTAAGAATCCAAAAGAGAGGAGCTGGGACAATGAAGATATAAGGGGTGCGAGCCTGACAGAAGGGCATCTCCTGATGTTCCACTATCTGTTCTACAGGAAAGATAAAATATTTGAAGAGGTGATAAACCAGTATAAAGTAGTCAAGGAGAAATACAAACTAGATTACAATGATGACGACTGGCCAGATGACGCATGGAGGAAAGCTGAAGAGGACAATGACAAGGAATTCAAGGAATTTTTTTATGGAGTTGTGAGCGCAAAATACCTTGAAGGGCTTCTGGAGAAGCTGATTTGGTGGACTGAAAACAAGTTTATAAAAGAGGAGATTCCAAGGGTCTGCAAATTTGCGAAGACTGTTGACAGGGATCCGGAAGAAGAGAAGAAAGAGCTCACTGAGTATGCAAGAAATATTATTTTTGCAATAGAAAACCCTGAAGCAAGGCAGAAAGAATACGGCGGCCTGCATTTATTGTGGAGGCCCAAGGCTATTTATGCAGCTGTAAAAGCGATAAGGCGGACACAAAAGACAGAGAGAGTGTGGCTTATCATTGACCATGAACATATCTCAACACAAGGGAATGATGCCTTTATTGAAAGCAGGGAGATAAGGGACACTATTCCAGATTATGGATCTTATGTTATTGCTGTCCATGCCAACCACCCAAACCCGCTGCATCTCCACGATCCGGTCGAGCATGGGGATGACAGGCTGTATGAGCTGCTTTTCAATTTAAGGAAAACAGGGTTCGGCAGAAGCAGGGAAGTCTATATTGTTTATGAAAGGGGTGGCGGGGAGGATCCCTATCAAAGGTCTGTTGATGCATTGAAGGTGATGGCTCAGGAGATGGAGAAAGATACTGACCCGAAAAAACTGCCTCTGGAGTTCTATGGGTTAAAAGATATGATGGGGGACACTACAAGGCAATGGGCGCAGATACTGAGCCACAGGATGGATCCTATAAAGGATTTGCTGGAACTTTCAGAAGAGGATTGGGGCTTGTTGGGCAAGCAGGCAAGGGAGAAGGGAAGGGCAGAGGCGTTCAAGAAAGGCGAGTTTAGGTAGTATAACAGTGTTATTTAGATTAAATTCTTTAGAATATCTATAAATAGTTTTATAATCAAATTCTGAGATAGCTTTATATATAGCTGAAACAATAGTTGTTATCTTTAGGTGATTAAATATGGCAAAGATATTGATAGTAGAAGATTATAAACCGATCCTGGAGCTCTACAAGATAGCATTTAAAGGCATTCATCAAGTTAGAGATGCCTCTACTATGGAGGATGCCGAAGATAAGCTCAGTAGAGAAGGCTTCGATTTTGTAATATTAGATTCGTTAACAGACAGGAGGAAAGGTGCCTTGTATAGTGGCGGGATTGCTATACTTGAAAGAATAAGGGCAGGGGAATATCAACCGCTTAACCCTGGAACGCTGCCTGCCTTAATGGTTTCCGGGCATGAAGAAAATTCCAGCATTGCGAAAAGGGCAAGAATGCTTGGCGCAATTTATCTCAAAAAAGGCGGCTCAATAGATGTTGTAACTGCAATTTCTAAACTCCTAGGTAACGAGGCTGTTGAAGGCACCCTCGATCTAGAAAAAATATCAGGGGTTTACGATTAGCTTAAAACAGTTAAATACAAGAGTTAATATTTTATATGGCGAAAAAGTTCGAGACCAAAGAAAAAGAGGATAGGATGAATTTTGATGAGTTTGAAGACGAACCGGCAGCTTCGGGTGAGAAGTCAATCAAGCCTGCTAAAAAACCGAAAGTTTCTACTGTTTCTGAGCCAGAAAAAAAGGCTGAGGGAAAGGGAGCGGAGAAAAAAGAGGATAAAGGGGTTGGCAGGGAAGAGAGGATTGAAATCCTTAAGAAATTTACAAAAGAGGCGCTTAAAAAGTACGGGACTCTTATAAGGTCAATTGTTTTGTTTGGCTCAACTGCAAGGGAGGAATGGAGGGGCGAGTCGGATATAGACGTTTTTGTTATTTTAGACGATACAAGGCAGCGGATCTCGCCGGGAATGAGGGATGATATAGAGGACAACCTTGTTGACATTGGGGCAAAAATAAACAAGCAGTTTTCGCTGCAGCAGCCTTACCTGCTTACAGAGTTCTGGGCAATGGTGAGGGAAGGCCACCCGATAATTTTCAATTTCATCAGGGAAGGCATACCTGTTTATGACAAGGATATTTTCCTTCCGATAAAAAGGCTGCTGCAGATGGGCGAGATAAAGCCAAGCAAGGAAGCTGTTGAGAAATACATTGAACGTGGCCCTAAACGGATCAAGCGTGTGGAAGATGCAAAGATGTACATGGTTGTTGAGGATTTGTATTACGGGATGCTTGAGTCTGCGCAGGCCGTGCTTATGTTTCTGGGCAAGAATCCTCCGCGGCCGGGCGATGCGCCAAATGCGTTGAGGTCGACTCTAGTCAAAATGAATTTCATGAAAGAGGAGGAGGTCAAGATGCTTGAGGATATAATTAATGTGAGGAAAGAGGTCGAGCACAAAAGGATAAATGACATTTCTGGGAAGGATTTGGACGAATGGATAGAAAAGGCAGGGAAGTTCGTGAAATTGATGCAGAACCTGATTGTTAAAATAGAGATTTTGAAAAGGGAGAACATGGTCGAGAAGTCTTACATAATCATGCTCGAGACTGCAGCAACACTTTTGAAGTCAATTGACAAGCTGCCTCCAAAAGATGAGGAAATAGGGAAAGCTCTTGAAGAGCATTTTGTGAAGCCCGGGACCATTGACAAAAAATACTTGGATGTTTTCAATGAGCTCGAAAAAATGAAGAACATGGTTACTGACGGTAAGATTTTAGACATCCAAAAAGGCCAGATTTTAAGGCAGAGGGAATATGTCCGCAAGTTTATCAGGGATGCTGGCAGGGTTTTGAAAAAGAGCATTAATATACAAATGGAGGCAGGGGAGTAAATTATTTTGTTTTTAAAAACTCCAGAATTTTTTCAGCAGCTTGCTCCGGTTTTATTTTTGTGGTGTCAATGACAAGGTCGTAATGTTTTTTGTCGTAAGTTTTAAAACCATAATATTTCATGTATCTTTTTTCATCGCTTTCCATCCTTTCTTTCAAATTTTTTAGCTCCTCTTCAACAGAGTTTGTGGGCTTTTCATTCCTTTGATTTGATTTTTTCTTTTCTTCAAAGATTCTCCTCGCGCCTTCTTTCAAATCCACATCCAGGAAGATTTTAATTGAATTTGGAATGAAATGGAAAGCTGTGCGGCCCTCTACAACAAGGTTGTCTTCTTCCTTCCCTATTTTTACAAGCAGGTCGTCGACAAGTTTGTCAGTCGAAGGGTCTTTTTCCCCTAACCTGTTGAATTCCTCAATTGTCATGCCGCGTTTTTTTGCTGCTTCTCTCCTGATTTCTCCCATATAATATCGTTTGAAGCCCAGCCTTTCAGAAATAATTTTTGCGACAGTTGATTTCCCTGAGCCTGGCAAGCCAGAGATTGTGATGATCATATTATGGACAGGGTAAACAGGGAGGCCTCTGAACAATTTGGTAAGGCCTATCGGTTGGGAGGATTACACCTCAGGCAGGCTTGAGTCTATGCTGTTTAGAGTGCCGCTGACTTCCTGAAGGATGCTTGAAGTGTCCTTTTCAAGGGAAGTTGCTTCTGAGGAAGATTTTATTTCTGCTGGGACAGATGATATTTTCTGGTCAGCGCCTGCTGTTTTTTGTGTTTGGGGCATTGTGATAAGGAGTGTTATCAGTGCTATGAGCAGGACAACTACAACCAACATCATGATTATTTTTTGTCTGTCCATATTATTTCCCATATTAGACCACTAACTTTACAATCTCGCGGATTGTTTGCACTACTGATTTTATTTCTTTTTTGATTGACCTTAGGTCTTCTATTGTTAAGTCGGATATCTTGGATCTTATGGATTCTTTTAGCTTATCTAGCCTGTTTATTGAGTCTTCCAGCATTTCGGATGCCTTGGACCATTTTTGGGAGGACTCTTCTTTTCCTGTGAGGTTATAGTATTTGGAGAGTTTTTCTGTGGCTGATTGGAGGAAATCGAATTTTATTTTCAGCTGTTCAATTTGGATGACAATGCTTAGGAGGGTTGTTGCGTCGACTGTTGTGTTGCCTATTTTCTTTGGGACCTCTGTTGGTTTTTTGTCCAGGTAGGCAAGGCATTTGTTTTGGATGCAGCCGCAACTTATTGAAGGCCTTTGGGATAAAATTTGAGGGCAGACTGCGGAAGTCGTTTTGATTGGTTCCAACAGGGAGTTGCACGCCCAGTTGGCTCCTGCTGTTTCAGGGCAGCCGTTTGTTATAGTCCACGAGCAGTCCTGGTCTGTGCTGCATGATATTGCGGCTTTCTTTTCAGTCTGGGTATAATTGATATCTGCAAAAGGTGTTGGGGACTTGGTTGGCTCAAATACGGGGGTTTGTGTTGTTGTGGGTGCTTGAGTGGGAATAGGTGTTGGAGTAGAGGCGATTGGAGTTTGTGTATATGTATTTGTGCCGTTTGGGATGGGGGTTTGGGTGGAGGAAGGATATGGTGTTTGTGTCGAATCGCCAATCAATGCTCCGTCTGCGCATTTGGCTCCGCTTTGTCCTCCTGCCACACATGGGCCTTTTGAGGTTGTGCAATAATACTCTCTTATGTATTTGCCTATGCCAGCATCTGCTGCACAAAAGTCGGTATATGTTCCTGTAGAGTCTGTGCATGTGCCTTTCACATAATGATTTTGGCCATCTATGTCTGTGCATGTTGTATATGTAGGTGAAATTGGAACAGAAGCCCCATCGACACAAATGCCAGATAAGTATGCTTCCTTACAGAAACCATTTGAACAGTAGACGTCTGTTATAGGTGATGTGCCGCCGTTGCAATAATCAGCATATGTTCCTGTAGAGTCTGTGCATGTGCCTTTTTTAGTGAAGTCTGTTCCACCATCAGAGTCTGTGCATGTTGTATAGGTTGGTGTAGGGGTTGATGCATATTGACACGTGTTTGAGAATCCAACAGATATCCATGAGCCTGCTGAAGCTGTGGAGGAACTGCAACACCAGCCACGTGGATAAGGAGGGAAATTGCCGCCGCACAAGCATTCAGTATTATTAACTGCAGAGTCAAGGAAAACATTAACAGGACAGGAAGGATAAGTTGTTGGAGTAGGTGTTGCAGCCGGGGGCGGTGAAGGGGCGGGTATGCATTGCCCAACACTGCAGCTATTTGAACATGAGTGGGATCTTTTAAGTATGTAAACGCCTGTGCTTGTGTAAACATCGCCGCCCTGGAAACATAGATATTCCTCAAGTGTGGTAGAGCTGCTGCAATAATCGCTTAGCGTTGTGTTTGTGTTATCTATTGGATAGTATCCATCAACAGTCCCCTTAACAAAAGTATCATTTCCCCCATCAGAGTCTGTGCAACTGTACTGGCTTTGGACACCCGGGAAAGAAGAAAGCAATAACAAGGATACCGTTATTCCCATTATAAAATATACTGTTTTCATTAAGGCTCCTTCTGCTTTTACAGTAAATAATTATATTGGTTGCTTATGAAGCTAGTTGCTTGCTGCACCTTCCATAGACTTATGTCATTTATTAAGTTCCACACAAAAATAAAATAGATGGAGTTCCGGTTCAACTGCACGAACGAGAATGTAGAATGTATTTAGCTGATGCTGATATAATATTAACTGGATGGTGCGAAAGTGAGCTAATCACCAAATATAAATATGGTTGATGCATTGAAAAGTGGATCTTCAAAGTCGCCTCTTGTAGGCTATGATAGGACAATGGTGAATAATATACTCAAGCAGGTTGGCACGATGAACTATTTAGAGGCAGTCGGTTATTTTAAAAAGCAGATGGGGCTTGGGTAAGCCTTCCTGACTATCAAAATTCGCTAAGGGAGGCTGCCAAGAAATATGTTAATAACAGATATGGCGGCGAGAACCCTTCTAAATATGATTTGGCAAAAAGGGCTAATGCATACAGGGAGATTGGGATAGCTGAGTATGCCGGCAATGTGGAAGGGAAGAAGGTGAGGGAAAAAATTGGAATTGGTTGGCGCTGGTAAAAACTGAGAGTTTGCAATGCTGCTATTCCCCGAAAATTGCCCCAAAACCCTTTTGTGCAGCTTCGTCCTGCTTTTGGATGATGTCAAGGATTTTGTCCTTATCTTTTCCTGCCAGTTCTTTTGCAAGATCTTTCAAAAGTTTTCTTGCTTCAGCTGCCGCTTCTTCAGAACAGTCAAGCTCCAGATAGTACCCTGTTTCCTTCAATCCGAGCGAAGCTGCTTCTCTAAAGTTCACGGACTGCCTTGCGAGCAGATCGTTTTTGAGAACGATATCACTGATCTTTTGGAATTTGTCTTTTTCCAGATAAAATAATATTTTCATAATCAATTGTCGCCTCTTGCCTTTCTTCTGGCATAATCGGCTTTGCTCCTTAAGTCCTGATTCTACCTTACTTTAGGAGCATTTAAAGGAGTTTAGGAGCAGATTTCCGACTTAAGGAGCAGAAGTCACTTTAGGAGCAAAGCCGGCATAATCCAGCAGGCCTATTGCATCCCTGGTTTGGCTTTCAATCGAAGCGGTATCTGAACCATATTTTCCTTGAAGTGCGCCCATCAAATTCCTAGTGACTTTTATTTCTTCAAAGCTTCCATCTGATTGCAGATCTATCCCTTTTAGAGCAAAGCCCTCCTGATTTTCAATCTCCACAATTGTTCTGTCCCTGTAAACCTCGACTTTTATTTGCTTATCATCATGGGTTGAAGTGTAGGTTTTGGGTCTATCTTGTATAGCTGTTACAAGAACATATGCGCCTAAGCCTAAAGCTGCCAAACTGCCTAAACAGCTTTTCCTATTAATTTCTATTCTCATATTATCAGGTGAAATTTTCCTCTAGATAATTTTTGATGGTTTTCAGCAAATCCTGATCTGCTGATTTCAATAGTTGAGTAGAACCCAAAACTTTAAATCCTTTTGCGATGGAATCGGCCATATAGGAAGCTATGCCTTTCGCCTTCAGGATTTTTGCTGATTCTGAGAGGCTGTCAACTAATTTCTTTTCTGCTTCCTTGAATGGTCTTTTTGTTTCAGCAACCCATCTGTCTTCCTCCACCCAAACCCTGCCAAGGTTTTTGTATTTATTCACAAATTCCTGAGCATTTTTTATTGCAAAAACAGGCGGGCCTGGGATCCTTCGGATATTTGGCAGGCTCCAGACCTCCAGCTCAAAGATTATCATGCAGGATTTTTTATCCGCATAGGCTGCTGAGCCGATGCAGGCAAACTCATACTCCTTCAAAATATCCGAAAGCCTTTTGGCTGTTTTTCTAAGCTGCGGATAGACAATATCATCAACCTCGTTTGGCCTGGAAAATTTGATTCCTAGGAACAAAGTCCCTCTTGATTTTATTTTTTTATAGATTTCTGCATTTTTTATTTTTTTCTGTTTCTTAAAAAAGAAATTTTCCGAGGGCTTTTCCAGAAACTGTTTGCATAGGTTTACAAACTTCACAAAGACAGCAGGGGATAAAGCTGCGGCCACATTCCTTTTTGGGTCAACTGGATCGATTACAACAAGCGGCTGGTTCCAGAATTCTTTTTTGCTTCCGGAATATTTTCCTGCAAGGTCAATGAATGCTTGTCCTGGTAACCAGCCTGAAGCTTGGGCAAGCAGGTTTTTGAAGCTATCATATTTTATAACAAGCAATTCGCATAGGTAGCCTGAAAATCCCTGTGTTTTAAGATCAGAGCCGTACAACCCATTCACTTTGCAAAAAGTTTTCAGCAGGCGGACATCTGCTGACTGGTGGGGATGGAGGTTTTTGGAAAGATATTGGTTGTGGAAAGGCGTCCTGTCAACAGCAGATTTTATTTTCTCAGCTGACTCAACTTTGTAGCATGGGACTATGTCAACATCATAACCCCTGATCTTGCATCTTGAATAGGGGTGCTCTGCATAAGCAACCACATGGGCGCCTTTGAATGATTTCACTATTTTTTTGCCTAACTCCAATCCCATTTTTTCAAGCTTTTCCCTTTCAGTGTCTACAGGAAACTGGATAAAAATATCGAACTCTTTTTTATGCGAGAGCCAAGTGTTCCTTGTAAAGGAGCCTGCAAGCACAACAGAAAGGCCATGCGGTTTGATTATCCTTTTTGTCTCAGCAAGCACGTCTTCAATTACAGAGTGTACAGCCTGCTTCTCCTGTTCTGAAGGCGTGATTTTTTTCAGGACTTGCTGGAGGATTATGTCAAAGTTTTGTGGCATGTATTATAATTAGTGGGAGGTTCTGTATTAATCTGACTGGGGACCGGCTAGCTTGGCGAATTGCTCGACAAGAGAATCGATTACTTCTCTGGCGTCATAGATATCTTGTTCTTGGGGTTCTCCACTTAACATTCTTTCCAGAGTATCTCTAGATGTAATTCCATGTTCTCTATCTATTACCAGCAAAGGTTCATTATGGGCTTTGTCACCAATAATATCAAATCCCGCCCTCTGTTCAGATAAATGTTTCTTGCTAATTTCGAAAATAATGCTATAACAAAACTGAACACCAGCTTTCAAAAGCCTCTCATTTCCAAAAAAAAACTTTGTCCATATACAAATCATAGGAAAATGGTCCTTTTTTAATGGTTTTGTTATGATCTATGGATCCTAAACAATTGATTTCGCGGGCTATTGGTTCGGTGGCTTCTCTCAGAGGGTAATTCGCTTCCAAAAAACCAACAGGCAGATCTTTGGACACTTCTACTGTATACCCCTTCCCCTTCAGTCTGTTGCCATAAGACTACATTCCACTTGATAGTAGATTTATTTATAAAGCTTTGCCGAGGATATAACACTGTTATAGAAACCTTTATGCATCTGAATAAATAACACTGTTATATTCTTGGAGAATCCTTTATAAAGCTCAGAATATAATACCCTTTTAGTATTACAATCATTAGGTCCTTAGATAGAGATTAAATTTCATGACACAATATTCGGCCTTGAGCTGTTATAGTTCATGATCATTATCATTCGATTCAGGTTCAGGCTTTTGATGCTTGGGCTTTGGTTAATAGATAGTTCCGTAAAAATCTCTGTTTCTAAGGGCTTAATAAAGGGATGAAAATGCTCTCTCAAAACAATTGAGTAAGAGATCATTTTCGACCATCTAAAGGAGTGATATGCATGTCAAAATTAGCCCCAAATTCAACGAAATATTTAGTCAAAGCTACAATCAAAGCAAATGGTGTTGTTGAAAAACCGGATGTTATAGGCGCAATCTTTGGCCAGACAGAAGGCGTGATGGGAGCAGACCTGAATTTAAGGGAGCTCCAGAGAACAGGCAAAATCGGCAGGGTTGAAGTCAAGATAAAATCTGAGAATGGCAAATCGGAAGGCACAATATTGATCCCTTCTTCTCTCACCTCTTCTGAAACAGCAATTATAGCAGCCACGCTTGAGACAATTGACAGGATAGGGCCCTGCACAGCTGAGGTCAAATTGCAGGCAGTTGAAGATGTGATGGAGGACAAGAGAAAGCAAATAATCGAGAAAGCAAAGGGCATCCTCAAAAACATGATTGAGACAAACGCGCCTGACACCGAAGAAATCTCTGAGCAGATAAAAGAGTCTGTCAGGTCTGAAGAAATAACACATTATCAAGGTTTGCCTGCAGGCCCTGGAATAAATGAATCGGAAAGTGTCATCGTCGTCGAAGGCCGCGCAGATGTGATAACCCTTCTAAGGTTTGGTGTCAGGAACACGATCGGAATTGAAGGCACATCAGTCCCCAGGCCTGTGATCGACCTCTGCAAAGAAAAGGAGTGCACAATCCTGACAGATGGGGATAGGGGCGGCCTGTTAATTGTAAAAGAAATGATGCAGGTGACAGATGTTGATTTTGTCGCACGGGCCCCGGAGGGGAAGGAAGTTGAAGAGCTCACAAAAAAAGAGGTCTTCAAAGCAATAAGGGACCGTGTAACAATCCAGCAATTCAAAAACCAGCTCGCGGCAATTGAGAACGGCTTGCCAGAAAAAAAACAAAAAGAGCAATCAGGAATCCAGTCCACAGGTTCAGCTGTAGGCGCATTTTCTCCAAGGGAGCCTGTTTATCAAAAATCTTACAAGAGGGTTGAGAGGGTAAGGGGCAGGTCTGCAAGGCAGGTCTTCATACCTAATGTAAGGGAAGAAAAGCCAATACGGTTGAAGCCTGACCAGAAAAAAATCTACCATAAAATGCTTGAAGACCTTGTTGGCACAAGGGCCGCATGCATCTATGACAACAAAAACCAGCTTCTTGGACGGGTCCCTTCGAAAGAGCTGGCAAACACTATAAGGACCATTGAGAATGTCCACACAATAGTTTTTGACGGGAAGGTTGATGGGGAATTGGAATTCAATGCGCGGAGGAGGGGAGTCAGAGTGATTGTCTGTATGGAAAAAGACCCTTCAGTGCACTCGTCAATGATGCTGCTCGGGAAGAAAGACCTTGAGTAAAGCTATATAAATATCATTAGCAAGATTACGTATGGCAGAAAATGCAATTGAAGCAGCTCCGGAAGCTTTGGCTGAAACCCAGAAAAAAGAAAAGAAAACAATGGAAGAGTTCAAGGCTGAGGTCGAAGGCAAAAAAGAGGCAAAAAAAAAGCAGCAAAAGGTGCCCCCGGCTTATGTCTTGTCAACTGGAAAAAGGAAAAGGTCTATAGCAAGGGCAGTGACTAAGCCAGGCAAAGGCCTTGTAAAAATCAATTCTGTTCCATTAAACATATGCCCGTACGAAATTTTAAAACTAAGAATAATGGAGCCGCTGATTATTGCTGGCGATGCCTGCAAAAATTATGATATATCTGTCAATGTGAAAGGCGGGGGCCAATGGGGCCAGGCCGATGCAGCAAGGCAGGCAATTGCAAAAGGTTTGGTGGAATATGTCCCGGACCTCAGGAATGCATTTATAGGGTATGACAGAAACCTGATCGCTTACGATCCAAGAAGGACAGAACCGCACAAGCCTCCGCATTCGTCTTGGGGGCCTAGAAGGTATAAGCAGCGTTCAAAGAGGTAGATTATGTCTAGTGGCATTGCTACACTGATACGGAAATACATGGGAGAAAGAGATTATGCAGTTAGTGGAGCAGAACTATTCCTGGCTGCTTTTTTACAACCTTTAGAACCGCATGGCTATACAGAGTCATTTTTAGCTAGTGTTCTTACTTTAGTAGATGAGGGCCAGATCAGTGCTAGATTCCGTGACGACGCACCATATCCTTATTTCAGATTAGTTGAACGAGAATATAAGCTATAAAAAATTAAACCAAGGCTATTCCCAGCAAAGCCCCGATCCCATATCCAATGAATGCGGCTGCCATTCCAATTGCTGCGATTTCTAACCCCGATCTCATCCAGTTCCCTGTTGTGATCTTTGCTTTTGTTGCGCCTAAGGCGAACAGGACTAAAACAGAGATCACTAAAGTTGGGAGGACTGCAGCAACCGGAGACAAAAAGAAAAATGGGATTAGCGGGAATAAAGACCCTATAAGTGCCGCAACGCCGACGATAATCCCTGACCTCAGAGGCCTGTGGTTGTCCCTTGAAAGGCCAAGCTCTTCTGACATCATGGTCTGGAGCCAGAGTTTTTTTGTTGATGTGATTTTTTTGACTATTCTCTGAAGCTGCTTTCCCCTGAACCCTTTTTTAAAATAAATGTCTCTTATCTCATCAATTTCTTTTTCAGGCGTTTCCCTGATTTCTTTTTTCTCTGTTTCCAGCTCGCTTTGATAATAATTTTTTGCGGCCTTGGTTGAAGTGTATGCCACTGCTGCCATCGAAAGTGATTCTGCAAAAGTTGCGCCAAGCCCCGCAATTATTATTGTTTTTGTGTCAACAATTGCTGCTGCAACAACAAGCACACTGGCCAAAACATTTACAAGCCCGTCCTGCAGCCCGAGAATTATGTCATGCATTTCAGAGCCAAGAGATTTAGTATCGTGGTGGATTTTCTGTTTCCTTTTCCGGGTCATATAAATAATTGGCTAACCTATAATATTAGGATATGAAATTTGAGATAAAACTGCTTTTGTTCACAAGCATACTTTTCAATTTCTCCCTTGGTTTGCTCGGCCCGATTTACGCAATATTCATTGAAAAAATCGGCGGCGGGATACTGGAGGCAAGCGCAGCTTCAACAACGTTCAGCCTTGTGACAGGGATCCTTATACTTGTTTTCGGCCGGCTTGAAGACCAGAGGCTGAACAAAAAGCTGATGATTGTGGTTGGCTATTTTATCCATGCGTTCGGCATCCTGGGTTATCTTTTTGTCACAGAGGTCATGCATATTTATTTTATCCAGGCATTTTTAGGCATTGGAGCAGCGATATTAACTCCTGCCTTCGATGCTCTTTATTCAACAAAAGCCGATAAAGGGAAAGAAAGCTCTGAATGGTCTTACTGGGAAGGCGGCGTAAGGATAGTTGTTTCTGTTGCTGCATTGGCAGGCGGCATAATTGCAACATTTTACGGGTTTAAAACCCTTTTCATTTTCATGTCAATTTTTGCTTTCCTGAGCGCATTCGGGTCAGCGTTCCTTCTTAAGAAAAAAGATTTCAGGAAAAAATAGTTAAGAAATTATTTGTTTGAAAAGAAGATAAAACTAACTATTGTTTACAAGGATATCCGTTTTTTGTAAAGCCCTGTCTGCCTTCTATTCCCAGATAACCGTAAGAAGCATTGGATGGATGCTTTCCTAGTGTAATCATCAGACCATTGCCTTCCAATTTTGTATAAAGTGAGTCATTTAAGTACGAATTTATGAAAAATTTGTCTCCGGGTTTTGTATTTTTCAAGACCTCAAAAAATTTGGACTCTGTTTCTACTATCTGACCATTCACAGATGCCAAAAGCAATCCGGCATGTAAACCGGCTTGCTGTGCTGGAGAGTTCGGTAATACATTTAGTATTTTTATTCCACAATTTGTATATTGTGGCAAGATGAATCCTGTTAAGAATAGAAAATAAATGATGTTGAGTATAATAGCTATTGACAGTGGATTAAAAACCAATAAACAAAAGATTGTCTTCCTAGTTGATATTTTCTTACCCCGGTTATGCCATAAATTGTACAATGCGCTTGCAAATGGGTAAATTAACAGCGTCTCTAAACAGACTCCAAAAATTATTATAAAGGTTTCAAGGGCGGCAGACCCGCCGATACCCGGAAGAGTGATAACCAAGACATCTGATCGGAGAGCATTTAAAAGAAAGCCGATTCCTATCCAGACTAGAATGATAAAAATCGATAAGACGATTTTTTCTTTAGTGGGCTTTAGAAATTCTTTCCAATCCATAATTTGGTTAGTCCTATAACTATTGCTTCGGCTTCTGCTTCTTGCCTTTTAAAATTTCGTTTAAGCTCACGCCTTTTACAGCAATAACTTTGAACTGCACGCCGTGCATTGAGCCGACTGCACCGCCCTGGGAAGCACCAAGGCCCGCAATTGTGACTTCGTCGTGCTCGTCTATAAATTTGACTGCGCCTGTCCCGGGAAGGACGGCTGTGACTGGTATGTTGTTTTTTATCAACTGGACCCTGACAGCTTTAATTATCCCTGAATGCGGCTGCTTTTGCTCAATCCCTTTCTTTTTGAGGACTATCCCTTTTCCCATTGGGGCGCCTTTCAGGGGCTCGAACTTCCACAGCTTCAGCAGCTTTTTCTTCATTTTTCTGGAGTGCTTCCTGAACCTTGTCCTCCGCCTTCTCATGTTCCTGCCTGCAAATTCCCCGCCCATAATATGGTAACTTATCTGGAAACAGATTTATATAGAGATTCTTATTAGATATAGCATCAATATTTATATAGTAGATACTTATGAAAAGGAAAGGCAATAATAAATTCTTTATAATGATAGCGGTTTTGTTTGCAGTAAACATTGTTTTGATTGGGCTGAGCTTTGTCCTGTACAATTCGAATTTGCAGCAAGCGAAGCTGGAAGTCCCTGAGAAGAAGTTTACAGATTTTTCCCAAGCATCTACAGATCCAATTTCGATACTTTCTTTGGAAGGATTTGTAAAGGCTGAAATAGATCTGAGGCCAAATCTGCTTATTTTAAAGAACGGGTGCAAAGGGATACCAATGATGCCGACTGAGCAGCAGATAAGGTCCATAGCTTCTGCGCTCAGCAACCAGTCGGATGTGAGACCGTCAACCCACGACCTGATGAAAGAGATTTTTGAGACATATGGGATAGAAGTCCTGCAGACCAAGATAGTTGCTGCAGAGGAAGACGAGCAAATATATTATGCAAGGGTTGTTGTCAAAAAAGACGACAAAGTTTTGAATCTCGATACAAAGCCAAGCGATGCAATAGCTATAGGCCTCAGGGCAGGGATCCCAATCTACATCAAAAAAGATGTCCTTGACAAAAAAGGGCAGGACATTTGTTCAAGTATCGGGTGAGTATGTTAAAAATATCTGAATAGACAAAATATTTTATGGATGTTGTTGTTTTTAGGCTCGCGCACAGGCCTTTCAGGGACCAGAGGATATCAACGCACTGCGGCCTTGTTGCAAGGGCTTTTGGGGCGGACAGAATTATATATTCTGGCAAGAAAGATGAAAAATTTGAGACCTCGATAAAAAAAGTTGTCGAGAAGTTTGGCGGCAAGTTTTCAATAGAATATGCAGATAGCTGGAAGAAAACCATCAATGTGTATAAAAAGAAAAGATTTTTAATTGTGCACCTTACAGTCTATGGCCTTGGGGTAGACAACCAGATTGTAAAAATAAAGAAGAATAAAAAAATTCTTGCAATAATTGGTGGGGAAAAAGTCCCATGGGAGGTCTATCAAATGGCTGATTACAATATTTCTGTGACAAACCAGCCGCATTCTGAAGTGGCGGCGCTTTCTGTTTTCTTGGATAGGCTGTTTTCAGGGAAAGAGCTGAATAAAAGTTTTAAGGGGAAAATAAAAATAATTCCACAGGAAAAGGGTAAAAAGGTTTTGGGTAGATAATTTATGGAGGAAATCAGAATTGGAAAATATAAGCACTTTAAAGGAAAAATTTGCGAAGTGATCTGCGTCGCGAAAAATTCAGAAACCCTTGAAGAGATGGTAGTCTATAAGGAAGCTGATTCTGTCTGGGTCAGGCCGAAGAAGATGTTTTTGGAAAAGGTGAAAGTTGATGGGAAGGAGGTTTACAGATTTGAGTTTATTGGTTAGCTTTTTCTTTGTTGGGGGTTCCACTCGATCTATCTCACCATGTCGCCGAATTCTTTTAAGATTTGGGTGATTGTTTCTTCTCTGTTTGGGTCTTCAAATATTAGCGTTCCTTTCATGCCAAATGACATTATTGTTTTAATCAGATAAATTAGCTTCAGGTCTGACCTTTGGGACGGCACATAATTTTTTAGGCCAGAAGGCCCGTATGTGACGCCGGAGAACATTAAGTATGCATTGTGGAGCCACTGCTGGCCGATGCTTGCACGCACCTCGTTTATGATATTCCTGAAGTCTGCTTCTGTCCTGAGAGCTCCTGCACCTCTTGCATGGATATGGGCAAAGTTTATTATTGGCTCTGTTTTTGGGGCCCTTTTAGTTATTTCTATCACATCTTCCAGTGAACCCAGCTCATTTATTTTTCCTGTAGGCTCAAAGCCTATTTTTGTCTTCATGTTTGAAGTGTTTATTATTTCGGTTATTTTGTGGACAACCAGCTTTAGTGCCTGGTCCTGCGGAACCATCTTGTAAAATGTTGGGTGTAAGATAAGGGTCCTGCAGTCAATTATTCCTGCTATCGAACCGAGAATTTTCAATGTTAAATCTATTTTTTCCGGATCGTCAGAGAAGCTGTCGTTATGTATCGACAACTCGATGTTGTATTTCTGCGCGAGGGTCCTTATCTTAAGAAGTTCGCCGTAAAAATCCTTGTACAAGGATTGCGTGTCCTCAATTTCAGAAAAAAGCTGGCCTGGCAGGACAAAAGCTTTGAGGCCAGATTGATATAGAAGTTCCAGTGCCTGGAGTGTATCAGCAAGAGATTTTACTACAGGAGTTTGGGATGTCCCATAGGCTACCCCAACCCTCATGCCTAGCCTTTCCTGTATCTTTAACGCCTTTTTTCTTATCATCGACGGACCGTCAAGATTAGCCATTTTTGGTTTATAATATGCGGTTTAGAAAGAAAAAGGCGTTCTGGATAAATAACAGTGTTATATACTTATGGACTTGTCCCCATCCTGCAAAAAAAGTCATCGAAAACAGCTACTTTTAGGGCAAAGCCTACAATAGCTTATGGAGATAAAAAGGCCTCGCGTTCGCTATCCTTACTCTTAACATTCTGCCTGTAGTGCCTTACACCATCCCTATATATGTCGCTCTCTTTGCTCTCTTTGCCGAGAATCTGGTTGGTTATATATTGTGCAGCGCCTTCGAGAAATATCCTTCCCTGTCTTTCTCCTAGTTTGCTATAAGCGCGATCAATAATGCCAAGGCTTCTCTGCACTCCGTGCACTAATTCGTGCATTATGATTTCTTCTTTTGTGGGGATTTTTATTCCGTATTGTTCCAGAAACTTCTTTTGCGGAGAGGCTTTGTCTAAAACAACAGGGTCTATTTTTAATTTTCCTGTTCTTGGATCTAAAGAACCGAAAACCTTCGATACAGAGATCACATCTTCATCCTGATCTATCAGGAGATATGTATCTAAAGGCGCAACCTCTACAGAGACATCCCCCAGATAAGGAGGCAGGTCAATCTTTTCTTCAAAATATTTGCTTAACCTGTTGTATGCCGATTTAACATCAGAACTTAACTCTTTTTTAGAAAACTGATCTTTATACTTTATATCTATCAACCCTTCATCATACAAACCGTCTACAGAAAAATTTCCATCCATAGTAAAGCTTTGGCAGAAAACTATTTAAGATTTATAAGGGCTCCAAGAAATCTATCAATAGATCCAAATATATCCTTATCGTTCTGTTTCATCTAATTCAGCTCTGATGTGTTATGCATAAAGAAATCTTAAGACAGGCCGTGCATCTTTCAGGCCTTATCTTTGTATTGCTTGCACAGTTGTTTGATAAATGGCTTGCAGCCGCAATGTTCCTTGGAATAGGCGCATATTTTTTAATTTACAGCGAATATGTTAGAAGGACAAAAAGCCTGATTGGTTTCAGAAATTTTGCATATATTTTTGAAAAAAGGAAAAGCCGAAAGCCTTTCGAAGGCGCCTACTGGTTTTACATTGGGTGCGGCATCTCTTTCCTTCTTTTCCCGAAAAATATTGCCTTGGCATCATCTGCAATCCTTGCAGTTGGCGACAGCTTTTCAACCATTTTTGGAGTGCATTTCGGGAGGCACAAATTAGTTGGAAATAAATCTGCAGAAGGGAGCATTGTTTTTTTTGCAAGCTCTTTTTTTATATCGCTTGTTTTTGTAAACCCGGCCATAGGATTTTTAGGGTCATTGATTGCAACCCTTGTTGAATTATCCACACCCGGAAAATCCAAGAACTCTATATGGATGCTTGACGATAACCTTTTGATACCAATAATTAGCGGGGCTGTAATGTACGGCGTGAGCTTTGTCTGATGCTTCAAGCCGATCACCCGGCAACAAATTTCTGCTTCTGACCGAAAACCAGCATGTGACCTATTTGCTCCAAAAACGCAGGCTGAGCAGCTGTAATGTCGGTTGCCGTTATTATCCCTACCAGGGCTCCCTGGGTTATAACAGGCAGTTTTTTGATTTTGTTTTTGACCATTATCTCAACCGCATCCTCAATGTCGTCTTCGGGCTTTACATAAAAAACTTTTTTCGTCATCACAGAATCAACTTTTTCATCAACGCTTTTTCCCTCAGCCACAACCCTTAAGACATCGCTTTCTGTTACAATTCCTATCATCCTTTTTTTATCATCAGTGACTATAAGAGAGCCTACCCTAAAATCTGTCATCATCTTTGCAGCATCTCTCACAGATGAGCCTTTTTCTATTGTCTTCACATCCCTAACCATGACGTCTTTTACCAACATAATTAATCGCCCTTTCCGGATCCGCAAGCCTTGGGTTTCTTATGGATAATTCATACAATTCCCGTTCCCCCTTTGCCACGGGCAAATATCTATCTACTCCTGAGCATCCGCCAAAATAAACAGGCAGCCTAACTTCTTTTTTAATTTTCATTTTCAAGCCCTTGCTATAACCTCCCTCTCCGGCTTCTGGTGTTCTCCTTCTTTTGGCCTCAGGACAAAAATATGGTATCTGTCCTTTTCTTCGAGCTCCCCAATTATCCTTTTAACCAGCATATTTTTTGGGTCTGGCAGAAGCGGCACTCTTTTTTTTATATCCTCAAGAGACTCGAATGATCTTCCCTTTCTTTCCTCCAATATTGCCCATAAATGCTTCTTCCCTATGCCCGGAAGCAGCTCAAGCTGGTGAAGTCTTGTTGTCAGGGCTCCAGATTCGTTGAAGAACTTTATGAAAAATTCCTGGCTCTGCTCGACTATCGAATTTATTACATTCTCCATTTCATCCTTCGCTGCATTTGTCAGTTGGTCTACTTTTATTCTGCCTGAGATGTATTTCACTTTGTCCCTTTTCTTCTCTCCTATATAGACTTTTTCCCCTGTTTTGGCTGCAGAGCCATCCCTTATAATTAACTCTAATAAGGAGAAATATTTGTCGCCTATTGCCTGTGCTACTGGCTGCGACCTCGACATCCCATAATGCCCTTGGGGCAGGAAGTCTAACACAACTGCCCATTCATCTTTTTTTATTAGCTTGTAATCTGTCATAGTAATCTTTTCTTCCATCTCTATTCTTGATATAGAATTAAGGTTTTATATTAGTTATTAATTAATCGGCCTCTAGATGAGCTCTTTTACTATATCGATTATTTTCTTCTTCTCTTCATCTTTAATATCAACTCTCTCGTTCGCAAATATGACCCTTATGTCATCAAGGTCCTGTGGAAGCAGGTTGACTATGTTAACTATTTGTTTGTCGCTAAGCTTTTCTATCTTTTTCAGCTCCTCCATCGCGTTTGCAACTTTTGTCGGAGCAGGCTTGTAAACCGATTTTAGGTAGGCGAGGGTTATCTTCTGTTCATATCCCAATTCTCCTTGCTCTTCCCGTTTGGACAAAACCTGTTTGACGTCAGAAAACGGTATTATTTTTTCAGATTTAATTTCCATCTTAAAACCTACGGTTTTAAGGAATCCCTTATTTTTACACTTGCGAGAGGTTCCAGCTTTATATTAAAGAACTCCTTTTCCGGTTTTTCACCCCTCCATTATTTCTGTAATTTTAAATGCTCTGGCCTTGATATGCGGAAACCTGCTATCCACTCTTTCCCTGTTCCCGCCCCTCCATCACTTCTGGAGCTTCAGGTGCTCTGGCCTTGATATGACTGTTTTTGTTGCATTGCCTATTTTAACATCAAGCACAAATGCATCCCCTCTCTTCTCCCTGACAACTCCAACCAATCCCTTAAACCTGTGATGCGGCATCCCTTTTTGCGAAGAAGGATCTATTTTAACAACTACCATATCCTCAGGCTTAAAATCCTGCAGGTAAGGCGTTATGGTAAACTTTTCTCCATGCCTTTTGCTCAATTTTCTTCGCGTGCTTGACCGCGGGCCTTTGCTGGATTTCATATACGCAGTTTATAGGTAAATAGGATATAAATAAGTTAAATTGACTATATAGAATCCTCCTCCGCAAATAATCAAATTGGTTTGAAAAGGTCTCTACAATTTGCTTTGATTCTGTTTTCCTATATGACTGTTGGGGACTAAAGCTGCATCACGATATTCTATAAGTTCGACAACTTCTATACCCCTAGTCTTTAATAGTTCAGTTCCTTCGCATCTTTCTACAAAGAAAGATGGTTCTCTGCATCCGTAGACAACATGTCTTGCTCCAGATTCCAGTATTAATTGGGCGCATGCTTTTGGCCTAGATGCTCTTCGACTACACGGTTCCATTGTTGTATATACAATACAATTATCTGCTTTGAATCCAAGTTTTGCTAGAGCACTTTCTTCAGCATGAATTTTTGGATCAGCTTCTCTGCTATATCCGCTGCTAATAACAGCATTGTGTCTAACAATTATACAGCCTACAGAATAGGCGGTTTCAGATTGTGGGCATTTGCTAGCCTGTTCTAAAGCAAGTTCCATGAATCTATCTACCATAAACAAATATGAATAGAGTAAATTTAAATGCAACTTTACCTCTTCACCCAAATCTTTATAACATCCAGCTCCTCCACTTTTGCAGGATTCCCCAAAACTTCTGAAACAGAAGGCTTTGTCCTCCCATTGTCCCCGTGGATCAGCTCCTTCACATAGATCCCAGCTTCGCCCCTGACTTCAAACTCAACTCTTTTTCCATCAACAATTTTCCATTTTATCTCTTTCACTTTTCTCGGCCTCATCTTGTCCGCCCGGCGGTGGAGGACTCTACTCGGCGTCTGTTGTTTGATTATTTTTCCTTTTAGCCCTTTTAGCTTTTCCAAATCTTTTTCACTGACTTCTTTTTCGAATACAGCAATCAACCTATAAGTTTTGTCTGGCTTAGCCGCTTTTATTTCCCTTACCTCATTCTTGCTTGAAAATTTCAGATCAGTAACTTCAACTTTCCCTGTTTTATTTATTTCTTGCTTGATTTTCTCCAGATCAATATTCCTTTTTTTCGGCCGCACTACCTCAAAGACAAAAGGCCTCCAGTCAAGGCAGCGCGCATCTATATCCTCGCGCCCCATCCCATGCAGTGCGTGCTCTGCGCCTTGCGCGGCTTTCATGAAAGATTTTGCCATGATGTCTTCAACTGTTTCCTTGTAAGTCTCCCATTTTGTTTGCGGGAGGCCCCTGACCAATTTTTTGTAGCCGCCATAAACAAACAAGGGGTTTATTGAAAGCCGTGTGTTTTTTTCTTCTGTATCAAATAATACAACAACATCTGGATTAGCTTCATCTGCTTCAACCCCCTTTTTTATTTTCTCTAATTTTTTCGAGATCAGTTTTCCAAGCTCCCTGTTCAATTCAGATTTTATAGGCTCGCAATGTTCTATTGATACCTCTTCCCACAAAGTCTCTTCCCTTAAAATAATTTCAGAGGACAATTTTGTCCCGACAACAAAAGTCTTGAACTCAATCTGCTTCAGCTTATCTATTGCATTGTCGGCTATTTCTTCCAAATCCTTGAAAATATTGTCGCATACTTCACAATAAGATTGTTCCTTTTTTTTAATTTTTAAATTTCCTAGAATAATTTCTGCCCTTTCCTTGTTTGTGAATCCATGGCCAATAGCACCAAACTGCCTGCCTAAACAGTTGTCACATATGTCCCTTTTTCCAAGTATCTCTTTTGCTGTTTCAAGGATTTCGGGAGCTGAAAAATCGACGTTTGATTTTTTTGATCCTTCTTTAACAGGCTTTTGATTTTTTGTTGGCATAGATAAATAGAATTAGCTTAAAGTTATATTAATCCTTCTTCTTGCCGATCCTCCCGCTTTGCCAGTCCTGCAAAATCTTTCTAGCCATCACATCAATGTCAGGCTCCCCGCCCTTTTTGAGCCTGTTGAATTTTATCGCGATTGATTCAAGGACTTTCTGCTTGTTTTTGTTTCTAAGCACGCCGTAATGCTCCTCTATCATTCCGGGGAATTCTTCGATTATGGCTATCACAGCAAGATCAGGCTCTTTCAGCTTTGTCTGGTCTTTTGACGCAATCACGGCCTTTTTCCTTTCATCGTCTTCCTTGTAGGGCATCACGCCCGGTGTGTCTATAAGATAAATCCCATGGGTTAATTTTATCAGCTGCTTGCCTTTAGTAAATCCGCTTATCGGGGAGGTTTTGGCTCTGGACCTGCCAGCCAAAACATTTATCACAGAGCTTTTACCTGTATTGGGATATCCAAGAACGCCGACAAGAATTTTTCCCTTCTGCGGCAAAAATTTTGTCTGTTTGATTATTTCATGCAACAATAAAGTTGAGCCAAGCCTTTTTGTCGCTGAAACAAAAACAGAAGGTATCAGCTCCCTTTTCAATTTTTCCATTTCTTTCTTATCGGCCAGATCGCATTTGTTTATGACAAAAATCAGGGGTTTCCCGAAGCCTCTCACCTTATCCTCAATCTCAACATTCCTTGTCTGTTCAACCATTCTCGCATCCAAAACTTCAAGAAGTATGTCTGCTTGCCTGATTACCCTGTTGACAACATTCCAAAATGAGGCTGGCATCTGTAAACCTGCTGGGAGTTGATCGGTTTCGTCCCTTTCGTTCCCAGCCCTTCCTTAAATTATAATTTCACACCCATCTGCTTTGCGATCTGGGCAAACTGGCCTCTTTTTAGGCCTTTGCCTCCCCCGACCATTTTCATCACCTTTTTTATTTTCTCGTAATTTTTAACCAGATTTTTGACATCTTCAGGTTTTGTGCCAGATCCCTTTGCAATCCTGATAGCACGCGATTGTTTTATGATCTCGGGATTTCTCCTCTCCTCCGGCGTCATTGAGCTTATCATAAATTTCCATTTCTTCATCTTTTCTTCCTGCACATCCAGCATCCCTTTCGGGATTTTTGCCCCTGAAAGGCCGGGTATCATGCCTGTGAGGGAGGAAAGCGGCCCCATCTTCTGCATTGATTTTATTTGGTCTATAAAATCCTCAAGTGTGAACTCGCCGCTTGCAATTTTCTCTGCTTTCTCCTCGTCCAACCCCACGTCTTTTGCTTTCTCAAGAAGCCCCTGTATGTCGCCATAGCCGATAAGCCTTGAGACAAATCTTTTTGGGTCATACTCCTCAAACGCGTCCATTTTTTCACCGAGCCCGATAAATTTTATTTTTGCCCCTGTAACTGAAGCTGCTGATAAAGCTCCTCCACCCTTCGCAGTCCCATCCAATTTTGTTACAATTATTCCGGTGATCCCAACCAGTTTAACAAATTCAGAACCTTGCTTTTTGGCTGCCTGCCCTAAGTCTGCAGGAATCACCAGCAAAACCTCGTCTGCTTTTACAAGGTTGGCAAGATTTTTTAATTCGGCTGCGAGTTCTGGATCTAAAGCATTCCTTCCTGCAGTATCGAAAATCAGCACGTCTTCTTTTGATTGTTTCAAGGCATTTTTTGCAACATTCTCAGCTTTTTTCCCATCAAAATAAATTTTAGCTTCTAATTGTTGGGCAATTTGTTTTAGTTGTTCTTTTGCAGCAGGCCTGTGGACATCACATGCGACCAGCCCGACAGACAGGCCCCTTGTCTTGAACCACCTTGCAAGCTTGCCTGCAGTTGTTGTTTTTCCAGAACCGAAAAGACCTATTAGCATTATTTTTTGAGGCCTTACCTGAAGTTCCCCTTTTTCAGACCCAAGAAAATTCACCAATTCATCGTACAGAGTTTTAATGAAAAACTCTTTTAGCGTGAGCCCTGCAGGCGGCTTGGATTTCAGGATTTTTTCCTTTAAATTTTTAGAAAGGTTTGAAACAAGAGCAACATCAACATCGGCCTGCAAAAGCGACCGTTGCAAGTCTAAAACAATCCTGTCAACAGCTTCCTTATCAACTACACCAAGGCCTGCAATTTTCCTGAAAGTGTCTTTAAGGCTTGAACCCAGTTTGTCTAAAACCATATTGTTAATCTATAAAGCGAGAATTAATAAGGAGTTATATAACAGTGTTATATTTATTTCTCCACCACCTCAAAACTAGCCTCTCCGCCACTTTTCTGGATTTCCTTCACCAGGACCTCTGCTTCTTGAATAATCTTTGCCTTCAGGTCCTTGTAGTTGTTCCCTTTCCCGACAAGCATGTAACTTGGAGCAGAAATGTATTTGACCTCAAACCCTTTCACCCCTGAAAGGGCCTTTTTGATTGCTTCAACGCCGTCTGGCCTGTACGAAACCAGCTTTAGCTTTGCCTTCACTTCATGTATTTTCTCAGCAGCTTCCTTTTCCAAAAATTCGATTATCTGATCGGCCCAGATTTTAGGGAGCCCCCTTTTCCTGAAAAGCTCGGGGTTTTTTTCAGCTATCTCAAAAGACTTTGTGAAAGACCCGAATTCTTCCTGAAGCTGGTATCCAACTTCTTTATACGCATCCTGCAAATTTTTATCCATTTTTTTTGCAATCAGCTCAAGTATTTTCTCGGATTTCATTTCCCTCTTGAATGCAGCCAATTTCCTATCAGACTCCTCGCGCGTCAGCCTTTTTGCGGACAACAGAACAGTATTCCTGTTCCGGTCAACATCTAACACTCTGCAGACAATGTATTGGCCTTCTTTCAAAAATTCTCGGATGTCGCGGACCCATCGTTTGGCGACTTCTGCAGCATAAATCAGGCCATTCATCTTGTATTCAACAACTTCACAAGAAGCAGAATGCGAATCGATCTTGGTTATCCTACAGACAACCAAATCATATCTTTTGGGAGATCCATTCATAAAACAAATATAAAACTAAAGGCTTATAAATTAGCTGACTTTAGGATTGATAATTTCAGCCTTGATATTAGCTTGCCCGCCTGTTGGCTCTGCCAAAATCTCGTTACAAACAAGGCATTTGACAACCGAAGACGCCCTTTTGAAAATTATCTGCTCATTCTTGCACTTGCATTTGACTTTTACAAAATTATTTGCCATATTCTTCCTCATCCTTGTCAAAAAACGGGGGTTTTAATACTCTTAGGATTGCTTCTGAAACCTCCCTCTCATTTTTCCAAGAAGGTATCAATAATATTCCTCTCGAGCCATTTCTTCTTCTAAACCGCAAATAAACATCATAAGTCCCATCTGTACGTCTTTGTATGGTGGGTGGATGTCCGCTTAAGCGAAGTCTTATATCAACTTCTCCCCTGTCTGTTATTAATCTGTCTGCGGCAGAGACTACGCGATCCTCGTCTTCTCTAAACGCTAGGCGAGGCTTATAACCGATCACTTCTGCAGCTCTTAGATAACCAGCAAATGCTGTCCTGTCCGCCTTGCTAATAGGCGCGTAAGTGCCGAGCTTTTTTCCATTCTTTCCAACTGCGCTGAGATTGGTTTTTATTCTTGGAATATATCCATTTCCCATAACCCTACATCAACTCATATTTCTTTGCCCTGAAGCCTTTCCTCATGTGCTGCTTTTTGCAGACGCTGCACAGGTAGCTTAGGTTTAATTTTTTTGTCGGCTTGCCTTCCCCATGGGGGTTTGGCCTTGGGAATCCGCCATATCCTGCCATCTTTCTCTCGAACCTTCTCTGTGATTGGGACTCTGGGCGCTTGCTGCTTCTGGCCCTTTTCTTGACTATTTTCACTGTGTGCTCTGTATGCTTCCTGCACTTTGGGCAATAAGTCCTTACTGTCTTGGGCGCTTTCATATCCCTGAAATTGGTGTGTTAGTCATATATAGCTTTCCACTCCGATAACTGGACATAGATCTGAACCAATTGTATAGCATCTATGTCATCCCTTTTTAGTCTAGAGTATTCTAGTTTCCGGTGTTTTGCTTATTTAGAAATCTGAACACTTTCCAGATATTCGCCTGCGCTTTTTTTTACCAGAAGGTCGGCCACAGCCTTTGGGACAGTTGCTATATCCCCTGTTTTGAAAGGGCCATAATTCTTTAGGTTTGTGCCAACAAATTCATGTATGTCCTGGAGCAAAACTACCGGCTCCTCTTTCTCCTTTGGATCCATTGTTTTATCTACTTTCTGTCTGAATGCCTTGATAGCACCAACAAGCGAATCAAAAAACTCTTTTTCTTCCTGGGTCAGGTTGTCAACAGAAACATTTGCCTTGACGGCATTGATCGCAGAATTGATTATTTTCCTTTCCCTCAATTCTATTATGTCCTGAAGCCTCCTGCGAGCAGAATCTAGCTTCCATTCCTCTTCAGAAACTTTTGCTTTCTTGTCCAGATAGTTAAGCGCATCTCTAAAAAAACTTTCAGGTATGTTTGTGAGTCTGCCTGTGGCTTTTTCCTCATCCAGAATCTTTCTTATCGATTCGTAGGTCAGCATAACAGATGGAAATAGATTCCTTATACAATTTGCATGGAATCTATTTCGTCCCTCTTTTTATTTAGAAACAAATTTTAAATAAGGCCTATTTACAGATTTTCTTTTTTATTCCAGTTTTCCGCGCGCTCAAGCTTCTTCCCATTTCTTCTCGGGGCTTTCTTTTTATATGAAGCCAGGATTTTCACAGGATAATTTATCGGGTTTTTCAACAAAATTTTCGGCTGGCCGCAAACAAAATCTGGCTTGCACACGCCAATTGATTCATACCATCCCTGAGATTTTTCTGAGGGGCAATTGGGTGGCAGGATTTTCTTGTCCTTGTTTGAATGCCACCTTAATTGGCTTCTGACATAAGAATCTGGCAGCGGCGGGCTGTTCTTCTCATTCCATCCAATAACATAAGTTTCCATATCCCCAAAATTCCATTTTGCCGTCTGCAGAAAATTTATGAGTATGAACAGCGCCCTTTTCCTTCCATCTGCCAGCCCATTGGAAATATTTTTGATGCATGGTGGGAAGATGTTGTCTTTAATTGGGGAGTATATCTCTGTTTTTTTAATTTCTTTCACGATTTCTTTTTTGGCTATCTTCGCAGAAAAGTCAATGGCCTCTGAAACAAGGAGATCAGCCTCGCCTTCCTCAGCGGAATCAAGATACCCTAACTCAGCCTTTATTTTTTCAGGCATCGCTTGTTCTGGCTGGAAATCCTCCAGCTGTTCAGGTTTTACAGGCAGCGAAACCATTAAAGAATTCCTGTTCAAAGAGTATGGAAGTCTGAAAAGGTGCCTTGGCGATAACAGGATCGGGTCTATGTCAACTACCTCGAACGGGTTTATTCCGTCATCCGAAACTATTTTCCCTATTGGCTTGTTTGTCTGGCTGGCTAATTCTTCCGGATTATATTTTTTGAGAAGGGTCGCCTCTAGTTCATCTTTCACCTTGTATTTAAGAAAAGAGGCTACGCTGCGTGCCAGTTCAGGGAACCTGTTGGCTGTCGGCTTGTAATCAATCTGTTTCGGTATTGAAGCCCAGCTTATTCCCATATGGAACCCTGTCCCGCCGGTAAATTTTATTGAAAAATTATTCAGGCTGTATTTCCTCAAAGCTCTGGAGATCACAATTGCAGCAATTTTTCCATGGTCAAATTTTTCGCAGTCCAAATCCAAAACAATATCCCAGCCAACCCTGAGCTCGCCATAATTACCTTCCTTTATCATGGCCGGGTTCGACCAGTGCTCAAGCGAGCCATGCAATTCGACCACCCCGGATTTCACCATAGCCAAAATGTCCGCAGGGTAAAAAATAGTATTTGGCCTCTTGCTGTAAGCCCCGTTATCAAAAACACCCACAACCTCCCTTTCCCGGCAAACTTTCAGTATCGCTTTCTGCACATCTTCACGCGAATAATAAGAAAGAATTTTCTGGAAGTCCATAGTTTAAATCTTATCTTTAGTTTTAAAAAGAAATTAATTGTATTTCTCCAATATCCTCAGGCTTCTTTCCAGTTCGTCCAAAGACTCCAATAAGCTTTCTTTCAGCAGCAGAGGCATCTTTGGGTTCTGTTTCAAAAATTCCTTGCATGCCTTTAAAAAATCCTGTTGAATATAGACAGAGGGGAACAGGGAATCAAAAAAATCTTCTGCATATTTCCTGTTCTTGTTT
The DNA here is from genome assembly GCA_964631205.1 of uncultured archaeon. Lineage (GTDB taxonomy): Archaea > Aenigmatarchaeota > Aenigmatarchaeia > QMZP01 > JACQNV01 > CAYYYJ01. Next base: position 12,905 of record CAZVWU010000004.1, on the reverse strand, counting down.
TTGAAGATTGGCAATATTTCTTTAAAAAATAAATCCATAAAATCCCTTAAATCCTCTTTCTGTCTCCTGGAAAAGAATCTGGACATCCCAGTCCTCAAATAATCAAGAGAGTAACGCTCCCCATTTACAAACAAATCCCAGTGTTTTTTCTTCTTTTCTGGTTTTGCAACCTTTGCAGCAAAAGCCTCTTTTTTTCCTTTATCTGATGGATCTCTTTTTAATTCCTTTTCAATCAATTCATCTATTCCTTTATGTCCGAAGATAGCGAGCCTTGATATTGCAGACCATCTCTGCTCCTGGTTGAAAGGAAAGTTCTCTATTTTCATTTTTCCATTAAGCAGCTCTACAATTTTTTCAGGATTTTTGCTTCCTGGAATGCTCAAAGCCAGCAAATTAAACCATGCATCTTTAAGCTCCTTATCCATCTGTTTCTTGAGATTTTCCAGGGCAAAGCTGTAGAATTTTTCAGAATATTCGTAATATTGGCCATCTTTCAAATAGTAAGCGAATATATTCCCTACCCTGTTAAAAAGAGATTCGAGTATAAATAAATTTTTTTCTTTGAAGCTTTTCTCAATAACCAATTCGAGGTATTCTTTAGGGTCCAGTAAAGCATCCCTGACCATCTGCCATAAAGCCCCGTAAACCATCTGCCTTGCAAGATTGTCTTGTATCTCTTCTATATTGTGAAGGGCATAATTTACAGAATGCTCATCCAGCCGCTCCTTTACATAATCGTGGTCATTATAGTTAAGGCAAATAATATCCGGTTTTTCCAGATTAACAATTCCATTTATTTTTGTTGAGGCGCCGCTATATGTGGCATCGATCTCCTTTATTTTTTTGCCATTTTTAAAAACAGCTATCTGGGATTTGTGTTCTCTGAGTAAATTATTTTTAAATGAAGGATGTTGTCTTATTTCCAAGGACTCAAGCCAATTCCCGCTGGTTTTTATTTCGGGTTCTATTGTATTCACCCCTGTAGTCTCAAGCCACATCTTAGCCCATTTATCCAATCTTTTTCGGCTGGCATTCTCCATGCATCCAAGGAAATCTTTTAAAGTTGTATTCCCCCACTCATATTTTTTGAAATAATTCTGTAAACCTTTTTTAAAAGCCTCCTCGCCTATAAAGAACATCAATTGTTTTAATGCAGCCGCCCCTTTCGAATAGCTGATCCCGTCAAAATTGCTGAAAGCGGTGTCAGTATCAGGCGCGTCTGCAGCTATAGGATGTGTTGTAACCCACTGGTCTTCGACATATGCCCATGCTTTTCTGGCATAAAAACTCTGCCATCCATCCTTGAATTCTGTCGCCCTGACAAGGCCCAGATAAGACAAAAAATCCGCAAAGCTTTCATTCAGCCAGAGGTCGTCCCACCATTTCATCGTGACCAGATCGCCAAACCACATGTGGACCATCTCATGCAGCACAACATCAGCCAGCCCAGATCTTTCTGTCCTCCTTGGCTCATACCTGAACAAAAACCTTTCGCTGAACGTGACTGCCCCTACGTTTTCCATTGCGCCATGGTTGAATTCAGGCATAAAAATCTGGTCATATTTTTCAAATGGGTATTCGCGGCCAAAAAATTTCTGGTAAAATTCCAGGCCCTGTTTTGTGAATGTGAACATCTCCTGCCTGAAATATTTTTTAAGGGATTGCCTGCAGAATATCCTCAAAGGAATTTTATTAAAACTCTCTGAAAATTGATGGAATTCCCCAGCGCTCAGATGAAATAAATATGTGCTGAATTTTGGCGTCCGTTTAAAATAAGTTATTTTTCCGTCGCCTTTGTTTTCTGTTTTTTCTTCGAGGGTATTAGATATTATTTTCCATTCTTTAGGGGCAGAGAGTGTTAACTTATAAATCGCCTTGATGTCAGGTTGGTCGAAGCACGGGAAGACTCTGTGCGCATCATATGGCTCAAATTGTGTGTACAAGTATTCTCTTTTATCCTCCGGATCCACAAAATGGTGGAGACCTGTGCCTGTTGTGTCGTATTTATTTTCATATTCAACCAAAATTTTATTTTCCCCTTTAATGAGCTTTTTTTTATTGATCAAGATGGAAAATCCGTCAATTTTAAATCCGCTTTCTTTCGAATTAACAAACAATTGTTTTACACTGCCGATAAAATCAATTTTCAGGTCTTCCATCTTTTTTAAAAAAAAAGTTATTTCACATCTTCCTCTGTAAGTTTTGCTGTGTTTTTTTAGGAAAATTCCTAGATTGTAAGAAACATTGCTGACTTGTTCAAATCTTTTCTCTGCAAATTTTCTTGTGAGGATATCATCTACCATAAAAGCAGCCTATTCTATATCATGCTCCCAGATATTTATATCCAGCCTATTGTTGTCGGTGAAGAAGGAAGGGCCCAGATGGGTTTTTATGAAATCTATGGTTGCTGGCCTGAAAATATTTTTTTTTGAAAGCGCTTTCATGGACTCAATGGTTTCGATGTCAGCAAAAACTTTAACGCTTCCATGAGCCCTGATCAGCTTGTCGGACTTTGTTTTCCTATCGAAGTTTATATTAAAAAGGATAGAGCAGCATCCGTGAATTTTGCTGAGCCTCAAGCCATAATCTTTTTTGCCCTCGAGCATTTTTCCTATCACATTAACGGCATTTTTTGTAAGGACTATCATAATTAATAATCTTTCCAGAGACTAATAAATGTTTTTTGGATTGAATGACCCAAGTATGCCCACAATTTCGTCAAATTTATTAAATCTTATAACGTTAGTTTTATTTCCAACGTGCCTATTCCATGGCCTATCATGCAGGAGGAGCAATTGGCTCGGCTTCAGCTTGTCATACAAATTTGGATTATCTTCTATGTAAATGTCATAATCGAGTTCGTGCTTGTTTTCATGAACAATAAAATTGTCATGTGGGATTTTTTTATTAAAACCCCAGCTCTTCAGGACTTCTGGAACAGCTGTTGCAGTCACAATATCTATCTTATATTCTGACTTTAGATTTTCAAGTATGTGAATAGAGAGCGGATCTACCAGGGGCACAGACTTCCAGTTATCTGTCCATAATTGATGTATAAGGTCTACGCAGTATTTTGTATCAAGCCACAGAATTTCTGCTTTTCCAGTGAATCCCCAGCCTGTTATATCCTCAACAGAGAAGCTTGTATTAAATTCTTTGGAAAGCTTTTCTGCAAACAGCTTGTGTATGTCGGCTAATGTGCCGTCTATGTCAATAAGCATTGATTTCTTCTGCATCATAATTATTTTTCTTTCTGGGATATAAATTAGCAAACTGACGTAATGGGAGAGAGAAAGTATTTAAGATTGTTTCAGCCTAGTATTTGGATATGGCAAATCCGAGCTCAAGGCTGGTCTTACCTACGACACAGTTTTATGGCTCTACTTTAAGGAAAGGTAATGTAGGAATTGTAGGAAACGGGGACGGGCCGAGAATTGATAATACTAACCAATATACAGACCTGGGAGCTTTAATGTTTTTGGCATCTCTGGGTACATACACAGGAACAGGACAAAGGGTTGAAGCGCCTCCAGAATCTTTGAAAGCGGGATCACTTGTTTACAATACACTTGCAGATCGTGTTGCTTATGTAGCTAAAACACGGGGTAAAGCCACGGAATCTGGCTGGGTTGTATGGGTACCTAAATCAGGATCGTTTAATCAATATGGTTTACCTGAACAGGTAGTTGAAACACAAGAGCGTGCATTAGGTTTATCTATTGACGGTCTGGTACAAAGTAAGGTTGATGAAAAGATAGCTGTTGGGATTGCCAGAAAATTATTAACTTATCTCGACGTCGCTCAGGAGGATGATACAGTTTATATATTAAGAAGTGATAGAGGATCGCATCTTAGGCTATCTGTTGGGAGACGACCCAATGACGTAATTGATGAAGGCTCATTCGATATGCATCGGGCTAAAATCCTCGATGTTCAGGGAACAGTTAGTCAGGAAGATCACGAACCGAAGATACAAAGTTCTGCAAGTGGAAGGCTTATCTTTAAAGAAGGTCCTGAAGAGAACGGTTTTGGTGACTAGGCTAATTCTTGGCTTAAAAAGAGAGCAGCTATTCCTCAGACATTGGAGCCAGAATGAAATTGAGATTAACTTTGTCTATTTCCTTGAATGACAGCTTGAGAGGATAGTCTGTCCCAAACTCCAAAGTCACCTGTTTTGAGAGCCTGCAGGCCTTTGCCATTTTTTTAAGATACTCCAGCTGATACCTTGCCTTGATGTTTCCTTTCGCCTCCACACTCAGAAGCCCTTGCTGGCCGTTCTGCAGCTCCAGCTGCCATGAAGAAGTGTCGCTTTTTGACCAGACTTTAAAGGCTGCAGGGTTTGCCTCAAAAACAATAGAATCCCCAATAACCAAAGCGTCCTCTATTCCATCCTCCAGAACATTTGATTCCAGATCTATTTTGCCAGCGAAATCCAGCTGCTCTATCGGAGGCTTGTCCCTTTTAATGTCCAGCACAGGTATTTCAAAAGTCCTTTTGTTGGAGCCTTCGACAACAAGCTCCAGCTTATTTTTCGGCATACTGAATGTTATTTTATCTGTCCCCTTTATCCTTCTCAATATGCTCACAAGATTAGGCAGGTTAAGTCCGACCTTAAGCTCCTTTTCCACATTATATTCATCAAAAGCAGATGAAAGCAGGCGGAAGTCTATCACTGCAACCATGTTCCTGTCAGGTGAAAGCAGGCTAAGCCCATTTGAGTCAAAAGTAAATACCGCCTCGTCTATAATCTCTGAGATTATGCCTACAGAATTTTTCAGGATCTCTGCATTTGATAAGGTAGCTTTCATTGTACAAATCACCAGTTATTTTATAGAACTAAGCTTTTTAAAAACATCTATGTCGAGCTTTGACATATCCTGAAGAATTTCCCCCTGGATCTCTAGGCCATTTTCAAAGGGCATGACCCTGCCTATCACCCTTACTATTTTAGGCTCTGCAAGATTCGGCGGTGAATTAAAACTTACTTTTATTTTGCCTGACCCATCATCAATAATAAGCATTTCATCTTGGCTATCAACAACTGCCCCTGTTATGCTCACTCTTATGTCTTTTTCTGTTATCCCAGAAATCTTTTTCTCAATTGCAGACATCCTCTTGAATTCCTGAGGCATAAAATTCACAAATCCTGAAATTGGCTGGTTTAGTGGATTGATATGCTATCTATTAATCCTATCCTCTTAGCGGTTTTGATTATATAGAAAATAAACGCAACCAATATTATTAAAATTACATAAATATCAAGCTTTGCTGCGCTGAATAGAGATGCTGCTACAAACCCTACGACCAGTCCTAGAAGCGATATAAGAGGGTAATCATCCTCTTCTTTCGAAGGAAAGATGGAATCTAATATTACAAGGAAGCCGAAAATAAATATTGTTAATTTTAAAAAGATCGAGGCCTGGAGGATGAAAGCTCCTGCTAATAGGCTTCCTGATAGAAACCCCTTTATAAATGCCAATGGGCTAAAGATGGGTTTATCTGGGTCCATAGCATACTATGATTAAGTATTAGATTCCCTTTTAATATTCAGCTTATGACCTCAGGAAGTATGCTCTGTATACCTTTTATAAGGAGCAGGATGCCTACTATCCCTGCAATCGCATAGTGTATGTATATCCCGAAAGTGGCCAATACAATAAATAAAGCAGCTAACATGTCCTCAGCTGCGGCCAAATACGCCTTGTCAGAGCTTCCAATGCTGGCTAAAAGGCTATACAGTGCTTTGATGATAAGCAGGATTGCAAAAAACACGTTGATGCCGCCAAACTGGACCTTGCCTATCGTCATTAAAGTCAGTATAGAGCCTGCAAGATCCATTAGTCCGAGCAACAAAACTATCATTCTATAACACCTTTACTCCCTATTAATCCAGAATGAAGTGCTGTCTCGTAAATGCCGTATGCATATATTATCGCTTCAAAAGACCTTAAGAAATCGCCCTTTTTGTAGAAATGTTTACAGTCGCTTAGATAGGCATTCATATTATTTGCTGCCCAGTTCCCTCTTTCATCTGTAACTTTAAGGCCTTTTGTTTTAGCTTCAAAGGCTTCAATCCATTTCTCTGTTTCTTCCTTCAGCTTTTTTTCAAGATTCTCCATACTACTCAAGCAACCCCGGAAGTATCTTGGTTATAGAAAGTATGAACAATAGCACGCCTGCAGGGATAGACACTATAGGATGGCCAACATTAATTATGTGCAATAATAGCACGCTTCCCGACACCAGCTCGACGGCAGTAGTGACTATCCTTTTCTGTGTCCCTGAATATATCCCAAAAAGAGCCAATGCTATTCCAAAAGAGGCTGCGAGCCAAAAATCCAGATGAATTTTCATAGATACAAAAATGAGGATAGATGCCACAAATTCTATAAAGCCATTTCCTATTTTGTACATAACATTGCCCAATAAATTATGGATTTAGATGGACACTGAACTCAGCTGGACGTTGGCAACTGCGAACCATCAATCAGTGTCATCCATTTTTAGCTGCTCACATTTCCCTTTGTATAAGGTAGTCTGCGAACTGCTTAAGCCTTTCTTTTGAAGGCGAATCTTTCAAGACCTTGTCAACCTCGTCCCAAGATTCCTTTATTATTTTTTTGGCAAGCTCCTTGGAGTAGTCTATAGCCCGGTATTTCTGTAAAATGTTTAGGGCCTGCTCGATCTCTTTTCTATCTGTTGTGTGGTTATTTAATATTTTTATCAGCATATCCTTATCTTCTTTATTCGCCTTCTGCAATGTATAGATAACAATAAGCGTTCTCTTCCCCTCTGTTATGTCATCCCCAAAACCTTTTTTCTCCTGAAATTCCTTTCCAGCGGCGCTTAGTATATCGTCCTGTATCTGGAACGCTATCCCTATAGATTCCGCGAATTTCCCCATTGTTTTTTCTGTCTCTTCTGATCCGCCTGAAAGGATGACAGCCAATCTTGCAGATAGCCTTGCTAGGGTGCCGGTCTTATATGCGCACATTTGGAGATATTGCTGCTCTGTCAGGTTGTCTGCAGCAGATTTCCCATTATGCCAGATAATATCCATTCCCTGCCCTGAATGTATGTTTATCAGCTCCTGCGCATACGCTTCCCACGCCCTCAGAAGAATTTTTTCCCCAAAATTATCCCTATTTTTTATAAAAGAAAGTGCAGGCAGGAAATAAATAAAATTACCGGCATTTACTGCAACATCGACCCCATATTTTATATGAAGACATGGCTGGCCTCTCCTCATCTCTGACCGGTCCTCTATATCATCAACAATCAGCGATCCGTTATGCACCAGCTCAGAAATCACAACAAAATCCTTTATTTTTTCTAAATTCCCGCCAACAGCTTCAGCAATCATCAATAAAAGGGCAGGCCTCCACCTCTTGCCGCCTCTATTAAGGAGATCCCACACAGGGTCAACAAGCGCTTTCTGTATTGCATCGGGATCATAAGCATACCTTGGCTTCCCGAAAATCCATTCAAGTTTCTCTTTGCTCATTTTTTCAGGCAAATATTTCTTTATCGCTTCGTCTATGACAGACTTGTTTTCTTCAAGATATTTTATTATGTTTTCTTCCATGTTTTCTCTTCATAAAATTAGAGACTTAATTTAAATAGGCAAATAAACTGCAGCTATAATTGCCTAACACATAGCCTGTTTTTTCATACCATCAGGGAGTTTTTCAATCGCATATCTCAAAGCTATCCTTGTCATATTCTTTTTATTTCTCATCACATATTCAAAAACTTCTTTCTGGAATTTATTGGAAGCCTCTTTCAGCATCCAGCCATACCCTTTCTGAACAAGATCATCTTGGTCCAAAAGCAGGTTGTCGGCTGTTTTGAAGGCTTCCTCCAAACATTTTCCTCTTCTCAAAGAATAGATCAAACAGACAGAAGAAGCCCTTCTTATCCATCTATTTTTGCTTTTTGTCCACTGGAAAACTTGCGGCAGAAGTTCTGGGAAATCTGAAACTAGGCTACCTAAAGGGCCTCCGCAAAAATCGTCGCAAGAAGACCAGTTATTGACATATTTTCCCAGCCATTTTTCAAAAATCCCAAAATCAGATTTTTCATATTGTTTTCTGCAAGTTGAAGCCCATTGGAAAGCGATAATAAGAGGCTCATGGTATCCTGAAGAGAGTAGCTCTTCGGACAATCTGAAAACATTTTCCTTGTTTTTATTTTTTATTTCCTTCCAATATTTTTTGCCTATATTTCTTACTATAGGCGTGCTTACGCCATAAACTTTCCTGCTTTCCTTGAATAAGCGGGCTTCAGATTGTTTGTATTTTTGGTCTATATTTTGTTTTAGCTCTTGGTGGATTGTTTCAATAATGTTCATAAAAATAAGTGAGGGTGGGGTGGATCGAACACCCGACACTCAATAAATCGCATATTCCTATGCGACTTTCCACGGTTCCAGCTCAATAGACTTCAGCCGTTAAAGCTACAAAATATTTTTATTTTATATGTGCTCTCCCACTGAGCTACACCCTCTACGCCTCGAGGAGGAATATCGATACCAATTGAATTTGGTAAATCCCTTTCTTGGGATCTGCATCTCTCTTTGCATAGGTGCAGAGATGTCTCCTGTCACAAGACACCCCAAGAGACAGGATCTCAAACCTTCTTTCGGGAAAGAAGGGCTGATACTCGAACCTCCGACCTACCGATTAACAGTCGGTTGCTCTACCTGTTGCTCGTCTTTTTCCGGGTGCGCTTTTTTTGATTTATGCTTGGAAAAAGCGCACTGAGCTATCGAGGCTTGTTTTTAAGCAAGTTATCTATACATTTAGATACTATATATTTAATAGCACTTCTTTTGTTGATGCAAAAGACCTGCACTAGAAAACCGGAACGGAGGCACTTTTTTGCCGCGGCAAAAACCTGCACTAAAAAGAAGTACACTAGAAATTTATGGAAGCTGAAAGAGAGATTAGAAAAGCCCCTGAAGCCACACTCCTGGAAAACAAAGTAATTGTTCCAAAGGGCTTCGAGGAGCTTGAGCAGAGAAGTTATGGGAAACGCGTAGAGGATAGGCTGGAGCTTTCGCTTGTTGAAGCTGTGTATTTGGTTGAAAAAAATAAAATAATTGTAAAAAAAGGCAAGACGAAATTTATCCCAAAAAAATTGATCGAATATGGCTTGAACTTAGACAAACGCCTGCACGAAAGGTATATTGTATATAGAGACCTTAGGGGCAGAGGCCTTGTTGTAAAAACGGGCTTCAAGTTCGGCTGCGATTTCCGTGTTTATAAAAGAGGCGTGCTTGTTAAAAGGGGGCCGAAAGCTCCGACTGAACACACAAGGTGGATTGTTTATTGCGTGCCTGAAGATTACACTTGCAGTTTCCAGGAATTATCAAGGGCTGTGAGGCTTGCCCATTCTATCCGCGCCACCATGCTGTGGGCTATTGTTGATAACGAAAATGACATCACCTATTACGAGATAACAAGGCAGCTTTTATAGTTAGTTATGAAAATAGCAAAAAACAAAGATCTTATACTTGCATCGGTGGGCTTTGCTTTGATATTCATGGGCTTTGGCGCGGCGCAGCAATTTATTCTGCCAGCATTCAGCGAATCTGGAAGCGAGAGGTTGGCTCTAGTCTCGCTGATTATACTTTATCTCTCATTTACTATTAGCTCCCAATTTTCACCTAAAATAATATCACGGCTTGGCTCAAGGAAGACGTTTTTGCTTTCAGGCCTGTCTTACGGATTGTATATTCTGTCTATATACTTCAAGAACGAATATCTGCTTTATTTGTTTTCGTTTTTGATAGGTGTTGGAGCTTCCATGATATGGACCAATATAGGCTCATATATAATAAGGATAGTGAGCACAAAGGATAGGGGCCAGGCTCTTGGTTTCCAGACAGCAGTCTTCATGATGGGTAATTTGGCAGGCCTTGCCATTGCAACCATCTTGGTTAATCTAATTGAAGTCCAATTAATTTTTATATTATTAGGCGCCTTCTCTTTGGCTGGCTTGCTCCCTTTCTTTGCGATAAAAGACGCTAAAATAGATGTGAAATCAAGGTCTTTTTCGGATGTCCTTTCAATCTTCAAAACCAAATCTGTGATGCTTCTTGTCCTTCCAGCATTCCTTACCTTTTTCCTTTGGGCACAATTATCCACATCAGTGGGTTTGGTTGTGAAGCAAAGCTTTGGCATTACGTATGTCGGTGTGGTTGGCATAATATTGTTCCTTACGATGTTTTTATTTGCATATCCGCTGGGCCTGCTTACCAAGAGGGCTAAAAAAGAATCAATATTGATAGTGGCTCTTTTGTCTGCTTTAATAGGTCTGCTAGGATTTATTTTGCAGTTAGGCCTATTTGTATCACTGGCCTCCATTGCATTGATGTCCATTTACACTTCAACCGCTTTCCCTGTTTCATTGAATTTATTGAAAGATTTGTCAGCAAAAGATTCTGAAACAGTTGCAGCCTCATTTACATTGGTTAACAGCCTCGGTGTTTTGAGCGCCTTCATATCCATCAGCATTTTTAAAGAAATTGTAACACTTCATATTTCTTTGGTGGGATCTATAATTGCACTAATAAGCCTGTTTATATTATCAAGGAGGTTATGAAAGAGATTAAAAACCCTTTGCCTGAAAAGCACATTTTTGTTTGTGTGAATGAACGCGAAGAAGGAAAGGACTGCTGCAACAAGGTGGGCGGCATCCATGTCTTCCAGAAAATAAAATCTTTTGTGATGTCGAATGGCTTGACCTCAAGGGTCTGGGTAACAAAAACCAAATGCCAGGGATTCTGCAATCCTGTCGGCACGACTATCACAGTCTATCCTGAGCAGAAAATTTTTACTGAGGTTAAGGTTGAAGAAGTTGATAAATTGTTGGGGGATGTTTTGGATTGGTAAGTGGTATGAAACTTACTGTTCGGTTGATGGAAAAAAAGGATTTAGATAGATTGGCAGAGATCTACGTTGAGGTGTATACTGCTTTTGATGTCGGCGAAAAGTGGACAAAAAAGGCAGCATATAATTTGCTGGATTTTTGGCTTAGACATCAGCCAGACTTGGCATTTGTTGCGGAGTATAAAGGTGCGATCGTAGGCGCTTTAGTTGCAGGCATAAAGCCTTGGTTGGATGGGAACCATTTATTTGATGGGGAAATTTTTGTCCATCCAGAATATCAGAATAAGGGGATAGGCAAAGTCTTGACTAAGGCGCTGCTTAGAAAAGGTCTGGAGAAATATAAGGTAACTGAGTGGGATGCTTTTACATTCAGGAATTTCGATTTTCCTCTAAGCTGGTATAAGAAACTTGGATTTCAGGAGATTAAAGAGCTCGTTATGATAAGCGGTGATGCGAAGGAGGCCTTGAAAAGATTGGGAAAATAGATTATGAAACTAATTTCTTTGAACATATGGGGAGGCAAGGTTTTCGAGCCGCTGATAAATTTTATAAAACAGGAGTATAAGACCACAGATATTTTCTGTTTTCAGGAAGTTTTTAATGAAGGTTATAAACCAGTGTATGAAGGGGCCAGATTGAATGTTTTTTCTGAGATAGCCTCAACAATTACAGGCTTCAAAGGCTATTTTTCCCCTTGTCAGGATAATTTTGGTTTAGGCTGTTTTGTAAAAGGAAATCTAAAAGCAGCAGTAGAAGATGTTTTCATATATGGGGAAAAAGACAGGATGATAAAAGATGATAAGAGCACAATCCCCCGGAATTTACAAATCATAAAGCCTGCTTTAAAAGATAAGGATTTAACTCTTTTTAACTATCACGGAATCTGGAGGCCTGAATCAAAATCAGATGATGCTGACAGGCTAGAAGCCTCAGACAAGATAAAAAAGATTATGCAAAATAATCCAGGGGCGAAAATTCTATGCGGGGATTTCAACCTTCTTCCGGATACCAAGAGTTTAGCAATTCTCGAAGATGGGATGACAAACCTGATTAAAAAATTTAATATAAAATCTACACGAAGCAAATTGTATACAAAAGAGCATAAGTTTGCAGATTACATGATTGTATCGCCAGATGTTAAGGTAATAAATTTTGAAGTTCTGAGGGATGTGGTTTCAGATCACCTTCCACTTTTATTGAAATTTGAGTTATGAAAATCGCAATAGGCTCAAAAAATCCTGTGAAGTTTGCGGCTGTGAGGGACGGCCTAATCGAAGCTTTTCCTGAAGCTGAGTTTTTGGCTGTTGAAGTGAATTCAAATGTTTCAGCCCAGCCTATAGGCGATGAGGAGACTTCAAGCGGCGCAATAACAAGGGCTAAGGAAGCGTTGAAAAACACTGGCGCAGATTTTGGAGTCGGGTTGGAAGGCGGGGTAAAGGAAACAGAGCACGGGATGATGGGGACTGTCTGGTGCGCTATTGTTGATAATAATGGTAAAGTAAGCTTGGGCGGAGGTCTGCATTACCATGTTCCTGATTTTGCTGCTGAAAAAATTAGAAAAGGCATGGAATTAGGGAAGGCGATGGACGAGCTGACAAAAAGAAACAATACAAAACATCAGGAAGGCGCGATCGGCATTGTTACAAAAGGTGCAATAGACAGGAAAAGGGCCTATGAAAGCTTGGTCAGGCTAGCTGTTGCCAAGCATGTGAGCCCTGAGCTCTATTAGATATTAATAAATAGCATCCAAATATAACGTACTGGTTATGGGAACAGTCAAGACCTCTGCAGTCAAAAACCTTGCAGAAGACCTTATAAGGGAATACGGGGACAAGTTCAGCGAGGATTTTGAAAACAACAAGAGCGTCCTGAACGAAGTCAGGCCAATCAAATCCAAGAAGATCAGGAATTCTCTTGCAGGCTACATTGCTTCAAGGATGCAGCAGGTCAAGAAGAGAGGGATTTGAGCTTAAATAGCTTGGCTCTATTTCTAATTGATTTATATGCCATTCA
>CAZVWU010000003.1:84645-100452 GCA_964631205.1 uncultured archaeon | reverse complement strand
AAAGGGCTGAATTTGAACCCACGACCATCCGCTCTTTCTGGTTGACATAGGTATGATTCAATTGATAGAGACCTATGTCGTCCCTTAAGAGGCGGGTGCTCTACCAGGTTGCTCACTTTCTTTCTAGTGCAGGTCTTTCTTTTTTAAAGAAAGAAGTGCTGAGCTACAGGCCCTTAGAATTAGTATGGTTTTCTTTTAGTTATAAATATTAAACGGGTCATATAGGATGCTCAAAATCGTCTATTTCCTCGTCCTCAGCAGGCGGCTTTAAAATTTTTAAAAGTCCGCCAATTAATTTGGCTCCGTCCTTCTCAACAATTGGCCCATGGCCTGGAAGTATTTTTTGTATGTCCATTTTTGAAAGCTTTTCCAGGCTTTTTTTCAGCTGCTCAAAATCCCCGCCGTCCAGGTCTGTCCTCCCGACACCATTTGAGAAAACAGTATCGCCTGTGATCAGCAGTTTTTGTTTGGGCTCATACAAGCAAATAGAACCCGGTGTATGGCCTGGAGTGTGGATTATCTGAAATTCCATTGTGCCTAATTTTATCTGTTCACCATCTTTTAATTTTCTGGCAACTTTCATTTTGTGCATACTTCCGCCAAAGAATTCTGCAACAGCCGTTTCCGCATCGCCATTTTCTAAAACAGGGGCATCTGCCTCGTGAATTAAAATCTGGGCACCGGTTAAATACCCGTTCCCGCCTATGTGGTCAAAATGGTAGTGAGTATTGATTACCTGCTTGACATTTTCCATTGGCATCTTGAAAACTCGGAGAACATCTTTTAGTCTTGTAAAATTAAAGCCAACTCCAGTGTCAATTATAGTATCTCCAATTAAATAAATATTAGAATCAGTATCAGAAAGCTGTATCATCACTATTTCGCCGATTCTCTTCACTCCCATAGCCACGGCTTCAGAAAATGATCCCTGAATTATAAATTATTGGCTGTGAAAGGATTTAAATACTATCAACCAGCTTTCCATGCTGTCGTGCCATTCTCATCTTCCAAAACTACTCCAATTTCCTTTAGCTTATTTCTGATCAAATCTGATTTTTTGAAATCTTTTTTCCTTCTGTAAGCTTCTCTTAATTTTATTATTTTCCTCATCAGGGATTCTGCATTTCCTGTTACAGCTTCTCCTGTCAATTCCTTTACCAATTCTATTAATTTTTTGTCTAATCCTTCACTTGTTTTTTCTTTGCCTAATTCCAACCCCAAGACCTTATCAAAATCAGAAAACATTTTTTTTATTCCAGCTATATTCTTCTCGCCTAGCTTGCTTTTTTCTGTGAGCTTATTTATCTCCTTTACAAATTCGAATAGAGAAGCTAAGGCTTCTGGAGTGTTTAGATCATCGTCCATATACTTTTCGAAATTTCCCCGTTCTGTTTTTATTAGCAAAGAGACTTCGTCGTTTTTCTCTGGCCCCAAGTGCTTTTTCAGATTTCTTAAAAAGTCCTCTAGTCTGTCCAGGGAATTTTTTGCAGCTTCCAGACCCTCAAGGGAGAAATCTAAAGGCTGCCTGTAATGCGCAGACATAAGGGCATATCTGATTTGCATAGGCTTGAAGCCCTTAGCAATAAGGCCTCTTAGTGTATAGAAATTTCCTTTTGACTTTGACATCTTTTCCCCATTAACCAAAAGGTGTCTGGCATGGAGCCAATAGTTTACAAATTTCTTTCCTGTTGCGCCTTCTGTTTGAGCGATTTCACATTCATGATGAGGGAAAATGTTGTCTTCGCCGCCAGTGTGTATATCAAAAGTTTCTCCTAAATATTTCGTGCTCATTGCAGAACATTCAATATGCCAGCCAGGGTAACCCTCTCCCCATGGAGATTTCCATTTCATTATATGTTTCGGGTTTTGTATCCAAAGAGCAAAGTCCAGTGGATTTTTTTTGTTTGGGTTTTTCTCAATCCTCCCACCAGCTCCTGCCCGTAAGTTTTCAAGAGTGTTGCCTGAAAGCTTTCCGTAGCCCTTGAATTTCCCAACTTCAAAATAAACATCCCCATTCACAACATAAGCATACCCATTTTCAATGAGTTTCTTTATTATCTCCTGCATTTCTGTTATGTGATCTGTTGCCTTTGGCCTGACATCTGGTTCTTTTAAATTCAAGATTTTCGAATCCTCCAAGAAAGCTTTTATGTAAAAATCGGCAATTTCCCAAGGCGTTTTGTGCTCCCTTTCTGCCGCTTTCTCCATTTTGTCCTGGCCTTTAGAATCGGCAATATCGTCTTGTGTCATGTGTCCTACATCTGTGAAATTCATTACTTGTTTAACATCATATCCTTTGTACTCTAGGTATCTCCGGAGCAAATCTGCAAAAATATAGGAACGGAAGTTTCCTATATGACCATAATCATAAACAGTTAAGCCACAGCTATAAATCCTGACAACCTTTCCCCTAAGGGGATGGAACTCTCCCTTTTTTCTTGTAGCGGTGTTAAAAACCTGGAGTGGCATAACTATTTCCCAAATATCTCAGCTAGATCAGCCGCCTTCCCGACAGACTTTTTCAGCTCCTGTATTTTCTCTTTTTCAAGCGGCTTGAACAATATCTCTGAATGGCCTATTTTATGTCCTTTTTCAAGATTAATTTTATTTCCATCTGCCCACGAAAATTTGTCTTTCACTCCAAGCTGCTCAAAAATCTTTTTTGATGTTTTCGGCAGGAAAGGCTGGATTAGTATCGCCAGATCAAAACACAGATTCGCGCAAAGATACATCACAGTATTGCACCTATTCAAATTAGTTTTTGCCAGTTCCCACGGTCTGTTACCCTGCAAATATTTGTTCCCCTCGCCAGACAGCTCAAGAATTTTCTGGAGTGCCTCCCTCAACTTTGTCTCCTCAAAAAGGTCTGTTATTTCCTTATGAAATTTTTCCATCTTTTTAATAAATTCCAAATCCCGTTGCCCAAGTTCATAATGTGTTATTTTTCCCGCGAGACGGTTTTCTATAAAACTCAAAGTCCTGTTTATAAAATTCCCGAAATTCCCTATAAGCTCTGAGTTAACCCTGGCCTTGAACTCCTCCCATTTGAAATCAGAATCTTTTGTTTCAGGAATCAGGTGGGCCAAATAATATCTCCACACATCAACATCAACCCCAGAGTCCGGGATCTTCTCGCAAAAAACCCCCCAGTTCCTGCTTTTGGATATTTTGTCGCCTTCATAATTGCAGAACTGCAGGCCTACAACCTGATAAGGCAAATTATATTTCCCATGCGCGATCAGCATTGCAGGCCAGAAAATTGTATGGAACGGTATATTGTCTTTCCCAAGGAAATTGTAAATCTTAGTTTTCGGGTCAGTCCAAAAATTTTCCCATTGGCCAGGCTTTTTTATATTATCGGTCCACTCCTTTGTGGAAGAGATATACCCTATAGGCGCGTCAAACCAGACATAAAATATTTTTTTCTCATACCCAGGAATAGGGACCTGCACCCCGAACTTAAGATCCCTTGTGATACATCTTGGCTTTAACCCTTCATGTATCCAGCCCATTGCCAGCGAAGTCACCTGCTCTCTCCACTGTTTATTTGATTTGATCCATTCCTCTAATTTCCCCTGGAGCTTGCTAAAATCCAGAAATAAATGTTTTGTTTTCACAGGCGTTGGTTGTGTCCCGCAAATTTTGCATCTCGGTTTTTTCAGATCCACAGGATCCAGCAGTTTCGTGCACTTCTCGCACTGGTCCCCCCTTGCCTTTTCATATTTGCAGTTCGGGCAGGTTCCTTCAACATACCTGTCAGGAAGCGCCATCTTGCACTTTCCGCAATAAGGCACCTTTATTTCCTTTTCAACAATATAGCCTTTATCGTATATTTCCTTGAAAAAATTCTTGGTTGTCTTGTGGTGTATAGGCCTTGAAGTCCTTGAAAAATTATCATAGCTTATCAAAAACCAGTCATAAATTTTTTTCTGGATATCATGGAAAGTGTCGACCAGTTTTTGTGGTTCAATCCCAATCTCTCTCGCAGCCACCTCAGTCGGCGTCCCGTTCTCATCTGTCCCGCCGATAAACACAGTCTCATACCCCTTCAGCCTGCAATACCTTGCAAATATATCAGCCGGCAGATGCGACCCTACCAAATTCCCCACATGCGGTATATTATTCGCATAAGGCAGCGCGCACAATATCAACCGCCTTTCTTTTTTTTCAGTTAACAGATTAATCACATCCTCTTTAACTAACTTATATTGCTTTTATATATTTAATATACTATGGAACTCCTGATCCCGGAAATCAAGAAAATGGCCGAGAGCATAAGGGCCGCCGAAATAAGCAGGATGGAAGCCGCTAAAATCCTGAGAGGTCTGGGAGACGAAACAAGCCTGATTAAAAAATCTGAGCCAGCCAACATAGAAAAATTGAAAATAGTAGGGATAGACGGCGGGATTGTAAAAAAATCTTTCCATGGATTTGATTTTATCCTTGCGCGCGCAGCAGCTGTATGTTTTGAATTTTTTAACGGCAGGATTTCAAATGCAAATTATTTCCCATCAAAAGTCCCAACCCCAAAACTGTTTAAGCTGGAAGCTGTTTCTGATATAGATTACGCCTATTACTCTTCTATTGTCCGGCAAAAACTGGAAATTGAAACTGCAAAAAAATCAGTTGAAAAGTTCAAGCCTGACATACTCCTTCTTGACGGTTCTATAGTCCCCCATTACGCAACAAAGCCCTCACAGAATTCCATGACATACAAAGATTACGAAGAGTTGATGTCTTCTTATCAGGAATTATACAAGTTGTGCCAGGAAAATAAAATTTTGCTGGCCGGAGTTGTAGAAGATAGCAGGAATGAGAGGTACTGTGAACTTGTAAAAAACAATTTACTAAATAACAATATTGAAAAAAGCATAAATATAAACCCTATAATAGAAGTTTTGGAGAAAACAAGGGATACAAATTTTTTGTTCTGGGTTTTGAATGAGCATGAAAGGACAAAGACTTTTGACTATTCAGATGATTTTGCGAAACATCCAATTCTGAAGGATTTTGTTTTCAAAAACTTCTATTCTTTCTACCTGAAAACAGCAAAGATGGATCGTCCTATACGCGTGGATTTTATGGACAAGGAAAAAGAAGACTGGCTCGCATCTGTCCTGCTTGCAATCTCCGGACAGCACAGCAGGTATGGGTTCCCGTCTGTGATAATCGAAGCCGACAATATTGCCAAGATGCCGGAACAAGAGATTGAAACCTTCTACTCCTATATGCTCAAATATACAGGGAATATACCTTCGATGATGAAGTTGAGGCGGGAGCAGAGGCCTTTTTGATGAATCATACAGTTTCCAGATATCTCCTATAAAGGTGTTCAACCCCCTTCCTGTTCACAACATCATGGTGGCGGAACCCGCCCCCGAAACTTTTCGGGATGTGCATGAGTTCGTGTATGAGAGTTTTAAGTTTTTCATCTTTTGATAGTTTGTCAAATTGCTCAGAAATTATTTCAATAATATAATAAGCCCCTATTCCCAAAGAGGTTTGTATAATTTTGGAAGTTGTGTGGCACCTTGCAATTGTCCGCCTGCTTTTTGAGCCAAAACTCCGGATGCAGACAATCCTGGAAAGATCCACATAGTGCAAGCCTAGCTTATTCACTAGATTAAAAATCTCATCGTCTATGTCCGGGGCCTTGTAGTATTTGATGGATGACATATTAAACTATAATTTCTTTAATTAATATGCCATTAAACTGGCGATAAGTAACCTTTAAAAACATTGCACCCAATTATATTACGGTGGTTTTATGGGTCTGGTTGAAGTGTGTAAAGTTTCTGATGTAAAGGAAGGGAAAGGGAAAACAGTCAAAGCAGGCGGAAAACAGATAGCTGTTTTTAATGTCGGCGGAAAATTCCACGCAACAGACAATACATGCCTGCATAGGGGAGGCCCTCTAGGGGAAGGTTCCTTAAGCGGTAGCACAGTAACCTGCTCATGGCATGGCTGGCAGTACGACGTCACATCAGGGGTCTGCAAGACAAATCCGGGTGCAAAAGTGCAGAGTTATAAAGTTAAGGTTGATGGGGACAAAATAATGGTGGATGTCTGATTCTTCAGTTTAGGAAAAACTTTAAATACCCATTATACCAAACTGCTTCCCTATGGGACAGAATTATATTGGCTCAGTAATTTCAGGCCTAAGCCTTTTATACACAGAGGAAGGAAGGGCAGCTGCAGTGTCAGCTTTGGTTTTTCACAGGGCACGGATTCCAGAAGCTGCCCTGAACCCCTCAATTGATTTTTATGTAACAGGAGGTCACCCCGAAAAGGGCGCGAGGCTTGCAAGGCAGGCAGGCCTTGAAACTGCCGCAAAAAACATTTACGGCTTAAGCATCCTGGATAAGGAATCAAGGGGAAATTATCTCGAAGCCGCAGATTTGGCCAAAGAAGCCGGGATGCCCGAACTTGAAAAAAAGCTGCTGGAAAGAGCTATAAAGGCTGACGAAGGAAATGGCAACCTTTACAGGGCAGCAAGGACTGCAGAATCTAGAGGCCGCTACGAAACAGGAAGGCGGCTGCGCGAACAGGCTAAGAAGGAGTTTGAAAACAGGAAGCCTACAGGAAAATACGGAACAGTCAACGGGAATAAAGGCATAACCAGAAAATCCAAGGCATTCCCGATGAGAACAAGCGGCGAAATTGCAATCCTCCAGGAGGAAGGTGAAATTGAGCTTGCCGCCCAGGCCGCAATAGAAAAGGGGATGCCTGGAAAAGCGATCCAGATTTATGCAGATGCCGGATGGACAGAGCAGGCAATTGGAATCGCGATAAGGGAAAGGATGCCTGAAGAGGCCCTCCGCATATGTGAGAAAGCGGCTGATTTTGTTTTAGCTGAAAGAATAGCAAGAGATACAGGCTTTGCAAAGCTGGCTGAAGTCTATTCAGGGCTTAAAAGCCTGTCCAATTCCCGCAAGTCAAAAATATAATTCTTTATATCTTCGGGCCCCCAAACTATTTTCATGGAATCTGTAAAACAGGAGATTGTCAAGGAACTGGAAAAGCTCGGAATAAAACACCCCAGAATAGAAAAGCCCCCTGAAAATATAGATGCTGATTTTTCTTTTCCGTGTTTTGAGCTTGCTAAGGAATGGAAAAAGAATCCAGTCGAGGTTGCGAAGGAACTTTCTGGGAAATTGAAAATAAAAGATATAAGAGAAATAAAAACCCTCGGCCCTTACTTGAATTTTTACATTGATTGGAATAAAGTTGGGGAATCGGTTTTGAAAGAAATACTGAAGAAAAAAGAAAACTATGGCTCCGGAAAAATAAAAGAAACAGTTGTGATGGATGTCTTTCAGGCAAACCCCTTCAAATCGTTCCATATAGGCCATGTGAGGAACGCCGTGCTAGGGGAGTCTGTGAGAAGGCTTCTGGAATTTACAGGAAGGAAAACAACCACAGTCTCCTATAATGGGGATGTCGGCACACATGTTGCAAAATGGCTGTGGTACTATCAAAAATTTTACAAGGGAAAAATTCCGAAAAAAAATTTTGCCAAGTGGGTTGGCCAGATTTACGCAGACTCTTCCAAGAAAGCTGACGAAGATCCAAAATATAAAGAGGAAATAGATCAGTTTAACAGGCGGTTGGACAAAAAAGACCCTGAATTGATCAAGGAATGGAAAAAGTTCAGGAAGATTTGCTATGATGATTATGGAAAAATAGCAAACGAGCTTGGGGTAAAAGTCGATTACAACATTCCTGAAAGCACATGTGAAAAACCAGGGAAGGAGCTGGTAAAAAAATTGCTGGATGCAGGGAAATTAACAGAAAGCGAAGGCGCAATCGGAATAGACCTGAAAGATCATGGGCTCGGGTTCTTTATTTTATTAAAAACAGATGGCACAGCCCTTTATTCAACAAAAGATTTCGGCCTTATCCAGAAAAAAAACAGGCTCGGGAAATTTGACAAATACCTTTATGTTGTCGGCTCAGAGCAGGAATTATACTTCAAGCAGCTTTTCAAAACTTTCGAGATCCTGAAAATCCCGGGTTACGGAAAACACCACCACCTTTCCCATAATCTGGTAACCCTGAAAGAAGGAAAGATGGCTTCCAGGCTAGGGAATGTGATTTTATATGAAGACCTTAGGGACGAGACAGTAAAAATTGTTTTAAATCAGATACAAGAGAAAAATCCGGAATTAAAAAATAAGCAGGAGGCAACCAAAACAATCGCCTTTGGCGCAATAAAATTCTCAATGCTGAACCTTGAAAACAACAGGCTGATAAAATTTGACTGGGAGCAGGCCCTTGATATCAATGGGAGAAGCGGGCCCTACCTGCAATATGCTTATGCGAGGGCAAAAAGCATCCTTAAGAAGGCAGGAACAGTTAAAAAAGCAGATATAATTTTAACAGAAAAGAATGAAACAGGGCTTGTTAAAAAAATGGCCGGATTCAAAGAAATAGTTTCCAAAGCAGCAGATTCTTACTCGCCTAATCTGCTGGCAAACTACCTTTTCGAGTTTGCGCAGGAGTTCAACACCTTCTATCAGTCAGCCCCTGTCCTGGCAGCCGAAAGAAAATTAAAGGAATCAAGGCTCGCTATTGTAAAAGCATTTTCCATTGTTTTGGGGACAGGTTTAAACCTGTTGGGAATCAGCAAATTAGAGGAAATGTAATTACAAAATAATTTATAATAGAGCTATAAAACTATTTAAACCTATTTAGCAATATTATTACTTCTAAGGAGGATTATGAAAATACATGGAAATTACAAAGCAACCAGGAGATTTGAAAAGACGTTTGGCTTTCGGCTTGAAGGCGCAGGCTCAACAGATGTCATTTTGTTAATTGAAAGATTGCGGCAAGAGGAACAAGACACCCGAATAGCAGTATACAAAAAACTTAAGTCGGTAGATGTAGAGCCCGATCAAGATTACCAACCTGGCTCTCCACCTAAATATAAGCTAGATTATGTGGTTGGAGTAAAACAAAATCGAATTTAAATACCTGCTTTCCATATAGTCTTATTCAACCCGGTGCTGGATACAGTAAATAAAAATAATCAGTTAGAGACTGGGGAAATTTATGGCTTTTAAAGTTGTTGTTTCAGACCCGAAAAACAGGAAAGCGTACCAGAAAGACGCAGATGAAGCTGCTTCCGGCCTTTCCGGGAAAAAAATAGGCGAAAAGTTGGCAGGCGATTTCTTGGGATTAACAGGATATGAGCTTGAAATAACAGGCGGCTCGGATAAAGACGGCTTCCCGATGAGGAAAGATGTTGAAGGGA
This sequence comes from uncultured archaeon, assembly GCA_964631205.1. Lineage (GTDB taxonomy): Archaea > Aenigmatarchaeota > Aenigmatarchaeia > QMZP01 > JACQNV01 > CAYYYJ01. The sequence goes on along the minus strand of CAZVWU010000003.1, from coordinate 91,196 downwards.
TTGGAAGGAAGAGAGCATTGCTTTCAGGCGGCGCAGGATTCCACCCAAAAATGAAAGGCCAGAGAAAAAGGAAATCAGTCCGCGGGAACACCATTTCCGATCAAATCTCTCAAATCAACATGAAAATCACCAAGCATGGGGAAAAATCGCCGGAAGAGCTTCTCGGAGTAAAGCCAAAGGAAAAACCAAAAGAAGAGACCCCGGAAGACAAGCAGAAAAAGAAGCAGGAAGAGGTTGCAAAACTGCAGGCAGAACTTGCAGGCGGGAAAAAGGAAGAAGACAAAAAGGCTGGAATGCCCGCAGCCGATCAGAAAAAAGAAGAGCCGAAGTCTGCATAACTAATTCTTTATATATTAATATCTGCCGGACAATTTAATCTATGGCTGAGAAACTTAAAAATCCAAACCAGAAACTTATCCCAGAAGTAAATATAGGGACAACCGGCCATGTTGACCACGGGAAGACAACCCTTACCCAAGCCCTCACAGGAAAATGGACAGACACGCATTCGCAGGAAATCAAGCGAGGGATTACAATCAAGCTTGGCTATGCAGACGCCACTTTTTACAAATGCGAAAAATGCCAGATTTTTTCTGCAAAAAATAAATGCCAAAACTGTTTTGAAGAATGCGAACCTACTAGAACAGTCAGTTTTGTTGACGCCCCAGGCCACGAAACCCTGATGGCTACTGTATTATCAGGAACTTCCATAATGGACGGCGCGCTTCTTGTGATTTCAGCAACAGAGCCTTGCCCCCAGCCGCAGACAAGGGAGCATTTGACTGCTTTGGATATCTCTGGAATAAAACAAATAGTTGTTGTCCAGAACAAAGTCGACGCTGTCACCAAAGAGGCCGCAGTCAAGCATCACCAGCAGATAAAACAATTTTTAAAAGGGACTATCGCAGAAAATGCCCCGATAATCCCTATCTCGGCCAAATACGGGATAAATATTGAACTCTTGATCGAAGCAATAGAAAATTTCATCCAAACCCCAAAAAGGGACCCGACTAAATCGCCAAAAATGCTGGTTGCAAGGTCCTTTGATGTGAATAAGCCGGGAACTGACATCCAAAAATTGGTTGGGGGAATTTTAGGCGGCTCCCTGCTGCAAGGCGAATTAAATGTTGGGGACGAAATAGAAATAAGGCCAGGAATAAAAATAAAAGACAGGTATCAGCCTGTGAAAACCAGGATTGTAGGCCTCCAAAAAGCCGGGCAGCAGCTTGAAAATGCAGGCCCTGGCGGCCTTCTTGGGCTCTCCACACTTTTAGACCCTTACCTGACAAAAGCAGACAGCCTTTCAGGCGACATTCTCGGCTTTCCTGGAAAGCTTCCTGAGACCTTGGATGAAATAACAATCAAAATAAGCCTGCTTGAAAGGGTCATCGGCACAAGGGAGGAAGTGAAAGTCGAGCCGCTTAAAACAGGCGAGCCCTTGATGCTGAACATAGGCACAACAAGGACAGTGGGGACAATCCTCGCAGCAGGCAAAAAAACAACAATAGAACTGAAAATCCCAATCTGCGCAGAAAAGGCCGACCGCCTCGCAGTCTCAAGGCAGGTCTCTGGCAGGTGGAGGCTTGTCGGCTGGGGCGAATTGGTCTGATACAATTGTTAACCTTCCAGATTCAGAATTTTCTAAAACATCCCTTCTTGTTCTGTAGACATCTTCAAATAGCTGGTCGTCGTTAAGTTCCCTTTTGAGATCGCCTTCAAATTCCTGCTCATCGCCATAACCTTTAGTAACTCTTTCTTTTTTCCTCATTAAAAGAGCTGTTTTAGTCCATTTGGCCCTTCCATTGCGCCTCTCTATTCTACCATGGATCCTCACTTCCCCGACATAACCTAACTGAAATGCTGCATTTGCAACTCTACCTAGTTCATCTCTACCGCCAAAAAAAGAAATATAACCAGGTTTAGGGCCTTTAGGTGATTCCCTATTTAACCCAACAACCAAGCAATAATTACTTTCCATAAACCAAGAATTCAAATATTGTTCTTTAGGACTTAAAAATTTATCGCCTGCCTGATTGGCAGGAAGGTATTTAAACTTTATTAGACCGTTCCATACCAATATAATATATGGCGTTTCTTGAGCTGCTTACAGTTCTGATCTCCCTTTTTGCAATCATAGACCCGCTTGCGGCTGTGCCAGCCTTCCTATCCCTTTTCGGCAAATCAGACAGGAAAAAAATAAAAAAAGCCTCGATTCACGCATCTGTTGCAGTGTTCGCCCTTCTCGCATTCTTCTCGCTTTTTGGGACTTTCATATTGACAAGCCTTGGGATTTCCAACACAGCCTTTCTGATAGCAGGCGGGATACTTCTCTTGATTTTGGCCTTTGACTTTCTTCTGGGGACATTCCCAAGATCAAGGACAGTTGAGAAAGAGCCTTCTGATGTTGTTGTACCAATTGCAACCCCCTTATTGGCAGGTCCAGGCGCAATCACATCATCCATTTACTTCACGCAGACCTATGGCGCGGCAGTCACAATAGGCTCTATCATAATAGTCTCAGCAATCTGTTTCCTCTTCCTGTTCTTCAGTTATGGCATCTCCAGATTAATCGGCAAAAACGGCCTTAAAGTCCTAAGCAGGATAATGGGGATTATAACCGCTGCAATCGCAATCGGCCTGATAGAAAAAGCTTTGGTAATTTACGGCGTGATAAGGGTTGTTTAACACAGTAAGAGCTAAATCATCTTTATTTCTCTTTATTCCTTTCAAAACCAGCTAGCCTTCCCTCAAAATAGGAAGTTGGATAAAATAACATCACTCTATCAACTGCAGGCGGATTCCGTATGTTTTCGTCTGCTTCTTCCTTGGACATGATAATGTACTGGGGACCTAAAGTAGAATTGTATATCCCTGCGACTCCAACATCAGATGAATCAGCGCAAACTCCTTATTATATCTTTTAAGCCTTCTTAATACGCTCCTAACCTCTTTTTCACACATTCCTTTAGGATTAGAAACTATGGTATCGACTGGCATATTTCACAAGGAGATAAATACATTAATTGTATGCATCGAATAGATTGAAGCGTATCTAAACTCAGTGCCCCTCTTCATAGGGCAATCTCATTTTTAATTCCTCGAAAAAAGAGCGCGGATAAAATTTGACTCCCCATTCAGATGTCCTTTTTCCTCCCCCATTATTATAGGGGTTTCCGATTTCTATTTCAGCTTCTTCTCTTGATGTAATTTCGTATATTGCTCCTAATTGCCTGTTCTGTATCATAAGAACCCCCACTTTATCACTGGCATACCCTGATTCTTTTGCATATATGTCCATCCTACCCAGAATCTCATCAAGTTCTCTTCTGTGATTTATTCTTTCTGGTCTGCATACAAAAGGCTTTATTGGCATAGTTGATATTGTTTTTCGTGTAATTTAAACTTTTCTAACCTCGTCGATATACTCTACGAATACTCTATTTGCCAGGCCTTTTTCCTCCTTGAATCCAAAACGTGTTAACCTTTCATAATGTGAGAGGCTTCTCAGAGGTTCAAGGTTCTTGTGGACAATAAAGCTTATCTCATTGCCATTCTCAGTGAGGCATATTTTAGTTGCTTGCTCAAAATTAGGTAGGTCGGAAACAAATCTAATAGAACTTTCTCCAAAAACCAAGACAGGAGTTTTATAGGCGTCAGGCCACGCTCTTCGAATACTTTCTTCTCTTGTCTCTGGGATCTTACACCCTTTTTCATCATAAATATAAAATCCAGATTTTCTCAAAAATAAAGCAGCGAGTCTTATGAGTTCATCTTTATCTCCGAAAGGCACATCAAGTTGCCAGCCATCTTCCTCCCCTATTAGACAATCGAGGTTGTCTATTTGCGAATAATCAAGAGTTAGGCCAGAGAAAGCGTCTAAATCTAGATATTTTCTCTTCGTTAAATCCTTTATTCGTAATCCCGTTAACAGTTTGCCTCCCCTATCTCTTATATTAAAGTCAGGCGTCCATAAAAATGCCCCAGATTTTTCTCTTATACTTTTTGAAATGGTTTCTGTATCATAACCAATAGCAATCAAGTCTTTGGACATAGCCAGCTTATAGTCTTCTGTCCCATGGATATGTGAAAATGTAACTACGCGATCTGTTTTAGCTGTAGTTGTGTACCAATTATACCCTGCTATTACAGGAGATAAGTTGCCCTGCCCATCTTTATAAGTCAAAAGATCGTCTAGGCATTCCACCGCTTCCCTTTTTTTGTTCTCAGGGATACCCTTCAAATCGCCTATTTCTACCATCTTTCATTATTTAGAAGTAGCTATATAAAGCTTGTAGTGTGGCTATTTCTTGATAACCCGACTATCTATATTTAACACCATCCGACAAAATAAGCCTGATAGAAAAAGCCCTGGTAATTTACGGGGTGATAAAAATATTATAGGCTGCCCTCTATTTATAAACCAGATGCATATATCTATTCAGAATATGAAAAAATACATCTTTACTGTTGTTATAGAAAAGGACTCTGATGCCAATATGTATGTAGGGGAAGTTCCAGGAATACCGGGATGCCACACGCAAGGAGAAACAATAGATGAGCTAATGGAAAACATGAGAGAGGTCATTGAACTCTGCATAGAATCAAGAAAAGAACAACACACTCCAGAAAGCGTACCAAAATTTGTAGGCGTCCAGCAGATAGAAGTGATAACAAACTAAGCTGTTTTTATGGGAAGGCTTTTGCCAATTTCTCCGCATAAATTAGAAAAGATCCTTCTAAAACTAGGCTTTGCTCCTGTAAGGCAGAGAGGAAGCCATGTGTTTTACCAACATCCTGATGGTAGGACGACAACAATCCCTTTCCATGGAAACAGGGAAATAGGTCCTGTGCTACTGAAAGTTATACTAGAAGAAATAAAACTGAAGAGGGACGATTTTGAACAATATCTTTAGGGGCATATAACAGCCGCAATAGCAATAGGCCTGATAGAAAAAGCGCTTGTGATTTATGGAGTGATAAAGATTTTTTAATCCCTTAATATCTTTTACCGCCCCTTCTAACCCCTGATATTCCATGGTATCTGGAAACTAGGTCGTTCAATTTTTTCACAATATCTTCTGTTGTATCCAAGTATATTGTCGTTCCGGAGCATCTGGATTTCTTTTCTTCTTTTATAGAGAATCTTTTCAAAGCATTCTCGGGTCTGAAAACTACTGAATATCCTATTCCATTGACTAATACAATCTCTTCTTTTAGGTTACTGAAATCTTCACTAGGTTCTTCCGAATGCCTAATGACATAAGAGCCTTCTGCAAAGCCTGCTTTGCGCAAGAGTCTCTGAATATACTGATGTGTAAGAAAAGCTCTCCCCGTATCCACTTTTTCCGAGACGCAGAAATCGTTAGAAGTAAAAGCTCTGTCAATTAAAGGTAAAACATATTTTGCTTTAGGAATAATCCCGACTAGTTTTATGCCAGCTACATCACTCTCGATCTCTTTATCAGTCAAAGCTCTTCCATGTATATTAGAGTCGCTTTGCGTTTTTGTGTCTCCTGAATCTGTTTTAAACGGCTCGTAATCCTCCTCACCTGGGGCACCTGTTGTATCAGAACTACCAAAATCGTCTTTTAAAACAGATTCCAACAGTAAAATTTCAGAAAATTCTACATCAGGCTGATAGTCTGCTTTTTTATCAGGACCTATCTCCGCATACATTGTACCAAAAAAGGTATTTCTAAATTGAGCTAAAATCCTCTCTTTCCTTGTTTCTAGAGAGGTGTCTGCCACTATGTTTTTTAAAAACCCTTCATCTGTAAGAACTTTAAGTCTCCTGTAACCAACGACTTCTCCCAAAAATCTCTCTACGTCTGTTTTGTATTCTGTCATAAATCTCATAATAACGCTAATTGCATTTAAAAGCTTTTCTAATTTAGATATCTGGAGCAACCGAGTGTAAAAGTATCTTCCTGTAAAGGTGCAAAGCTTTAAAAATCTTAGTATTATAGCATTGTTATGGCCGGAGAAGAACCGCCCGAAACAATCACAACCACAATAGAAATTGATAAAGAGCTTTTTTTGAAGTTCAAGGCGCTCTGTGTTTTAAAAGAGCTCAAAATCTCAGCTGAAATAGAAAAAATGATCAGGAGATGGGTGGAAGAGGCTGAGAAGGGGCCAAAGTGATAAAGCCTCCCTGTTCAGTTTAGAATTTATTTAAAAAAAGCCCCCGCTCGAATAATTGGCTGATTCTGATCCGGACAATATTCTGATGTGAGCTGCATTCAGCCCATAGCCAAGTAAAAACCAATAATCCTGTAGTAAAAGCTTTAAAAGCCTGCAAATTAAACAGGCACCGTGATTAAGTAAAATGCTATTAGAAGAATTGGTTTCAATCGGGTTTACTGAAGGGGAAGCCCGAAGATTGTCTGAGAGCGGCCGGTTTCATCATAGAACAAAAACTCGGAATGAATTAAGGGATTTGTTTAGAGGAATTTCAGAAATCTATGATTGTGGTTTTGAAGACGTCAAAACAGCCATCCTAACCTTTCCTCCATTTGCAGGCTATGATCATGAAAGGGTTGTGCGTGAGGGAA
>CAZVWU010000003.1:48002-84545 GCA_964631205.1 uncultured archaeon | reverse complement strand
GAAAGGGTTGTGCGTGAGGGAACAGAAGTTTATGGGGATGAAGATAAAGTCAAGAAAGCCATACTAACCTGTCCTCAATTTGCAGGCTTGGACCATGAAAGGGTTGTGCGGCAAAAAACAAGATTAGGGAGATTGGCTGGATTAACTAATGAAGAAACAATTGATCGCCTTTTAGACAAACCTGTTTTAGCAGGTTATAGCGCCAAAAGATATCTTGCAGCATTTGATATTGGAAGGCAGCTAGCAAGAGAAGGCTTCCAGCAGGATGAAAATATGTTGGCGGCTTTTTTGTCGTATTGTGGCAAAAGCCCGTATGTTCCTCGCAGTGATAAAAGAAGGATATCGCAAGTTCCTGATCATCAAGAGCCGCCATTATTAACAGCAATGAGAAAAAGGTTAAGAGGTTAAGGAAAATTAAAATATATGGGTAAGGCAGCTTTCCACATTCATCCTCTTCCCTTTCTGGGGCATGTTATAGCGTGGTCTACAAGCATTTAAAGAAAGCATCTAAAAATAAACAGGAAGTTATGGAACATCCAGACAAAATCCCAGTACCTTTGTCTGTTGTTATAACTAAGGAAGGCAGCTGGTTTGTTGCAGCTTGCCCTATGTTAGATATAGCAACACAGGGAAAAACCGAGAAAGAAGTAATTGAAAATATGAAAGACCTGATAGAAGAATATTTCGAAGACCCGGATACGCAAAAACCTACAATAGAGTCTATGATGGCGGCATCTGTTTCTGTAATAAATGTTCCAGTAAAGATGGAGATTTCTCATGCCCAAGCTTAGGCCGCTTCCTCAGGAAACAGTAATAAGAATATTAAAATCAAACGGATTTATGGAGGTTAGGTCGAGAAAACATATAACATTCAAGAAAACAGACCAAGACGGTAAAGTCTGGACAACTTGGGTGCCTCATGGTAATGAGGTCACTATTTTTGTCATTCAATATATTATAAAACAGACAGGCAAGCCAAGGGAAGAATTTACAGGCTAAAGCATATCCACATTCGCCCTCTTCCCCTTCTGCAGCATGTTTTTGAGCTTGTTGTTTTTCAATAATCCGACGCCAAGAGGGTAATTTTTATATTTTAAAATAACATAACCATCAGCGCAATTTCCTATATTTTTTATCTCTAAATCTGACCCTTTAATATACTCTTTTGTTTTCTCTGCATCCAGTTCCAAAACATTTTTAGTCGCATGTTCGCCAAAAATCTGGATTATCACGCTTGAAGGCTTGAAAGATCCATGAGCCCTTCCAAAAAGCAGGCCAAAGCTAACAGGATTCACCTTATCCAAAAACCCAACAGATCCTTTATTTATAGCAAAAATCCTGCCCTTTGACCTTTCAAAAAATTCCAGATCCTTGAAAAGGCCCCTCTCGAGGCCGAACCTCTCTTCCAGATAGGCGAAAATCTCTTCCCTGTCCATACCAGTCTATAGCACTCGATGCTAAAAATAGATGAGTTTGAGAGTCCTAACCTTTTATCAATAATCTGCTAAGCAGACAACAGTTTAGGTGTGCCTGCCATCCTGTCATAGTAGCACATAAGTAGTAAAATAACCAAAAGCTTTATAAATCTTCATGAAAATCTTATTGGTATGTCATTCAAAAATGAAGGTCAATTATACCAAATATTTACAAAAGCGGTTAGAAAATTAGAGAGAATATTTAGAGACTATGACAATTTAAGAGATTTGACAAATGGTGAATTTAGGTATATAGAAAGAGAGTTGAACGGACGGCAACTCCATTTGCTTGGTGAAGAGCATTTTTCAAGGAAGCCTGCTGATTATGTTCATCAAAATTTAGTTGCTCATATAGAGAGCAGTCCTCAAACATGGTTAGTATTAAGGGAAGATGCAGAGATAGAGGAGCCTCTTCTTTCACCAACACAGTTCTATATTAAACAATTAGCAAAATTATTTAGACTGCCATATGAAGAAGCATTGGGAGACTTGCATGCACAAGATACTCGAGAATACATCAAAAGAAAGGCAAAAATTAATGAGGAAGATTTAGATAGATCACTTTTGACACTTGCGATATACGTGTGCAGTACTCAACAAAGTGAAGATTTACCAGACTTAGTAAGATTTCTGGCAGAAATTTTACAGAAACCGCCTGGATATACATTGCGACTATTGTCAATGGGTCCCAAAAATTTAGAGTTTGAAGAAATGGTGTTAAAACATTGTAATGGTTATTCACGAGAAAAATTCCATCAACTACTAAAAAAATATCCTGACCGAAGTAATGTATTGATTAGTGTTGGATATGACCATTTTCCTGCATTCAAATAATTTCTGAGCAACGAAGTTGCTAGACTATCTGTTGCGTAGCAATTCAGCGATATATTAAAGCCTTAAATTACTTTGTGCTTAAAAACACCTTTATTATAAGCCGCAAACACCAAAATATTATATGAAATTTTTGCCTGCTGTTTTTCTGCTGTCCATATTAGTAATCAGCGGCTGCGCCCAGAATATCCAGACAAAAACCCCGCCTGTTTCAGAATCCAGAACAACAGAAGCCAATTTAAACTCCAGCCCACAAAATATCCAAATGGCGAACCCTACAGCAGTTTTTGAAACCAACAAAGGGAATTTCAAGGCAGAAATTTTTCTTGATAAGGTTCCAATAACAGCAAACAATTTCATCAAATTAGCAAAAAGCAATTTTTACAATACGCTGACGTTCCACAGAATAATCCCTGATTTCATGATACAGGCCGGAGATCCTAAAGGGGATGGCACAGGCGGGCCCGGATATGAAATACCAGATGAATTCTCTCCTCAGCTAAAACACAATTCAAAAGGCATCCTGTCAATGGCGAATGCCGGCCCTAATACAGGCGGCAGCCAGTTCTTTATTACCCTTGCCCCAACCACATGGCTTGACGGAAAACATGCAATTTTCGGAAAAGTTGTAGAGGGGATTGATGTTGTTGAGGCTATAGGCAAAGTCCAGACAGGCGAGAATGATAGGCCTGTTTCTGATATAATCATACAAAAAATTACTGTGAATATATAAGAGGGGAAACCCAATTATTCAGATGGCATCTAAAAAATCAGTAGCTAAAACTCTCGAGCACGCGCCGGGCTGCATGACAGGAAAGCTGGTTTTCGGGCTGCTTGTTTTGCTGGTCGGTCTGTACGGAGTTGCAGGCGACATGGGATGGCTAGGAGCCAAAGCGCCAGTAAGCCCGTGGTGGCTGCTTGTGGTATTGTTTGGCCTAGTTATTGTAATGAAGGCAACTTCATGCCAAAAATGCCCAGTGTGCAAAGCAAGGTAAGTTTCTTTGGGTATATATAACCTGAAATGGTATTTTCTTTAGTTTTTTATTTTCCAGCCAAAGCTCTCGCCTTATAAAGCAAAGCCTCGCTTGTAAGCCTCCTGAAATTGTCCAGAAACTCTTTTTGTTCATCATGATCAGCTATTGTTGGCAAAAGATAATTAGCTCCATCCTCAAGCTGGCCTCCTGCCCTCCAGTCTCCTATCGTGTCGTTGCCAATTGAATTGTACTGGAATTCAGCAACTCCCCGCACTCCAAGCGCTCTGCACAATTTCTGAATACCCAACCCATATGGAACATCAGCACGCCTAAAATATGCTGTGCCTTCCCTTTTGCCTTTAACCATCGGCTCCCTATACCATAAAGTTATTCTCATCCTGCTTCAGCCTCTTTCTGAATCTTTGTGAAACAGTTTTTATAAACTTCGAAATACAAACACCCGTTAAGCCTTTATAAACCTGACTGGCAATATTAGTTATGCCCAAAACCAACATAGGTCTTGATGTCAAGGCGCCTTCAAATTCCTGCATGGATGCAAAATGCCCATGGCATGGAACGCTCCCAATAAGGGGAAGGGTTTTCGAAGGGACAGTGAAGAGCTCCAAAGCCAAAAGCACAGCGGTTGTTGAATGGGGCCACAACCTTTACCTTCCAAAATATGAAAGGTTCGAAAGGAGAAAAAGCATAATCCACGCTTACAACCCCGCATGCATACGCGCAAAAGAAGGCGACAAGGTGACAGTAGCCGAATGCAGGCCGCTGTCAAAAACAAAATCTTTTGTGGTGGTGGGTGTTGGACAATAATGTGAATCTCTATCTGAATAAAAGGACATAATACCTTTCTTGAGACGATAGAGTTTTATTTGAAAAAGAAAAGTTACTTGAAGAATCTGGCATTTATTGCCTGTTTTCTTTTAGTTCAGTTTTTCTTTATATAGGATATAAGGAAAGAAAAAGTGATATGAAGGCAGTATCAGCATCGGTAACAAAAGGATTGCAGGTTGGCTCTGAAATGAAATGCGCAGACAACAGCGGGGCAAAGGTGCTCGAAATAATCTCTGTCCGCGGATTCCGCGGAAGGAGAAGGTCCCGCCCTTCAGGCGGCGTCGCAGACCAGGTCTCGTGCAAAGTCAAATCCGGAGTGGAAAATGTCCGCCACCAAGTCCACATGGCTGTCATAATCAGGCAGAGGAAAGAATATCGGAGGCTTGACGGGATTCGGATCAGCTTTGAAGACAATGCCGGCGTAGTTGTCACAGAAAAATTCGAGCCAAAAGGCACAATCATAAAGGGACCAGTAGCAAAGGAAGTACTCGAGAGGTTCCCAACAGTAGGGAAGATCGCAACGATTGTAGTGTAATAATAAAAAAAAGGAACTTTTCTTTGAAGAGATTTTATGAAAAAACAATGGTCAAGAAAATGGGTGGCGAGCAAACAGCCTAGGAAGCAGAGAAAATACAGGTACAATGCCCCAAACCATGTGAGGCATAAGCTGCTTTCAGCCCACCTTTCAAAAGAGCTGAAAAAACAATATGGCAAGAGGTCGATCCCTGTCAGAAAGGGGGACGAAGTTGAGATAATGAAAGGCAGTTCCAGAAAAACACGCGGCCTTGTGGAACGGGTAGATATGAAAAAACTGAAAATTTATATTGAAGGCGTGAAAGCCAAAAAAGTTGACGGGAGCCAGATTTCAAAGCCTATTGATCCATCGAACCTCAAAATAATCAAGCTTAATATGTCCGACAAGATGAGGATAAGGGTTTTTGAAAGGAAGGGAAATAAAATCCCGCTTGATATGCCAATAGCCAAACCTGCTGTAAATGAAGTTAAAGGAAGCTAAATTATATGGGTTATCTAAAAAGGACCAAGGCGCCAAAATTCTGGCCGATAAAAAGGAAAGGGGCGGTTTTCACTGCAAAGCCTTCGCCAGGCCCCCATCCAATACACACATCAATCCCATTGATCATACTTGTCCGGGATGTACTGAAATTTGCAGATGTGGCCCGCGAAGCAAATGCAATAATCAAACAGGGAAAAATCCTTGTGGACAAAAAGCCAAGGAAAGACAGGAATTTCCCTGTCGGGCTCATGGATGCAGTCGAGATACCTGAAGCCAAAAAATTCATGCGCGCTCTGATCAGCACAAAAGGGCTCAGGTTTGAAGACATAAATGAATCAGAAGCTGGAAAAAAAATCTGCAGGATTGAAAACAAGACAACCGTCAAACACGGCCTGCTTCAGCTGAACCTTCATGACGGCAGGAACATACTTACAGAAAACAAGGAATATTCCACTGGCGACAGCCTGCTGCTGCAAATCCCTGAACAAAATATTATTGAGCATTATAAAATGGCAGAAGGCTGCCCTGCAATAATAATAGGCGGAAAAAACATCGGCCTGCAGGGCAAGATATCTAAACTAGAGAAAAGGGAAACCCTTCTGGAAAAAAATAAAATTATACTTGAAGTAAACGGCCACAAAACAGAAACCCTGAAAAAATACATTTTGGTCACAGGAAACTCGGGATCCATTCCCTCCCATGACAGGCCTAGAAAGCAAAGGAAATAATCTATGGAGCAGGAAAAAACAAACCTGATGAAAAAAATAAGGTTGGAAAAGGTCACACTAAACATTGGCGCAGGCGAATCAGGCCAGAAGCTTGAGAAGGCGAAGAAGCTCATGGAAAAATTAACGAACAAAAAAACAGTAATAACAAAAACCCACAAAAGGACAACATTCGGGATGGCCAAAGGCAGGCCTATTGGCGTAAAAGTAACCCTTCGCGGCCAACCTGCAATGGATTTCCTGAAAGCAGCGTTCCATGCCACAGGGAACAAGCTGAAAAAAACAAATTTCGACAAAACCGGGAATTTTTCCTTTGGTGTGGAGGAGTACATAAACCTTCCAATAATAAAATATGACCCGGAAATCGGAATACTCGGTTTCGATGTGACAGTCACGCTCGAAAGGGCTGGCTACAGGATCAAAAGGAGAATGATCAAACCGAAAAAAATCGGCAAAGCCCATATGATAAAAAAAGAGGATGCAATGGAATTTGTAAAAAACCAGTGGGGGGTAAAAATAGAATAAATCTAGGCGGTCTTGGGTTTTGAGCCCAGAGTCCAGGATGTAAAATTTATGAGTTTTGAAAGGTCAAAAAAACAAGTGGAGAAAAAAACAGGGAAATATTCCAGGTTCATGAAATACTGTGCCCCAAAAAAAAGGAAATTCGGGAAAACAGAGCATCCCTGCAGAAGGTGCGGAAAAACTTCAGGCGTGATAGTAAAATACGGCCTGCATTATTGCAGGCAATGCTTCAGGGACGAGGCATCCAAGCTGGGGTTCAGGAAATTTAATTGAGGAGTTGATTTGTATGAAACACGATCCATTATCAGACATGTTCAATATAATAAAAAATGCGGAGAAGGCTGGTAAATCTGGCTGCACAGTGCCATTTTCAAATCTTGCAAAAAGCATTTTAAAGCTCATGCAGGAGCACAAGTATATTGGGAGCTTCGAATTTATAGACGACGGAAAAGGCGGCAATTTCCGTGTAGAGCTGTTGGGCAGGATAAACCTCTGCAATTCTGTAAAGCCAAGGTTTTCTGTGCAGGTGAAAGAATTCATAAAATGGGAGAAACGATACCTGCCTGCTGAAAATGTCGGCATGCTAATACTCACAACTTCAAAAGGAGTGGTCGACCAGAAAAAAGCAAAGGAAATAAAAGAAGGCGGCAAGCTATTGGGTTTTGTTTACTAATATACCCTTTTCTTTTACAAAAGAAAAGGGTACAGTACCCGAAAGAAAAAGAGTTTACAAGCGAGTAAAAAAGAAGGTATATGGCAACTGAAAAAGACATTAAGGAAGCCCTGCAAACCAAGAAATTAGTCATGGGAAGCAACAGCGTTATAAGGGGAATAAAAACAGGATTGGTTAAAACAGTCATCCATGCAAGCAATTTTCCGGAAAATGTAATGAAGGACTTGGCTTATTATAAGCAGGTTGGGAATATCTCAATCGAAAAATTTGACGGAAACTCAAAACAGCTTGGCGAACTGTGCGGAAAGCCGTTCAACATCTTGATTGTTGGGGTCAAGAAATAGGCAGCTAAAAAAGCGGAATAAAGTGGGATAATGAACATCAAAATCGATACAGAAACCTTTAGGGTAATCTCAATATTTGAAAGGGTCACAAAGGTCCAACCGAAAGACTGCATACTTTCTGAAAATTCCGCCTATTTTCTTGTAGAGCAAGACAAGATGCCTTTTGCAATAGGCAAAAGCGGTTCCACGGCAAAAAAATTGAGCAGAATCCTTGCAAAAGAAGTCAGGATTTTCCAGTACTCAAGCGATCCAGCGACCCTCATAAAAAACCTTATCCCTTCGGCGGAAGATATAGAGGTTTCCGGGAATTCCGCAAAGCTTTCAATACCTTCAAAAAACAGGTCAATGGTCATTGGCCGCGGGGGCAAAAACATCAACATTGTAAAAGAATTTCTGGAAAGGCACTGCGGGATTTCACAGATAAAGTTTAAGTAAATTTTTCCCTATTCTAGCCTTTTTGAACCAGGCATTTTTCTGAGCAAATCCTTTTCCTCAATACCATAATAGCCAGCAGAATAAACGATTACTGGTTGGATTGTTGATGGGAACCCTAATTCCAATAATTCAAATATGCCGTCTGCATTGGCAGCTACAGAACCAAGTTCCTTGTATTTTTTCCTATCAAGCTTTTTTTCAAGTTCTGTAGACAAGACATCTATTTTTGTGTGCGCTGAAATTGTCACATCCAAATCAGTTAAAGACCTTGTTATCCCTGTGAGTTTTTTCTCCAATATTAACTGCCTCTCCAATCCTGGATACTCCAGTTCCAACATCCCATCAAAATGATTGTAAATGGAATCCGTATCAGTCACCAATTCATCCACCATCTCATGCGGCTTTCCATTAAACCTTCCGCCAGAAGGGAGTGATGGGATCCCCTTAAACTGGTCTACTGTTGAAGATCTTATGCCAAAAACAAGTTTTTTGTCAGCTGCCTCTACTATTGCACAGCCTGCAAAGGCCGAATAAAAATTTTCTGAATTTGGTATTTCCGGGACAGCCACACCATTTTCAATCCTAAACCCGTATGGGAAAAATTTTTCTGTGTAACAATCCCTTTTGCCACCTGGAGCAAACGATGCATGGTGTTCTTTGTAACCGGACTTTGAGATCCCTACAACAACCCAGCCATCTCTAGCTAAAAGATATTTTATCCTTATCAAGGGACCATCAAAAAGAGAAGGGTCTTTCGCCTTAAGCCGAGCCCAATTAACTTCTTCCCTTTCAAGAACATCAGGCGTTTTATTCACAGAAGCCAATTCAAACTTCAATTTCGGATTTGACCTGAGGTCGGCTTCAGCAATCCAAATCCCTTCAGCCTGATACCTATCATTAACTTTATTAACTGCCCCGTTGATGTACAAAACCATTCCGATAATTTTATAGAAAACTATATAAGCCTATCCCTTATTATAAATCCCCTTCAGCATCAGCGCATCCTTTTCAATATTCGGCGACTCGCAGATCACGACCCCTTTTATTTTGAAATCTTTCCATGCCTGCACAAGCTCCATATAATTTAATTTTGACTCAGAAAAAATCTGATGGAACCGCTCCCCTGTTTTGCCATACTCAATCCCTTCCGCATGGATGTGCATGTTGTCGAGAACACGCCTTCCTAACCCCTTCTCTAAACTTTCTAAAATAAAAGAAAAATCTTCTTTAGTATTTATTGCCCCCAAAGACCTTGCATAATGGTGCCCAAAATCGATGCATGGAAGGACCCCTTCAACTTCCTGGCTAATTTTTATTAATTCCTCTAAATTCCCAAATTGACTTATTTTCCCGCCAGTTTCAGGCCTGATCCAGATTTCTATCCCCTCGTCCTTCAATTTTTTCACAACTTCTTCTAAACTCTCTTTCACGTTTCTGTAAGCAAGATCCGGATTTCCCAAATAATACGCCGCATGAAAGCAAACAGACCAGCCGCCGCAAAGGCTTGTGATTTTTGCAGCCTTCAAAATCCTGTTTTTGCTTGCTTCAATTTTTTCTTTTTCCTTTGAATTGAGATTAATATAATAAGGCGCATGGCAGGTAAGCGCGATTTTATTTTCTTCTGCAATTTTTTTAATTAAAGGTGATTTCTCCTCTGAAATATTCACAGACTGCACAAACTCCAATTCCATCGCATCCAGACCCAAATTACTTACCTGCCTGACGCCTTCTGCAGTATTTCTCGGTTCTGTGGATAAAGGGATTCCTGCTGTGCCAAAAAGAAGTTTGTCCATAAGAGGCCCATTCCAATTATTTGAACATTCAATGAAGTATAAAAAGCTTAATGGTATGATCATACTATGATTGAAGCAATAATATTTGACTTTGGCGGCGTATGCTTACTGGATGCCGATCCTATGGATGATATAGCAAGCAGTTTTAAAGCCGATCGGGATACAGTCTTAAAAAATTTCGAAGGGTTGCTGGAAGACTATCAGAAAGGCAAAATATCCGACCAAGACCTTTGGTTAAGCTTTTCACAGCGGATGGGAAAGGATTTGCCAGAAGGCTATGAAACTTTATGGACAAGGCAATACGCATTAAAAACAAGAATAAACACTGAGGTGGTTTCAGTGGCAATGCGGCTAAAACAAAAAGGATACAGGTTAGGCATTTTATCCAATACAATCCCGCCACATGCAAAATTCAACAAAGAGAAAAACTTTTTTCAAGGCTTTGATGAAGTGATTCTATCTTGTGAGGTGGGCTTAAGGAAACCGGAGAAAGAAATATATATGCTCGCTGCTCGTGCATTACGCGTTGAGCCTTGCTCGTGTGTATACATAGACGACAGAGAAGAATATCTCCTGCCAGCAAAACAGCTTGGGATGAAAACTATTCACTACCAAAATACCAAGAACCTAGTTTTCCAATTAAAAGGCGCCGGAGTTAATCTGTAATAAAAGACTGCATTCTGTTGCTCCAATCCTAGTAAGGGCTCTTCACTTTCAGCTCCCTTATTTTTGAAAAATCTTTTGTGTT
The DNA here is from genome assembly GCA_964631205.1 of uncultured archaeon. GTDB lineage: Archaea > Aenigmatarchaeota > Aenigmatarchaeia > QMZP01 > JACQNV01 > CAYYYJ01. Next base: position 74,164 of record CAZVWU010000003.1, on the reverse strand, counting down.
CCCTGTAAGCAGGTCAGATCTGTACTGGAAAGCGCTTGCGGCAATTATTGCATCAGGCAGAAGCAGGCCGTATCGTCTGCGGAAATATGCGGCCTGCTGGACAATTTTTTCATCTACTGGAATGCCCCTGAAAACTGAAAAGATTTTGATTGTGGATTCCTTTATTTTTTTGTCGTCGCACGCCTTGCTGGACATAAGCTCTGCGACGCTGATTTCAGAATAAAAAACTTCTTTCTGGGATGCCAAAAATTTTAAAACTTCCTTTGCCCCCACTGCGCCCCTGAGCGCATCCACAAAAATATCAGAATTGATTACAATCCCCATATCAGTAAATCTGCATCTCTTTCCTATGCGAAAGATGCAGAGATGTCATGTGCGTCAGCACAAGAGATGCTGATCTCGTGTCTACGAGACACGATTAAATATCCAATTTCTCCGACCTTATCTTCCACTCCGACCTTATTTTTTTGACATAATTTGAACCCGGCTCAACCTTGCCTTTCCATGCGCCAAAGGCCTCTTCAAGAGAATTATTTTTGAATTTTGAAATCTCAATTCTATTCCCTTCAGCAGAAAACAGGACTTTGTCACCGATTTGGATCCCGTGGATCTCGCGGACATCCTTCGGGATTGTAACCTGAAAATTCCTAGTTACTATAGCTATTCCCATGTGTAATTATTAGTTATTCCTCCTTATAAAGTTTAGTAGTCTACTTGAAACTATAGTTTTTCCACATTTTTATTTGAAAATCGCTATACAGCGGCTCCTATAGTAAAATTTTAACCTGTAGCCAAATACCCATATAAAAGTATTTAAATAGGCTGCCCTATATATAGTAACATAGAACATGTAGGCCAGCACCCTTTTCTGGGCATAAATCAAAAAAGCGTGCACGGAAAAGAAAGACTCTGGCCGAAAAAATAGAATCAAGGCCTAATTCTCCTTATTTGAATCTATAGTTAGGCTAACCTATCTTCATGTTCATTGAAAAGAGGGATAATCTCTCTAAAATCGGAGGTAAAAATATGAATTTTGACAATGAGATGAATTTTGAAGCCCACCAGGCTAAAATTATGGTTTTTGGCTGCGGAGGCGGCGGCTCAAACACAATAAACAGGCTGACTGACATGAACATCCAAGGGGCAGTCACTGTTGCAGCAAACACAGACGCAAGGCACTTGGCAGTAACCCATGCGCACAAGAAGCTTCTTATAGGAAAAGAACTGACGAGGGGTTTAGGCGCAGGGGGATATCCGGATGTTGGCAGAAGGGCAGCAGAAGAATCAAAGACAGAAGTTAAGAACCTTTTGCAAGGCTGCGACTTATTGTTTGTAACCTGCGGACTGGGCGGCGGGACAGGAACAGGCTCAGCGCCAGTAGTCTCCAAATACGGGAAAGAAGCAGGCTCAATTGTGATTTCAACAGTCACACTACCATTCAAGATGGAAGGCGCAAGGGTCGGGAAAGCTGAAGAAGGCCTTCTCAATCTCAGAGATGCAAGCGACACAGTAATTGTGATTGAAAACCAGAAGCTTGTCGAGCTTGCAGGGAACAGGCCTTTGAAAGAAGCGTTCGCAGTTGCAGACAATCTTATAGCAACCATGATAAAAGGGATAACAGAAACAATCTCCCAGCCATCTCTGGTTAACCTAGATTATGCAGATGTCCGAACAATAATGCATTCAGGCGGCGTCGCAACAATAGGCGTAGGCGAATCAGACACACAGAATAGAGCCAGAGAGGCAATAACACAGGCTTTGGCTCACCCACTATTGGATGTTGACTATCAGGGAGCTTCAGGAGCCCTGATCCAGATAATTGGCGGAGAGGATCTGAGGTTAGATGAGATCAACCTGATTGGCGAAACAGTCTCCCAGCACATGAGCCCGGATGCGATGGTCATGTGGGGCGCAAGGGTTTTGCCTGAGTTCAAAGGCAAAGTGCAGGTGATAACAATAATCACAGGAGTAAAATCACCATACATCCTTGGAAGGGATGAAGAAGTCAGGCAGACAAGGGAATCTTCCAAAGAGCTTGGTATTTCAACATTTTCTTTTTAACTTGTAAATTTTGATGGGGTTTAAACCCCCTTCTTTTATTTTTTCATCAGAAACAATTAGCCAGTATACTCCAGCTCCTTCATAAGGCCTTTTATCTGCTCAGAATCCATCACCTGCGTCGCTGTGTATAACAAAATAGCCTTTACAAACTCATGACCTTCGTGGGATTTCTCACAGCCCTTGCACTTTTCTGTTGAAGGCAGGACACCATTTATTTTTTCCATCTCAGCCGGGATTTTTTCCTTGCAGAATCCGCTCACAAATTTGATCAGGGTGCCCTGCAGTTCTTTGAATTCGGGCGTATTGTTTATAATATTCCCGACCTTCTCATAAAACTCATTTGAGAAAATCACATCGCCCCATGGGTTTTCAGGCTCGCCCTCATTCCTGTGCGCTCCCCCTGTCCTTATTTCGCAAGCCTCGAAATACCTTTTGGCAACTTTCCCTTTCCTGTCCTCTTCCTGTTTTTTTGTATGCCTTCCCCACAATTTCAGTTTTGTCGGCTTGACGCCTTTGATATAGCCTTCCCTTTCCAGCGCGCTGATAGCAGCATACACAGTGGAAACAGACTCCTGCAATTCCTGCGCAATTTCTTTTACTGTTTTGCCATCCAGGCCGCTTTTCCTTATTGCCTGCAGGACAGCCCAGCTGGACTCCTTCTCAAGCATCCTTGCAACCTTGTCAGAATTAACCGGCAGATGGGTCAAATACATTTGCCTCATGTATACTATATTTGTTTTATTTACTTATATAATTTGTAATTCCAAGAATTCCAGAAAATTGGGGAATAACCTATATATTTTCTATTTTCAACGTTCTCATACTCTGGTATTAGTATATGAGTAGAATCAAAACGAGTAAAATCAAAACAACTTCTTCTATTACACTATTTCTAAGCACTTTTCTTATAATTTGTAAGTCCAAACATCCAAATTCTAGTAATTTCAGAATTTACAAAAAATAGAGAAGTAAAGTATATCTTTTCTAGTTTTAAGCTCTTAGCATGTCAAAAAGACTTTATTTTAATAATGACTCTTCTGAAGAATTTGGAGGAATTGGAGACAACAGGCCTCTAGGCATATCTAGTTACCCCAAAGCAGATATCCAAACAAATGTGAATAAAGCAGGCAACAGAATAGCGTCTGCTTATCCTATACAGGATTCTCCAAAAGAGCAACCCAAAGGCAGCAGCTATCCTATTACTGATGTTCGCCGAAGTATTGTATTTGAGATTTTAGCTGAGCATCTTCCCCCAGAAAAACTCCAGATGGTGACTGGTTATATAGATGAAAAAGAACGCCTTGAATTTATAGATCCAAACACTCTGCTGGGCAACGGGAGCTATTTTGAACAAGAATTAAAGGAAGAGGTTGCAAGAACCAAAAGGGCAGCCTGCGATGGAGAAGAGGCCAAGTTATCTATCCTGTATATAGATCTTGCTAACTTCAAGGCCCTTAATGACAAGGCAGGCCATGCTGTGGCAAACCGAGCTTTGAAATATTTTGCAAGAGTATTAGAACGCTCTGTGAAGAGAGAAACCGATTCAGCATACAGGCTCCATAGCGGAGGGGATGAATTTGCAGTTATCTTGCCAGACACATCATACAAAGGCGCCGAAACTGTGGCTTCAAGAATTCAAGAAAAGGTTGAAAGAAGCCTAGAAAGGCATAAAAGATGGATGCAGAGGCATGGCAAAGCAATAAAAATGGACGACGGAGAAAACCTCTTGGATTATCTAGGGGTTACAATAGGCATAGCAACAACGTACATCGATAAAGATATGCCTAAAGAACAGCTCAAATCTATAACCCCAAAGGAATTGATAGCAATCGCTGATGAAGCAATGCGCGAACAAAAGAAAAGTAAAAGGTTTACATACAGAAGGGATAAAGGGCAGACAGAGAAATCTGATAGATATACAAGACTCCGCGAGGAATTAGAAGAATTGCTCCTAGGTATGGAAGTTGCTGAAGAGCCTGAACCTTATCAGGTGTCTGACGGCCAGGAGCCCAAAATAATAAAGCTAGAATATATAATAGAAGATCTGGAAACAATGCTTTCCAATATTGAAACTAGCAAGTCTGCATCAGGCAAATATGTAAAAATGCAGGCGGAAATAAAAGATTTGTTAGCAATCCTGAGAGAGAAAGAAGACCCTAGATACACAGACACATACATAAGAATGCTGGACGACCTAGACCAAACACTTCGCAGCATTCAGCACCCCGAAGATGGTGTGCCTGTCACAACAAAATTAACTGGGTTAGGAGATGTAGTAAATAAACTTGTCAGCTGTCAAGAGAGGGAATATGCAACATCCAGCTCTTTTGAAGAGGCTCTACAGAAATTTGGGGAGCTTGTTAAGGAAGGCGCTAGAATAGGCATAGATGTAGTTCTGGATATGGATACAGAGATGATCTCAGAATCCCCGAGAGATGGAAGATCAAAAATATCTTCTGAGCTTTTGCCTGTAAGCGCAGAAAGAAGAAACCCATACAGAAGAATAGGAGACAAATTCGACCCAAGAATGGAAGAAACCCCAGCTGCCTGAAACTATTCTTTTGCAATGCCAAACTTTATTTCACCTTCTAGCCTTTTTTGGATATAATTCTCCCTTTCTTCTGGTTTCAGCCCAGCCACCATCCTGACCCTTGCAGCAGCCTCTGGTCTGCCTGCGGTCTCATGTGCTTGAATAATCCTTTTATATAATTCAGCTGCTTCAGGCAACTCATATCTGGCAGCCATCTCTGCAGCCAAATAAAAGTTTTTGGCAGTTACAGGAGTATAATCAACATCCCCAGCTACTAACTCCTTGATAAATCCAGCATCTCTTGCAATATTATTTGCCATAACAATCTTACCATATTGTCTAGAGCGATTTATAAAGCTTTCCCCTCTGTAGAAACATTTATATACTTCTTTATACTATAATATATAGATCTATATCTAAAAGTATCAATATATTATAAGCAAAGTATATAAATATGTTCAATATAATATATCTGTATGCGCAAAGACCCTTTGGAGATAATAGAGGAGATTTTCAGGCTTCTGGAAGGGGAAAGCTCAGCCCTCAGCATCAACCAGATTGCCCAGAAAACAGGGCTCCACAATATCACAGTCAAGAAATACATCCAGCTGATAGAGGTTGTCAGGCACGAGCCTACTGTTGAGATAATCAGGACAAGCCATTCAGTAATAGTCAGGATAAAATCAAGGGAGGGGTGGGAGTAAAGGGACGAAACCGATCATTCGGGATCGGTTTCCAATCTTCTTTAGGTTTCCACTGTGAGAGTTCGAAGAGAGGGGTATTCCCAGGAGACCGGGCAGCTATTATAATATTAATATAGTATAGGAGCAGAATATTTCGGTTGAAGTATAAATTAATTAGAATTAATATTAAGAAAGAGTCTTAGTTAAAAGTGTAAATCCCTTTCTTTGGGGATCTCAACACTTTTCTTTTGGAAAGAAAAGGGCTGATATGGCAGAAACTTTTGAAGGCGTTGTATTAAGTGTCGGCGAACTCACGAACAGAGGCGAATCCGGAAGGGGGATTGTCAGGGTAGATACAAATACAATGAAGAAGCTTTCTGTAAAAGAAGGCGACATTGTCGAGCTTCAGGGCCAGAAGAAGACAGGCGCAATAGTTGTCAGGGCATATCCAGCAGATGTCGGCCTTAATATTATCAGGATGGATGGGATTACAAGGAAAAACACAGGGATCGGCGTCGGCGAAACTGTCAGGGTCTCCCGCGCTGCTGTAAGGGATGCAGAACGGATTGTCCTTGCGCCTGCGCAAAAGGGCGTGATAATGCAGATGCACCCCGAACTCCTAAAGAAAAACCTTTTTATGAGGCCTCTGGTGAAAGGGGATATTGTTGCTCCCTTTCCTGTTGTACGCCACAGAAGGGATGGTCCATTCAACGATTTCCTGGGGCTTAGTTTTGAAGAAATATTTTTCACACCGATACCAGGCGAGACAAGGCTTGCAGTTGTCTCAACACTTCCTGAAGGGATAACAAGGATGACAGACCTCACAGAAATAGAGCTGAAGCCTGAGGCAGTCACAGCGCTTGAAGAAAGGATTCCTACTGTAACTTACGAGGATATAGGCGGACTCGGAGATGCTATTTTAAAAATCAGAGAGATGGTCGAGCTCCCGTTAAGGCACCCTGAATTATTTACAAAATTGGGGATAGACCCGCCTAAGGGCGTCCTTCTTTACGGGCCCCCGGGAACAGGAAAAACCCTGCTTGCAAAAGCAGTCGCAAATGAGGCAGGCGCAAACTTCCTTGTGATAAACGGGCCCGAGGTTATGAGCAAATGGTATGGCCAGAGCGAGCAAAATATCAGGAAAATTTTCGAGGAGGCTGAGAAGAACGCGCCCTCAATCATTTTTATTGATGAAATAGATGCAATCGCCCCCAAAAGGGAAGAGGTCCGCGGGGAGGTCGAAAAAAGGGTGGTGTCACAGCTGCTCACAACAATGGACGGCCTGAAGTCGAGGGGAAAAGTGATTGTAATAGCCGCCACGAATATGGAGAATTCCCTTGACCCTGCCCTTAGAAGGCCTGGAAGGTTTGACCGTGAGATCGAGATCGGCGTCCCTGATGTAAAAGGAAGGAAAGAAATTCTACAAATCCATACCAAAAACATGCCGATTGAAAAGGATGTAAATCTCGATGAGCTCGGTTCAATAACTTATGGATTTACAGGCGCAGACATACAAGCCCTTGCAAAAGAGAGTGCAATGTCAGCCTTAAGGCGGGTTCTCCCTGAGATAAGCTGGAAAAAGCAGGCAGAAATACCCCAGGACGTCCTGGAAAAACTCAAGGTAACAAAAAAGGATTTCCAAAACGCCCTCAAGATCGTCGAGCCTTCTGCAATGAGGGAAGTCCTTATCGAGGTTCCAAATGTCAAATGGGAGGAGATCGGCGGACTCGAGGATGTAAAAGAGTCTTTGAAGGAAGTTGTGCAGTGGCCCCTGAAGAATCCGGAAGCTTTCCAGAGGATGGGGATAAAACCGCCAACAGGCGTGCTATTATATGGCCCTCCAGGCACAGGAAAAACCCTGCTTGCAAAAGCAGTTGCCACAGAATCGCAGGCAAATTTTATCGCAGTGAAAGGGCCGGAAATTTTATCGATGTGGGTCGGTGAATCTGAACGAAAGCTGCGCGAGATATTCAGGAAAGCCAAGCAGGTTGCTCCCTGCGTGATATTTTTTGATGAAATCGATTCTCTTGCCCCAAGGAGAGGGGGTTCTGCAGGCAGCCATGTTATGGAAAATATCGTCTCCCAAATACTTGTTGAAATGTCTGGGCTCGAGGAGCTCCACAACATAGTTGTGATAGCCGCAACAAACAGGCCCGACATAATAGACCCTGCCCTTTTAAGGCCCGGCAGGTTTGAGAGGCTGATTTTTGTAGGGCCCCCAGATGAAAAATCAAGGGAAGCCATCCTGAAAATCTACACAGAAAACATGCCTATTACAAAAGATTTTGACATCAAGGGGTTTGTAAAGAATCTCGAGGGATACACAGGCGCAGACATAGAAGCCCTTTGCAGGGAGGCTGGCCTCACAGCCTTGAGGGAGGATATGAAAACAAAAATAATTTCCCCGAAGAATTTTGAATCTGCCCTTGAAAAAGTCAAGCCCACAATAGACCCGAAAATAATAGCCTATTATAAAAAAGCAGGCGAAAAGCTCAGGAAAGCAAAGACAGAAGAGACAGATGTGAGCTACGGGTAACTCAGTCAACACTATTTCCTAAACTCCTTTTCCAGTGCCTTGATTACTGTAAGAAAACTAACCTTTTTGTTGGTGAGCGGCAGAAGGTCCGATTCCCATTTTGAATAAACCCTGCTGGCATTTTTGAATATCCTTTCAAGGTCAAACTTTTCCCCAGCTTCCTTAACTTTTTCTTTAACAAGCCTTTTGTTAATCTTATATTTTTGCAGGATGAAATAAGCATCGAAATAATCCCTTGGCTGGTTCCTTGTTATAAGGGCCCTTATTTTCTCCGCCACAATTTCTTCTATATTTATAGTATTTATTACAAACTCAAGCCCATAAAAATTTTCTACCTTATGGTTTTCCGGCTTCAGATGAATGGAGGCCTTGCTGTTGATATCCAATATTATATAGCCAGATTTTTCAAAATAGCTTTTGAAATAAATGAGGAGCCTCACAAATTGGCCTGTGGATTTGTCAGCCCCGATTTTAGTGAAAATTGTTTTGTCAAGGCTGTTTTCTATATCTTTCCGGACATCCTTTACAGGCCTCCTTGAAACATAATCAAGATCCTCGCTCAGCCTTGTATGGTTTAGGAATATTTTATTGAGACAGGTGCCGCCTTTAAGGTACAGCCCTTCGACATCTTTCAGAAGGTAAAGAAGAAGTGTCAGGAAATAGTCCTTTTCAAGATAGATAAGGTTATATCCATATTTACCTGCAAAGTACCGGATCTTATCCTCTGATATTATTTCCATTGCTCAGACCTTTTTCTTCCTGCTATAAGAAACTGGTGATTCTTTATTTTCCTGCTGACAAAATTCTTCATATTCCTATGGGTGGTCCGCCTATACCTGATTCTAAAATTGAAAATCTTTTTCTCTCCCTGCCTCTTTGTTGAGTAGACATCTATCTGTGTCGGGATCTGGTCTATGTGGCCCCAATAATTGGCTGCGGCCTTGCCGCCTATAAAATAATTTTTTCCATTAAAAACCTCATCTATCACAATAAAAGGATGTTCAGACCAACGGCCTTTATAGGCTCTGACAGGGATGAGATAATACTTTTCCCCGTTCAGTTTTATCAGCCTGCCTTTCCTTTTTAATCTATTGATGTATACATTCATCTCGTTCCTGTTTTTAAAAAATGTCCTTATATCAGCCCTTTTAAAAAATTGTTTCCCTTCAAGCTCAAGGTGGGATACAACCTCAATCTCTTTCCCCGACAATCCAGCCATTTTCATAACACTCAAATTAACAATTTATTAATTTTAGTGTAACAGATATATAAATATAAATGCCCCTTTTTTGGTTTTGGCCAATAAATTATAGACTAATAGAAGCACGCCTGCAGTTAATCTTTTTATATTCCCCCCCCCACATATAAACCAGAAAAACTATAGAATTAATAAAAGGTGCTCCAATGTCATTTTTCTCTACCACAAAAACAAAGCCGCTGAAATCCCATATGGGGGGGGGGACTTAAAGGCCAGGCAGGAGTTGCAGCAGGCGTTCTAGCAGTAGTAGTCGCAGTTGTTGCAGTAGCTAATTTTGCGAATTTGCAGCTTTCAGGCCAGCAGGTTGCGCAGGATTCCCTAGTAGCTTACTGGGCTTTGGACAGTTATACAGAAGGGTCAACTGTAACAGACGCAACTGGAAAATATAAAATGTCTCTTTACAGCGACCCATGCTGCGGACCTTCTTTAGTTACTGGAAAATACGGGCAGGCTCTGGGTTTTGATGCAGCCAAGAAGCAATATGCCCTTTTAACCAACTTTCCAGTTGACACATCCGCTGGAGCACAAACTTCCATAGAGTTCTGGATGAAGCCAACAATACAAAACGGCGTTGCAAAAGGCGGGACAGTTTTGTCCTTTGACCAGTATGCGCTTGTGGCATGGACAGGCGGCTCAATCGGATTTAATACAGGCAACAGCGACAGTTATGGAACAACTGATACTGCCAGCGCAAACATCCTGAACAAAGGCGACTGGGTCCATGTGGTCGCAGTGTTCAGCAACGGCAACATACAAAACACCAAGATATACATAAACGGGGTTAAACAAACCCTTTCACAGGGAACCAACCAGCCTAACACAAGGTCTGTGACACCAAACCTCTACTTAGGCCAATTCTCCAGCGGGTGCTGTTATTTCGACGGCTCTGTAGACAATGTGAAGATATACAATAGAGAACTTTCTGATGCTGACGCAAAAAATATTTATTCAGAGGCTGCAAAGCCAGCATCTGGATCTTCAGCTTCAGGCGCATTGATAGGGATATCTGGAAAACAGACAGCTCTACCAACAAAGCTCACAATGGAATCAGGTGAACTCGCAGAATATGGTGGGGTATATATTGGGATAAACTCTGAAGACCCCGACGCAATTTCTGTAAAACTTTTCGAAAAAATTCTAAAATCCCAATTAACCAGCGTTTTCATGAAGAAAGACGAAATACATGAATTCAGAGATACTTCAGGCAAAAACCTATATTCTTTCTCAATCAAGGTACTGGATATCTATTCTAAACCAGGGATAAACCAGTTTGCAGATCTTGAGATTTCAGATCTTGGTACTCCTGGCACAACTTCAACCCCAACACCCCCACCTTCCCCATCAGGCACTCCTTCACCTCCCCCAGAACCAACAATTACAATAACCCCAGACAGCCAACCAGAATACGTGTATAGTGTCTATGCGCCAAAAATAGACCAGAATGGCGCCACAATCCAGATAAAAGAGCCTGAAGGGAATGTTGTCGCCTCCGGAACGATACCGTTTGGAGAGGCACAAGAATTCTCAGCTCTTGGGTTCTCAGTCAAGGTTTTGCAGGCAGTCCCAACTCCGGAAGGGACTGGAGTGGAGGTCCAGCTGACGCCTATTATTGTTATTGAAATTCAACCGGCATTCAGAATAGCTGCCTATGATTTGTCAAAGCAGGTTTATTCCCCATCTGAAGAGATCACAGCCACTGTAAAAGCAGTATTGGACTCCGGAGAGCCTGCGTCAGATTTGGCTGGCTTTGAGCTCACTTATGAAATTATAGATTACAACAAAATTTTATCATCAGGAAAAGCAACCTTTTCTCCTGAAGACAACTACTGGCATGTTTCAGACAAAGCGCCAGAAACTGAAGGGAAATATACTCTCGGCCTTACCCTCAGATGTGCAACACAAGAATGCATTAAGAAATATGGCAGCTTTGTTGAAGGAAAATATACTGAGTTTTCAGTAGCTCTGCCTGAACCTGAAGAAATAATAACCACAATACCATTAGGCAAGCCTTTTGAGTTTGGTGAGTATAAAATCTATCTGGCAAAGCCATACGGATATCAGCAGTATGTGGAGATTTATGCAGAAGATAAAACGGGAACCAGGATTGCAGGCCAGATATTTTACGGCTCCTCTGGAGGGACATACACCTTTGTCAACAAAGCAGGCTTCATACTCCAACTGCTTGAAATAAACAAGTTCCTTGGCTTTGGCGACCTGGAAAGCGTGAAAGTCAAAATAACCCCAGTGCCCAAAGGGACAGTGCACGGCGTTCTTGGCGAGGCCAAAGGGTACCCCTCAAACCCGCTGAATTTCGGAGCCTACAAAATATATTCTGACAAAGGCTCTTCTGGCAAATGGGCAAATATTTACATCAACGATGCTTATGGCTCATCTATTTTGCAGCCGGTTCAGATAAATAAAGGCGAGGAGAAGGAAGTGGAACTTTTTGCCGGCTTCAAAGCCAAACTCAAAGTATTGAGGGTTACAGCTAACGAAGACAGCACATTATCAGACCCTGCAGGAGTTGAGTTATTGGTCACTCCGATAGGAAAGCTGGTATATCCAATACCACAAGCAAAGGTTCCAAAATCGCGTTTAACAGCTTCAACAGCCCTTATCACAGACAAGGAACCCCACTACTTCAGCGGCTATAAGCTGGCAGTTGCTGGCCCCGGAGTTTCCAGAGGTGGCCTTGGAAGCGGATATGTGGATCTTGGTTTGCAATATCCTGACGGGCGCTCGGCTGGTGTAATAGTTAAGGAAGGCGAGGCCAATTATGATTTCCTGTACGACGGGTTTATACTGAATGTGCTGGCTGTCACAGCCTCAGAAAGAGGGCCTAACATACCTGTTATTGACACATCAGCTTTTGTCACAATATCCCCATACCCAACCAAGACAAAATTCCTGTCACTTGTACCGGGAACAGAGACAGCCCTTGGTGATTACAAAGTATATTCAGAGGTGATTGACAAATTCACTGCAAAAATCACGCTTAGGGACAAGGATGGCAAAGACCTGGTTACACAAACACCTGTAATAGGCCAGATAATAGGCTTCCATGGCTACATAGACTCAGGGCAGCAGATAGCGCTAGACCCAAGCTACATAGCCAAAGTAGAGGCCATAAGGATAGACCCAAACACAGACAAGCCTGTTGGAATTGACATAGCATTTTTGCCTGCTAAAGGGGATGTTGTAAAGCCTGAAACTGCCAGCGGGATATTAGGGAAAGACAAGGACCTGATTATTGGTAATTATAAAATAAAATCTTCAGTCGTCTACGCTACCCCATATAAAGAAGCCGTTATAGATGTATTTGATAATTCAGATGGCTCTTACATAACAGGGGGTTATCTGAAAGAGGGACAGACATTAGACTTGCAAGATTCTGGGCTTAAGATAACCGCCAAAAAATTAGGATTGAAAGCAGATATTGAAGTCATAACAGTTCCGGCTGATGGATCTCCAACTTCGGGCTCGTCAGTTGTATCCGGAACCCTTGGCATGGACAATTACATCCAGGCAGGTTCGTATAAGATCTCTCCATATTATGCCCGCGATGACACTTATTTATCAATTAGTATCCTAAACGAGAAAGGGGAAACTGTTGCAACAGGACTTATAAACAAAGGAGCGGATAAAGTGTTCAAAGACCAAGGAATTTCTGTCAAGCTAAAAGACGTAAAAGCAACAGCAGATATTGTCGCAGAAACTTACATACCTGCTACCCCAACACCGCCGCCAAAACCCTCGCCGACAGTTCTTCCTCCAGGCAGCGAATATGCAAAAATAGGGCCGACAGGGATATACGCGATACCTGAAGTGAATGCCAAGCTTGCAATTTACACAGAAAAATATGCTCAAGGCAAGGAGGCTACGATAATTGTCAAGGATTTCGAAACAGGCGAAAAAATAAGCGAGGTCCCGATATATGAAGGCAACACAATCCCCTTTTACGGAAAAGGCTACAAGTTCAATGTGCAAGTAGTGTATGTGCCACAGTCGTCTGATTCAGCCATCCAAGTGCAAACAGGACAGGGCATAGTTGATGTGCTGGTGACGATATTGGAGAAGCCGCCAGAGGATACCCAAACACAGGTCGCTGGGGTGTTTGCAGACATATCTGAAACAGACGTGTATACTTTCCACCCGGGAAACTACAAGATAACTTCGTCTCCAGATTTATATGAATATAAAGTTACACCAACCTATGAACTAGGTCTTTGGATAAACATTGAAAATGACAAAGGCAGAAGGGTTGAAAGGAAATATCGCTTAAAAAACCAATATGTAGATTTCCCAATTGGCGGATTCCGTGTCACAGTTATAGAAATCAAAAAGGATGAAAAGAGAGGAGCAAAAATTTTAGTCAGCCCGATAACAAAAGTCGAAGCACCTCCAATCTATATACAGCCAAACCAATGCTCCGTGCTAATAGAAAATGGCAAGCCCAGCGACAAATTGGATCTTATTGTAGTTGGGGATGGAGACTGGGAAGACGAAGAATTTGAAAAAGCCGTCAGGCAGATGCTCGATTATGAAGGTAAAGATTTGCAACATTTTGGTATATTTGATCCAGAGCCAATGAAATCGCTTAAAACAAAGTTCAATATCTGGGCATATAATCCTAAAATAACTTTCTTAAGCCCAAAAGAGTCAATGACGACGTCTATGAAAATAATAGGCCTCATCGAAGTCAAAATTAGAAGTGCTAATTTCAAGAACACACTAAAACAGATTAGAAATTGCCCTCACGCAGAGTCAACAATAGTTTTGTCGAAACAAGATTTCAACCCACATTCTTTCCCTGGTGTTGGTTTAGTATCTATCCCCTTTGATAAATTTTTAGGACGATATCAAAGCATAACAGATAAGACCATAACAATCGTAGGGACTGATCCTGGAGGATCCAACCTTCCAAAAAATATCATCAGCCTTGTAGGAACTTATGTTGACGACATAGGTTATTGGACAGGCAATACAGCTTTACATGAATTAGGACATAGCTTGTTTGATCTCGATCATAAAAAGGATCAATCAAATATAATGTGTAGCGGTAATTGTGGGAATGCCGATCAATTTTCACAAGGGCAAGCAGAAAAAATAATAGGCAAATTATCGTATTTCAAAGGCTCTACAGAAGGCGGAAATCCAACAGGAACAAGAACTGTAGTAGACCAAACCGATGATTTGTCAGGCCATCAAATACACTTAATGTATGTCTTGCCAAGCGATGGTGCAGACGAATCTCTCGATACAAATGGAAAGATAGCAGCGTCGGTGGCAGCTTTCCAGAAATGGCTTGCCAGCCAGGCAGGCGGCCGCAAGTTAAAAATTGATGCATATCAAAATTCCCCAGACATAACATTTTTCAGGCTCAAAAAAACAGATGCCGAGATCAAAGCTTACAATTCATATGTAAGGGAGCAAATAGAATCAGAACTCCAGGCTGCTGGCTTCGACAACCCTGGCAAACTTTATGCTGTTTATTATGGCGGAAGCAGCAATTATGCGTGCGGTGGGGGTGCGTGGCCTCCAACTGTTAAAGGCAATTTAGCTGCTGTATACCTTAAGGGAACTCCGCCCAATTCTCCAGCATGCTCCATTAATGTATTGGCCCCTTCTGGAGGGTCTGGGTATTGGGAGTTCAGCATGCTTCATGAGATATTGCATACTCTAGGGTTCGTTGCAACTTGCGCGCCGCACCATGTGTCGGCAGGGCATGTTTCTGATGGTAATCAGGATTTGATGTATTCGGGGAATCTGGATTGGAGGCCATCTACATTAGATATAGGCAATGACGATTACTTTAATCATAATAATCCAAATTGCTTGGATTTGGCAAAGAGCGATTATCTTGGATAGGGATGGCAAAAGTTATGGGAAAATCATATATGAAAACCATCTTGATGTTTTTGGCTGTGGCGACGGTTATGTTAGCTCAGGCAGCATCGGCCTTGGATGTTGTTTACACTCTTGAGTTTGCGTATATAAAAGGCGAGATAGAGTTGTTAGAGATTAATCTAGTTCAAGGCGAGGCGCCCGGAAGGCAGCTGGAGCCGAAAGAGGGGTATTCTGCAAGGATGGTGTCAGACAAGGGGGATTTGCTATATTCCCTTAATTTCTCGATACCGCTGGAAATAGAGGAGCCGCATCAGGATGAGCTAAACAGCACAGAGCCGGCAGGCCCGATAAGGCTTGACGAAACAGCCTTCAACCTCGTCATCCCCTACTTTGAAAACGCGAAGCTGGTCAATATATACAGTCCTGAGGGCGAGCTCAAGCTGTCTGTTGACATTTCCCGTCACACTGAGGCAGCCAAGACAGCGGGAGCAGAAACAGCGGAAGCCCCTCCACAGCCTGTCTCTACAACGCCGCTCATAGTCATTGCAGCCGTAGCGATTGCAGTCATTGCTGTTTTTGCATTTTGGAGGAGAAGGCTGCATAAAGCCTTTTAGCTGTTTTTGTGTTTTGGAGAAGCAGAAAAAACAGGCTATAGGGTTATTTGATAAAAATTCTTCTATCTGGTTTTGGATATCTCTCCCAGAACAAACTGTTTGGCTGCCGCGAAGGGAAACAGCTCTGACAAAACAAAAGGCCTCAGCTCTTTTTCCCAAACATCTTCAAGGCCCTGCAGCCTGAGAGAAAACTCTTTGAAATTAAACCTCATCCCGAAAATCCCCAGTTTCCTGTTAACTAAATCAGGGTCAAAGCTTGCAATCCGTAACAAGTAAAACAGGTCAAAAAGGTCCCGGGCCTTTTTCCTGTTAAGGATTGAATGGATTTTTTCCGCAACCATCTCCTTTGTTTTAAGCAGCCTCAGTGAAAAAGGGTTTATATCAATATAAGGCGGGGTAAAAGTCTTTACATCAAAACCGGCAAGCGGTTTGTTCCTGAGGCTGGCATCTATCCTCAGAGTATTGTATTTTGTGAGTACGCCATTCACGCTTATCTTAAATAAGACAGAATCGCCCATTTTTTTAACTGATTTAATTTCAAACTCCTTTATCTGCTTCACTGTTGACAAAACAATGCCTTTTGCTTCTGCTGCATCAGTTCCGTTTAACAGGGAAAAATCTAGGTCCTCTGAAAACCTTGGAAGGCCGTATATTTTGTAAAGGGCAGTGCCGCCTTTAAAAATAAACTTATTCGTCTTCTTGAAAAGGTTAAAAAGAAACAGGTCCTGAAAATAATCTTTCTCTATATGCTCCCTGTTCCTGAGGCCTTTTTTCTTTCCGATTTCAAGCAAAAGCTCTTTTTGTATCATATCAGCCCTTTATAATGTGTTTACGATAAGCCCCCATTTTCTGTTTTTTTTGCCCTTGGGTTTCATTGTGGGGTCCAGGCTTATATATTTGTAGTTCATCAGTTTGCTAAGCTTTCCATACACTTCAAAGCCATTCTTTTCCATAAGGTACCCAACCCTTTTAACAATGCTGCTCTTTTTTGTTTTTTTCAGGTATTCCACCATTTTCGCTTCGTTGACCGACTCAACTGCCTCTTCGAAAATAGAGACAGGGACAACAGAAAACGAATCTATGATTGCCTTTTCGGGGTCTGCGACAGGTATTTTAAATCCATCGTAATCCTCCATATCGAAGCCGAAAAATTGGTTAGTGTGAAAAAAGTTTATTCTCCCAAAAAAATCCAGTTTTCCGGCTTTCTTCCCTGTGCCGCAGAAAACTTCATTCGGTATCTGGGCAATGAGCTTGTGGTATGATAAAGCAGAAACGCTTGAGATGTAGGCCTGGCCGGCAGCGAATGTGCTGACCAGAAAGGGATCCCTATGTACAGAGTATAAGCCCCTTTTTACCCTAAAGATATTCCCCCTCTCCACATGTTTGTTCAGGAATTTTTTAGCATAAACCCTGTTGCTAATTATCTGATTCACATCAGAAAGCGAGAAAACAGGCATCTTCGAGAAAGCCTCTGTTATTTTTAGCTCATACATGATAATATATGGGATCCCTTATATTTAAACTTTTTCATATAATTAGTATATTAAAGTATATACTTTAAAGAAAGAAAAGTTTAATAAAAGCCGACAACGGCCCTTCGAAGCATAGATCTTGCATGCTGGAACAGGCTTGGCGAAACAACCTTCAACCTAGTCATCCCCCTACTTTGAAACTGTAAAGCTGGTCAATATCTGTTGGACACTGGCTTCGCCAGTGTCGTCCCTTTAAGCAGCCCCCTTGGCAGAGCCTGTCACTACAACGCCGCTTATAATTATTGCAGTGATTGTTGCTGTGCTTGCTGTTTTTGTGTTCAGGAGAAGAAGTCTCTTTTGTGATTGCAGTTGTGCATATACAAGCTTTTTATATAAGGTTCTCTATTATTCAATAAAAGTGAATAATTATTCACTAAAATCGAATAGACCGGCACGGGGTAACCAAACAGGCTAACAAGGGATGACACTGATCCTAAACAATTGGATAAGATCAGTGTCCAATCATTTTAGCCTGTTCACTATGTCACCCCTTTTAGCATTGAGTCCTATATGTTTTCAAAAAACACCATGCGGATAATAGGCTTCCTTCTGAAGAGGCCTGCAGGCAGGTATAACGTGAACCAGCTGTCGAAAGAGTTGGGGATAAGCGTCGGTTCTGCGCATAAAATTGTAAAAGCTTTGTCAAAAGGAAAAATACTGAAATCCGAGAACCTGGGGAACGCCATCTTTTATGCCTTAAATCTGGAAAACAAGGAATCGAGAAAAATATGTGAAATTTTCCTAATAGAAGACAAAAACAAGGAGTTAGCCAAAAACCAGATAGCAAAAGTCTATTCAACAGAAATAGAAAACTTTCCTGCCAAAGCTCTGGTTTTATTTGGCTCTATTTTAACAAAAAAGGAAAAAGCAGCTGATGTAGACGCCCTCTTTATTATTGAGAACAGGAAAAAAGTGGAAAAAGTCACTAATTTCTGCCTTGAAGCATCCAAAACAAAAACAAAGCCAATAATCCCTTTAATTATGACAAAGGGCGATCTGAAAATTAAACTCAAAGAAAAAAACCCCGTTGTTATGGAGATCATTAAAACCGGTATAGTCCTATCAGGAGAAGGCCTGATAGTGGAGGTTTTATCCGATGTCTGAAAAGAAATTCAATTGGTGCCTGGAGCAGGGGCAGAAATCTGGCAAACATAGGGGATTGAGAAAGACCAGCCCAAGCCAAGAAAAACCGCAGAAACATATTGCCAAGGCGTTGCATAACCTTAAGGCCTTTGACCACAATAAGGATGAATTCCCAGACTGGGCTGTTTCAGCTGCTTTCTATGCAATGTACCACGCTTTTCTCGCTCTTCTGTTTAAACTGGGCTATGAAAGCAGAAACCAGGAATGCACAATAAGCACTATTGAATACTTTATTGAATCAAAAAGGATTGAATTGGACAGGAAATATGTCGAAATGATAAGAAGGACTAGCGAGCTGATACCGAAAGACGCAAAATTGTTAAGGGAAGAATTCCAGTATGGGACAGCTGTATCTGTAGACGCTGAAGTTCTAAACAGTATGAGAAAAAATGCAGTAGAGTTTGTGGAGGCTGTCCAAATTTGCCTGGAAAATCTATAATGATCGGGCCAGTTGTTTCAAGCTGTCCTCCGACATTTCAAAATACCCAGAGACCGCAAAAGCAGAGAAGGAGAAAGCCGATTTGCCTTTGTTGATCATAATCGCGGCAGTTGTTGGAGCGGCCGCAGCCGCTGCCCTGGTTTTCAAAATTTATAGTGGCTTGTAAAAATAAGTATGAAACTTGTTACATAAAAGATGAAATATATTTTATACTTATAGTAAACATATTACATAAAATATGTAACTCATTATGTAAGCTTTAATGGAAAATGTTAGTTTTAGTCCGCCTTCTGCAAGAATTTATTAAACAGCGCGTCCATTTTTACATCTGAAATGTCCTGCTCAACAACAGGAGCCGGTGAATTCTGGAAAACTGAATCCTCATAAGTTGGCTTTTCAGTTTTGTAAAAAAGGCCTATTGGTATCCTGTCGCCCCATTCCTCTGCTTTCTGGAAGGCCATAACCCTGTTTGAAGGGTCATAACCCTGCTCTGTTTCCAGTTTGTAAATCCTCTGCCTGTACCATTCAGGCGTGTTTATTTTGTTGTAAGTTGTGCATGGCTGGAAGATGTCAATGAGAGCGTACCCTCTGTGTTTTATCCCATCCACAATTAATTTTTTCAGGTGGGAAATATCCATCGCATACCCCCTTGCAATATAAGTCGCCCCTGCTGCCAGCGCCCATGTGAGCGGGTTTACAGGATATTCTATAACTCCGGACGGCGTGGAGGGCGATTTGAATCCTTTTTCACTTGTAGGCGAGCTCTGCCCTTTTGTTAACCCATAAACCTCATTATTCTGGACAATATGGCAGATATCAAGGTTCCTCCGCATGCTGTGCATGAAATGGTTTCCGCCAATCCCATACCCGTCCCCATCGCCTGTGACAACAACAACATTCAGCTTTGGGTTCACCAATTTCGCAGCTGTTGCAACAGGCAAAGCCCTGCCATGCAAACCTTCAAACCCATAAGTTTTTACAAAATGCGGGGTTTTGCTGCCACAACCAATACCAGAAACAATCAGCGTGTTCGCAGTATCCGCATCAATTTCCACCAGCGCATTTTTTATTGTTGAAAGTATTGTAAAATCCCCGCATCCCGGACACCATGTAGGCGCTTCTTTTGTAGTCAATTTTGCAACTGTCAGTTTTTGTGTCTGATTTTGTTGTATTTCCATAATCAAATTTTTACCTCCATTAAGTTTTTGAAATTCTTTGCCAGTATAAACCTTTCTTTTTTATTTTCCATATTCAAGTCTTGACCTCCAGCAGATTATTCCCGGAAAATTCCTTTGAGATCTCACCCTTTAAAATAATCTCTTTAAACCTGGAATAAAGCTCCTCAGGAGAAAACGGCCTGCCGTCAAATTTCAAAATTTTATTTTCAATCTTTATCCCTGTGTGCTCCCTGATGACAGAAGCCATCTGCGCTGTCTGGTTGTTTTCAACTATGGCAATATTTTTTGATTTTCCCAAAACTGCTTCAACAAATTTTTCAGGGAACGGCGAAACAAAAACTATCTGCAAATAATTTATTTTAGCCCCTTCTTTTTTCATGAGCTTCATCGCCTCCAGGATAGGGCCTTTAGTGGATCCCCAGCCGACTATAGTCAGCTCTGCATCCTCAGGACCAATCAAAACAGGGTCCGGGATTTCCTTTGCCGCCTCCTCCAGCTTCCTGAACCTTTTGGCAGCCATTTTATTTTTGTTATCTTCCTCCTCGCGCTCATACCCTTCCTCATCATGCTCATAGCTTGAGGCAACATGCTCGCCGCCTGCCTGCCCGGGTCTTGCTCTTAGAGAAACTCCTGTATCTGTAATCCTGTACCTCAGGTATCCTCCGTTATTGGATAATTCCTTCAATTGCCCATCATTTGCTAAAAGGCCCCTGTCAACTTTTAAATTCGCCTCAAACTTTTCCATTGTGGAATAGCTTTCCCCTAGATATTTGTCCGTGAGCACAACCACAGGCAGCTGGTATTTTTCCGCGAGGTTGAAGGCGTAAAATGTAAGGTAATAGCATTCTTCTGTTGTCCCCGGAGCCAAAACAATCCTTGGAAAATCATCTGGCGCAGCGTGCAGGATAAATCTTAAATCTCCCTGTCCAGAATGTGTAGCCATCCCTGTCGCAGGCCCAGGTCTCATGGCATTCACAACAACCAGCGGGGTTTCTGTCTGCGCAGCGAGCCCAAAAGCCTCTGTCATCAAGGCAAACCCGCCGCCTGAAGTGGCTGTCATCCCCCGCACGCCTGCAAAATTCGCGCCTATTGCCATATTCATCGCGGCGATTTCATCTTCCGTATGCTTTACAACAATATTATAATCCTTTTCAAACGCGGCCATTGTATGCAAAATGGAAGATGCCGGCGTCATGGGGTAAGCCGCGAAAAACTTGCAGCCAGCTTTTATTGCCCCTGCTGAAATGGCCTCATTCCCTGACATGAACAGCCTGTTCCCTTTTCCAGCAGGCTTTAATTTGTATTTGAAATTGTCAGCGAAATTAGATTTCACATAATCATAGCCTGCTTTCAGCGCCTTGATATTCGCCTCTGCAATCTCAGACCCCTTTTTCCTGCCAAAATTATCCCTGATCACAGAATTAAATAATTCCAGGTCAAAGTCAGCAAGCGCCAGAGTCGCCCCCATTGCAACAACATTCCTGAATATTTTATTCCCAAGCCCATTAGCTATTTTCAGCAGAGGGACAGGATACAGATTGACATCCTTCCTCATCCGCTGATCCAGTTTCAGGTTATCCCCATCAAAAATAATCCCTCCCCCTGAAGTTAATTTTTTTGCGTGCTTGTCAACAGATTCCTGATTGAGGGCAACCAACAGATTTAGTTTAGACGTATGCGTGAGCAGCTGCCTTTCCGATATCCTGACGTCCAGATGATTATGGCCGCCCCTTATAAGGGACGGGTATTCAGCAGACGCAAAAGACCAGAGCCCGCCCTTTGCAGCGCACTTGGCAAGCATGAGCCCGGCATTCAGGATCCCATCCCCAGCCACGCCTGCAATCTTCCAGCTGAAATCATTTAAGACCTTTTCTGAGATTTCCATATCCAACCCGAGATACATAAAAACACATCCTTTGTATATTTTGTCTGAAGGTGTTTCATGTTAACATATTAAAAAATAATAATCGTATATATAAAACTACTCCTATAAACTCCTTTTTTTGGATTTAAATAGCTTGCGAAAGAGTTATAGGATATCGACGAAGGCTTTGATCACCTTGCATTTTATATTAACCTTATTTAATGCGATAAACACAAACATAATGCAAGATGAAATTTCCAGCACTCAAGGGACAGGCAGGTGTAGCCGCAGGGATTCTCGCAGTAGTAGTTGCTGTTGTTGCAGTGGCTAATTTTGCGAATTTGCAGCTTTCAGGGAATGCTCTGTACACACTAACAGCCGGAGCATCAACAATTGTAGATTATACACCATATACAGCAGCAATTTCTGCGTCCCCTTGCACTCCTTACGATCCCAACAATGCATGCGCTTATTTATATCTCACTCTCGATCAGAGGCCTACTGGCGGAGTACTGCAACTGGGCCCTTTTACTGCAAATCTGGTAAACCCGTTTACTTCCTTCGAGCCTTATGGCTATAAAGTTGTTGTGCAATCAATGGGTTATTTTCCCAACAATTTTGGAGGAACAGAATTTCGAGTAGGCCTTGATGTAACAGAATGTCCAGCAGGCCAGCATTTCTACAACAGTGTCTGCGTGCTAGACTCTACCACAACCACTACCACCACCGCCTGCCCCCTAAATGTAGTCTTTAATTATCCTTCTCCTTCAAGCTGCCTCTGTGAAGGTTTTACCTATAACAGCGGCTACTGCTGCGGCTCAACATCAGCGACAGCAAAATACTATCCCGGCGGCTGCCCATCTTCCGGCGCAACCAACACATTAGTCACAGGCACCGCAACGCCAACAACCCCGGTAATTTTTGGAAGCTATAAAATCTATGCAGCAGATGCAGGAGTTAATGGTCCCTTATGGACAACAATAATAGTCAAGGATTTCAGCGATAGAGAACTTGCAAGGGATATTATAAGCTCTCAAAGCGGACAACTTAATTATGTCACATTTGGGTTCAAACTCACTGTTACACAAAACCTATTTTCAAACAATGTATTCACAGGAGCCTTGATAACAGTCGAAGCCAATCCTGTTGCCTCAACAACACCAACGGTCCCATCAGCACCCCAGAACCTTGCAGCAACTCCAGGCAATGGGCAGGTGAACCTGCTATGGATGGCCCCTTCAAACACAGGCGGGGCGGCAATAACAAATTACAAAATATACAGGGGCACAAGTTCAGCTACCAAAGTTTTGGTGGCAACACCCGGCAATGTCCTAACATTCACAGATACAGGCCTCACAAACGGCCAGCAATATTTCTATGCAGTCAGTGCAGTTAACTCAGTAGGCGAAAGTTTAAGAAGCGACGCGGCGGCGACTCCTCTTTCCTCGTCCCCTTCTCCAGCACCAACAACAGTCTCAGGCACCGCAACCCCGACAAATCCTGTCATCTTTGGGAACTATAAAATTTATGCATCCTATGCAAGTGGTGCATTTACCTACATTACTATAAAAGACAGTACTGACAGGCTGCTTGAGCCAGCAAGATCATTCACACCAGTCCAAACTATAGAATATCCAGCTTATGGGTTCAAAATCACAGTCACTGGATTGAGGACTGCAAATGGCCAGTTCAGTGGGGCAGATATAACAGTTGAATCGCTGCCAGTAGTCCAGCCTCCGCCAACACCAAAAGATGTTTTGGAGACTGGATTTGATATAGCGGCAGATACGCCAGAAACATTGTCAATCCTTTCTGGTCAGCCTTCGCAGACAGGGATTATAGATGCGTGGATAACAACATCTTCAGATATTGCGGCAGCAGATGCGAGGATAGAGGTCACGCAAGAAATCCAGCCGATACCAGCATTCCCTTCTCCAGAGCAGTCTGAATTTAAAATTTTAAAACTAGTTCCATCAGCAGGGTTGGCAGGGAAGATTACACAAATCCAGGTGACGTTCAAACTCACGGCAGATGAATTAGGCCTAGCTGACCCCTCAACAGTAGTTTTGGGAAGATTTGTTGCTGCTGCCCTGCCAAATAATGGATGGGAAGAATTCCCAACAGGAGAAGGTGAAGTGCTGGCTGACGGGTCAAGAGTTTTCGTGTCTATAGTCCCTCCAGAGCTCGGGTTATTTGTTATTGCAACAAAAGCCTGCACAGATTCTGATTTGGGTGAAAATTTTGATATTAAAGGGACAGTCAGGGGCTTGGATCCTGTTTTAGTTGGCGAAGCTGTTGATTACTGCGGCACTGCAGGGCTAGAAACAGGGAAGCTTGTTGAATATGTCTGCGGGTCAGATTACTCCATGCAAAAGGTTTTATCTGTTTGCCTTGGCGGCTGCGGCGAGGGGAGATGCCTACCGCCTCCTGCAAAACTTGCCCACTGGACATTTGAGGCAGACACTATTGTTACAAATCCTATTCTGGGTCTTGTTGAAGTTCATGATACTGTAGGGGGCAGCAGCGCTGTCATGCATGATGGTGATTTACCAACATTGACTGCTGATGCTCCAGCCAAAATATCCGGCCAAGGGGTTTTTGGCCAGGCAGTTAAATTTGATGGGCTGGACGATTCCTTGCAGATACAAGACGATACCCAGTTAAATATAGGGCTGATAGATAAGGAACTCACTGTTTCTGCGTGGGTAAACCTCAGGACAAGGGATGGAGCCCCCTTCAAAACAATATTGGTAAAACCTGCATTAGCATTAGATCCTCCAGTGCTTTACAGCCTTAATTTTGACAGGGACAACAAAAAAGTGAATTTTGCTTTATCCAAAGGGCATCAGGGAAGCCTCGCAGCTGTAACTTCAGCAACAGAAATCCCCCTGAACGCATGGACTCTTGTCACAGGCGTGTGGGACGGCCAGATCATAAACATTTACATAAACGGCCGCTTTGAGGCTTCTGTTCCATTCACTGGCCCGATTGGGACAAGCGAAAAACCAATATACATAGGAAGCGGTGAGGTGGCAGGCGCGACAAATTTTGATGGCATTATTGACGATGTCCAGATATATAATTATGGGCTGGCTGATCAGGACGTGGCGGCTTTATGTTCAGGTAAATGTCTTGGAATAGTATCCCCATCTGTAACGCCTTCAGACTCTGCATCCCCAACACCCAGTACAACCCCACCACCAGAAATTCCAGTTAAGCTCCTTGCGCTTTGGAAAGCGGATGAAGGGACTGGGATTGAAGTAAAAGATCATTCAACAGGCAACAAACACCTGACTATAAGCAAGGATGGTTCGGAAATAACACCTTCATGGATTATAGGCAAGTTTGATGATGGCCTGAGCTTCGACGGGTCTAATGGGCTGGTTTCTATTTCCGGCGACACAGAACTGAACCCAACAGACCTGACAATTTCAGCATGGGTCCAGACTAGAGACACGGGCTCTATGAGGGGGGTTGTCAGCAGGGGCGCAACCCTTCAGGTCACAGACGAGCGCCTTGATTATGCTCTGGCAATAGATAAAGGGGTTGCAAAATTCATAGTCCAGTCAAGGCAGGGCACAATATACCAAGTCTCAGGGGGTTCAGTCTCTGATGGGAATTGGCACTTGCTGGTGGGGACTTTCGACTCTGCAACAAAGGAGCTGAAAATTTATGTTGACGGTTCGCTGAAAGATATAACAGCATCAGCCTCTATGAACCTCTTTAGCACGAATATTGTAATTGGCGGAGGGGGAGGGACAACAAACAAACTGAAAGGCCTGATAGATGAAGTAAGGCTCTATAAAGGGGTTCTTTCAGATGCTATGATTGAAGCCCTGTATAATATATACACAAAAGATTTCTCAGAGCCCACAGCTGCTACAACAGAGCTTGCCAAATCAAGCATAGAATCTTCAGAAGATGGCACAACAGCGGCGCCGATAGACATAACTGTCCCGCCAGATGTAGCAGCCAAAGCAGCTGTAACAAAAATATCAATAGAAGTCTCAGGGCCTGTTCCAAAAGCAGCTGCAACCCTAGAAATTAAAGCCCTTGACAAAATACCTGTAGAGGACGAGAAAAGCCAAAAATTAACAACCCTCCCTCTTGTTGAACAGCCGCTCACCAAAATAATCCAGTTATCGCCTTCTGCGATCCTATCACCTCTAATAACCAGGGCAACAATAAAATTCACTCTGACAAAAACAGAGCTAGGTTCAACTGACCCATCAAAAATAGTTTTGGCAAGGTTTGTAAACGGCGCATGGGAAGAGCTTCCAACAACAGCGTCAGCCCCCTTATCTGATGGCTCAATTGAATTTTCTGCAACAACAACTGGGTTCTCTGTGTTTGTAGTCACAACATCTGTAACCTCAACCCTGCCTTCACCAGCTCCTTCCCCAACACCTACCCCAACACCTACCCCAACACCTACCCCAACACCTACTGCTACAACCCCGCCAGCATCTGGTGGTGG
>CAZVWU010000003.1:0-47902 GCA_964631205.1 uncultured archaeon | reverse complement strand
AACAACGACTTCTCCAACACCAACAGCCACTTCAACCACCACAACAACCTGCCCTTCAGGCCAGCACCTTGAGAATGGCGCCTGCGTCCCTGATTCAACCACAACAACAACGACTTCTCCAACACCAACAGCCACTTCAACCACCACAACAACCTGCCCTCAAGGCCAATACTGGGATGGCACCAAATGCGTAGTAGTGCCAGATACAGGCGGTCATACTTGTCCTTCAGGCCAATACTGGGACACTTCTAAAAATGCCTGCGTAACTTCAACAAGCACACAGTCCCCTTATCCATCACCCCAGCAGTGCCCTTCAGGCCAATACTGGGATTATGCCAAAAATGCATGCGTAACATCCACCTATTCCCCGCAAGCGCAGCCATCACCCCAGCAGTGCGGATCTAATGAATATTATGATTATGGCCAGCAAAAATGCGTGCCGTCACCAGGAGGCGAACCGCACTTCGAACCAGATACGAGATGCCCATATGGGCAGTACAACAAAGACGGCAAATGCGTTGATTTCCAGGAAGGAGGACAAAAATGCGGCCCCGGTGAATTCCTTGTAAATGAGGACGGGAATTCATACTGCAAGAGGGATTTCAATGCGGAAAAGGGATGCGGACAAGGCGAATACTTTGACCATTTCAAGAATGAATGCACCAAACCAGAAGGAGGCAGGCACGGCAGAGTTGGCGAGGAGCCAAAAAACATCCCGCCAGGCTGTAGGGCTATTCCAGATGCATACGGCGGATACAGGTATACATGCGAAGCTGAAAAGCAAAACTGCGCAGAAGATGACGCAGGATTCAAAAATGATATAGTAATAGAATGTCTAGGAGACGGCGGCCAGCCTAAAGGGAGTTCTGACCCAAGGGGATGCCCAATAACAGTTTGTGAATACGGCCGCCACAAAGGAGGATTTAGAGGCGGGCCAGGCGGCGGATTCCCAGGCGAAGGTGAGGGCCATGGATTCGGGTTCTTCCAGTCACGGGGAGCCGGCTGTTCAAGTGATGAGGAAAATGACGCAATCATTAAAAAATGCAAGAAGAGCGGACAAGAAGGCATAATAGACTTTGAAGGCGGCTGCCCAGCAGCAAAATGCGTGCCCAAAGGTTCATTAAATTATCATAGAAATGAGAGATTTGACGAGAAATATGACGATTTAGAGAATTTCAAAGAGATCCCAAAAGAAGCCTATCAGGCTTGCGCAGCAGAGGGCGGGGAGATAGTCAAACTCGAAGGCTTTGTTGACTGCGTAAGGGAAGCAGATGATGATGACGTGTTTATTGCCCCAGACGAGGCAACAGATGTCCCGGATGTAGGTGAATTATTGGAAATTGCAACAAAACTGGCAGAACTGGAGGTCGCCCTAGACCAAGTAGTTGTAAAAATGCATGGCATAGCAAATTATTGGAGGGAGAGAGCAGGTGAGAAGGCAATTGGTGTCACAGGTTTGCAGCTAGCAGTAGATGAAAAGAAAGCAAAAACTAGAGATGAAAAAGAGCAATTTAAAATAGAAGTCAGAAGGTATGAGCTTGTTGCAGACTTGCTGAAATCAGCAAAAGAAGATGTCAAAGACATAAAGAGCCAGCTAAGGGAGCATGTCGATAAGCTCTCAAAAGACGATGTAAAAGAATTCCTCTTAGAGGTCAGGAAAATTAAGGATGTCAGGCTAAAGAATGTAGTAAAAGTGATGCTCTCTGAAGACCCGTCTGAACTTGGACTAACAGAAGAAGTTGTTATAGATGAGAAAAAGGCAAAAGAATCTGAAGACGCAGGCTATGATGCAGGAAAAGACTTTGCAAAAAGATTCAACCGCTGCGCTGAAACAACATTCAAACCAGACCCAAGCATAAACGTCCACTTTGAAAAGATCGGGGACGAATGCGTGGCAGAGGCCAAAGGGAAAATACCTGGAAATGAAAATGACCTCTCGATGTCATGCAAAGTCCCAGGATCTGTATATCCAAAAGTAGATCTTGAGGATGGTCCGGAAGAAATCCTGCCTTACTGCACAGGTTCAATGGTAGACGAATTCAAAAAGCATGAGTTCTTCGGAACAGAAGACGGCGGAATAACAGAAGGGTCAGTCAAAAAACTCATGGATGAATTTAAAGTAAGAAGCCCTGAGCAGTTCCAGAGGGTATGTCCGCAAAGCAAGGAAAATGCAAAGAAGTGCCTTGACGTCCTCGGTCCAAACGGGATAAACAAATTGCCGCCAGAAGCAATAGAATATCTGACAGCCCTTGTTGAAGGCAAGGTTGAAGCCGGCGAGTTCGGAATGCCAAAAGAGATACAGGAGCTGATGAAAGAGTTCGGAGTCAGCAGCCCGGATGAAATGGGCCAAAAATGCGGACAGAGCCAGGAAAATGCAAAGAAATGTTTAGAGAAACTTGATAAATTCATGCCACCAGAAGCCAAGATAGGATTAAAGATGTTGGCTGAAGGCAAATTCCCAGGCGGCGGATTCGGTCCACCAGGAGGCGGCGGCGGAGGATTCCCAGGAGGCCCAGGCGGACAGTTCCCAGGATTACCGCCAGAATGTGCTCAGGCTGGAATAACAGACCCACTTGCATGCAGGGATTATATAACCAAACAGCGAACAGCTGCTGGAGGATTCGCACAATCCCCACCAGGTGGATTTGGAGTCCCACCAGGCGGAGCAGGCCCATTAGGCTCGGCACCAACTGGCACACAGCCTGCAACAACCCAAGCAACTACTACTACAACGACTACTACCACAACTAGCACGAGTGGAACAGAATCCCATCCACCTTCATCAGGAGACCACTCATCAGGAGGAGGTCATTAATTAACAAAAAGGAGTCTCTATGAAAATAAATATTAAAGCCTTTGCGATATTAGCAATGGTCTTGTCTGTAGTTGTAGTCTCAGGATGCGCGCAGCCTGCACAGAATCAAACCTCAGCAAGCCCAAGCGCTGCACCAGCCAAAATAGAAAGCGCAGAAGAAGCGCAGAAAACAGTTGTCGACACATCAAAAGACGTGAAAGAAATATCAGACACCCTTGCAGGAATAGACAAATCGCTAGCTGGAAAATAATTTTCAATTTTTCTTTTTTAAAGTTTCTGTTTCTCTCAGATTTTTAAGTCCAATTAAATTCTAATTTAACTTTTTCTTTCTTTTCTTAAAATTTCAATTCCAGTTATAGGTTCTAATATTTTTTTGAAACAACTTTCCTACTCCAATTAAATTCTGGCATTATTTTTTAATCTTATATGCAACAGTAGAAATAACAAGAATGATCGCCACAACAGTGCCGATATACCCCCACAACTCATAAAAAGGGTATATCCTCGTGTTTTTTCTTTCCACAGGCTCTGTATAGGATTTTTCCTGCCCTGCAGCCAGAAAGCTGAAAGCAAAAGAGGCAGCCAATATCAACAAAACCAGAATACAGAAACTGAGCATATAAAAGTAAATTGTGCTGTCTGCATATTTATATAACTTAAGTGTATCTTTAAATAATGGAACTAACCAACATAAGCAAAAAAGAGAAGCTGCTTGTCCTGTCTGTCGATAGGGACAATGATTTAGGCGAGAAAGCAGGCATTAAAGGGCCTATTATAGGAAGGGATAGCGTCCTAAAGGCCGCAAACAAGCTTGGATTGGCTGATCCAGAGGATACGGATTTCAACGCGCTTTTTGAAACAGTCCGCGTATTTGACGAGTTAAGCAAACCAGAGAATAAAAAAATAGGCATAGAAATAGCTGCAATAACAGGCAACAAGGATAGGGGGATTAAATCAGGATTTGAGATAGGGAGGCAGCTTGATTCCATCCTTAAGGAATACAAAGCCACAGGCGTTGTTTTGATCACAGACGGCAGCGATGACGAGCATACAATCCCCCTTATACAAAATAAAATTCCAATAAAATCAATAAGGCGGATTATTGTAAGGCAGGCAGACCAGCTCGAGTCAAGCTATTTCAAAATAAAGGATTTTCTGGACGAATCCCTTGACAACCCAAGGTTCAGCAGCCTTATTTTCGGGCTGCCTGCCCTGATACTGATACTGATCGGGATCTTCGGGATTGCAGGAATAAGGTATGTGCTTGTGCTCCTCGGGGCTTTCCTTGTGATCAAATGGCTGAAGCTGGAAAAGCAGATAACAGGGGCTTCAGATGAGCTGAAATCATCCCTTTCCAGGAGGCGGTTCGCGTTATTTTTTGTGTATATCCTTGGTGGCGTAATAGGCGTTTTGGGCTTTTACAGGGGTTATGTGTACATACAGCCATTTATGGAAAAGGGGGTTTTTGAGGCTGCGGCAGCCTTTATAACATCCACAATCTTCATTTTCTGGGCAGCTGTGGTTGTCGGATGGCTGGGAAGAAGCGCCTACAAAAAAGCCAAAAACCTAGGCCGTATCCTCTCAGTCCCAATCTTCGGGTTCGCAGTCTCCCTAGTCCTGTTTGGCGCAGCAGACCTGATTGTCACACCAGCTCTGGCAGTCACATCTTTCCTGATGTATGTTGTTCTCGGAGGTCTTCTTATCCTGCTTTCAGTCCTTGTCGACAAGCGGCCTTATCTGAGGAAAGCCTAGGAAAAACCATACTTTTAATAGGTAGCAAGTAATAACCTAAGCGAAAGCTTTATAAAGCCTTGATACTATAAAGTAGTAGATAATTATGAGAACTAACCCATCGATTTTAGGAAGAATAGGCCAATACTTGACATTAGCAGGGGCTGCGACTTTGCCTTTTGCTGGCGGTTGCGGTTATAAAAATTTCATGGACGACCCTGAATTCAAACAGGAACTTGCTGACATACAAACTGGAGTTAAAGAAAAGGCTAGGAAAGTGGCAGAATTAGTTGAGAAATATGGTATTGAGGGCCGTGATTCTGAAGGTGGTCTCAATTATTCTCTATGTCCAAAGATTGAAGTTAACAAAGGAAGATACTTAGAGATAGAATATTCACCAAAAGGATTTGATAGAAAGGAAGATGAATTAATTATTCGTGTTGATGATAGATTCGATGATTTGTCATGGGCAAAATTCTATTTCAATGATACAGGTTTAGATGGTTTAAATTCCCGTAAAGTGAGTACTGGGTGGCAAGAAGGGATGGAGATGTCTCGTGGCAAAATAATTTGTGATTTAGAAGAAGCAAAAATGATCAGAGAAATGACTGAGGAAGAGAAAAAAGATGAAAAGAGGGAGGATAGCAGGCAATATCTAGCCGCCTTGGATCTTGCATTAGAAAAACTTCATGAACAAGAGGGGATAAAAAAAGATAAATAACTAAGTTCTTCAGCCCCATAAATTCCATGCTGACCTTATTCTAACTTTCTAAGCAGCTGTTTGTATTTTTTGAGGGCACAAGGAAAAATTACATCCTTTTTAAATGCCTGGCAATTTCCCGTTTGTTTGGTATAAAAATCCCGCCCTGCCCTTGAATAACAGAAGCATTTCCAACAGGCGTGCCTGGGTCCAGTTCGACCCTGTAACAAACCCTTGGCCGGCCTTTTATTTCTGTTGACATGCACCTTTCGATTTTCAGTCCTGACGCAACCCGCGTTTCAACCGGATATGAAAAGGCAAGCCCAACTGCGCCTCTGTATCCTGTTATGTCACTAAATTCTTTGGAGCGCATATAATTTACAAGATCCACAACAGCCTTTTCCCTATGCTCTGGCAATAGTTCAAAACAGTCGTCAATCGCCCTAAAATCAACCACAGGGACATCAGGTCCTCTTGGCTTGTATACTGTTGCATAAACTTTTCCAGTCAGCCTGCCCTTCAGGAAAAAAAACCATTCCAGATGGGAATCGTTCTCGCCAACCTCCCCTTCATCTTGCCCTATCTTTTCATTAAGCAGATTCCGGAGATAGCTGAGGCCACCATCCCTTTCCTCCAGCTCAACAGCCCATTCAGGCTTCTCAGGCGGGCCATAATTTGCTAAAACAGATGCCGTCTGCGCGATTTCATTTCCCAGCTCTTCACAAAGCCTTTTAACCTTCCTCTCCATTGATTTTCCAAAATTTTTCCCATTTGCCCAGAAAGCAATTTCCCTTAAAACAATATCCGCATCCTGACTTATATCACTGGCAGTGCTGTAAAAGTTCTGCCCGGCATCAATATTTTTCAACCTGCCCTGCATCCTGCCCCGAAGCCTCTTTAATTCAGCCTCAAAATAACTGAAATCCCTGCCTGCTATTTCTTCGCTCACCTGTTCTGAAGCCTGCGGAAGAAGTTCCAGAATATCAACACCATCTCTCTTCAGAACTTTTTCTATAAGCCTCTGGGATTTGCCTGCGAAATTGTAAAACTCCTCAGTCCCAAAGGAGCCAACCCTCACCAGAAACCTAGCAACCTCCTGGATTGCAGCCTCTTCTTTCTCTGTCTCCTCCCTTGACCCAAAAACAGTATATACTAACCTTCCGTATTCCGCATCCAGACGCTCTTTATTTCGCATTCGATATTTTGGTCTCTAACCTTTATTAAGGTTTTGGGTAACAAAGGCTTTGCACTCAAACTTTTATCTGCACCTAAAAACGAATTTTGCACTTAAAGTCGGCTTAAAACCTTAATTAAGGTGCAAAGCCGTTAACAAATAGAAGTGAAGATAGGAAACAGTGGCTGGAAACTAGTATCTACGGTGGCTCGGCCTAGGAAGCCTGACATTTTTTTCGCCATCGAGTCTTCTTCTTAAAGCTTCAAAATACCTTAATGAATAAAATTCAAGACCCCATTCACAAGTTCTTCGGCCTCCGGGCTCATCCAGAATTGGCCTAGCCAGATATTCCTCAGCTTCTTCTTTGCTAGTTATTATGTACAGGGCAGAAAAAGACCTCCTTTGAATTAGTAAAACACCGGCTTCTTCGCACCTCTTTAATTTCCTATATTTAGCAATATTATAAATAATATCGTTTACCTCAGCTACTTTTGTAATTTCTTCAGGATCCTTTACAAATAAATCAACCCCCATGATTTTTATTTGAATTCTGTATATTTAAACCTGATCCACTCTGCCTAAAAATGGTTTGTTCCCTAAGCATCTCTCTTCAGAGAATCCGATATGGATAAGCCTTTCGTAATGCGGCAAATTCCTTAAAACTTCTAAATTTTTATGAACAACGAAACTAATT
Organism: uncultured archaeon; assembly: GCA_964631205.1. Taxonomy (GTDB): domain Archaea; phylum Aenigmatarchaeota; class Aenigmatarchaeia; order QMZP01; family JACQNV01; genus CAYYYJ01. The sequence goes on along the minus strand of CAZVWU010000003.1, from coordinate 40,788 downwards.
TCGTTATTGTTCTCTACTAGTGAAAATCTAGTCGCCGAATCAAAGGCTGGCAGTTCATTTAAATATTTTAGCGCAGATTCTCCAATAAGCAGAACAGGAACCGTATAAGGCCCAGGCCAGGGGGTCCGTAATTCTTTTTGGTTCGCCCCTTCGAGAATTATTTCCCCGGTTTCATCGTACACAAAGCTCCCCACTTTTCTTAAAAACAAATCAACTAATCTTAATAGTCTTTCCCTTTTTCTGAAAGGGATATCCACCTCCCATCCATAATCTGTTGCAATGAGATGGCCTTTGGAATCTCTAAATTCTTTATATTCTTCTAATGGTTTCCTATATTTCCTTAAATTAATATATTGCCGTGTTCTCAAATCTTTTATTTTGAGGCCACTTAAAATCTTGCCTGACCAGCCTCTTGTCCTATAGTCAGGGCTCCAGAAAAACATACTGCCCTTTTCGCGTATCCTTTCCAAAAGGTAGCCACGTTTATATCCCAATTTCCCCAAGTCTCTTATCATCGCGTTCTTGTAATCCTCACTTTCATGGATGTTTGAAAATGTGACTCTGCTATCCGATTTTGTAGCAGACGTGTACCAATTATAACCTGTAATAACTGCTTTTTGTGTTCCAGAAATTTTGTAAGCCATCAGGTCGTCTAATACTTCTATCGCCTCTTTCCTAATTCTTTCTTCTATCCCAATTAAATCATCAATTGTAATCATATAGTAGTAGTTAACTACCCTAACTTATAAACCTTTGCCAACTCTCACTTTCGGTTTTTACAGTTTATTAGAGTCTATAATATATAATTTATAAAAGATATTAATAAAACTCTATAATAAATAGAATATTCTTCTAAATATATTCTCTAAACTATTTAATTGAAGAAATACATAAAACTATTTAAATCAAAAAATCAAGTAATGTATTAGTTCTGTAGGAACTTATCTACTCCAATTAAAACTTGGAGTGTAAGCTGATTTATGGTAGAAAAAAACCCTTTGGAAGATCTGTTTTTGAGGGAAAAGCCAGCCAAAATTTTCCTTGGCTTAAAGACAGCCAAAGACCAGAACATATACACCACAATACTATCAAAACACGCAGACTGCACCTATTCCCACACTGTAAAAGTCCTTAATTCTTTAAACAAGCTCGGTTTGGTTGAATTCAGCAAATCCGGCAGGATAAAGACAGTTAAATTAACCAATGACGGCTGGGATGTTGCGCACAACCTTGAAGCAATAATGAAGAAATTTGAGCAGCTGCAGCTGAAAACTATTGAGGAAGAAAAGAACAAAAACTGAATATGAGCATATTTTCTGTTTCGTATAATTGCAGAGGAGGCAGTCATCTATTTGTGGGCGATGGGAATTCTGGAAATAAATTTAATCCTAGATATCAAGGTGCTACAGTCACTGTAAAAGATAGAAGAGGAGTGAGATACATAGGGACTATGGAGATTGTTGGCGCAGACCGTTTGGTGATAGGGGATACAGGACTGCCTATAAAAAGAGTAAGAGAAATAGATGAAATTTATTTTGGTGTTAGACTAGAAGAAGAGATAGAGAAAAAATACAGGATTTAGCTGAATTTCTCCCACTCCGATCTAATTATGAAGTACTTTTAGTCCCAGAAAACCTCAAATCCCTGAAAACTCTTCCACTACAATCACAACCCATAATTATATATACTAGTTCGAAAAAAGTAATATTATCTGGGCAGAAGGAGGTTTTGAGGAATCAGTATTATTTGCTCTCGATTTCGGATTTACTCGTGGAGGGCTGCCTACTACAATTGAATTATGAAAGTCTTTTTATAAACAGTTAGTATAAAGTGTAGTTACCAGATAATGGTCTATATTTATAAACCCACGTGGTTAATTTATTCGATGGGACAAGAGCTTGAGTTAACAGAATCTGAACTCAGATGTGTAAGAAAAGCATTCTATAGAGGCATAGCCGAAAATGTGTATACAGGCTATAACGTGTACAGTAATCCTTATGATATCAAACCATTCTTTCTAGATTACTTTCATTCTGATCTGACTCCGAGGCATAGACATTTTAAGGAACTGAAAAAGGTTTTGATAAAGGAAGGATTTCTGGATCCCATCCCTATAATACAAGCAAGGGGCATTTACAAACACATGGAAAGAGCAGCGACATATCTTACTCTGCCTCTTTGGAGAAGATCAAAACGAGGTAAAAGATTCAGGTTTTTTACAATAGATGGGAAAGAAATTAGCCCCATCGAAGCAAGAAAATCCGATTTAGAAGTTATTGGAGAAGCAATGGAATACAATATGCTACTCAGCGCTAAAAATGAAGACGACTTAAACGAATTGCTAAATCTGTTCAAAATCGTGTGCTCCAAGTTTAAATTAGACAGATACGGCACCTACCTAAAGGAAAGAAGAAGCAACAATGCTGTAGAAAACAGGAAGGCAATATACGGATCAGATGATGTACCTCTCATAACTACAAGAACTAAACCAGTAAACAGGGAAGATCTTATACAACTGATAAACTGTGAAATCCCGTTTTTAGCAGGAAAAAGGGATGTTACAGTTAGTACATTTGTTAGGAGAAAGAACCTCAAAAAGTTAAAATCATTTTTGAGGCGCAACAGGTTTAATAACAAAACTTCTGTCTGGTATGCATTAAGAGCATTTGTTGAAGAGTATTACACGTATCCCCAGACAATCCCACCCCTCACATCATAGATTCCTTTAACAAGACCGGCTTTCCTCTTTTCCAGCCAACCATGAGTAATGGTGCCATAACGGTCCCTATACTTAGCGGCAACTTCTTTAGCCCTGCTTGCTGCATAAATAGTATGAAATTTCTCGACACCACCAAAACCTGAAAGAATGTTGTATACTATCAGACTTTCCTCTCCATCTAAAGCCTTATTGCACCTTTCAAGCCCACGGAGAGCTTTATCTATGAATCCTGTATCAGCCGATATTGTAAATCGCGGCGGAAGAGCTATCCGTACGCCTTCGTTATATAGCCTATCCAAAGTTTTGCTCATGTTTAAATTATCAACTTCAGAAATAAAAAGATTTCTGAGCATCCCCTCTATTCTTTCGAAGTGTTTAACGTTTCTTGTGAGTATTCTTAGTGAAAAGTAAAACTTTAAATACTTGTAATACAAGTATTACTTAGGTGCGGAAGAAAGGTTTTTGGATTATGCAGCTGACTGTGAAAGAAGTTGATAAAAGAGTCTTTAGGGAGTTCAAGGCAGAGGCTGTAAAAGAGGGGTTAAAAATAGGTTCAGCTCTCAATCTGGCAATGGCAGAATGGCTTGAAAAAACAGAAAAAAAGCCAAAATTGAGCCTTAAAGACCTCAAGCCAACAAACTGGGGAAAAGGGACAGAAAGGACAAGCATAGAAGCTGATGAAATACTCTATGGGAAGGGGGAATGATAGTATAGCAATATTCCTGGATGCCAGTTTCCTTTATGCTTATATGAATGATGCCGACATCCATCATGGAAAGGCATTGAAAATATTCCAGGAGCTGGCAGAAAATAAATATGGGGAGACTGTGACTTCAGATTATATATTTGATGAAGCTGTGACAGTCACTTCCAGAAAAGCTGGCAGGCAAACCGCAATCAACCTTGGCAATTTCATTTTAAATTCGGAGATAGTTCTTATAAAGATCAGCAATTTGCTAATCGAAAAATCATGGGAACTTTTCCAGAAAACAGATGGCTTAAGTTTTACAGACTGCACAAACATCTCCCTGATGCAGACTTTCCGGATAAACAATATAGCAACCTTTGACAAAAGTTTTAGTCAGATAGAAGGAATAATAGTTATAGGCCAGTGAAGGGTAGTTATGAAAGCCAGAATTAGGGGCTTTATTGGCGAGGAGACGCCATGAAAAACAGAAACTGTCCGGTGTGCAGAAATCTCATTCCAAAGGTAGGATGCCAGCACTACTGCAAGCAATGCAGCAAAATGTATTGCAACAGCTGCTGCCCAAAATGCGGGAAGGATGACATGACAGAGCAGAAAAAGCCTTATCTTGCCGGAAAAAAGCCGTTCCAATCAATGAGGCAGACTGTATATTGCAACCGATGTAAAACCAAGTTTACAATATCCTTGTCAGAGGCATGATGTCTAGCACCCAAAAGAAAACATTGAGGTAAAAACTATTACATATGGAATGCCCAAAATGCGGGAAAATTAAAGTTCAGGAGATTCTTACAGCAAGGGCAGATGACCCTGCACATCATTGGGAATGCAAGGAGTGCGGGCATATATTTGAGACTAAAAGGAGGTTATAGTTTGTACAAAAAATGAAAGAAGTTTCAATTATTAACTTGGGATATTAGAAAAAGAGAAGTTTAAAATGAGTTTGGTCAAAATAATATGGCAAATAAAGTTGTTTTAATCACGGGAGCAGGAAAAGGAATCGGCAAATCACTTGCCATTGGGATGTCAAGGAATGGTTTTGATGTAGTTGCGACAGCTAGAAGCACAAAAGAAATTGAAGAGTTTAAGGATAGGATAGAAGGAAATTTTTCCATTACAAAATGTGATATTTCAAAATGGGAAGACTGTGAAAAATTGATTAATGAAACTGTTAAAAGATATGGAAAAATTGACGTCTTGATAAATAATGCTTCTGGCTGGGTTGATAAATCATTATTGGAAGCAACTAAAGAAGATATTGACCAATTGATCGATACAACAACCAAAGGAACAACTTACATAACAAAACTTTGCTTACAACAAATGATTAGACAAAAATCAGGGCATATATTCAGTTTATTGACCTCATCATATAGGCATGGAATTGGAGCATTTGAAGGTAAAGTTTTGACACCATACTATGCGGCAAAATTCGGGGCATCTGGAATGACAGAAGCGCTCAAACACGAAGCGTCAAGATATAACATCAAAGTCACTTCTGTATATTTGGGGAGTATTGCAAGCGATTTGGACATCGATGATTCAGAAGGAAAATTGCACAAAAAACACGGAACAAAACGAGTCCATGTAAAATCAGTTGTTGATTCAATTATTTTCATTGCGAATCAGCCAAAAAATACAATGATTGATGAAATCATAATTTCTCCATTGGGGGACTTCTAAAGGGCTATATGTACAAAAAAATGGCAGATATTGTATTGAAAGAGATAAACCCGCCTGATTACAAAACAGCAGTTTCCTCAGATGATCTGGCAGAAATATTAGTCCAGAGGCTGGGATTGCAGAGAAAAGTAAGCATGGCAAAGCATGCCAAGCTCCTGAAATTCCTGCTTCACTCAAGGCGGAATAACACACCATTGCCAATAGAAACTATAGCAAAATTATTGGAAGTCAGCCTTTCCCAGACATACGAGGAATTAAGGAAATGGCGGACTTTAGGCCTGCTCACCTTTGTAAAAATGCCTGTCCAGGGGACAGACGAATTTATGAAAGGGTATGTTCTGGACGGCTCAACAGTAAACCAGCTTATAGACAAGGCCCAGTCCCAGATAAACGCCTTTGTCAGGCGCACAAAAAGGATTGCAAAAGACTTTGACGACCAGATTTCAGCAGAGGCAGCAAGGCAGGCTCTTGGGAAGACCGAAGACACAGGACCCAAGACAGAAAGTTGAGGCAGGCTCTTGAAAACATGGATTAATCCATATATAGATTAACAACAATCGAGGACAGAAGCATAGAAATAAAAAAGATAGGAATAAAAATTGTCCGTGTTATTCTAAAGTACAAACAGTTGCTTAGAAAGTTAGAATAGTTTCCAGCCTGGACGTTCGAGCCTTAAGAAATTAAGAACCTGTTATTTATGTTTTTTCTGCAGCAGAAGCGGCGAGGCAGGCTATTGAGAACAAATAGGCTGTAAAAGGTATTTATAAATACTGAAAAGTATCTATTAGTATGGAAACCAAACAAGTCAATTTGACAGTGCCTAAAACACTTTTGGAGAAGGCAGGGATATATGCGCAACAGCATGGATTCAGGAATGTACAGGAACTGGCAGCAGAAGCCCTAAGGGAAAAGGTTTTTGAAGCAGGCTATGACGATTCCTTCACTGGAAAGGAAGTTGAGCTTATAGAAAAGCTGATAGAAGCCTCTATTTCCAAAGGGAAAATAAAATCCGAGCAAGAGCTCATGAGAGCGTTGTCATGAGCTTTGAAGCAGTTGCTACAGAGTATTTTGTAAGGCAGTTAGAGCGCTTCCCAGAGCAATCCAGAAGAATAATAAAATCAAAGGTTGAGCTCATCAAACTGGATCCTTTTAGATACAAAAGAATACACACTAAAAACTTTTCTCATGTCTACAGAATCAGATTAAATATTCAAGGCGAGGAAAGCAGGCTGATTTATGCGCTTCTTGGGGATAAAGTTGTTTTTGTGTGCATCCTTGACAGAAAACACGACTACAAGGATTTGGAAAAACATCTCGAGAGCCTGAAATAACATCAGCTATCGCTCATAGAAAGCCCAAGCTTTAAAATCCATCTGGTCATTCAGAATCTAATTGGAGTAGAAAAGTTGATGTTAGCGCCGGAATTTTCTATAAAAATCCTCATCGTTCTGGATTTCCCCAAAACTCGTTAAAGCATATTTTTCGTCAAGCCGATCTACAACTCTAATCCTGTTGTTGCCGTGATCTAATTCTAATGCATAATCTCCTGTTGACAATCTATATAAAAAGAGAGCTGGTTTGCACGAGCCTCCATTCTCGATAGCTTTCCCACCTAACAACGTTATGCCATCGTGAATCACTGGCTTTTCGAGAAATCCCATTCCAATCTATAGAATACTTTATAAACAGCTGGTATAAAAACATATTCCCAGCCTGTTCGCTTCTAGTAGAATATGTGGCTGTGTATAGCGATTAAGAATTTAATTGGAGTAGGAAAGTTATTTTGGATTCGGGAGTTAAAAATTCTGGAAAATCCTATAATATTCTATAAAAAATACTTTTAATAATATATTTTAAAAAACATCTTTTTTGGAAGATATACCAGAGATTATATTTTTAAAATTAAAATTTGACTTAAAAAAGAAATCTCTTTAAAATAAATAGATGTAGCCTCTATTTGAAATAAAAAGTAAATTGATTTTGTAAACTATTTTCAATTAACTCTAAGTGTATAACCTTCTCTAAAATATACTTTAAACATTAGGCAGCCCCTTCCTCTCCCTTATCCTGCTGACAATCTGGGCCAGAAGCTCGCGGGGGACGCGTTCAAACATAACATCCATCATGCTCTGGAACCCTTTTCCTGCTGTGGCAGACTTTAGGCGCCCCTCAAACCCGAACATCTCTGCAACAGGTATCTTTGCAGTGACGACAGTAGACCTTTCCTGTTTGACATCGACTATTTCGCCGCGCCTGTTGTTAACCTCAGTCAAAACATTGTTCAGGAACTCCTGTGGCGTATCTATCCTTACAACCTGTTTAGGCTCGAATAAGGAAGCTCCCCCCCCTCTCATAGCCTCATGGATGGCCTGCCTCACTGCTGGTATAACCTGCGCAGGCCCCCTGTGTATTGCATCCTCGTGCAGATCCACATCTGTAAGGCTCACCATCACTGCAGCGCAGGGCTCTTTTGCAAGCGGCCCGTTTTCAACAGCTTCAGTAAACCCGTCCTTCACAAGCTCCATTGTCTCGCTTAAGTACTGTGCCCCTGTTGTGACATCAAAAAATATGCAGTGGTTTGAAATAAGGACAGCTGATTTTGCAAGATCCTTGTCCATCCCAAGATCCTGAAGCTTTTTCACTGCTTCAGTATGTTTTCCCTTGATCTCACCGTCCTTTATCTCGCCTTCCAGCATCGATTTGTAAATTGCCTCTGGCAGAGGCTGGACAGACAAATAAAATTTGTTGTGCTTGTTTGGCGACTTGCCTTCCACTACAGGTGAGTTCGAGCTTATCGTCTCCCTGTAGACAACAATAGGAGGCGAGGCGTTTATCTCGATACCCTTTTCCTTGATTTTCCTCTCCACCTTAGCATCCAAATGAAGCTCGCCCAGCCCGGATATAAGGGTTTCCCCTGTCTCCTGATTAATCTGTATTTTCAATGTCGGGTCTTCTGCTCCAAGCTTCCTAAGAATCTCAATAAGTTTTGGCAGATCCTGCGGATTTTTAGGCTCCATAGCCTTTGTCACAACAGGCTCAAATATATGCTTTATTGCCTCGAAGGTCTCCACTGGCGTTGAAGGAGGCGAGATAGTCTCGCCCACAATGACGTCATTAAGCCCAACCAAACCGACTATGTTGCCGGCCAGCGCGTATTTGACAGGGATCCTTGTGTTCGCAATAAAGGTAGTGATCTGCTGGACTTTTGTATTTTTTTTCAGGTTGTTCATCCAAATATCCTGCCCTTCTACCAGCTTGCCAGAGAAAACCCTTGCAGTGCAGATCATCCCCGCCCTCGGATCATAAACAATCTTTGTTATTGTGCCTATCAGCTTTGAATCTGAATTGCATCCGACTAATGCTTTCCCGTCCTCGGATAAAGGGTCTCCTTTCCATATCTTCGGGATCCTATAAGGCTGCGCATCTAGCGGGCTCGGCAAGTGTTTCGCAACCATGTCCATCACAACTGACTCCAGCGGCGTTTTTTTGGCAAGTTCATCATCTTTGTTCTCAGAACACAGGTCAACTATCTCCTTGAAATTGACCCCAAATTTTTTCATGGAAGGGACAGAGATCGCCCACCTTTTGACAGCAGACCCAAAGGCAACAGACCCATCCGCAACCTTTACAATCCACTTGTCCTTAAACTCAGGCTCTATATGGCCCTGGATAAATTTGTTCACTTCTATGACGATATCCTCCAGCCTTTTCATCAGGGCCTCAGGAGTCAGCTTAAGCTCTTTTATCGCGCGGTCAACCTTATTGATAAAAAGAACAGGTTTCACCCTCTCAGCAAGGGCTTGTTTGAGAACAGTCTCTGTCTGCGGCATAATCCCTTCAACAGCGCAGACAAGGACAACTCCGCCATCCACAACCCTCATAGCCTGCGTGACATCAGCCCCAAAATCCACGTGGCCGGGGGTGTCAAATAGGTTAACCAGATAAGGCTGGCCTTCATACTCATAAGGCATTGTGACAGTAGCTCCGTAAATAGTCATCAGCCTCTCATGCTCCTGGGGGTCTATCCACGTGAGCATTTTCACACCAGCCAGCTTCTCAGCCAAAAACCCAGCTTTCGCTGCCAGATTGTCGGTGAGGGCTGTTTTGCCGTGGTGTATGTGCGCAACAATCCCTATGTTCCTTATATTCTTAGGATTGCTCATCAGCTGCTGGACCTTTTCAGAGTGTTCTTCCTTACCCACCATATCAGCCCTTTTCTTCCCGAAGAAAAGTGTTGAGATCCCAAAAGAAGGGATATACAAAACTTTCAATGCGAGAAATTGATTAATAAGATTGTTGGGGAAACTATATAAATATCGTTTTTTTAAAAAAATTTGGAAAAATTTACTTTGAATCCTCACTCAGGATAGACAGCCCCAATAAAGCGATCAGAGTTGTCAGGCTTGTCTTCTGCATCAATCATAAGGTGATAGTCAAGAATGGAATAGCAGGCAACAACTGCAGTCCCTTGGTTTTCATGCCTTGAGATGAACAACCAGGCCATCATTCCAGCAAACCAACTGGGATATCCCCTTCGTAACCATGATTCTATTGCCATCCACATTTGCCTTTCTTCAGGAATTCTATTGCCATACTTGTCTTTTTCCGGTATTGTAGAGAAAGGCGTCCCTGTGTCAGGCCTGCAAAATCCGTCATCTGTCAGCTCTGCAAAGCCTGAACCAGGAACAATGAGTTTGTATTCCTTTGAGTCGGATCCAGTAATTGCCTGCCAACCCCTTCTCCTTTTTCTGAATCCTAACACTTTCTGGATCCACAGGACTCTCCTGTCAGTTGGTTTTACCCTGCGCATTGATCTGTCGCCATCGTTATAAGCACAAGCATCATTTGTGATTTCACCTCTGCCTATGTGGTCAAACCTGCAATCGCTGTCAGTGTTTTTATTAGCTCCATACGACCGCCTTAATAAGTGATGCTGGAACTGGGCCAGATCTTCTGCAAGGGTTATTGATTTTGGGGCTAATTCGCGGGATTCTTGGCCTAGATCTGTTATTTGCCTGATTGGATACTCTGGCAGCCTTCTTATTATAGGGCCTCCATGCAGTATTGCCGCTTCATAATCAGGCTTTTCTTCAAGAACCAGCCAATATAAACCCATAGCTTCTTCTAGCCTGCCGGTTCGCATGTAATAATTGGCCAGCCTTAGGTTTTCATCTAGAGTCCTTCCTTGTTTTATTTCAAGAGACCTTATATCATTGTCAGACATGCCTATTGGTTGGAATTTGGGTATATAAGCATTTTGGCTATATTGGAGCAATTTCAACTGGAAATATAGAAACAACTAATCCGTTTTTTCCAGAGAGCTGACAACATCCCAGAAGCCGCCCAGATAAGGTTTTATTGAAGACCCAAATGCCTCTGCTGTTTTTTCTTTAAATTCCTTTGCAGCGCCTGAATAGACAATGACCCTCCCGCCCTTTTCTTTCACATAGTCCATGCATCCCTTATCTTCCTCTGAAAAACCAACAAAAGCAACTTCCTCTGGCTGTAACTTTGCCTGTAAATGGCTTTTTTCAATCTCAGCAATTAACCTGCCCCTTCTGCTGTCACCGCCGTTAATGTCCAAACTGAAATGCCGTGTGCTATTGCCATCCGATGTTTTTTCAATGCCGTTTGCAGCAATATCAAAAAGATTCCTCCCGTCCCTGCCAGTTCCGCTGTAGCCTCCCTGCTTAAGCAGCTCCCTTACAACGCCTTCATTTGCGCTTGTAGGGCCTATGACTGCAAGCTGCAGGCCGCCTTCCTTTCGCCTTGATTCTGCAATTGGGTCAAGGACCTCTTTTTCAAGATATGGGGCCACGCCTTTTGCATACTCCTCTGTCCATGACCTTAAATCCCTTAAACCAATATATCCCTTCCTGAGCAAATCCTCGTTCACTATACCGTAAATCTGATCCAGCCTTTCTTCATTGCTAATCTTCCTTTTTCTTGTTTCCTGGATCTTCAGCTCTGTGTCAGAATACCAGCCGATTAACCGTCTTGGAAAAGGCCTTCTTTTCGCCTCCAGAAAATCAATAAATCCAGGCCCTTCATATGCATGCACCAGCACAGGAAAGCTCACACAAATAGCCCTTATAGCCATACTAAATATAGGAGGCCAAAAGTTATAAATACTCCAAATACTTACTATAGATATGGCAGCCGAAAATAAGCGCCTTGGTGTGAATTCTGGAGTTTTTAATAGCTATAAGGTTAGCAATTGACTTTTAGTTTTCTGTAAAAATAATAAATCCAGTTGAATTTTTATGCACAGTGATGAAGTCGAACAAAAAAAGCTGATAGCTTTGTTAAAGGAGCTTGGGGAAATAAGGGGAAGGCACACAGAGCTTGTCAGCGTTTACATCCCTGCTGGCTTTAACATAATTAAGGTAATGGACCAGATCAGGTCAGAGAAATCCACATCCGAAAACATCAAGTCAAAAACAACAAAAAATAATGTGATGGATGCGCTGGACAAAGTGCTCAACCACCTGAAAAATTACAGGGAAACCCCGAAAAACGGGCTGGCTGTTTTCTGCGGCAATGTCTCAAAGTTTGAAGGCGCTGCAGACATAGAATTGTGGTCGATAGAACCTACAGAACCGATAGGCGTCAGGCTATACAGGTGCGACCAGGGTTTTGTCCTCGAGCCTTTGCAGGATCTGGTTAGGGAGCGGGAGGTCTACGGGTTCATACTTGTTGACAGGCAGGAGGCAGATATAGGCGTACTCAAAGGCAAAAAAATCGAGCCTTTAAAGCACCTTGAGTCGCTTGTCCCCGGAAAAACATCCAAAGGCGGGTGGAGCCAAGCCCGTTACGCTAGGGTCAGGGAAGGCCTGCTGAATGATTTTTTGAAGGAGGTGGGGGAAATTGCAAGCGCAAAATTCAAAGGATTGAAGGACCTGAAAGGCGTTGTTATTGCAGGCCCCGGACCCACAAAAAACGAGTTTGCAGAAGGGGATTTCCTTGTTTATGACATCAAAAACAAAGTGCTCGGGGTTGTGGACATTTCCTATACAGGAGACAGCGGGTTCAAGGAAGCACTTGCAAGGTCCGAGGAGATATTAAAGGAAGCCTCAGTAGTCAGGGAGAAAAAAATCCTTGACAATTTTTTATCAGAGCTTTCAAAAAGTTCCGGGCTGGCTGTGTACGGCCTTAAGGAGACGGTTGCGGCTTTGGAAAGCGGAAATGTGGAAACCCTTCTTCTGGTGGAAAATAAAGACTGGGTGAAAGTTGATTATGCCTGCAAATGCGGGAGCAAAACATCAAAAAACATAGACAGAAGCCTTATAGAAAATCAGATATGCGCTGGCTGCGGCAGTAAAATGGGAGTCGAAAAACAGCAGGACCTCACAGAAAAAATAATAGAGATAGCAGAAAAGATGGGGACGAAAATAGAGATGATTTCAAGCGAAAGCCAGCAGGGCTCGCAGTTCAGCGAGATGGGCGGGATTGGGGGGATTCTGAGATATAGGTCTTAATCTACATATTTTTCGTGGAACACCATACAAATAATATAATAAATTGTATACTATGATAGGAAAAATATATAATTCCCAAAATTCTAAGCAAGCTCGTACAACCCATCTTGATAGAAAGTTCTAAATAGTTTCCCCCTATGCGGGATTTGTGATGCACAATATTGTTCATTGATAATGCATAGATTTATATATTAGTAATGCGTTCCGGCTCATGTGATACATTTATATACTATATGACACAATAATGTATCATATGATACAAAATTATAGCAGGTGGCTTGTACTGAGGCAGTTTTTTGACGACCCTTTAGGCGGGTTTACAATAAGGCAGCTGTCTAGGAATACAGGGCTCGCCCACACATCCATCAGACTGCATTTAGATGCCCTGTCAAAAAATGCAGAGGAAGGCTATCCTTTGGTTATGAAGAGTAAAGGTGTATCGTATCCTGTTTATAAATCAAACATGGAAAGCGGGCTTTTCAGATTCTATAAGAAAATGGATACTTTATTCAGAATAAAGGAGTGCGGGCTGGTTGAGAAACTCCGTGAGGGTCTTTTTCCGGAAGTCATAATCCTTTTTGGCTCGGCCTCGCGGGGAGAGGATGTTGCGCAAAGCGATATAGATTTTTTTTTGCTGTGCAAAGGGAAAAAAATAAACCTGAAACAATATGAAAAACTATTGAAGAGGGAAATAAGCCTGCACTTCTCAGATGATTTTTCCAAACTCCCGAAAGAATTGCGAAATAATATAGCCAATGGCGTATACCTTGCAGGCTATTTGGAGATATTTTAATGGATGTGATAAAAGTAATTCCAGACAAGAAGAAGGCGCTTAGTTTGTTGGAGATGGTAAATGTCAGGCTCGATCTGATAGGATTAGCTGAAAAGTATGGCAAGGAAAAATATTCATCAAAAATAATAGAGGAGTATTATGAGGCCATCCTCGAGATTATAGCAGCGATAATGGCTGCTGACGGATATAAAACCAGATCTGATCTTCCGGGAACCCACATAAATATAATAGAATATCTAAGAACCGCTTGCAAGGAAATGACAGAGAAAGAAATTAACATTATCGATGATTTAAGGCAAAAAAGAAATGGAATAAAATATCAAGGCAGACACGTCAAATCAGACTATATGGATGTATATGAAACCGAAATAAAAAGCCTAATAGAAAAACTTAAGGCAATCGCTAAAAAGAGGACAAGTTAATTGCAATTTTGCAGAAAGCTTCTACCTTATCAAAAACAAAAAGCGTCAGGGAAGACACAACTGCGAAAATAATCAGGGCTGCAATGCTTGCGTTAGCTTTTAGCCTTGTGAATACTATAGGTTTGCCGAGTGCGGTCATAATAAATCTGTGATTAGTATATTTTGGGGGGGATTAATAAATGGGATAATTTAAGCAGTTATAACACTATATAAAATATGGGTCTAGAAGGATTTATCAAGATGCTTTTTTCAAATTTTTCCTGTGGGCATTGATTTCTTTTTCATTGAGATTTGAAACAATTTCATCCAAGGTTGAAATGAACATCTTTGCCTCCTGAAGCATCGTTCCAACCTGCTCTTCCTTATCGACGTTCATATAATATTGCGCGTCTATCCTTTTGTCTTTGTGGCGGTTAATTATTGCGGTCTTGTCCTCGCCCAACAGGAATCCTGCGGCCAGTATAGAGCAAAAATGATTTTCACACTTCACGCCAATTCTCTGCAGGAAAGAATACAATGCGTAATATTCCGCATAATAAATGACAACAGTTGCCCAGAGCAGATCGCTGTCTTTGAAATTCTTTTCAGCCCTTTCCAAAGATGATTTTGCTTCTGTCAGATAGGATTTGGCAATCCTTTCATTTGGTTCGAGAATCCGCAAACCGTCTTTCAATCCAAAACACCATTTCAGTTTTTTATTTTGCATAATGGCTCCACATAGTGTTTATGTAAAATGAATGGTTGTTCAGGATGACATGGTTTTCTTCTATTTCTTTGATCAGAGTTTCCTGTTTCCCCAATGCTTTCATAAAGGATTTTTCCGATAGCCTGACTTCATGGATTTTATAAGGCAATAAGTGCGACGGCATTTCCTCTTCTGATATTACCAGTAAATCCATATCAGAATCTTTTTCTGCAGAGAATTTTGCGAAGCTGCCGAAAACAATTATCTGCATATCGGCAAGCCCTTTAACAAAGGTTTTAGACTGGGGGTATTTTTCCAAAAAGAGCTGGGTCTTGTAAATTTCCGCCTGCAGCAAATAAAGCTTAGATTGTATATTGTTCAAATTAAGGCTGAAATATTTGTTTTTCCCCTGGATGCTGCTTCTCAATATTTTGATTTTCTCTAAAGAACCAACCGCATGCTGCACGCTTTTAAGGGGAAGCTTTGCAAGCCTGCTTATTTCCCTGAGATAAAACTGCTTGGAGTAGCTGCCCAGATAAAGGTTCAACACTTCCAATTCATTGTTTCTTTTTAGATACATATGTATCTTTTTAGATACAGTTATATATAAGCTTATGTGCCTGGCTCTAAAAACTAGACTAATAAGTCATGGCTCTGTTGAAACCTATCCAAGTAACTGGGAACTGCCTCAAATTAGCGTCTATTTGTTAGTTCTCCATTTGGTGCAGAGGCCTATTTAAATAATCTTTACAGCAAACAAGTGTATTGGAGTCCTTAAAGGCAAAATATTTTCTTGCGCCGGAATTTTAAGGCATAAAGCCTAAACCTCATCCGCGATCAGCCCCAAAACCAGCTCAGGCTCAATCCTTCTCCTGTCCTTCGCAATTTTTTCAAGGAATGAATAAGCTATACGATAACCGTCCCTGCTTTTTATGGCCGAAAAGATCTGCCGATATTCCTTCTCACTCAAAAACCAGCTTGCGCCGGGGCAAGAATTCAGGACCAGCCCATTACACTCCAAACTTAATGTGATTTCATAGACATCTTCTCTGCGTTCATCTGGCCTATAGCGACAGCTTAAAATTACATACCCTCCATCAGGTAATTCCCTTCTAACATCTACCGTGCCACGTTTCATATAAAACTCTGATTATTTAACCCATCTCCCGACAAGCTCCTTCTCTTTTGCAGCCCAGTAATAGATAAAGAAGACCAAAAGTCCTATAGCTGACCCTGCTGCAACATCCTGGATTGTATGGACACCTAAAACAATTCTAGAGGCTGCTACCAAAAATGGCAAGGCAAAAATCCACAGGTATTTTCTTCTATTTAAAATAAAATAAATCCCAGAGAAAACAGTAAAGATTACTGCAGCGTGCCCGGATGGGAAGGAGTAGTTGCTTAAACAATAGGGGTTTGTTTCTATGGAGCAAACCCTAGGCAATTGGAAGATTCCCTTCAAAATTTCTGATAGCAGGAGGCTGGATGCCATGGCAAAGCCGCAGAATATAATGAATGTGGAGACCCATAAGAATCTTTTGTTGTAGGGAGAAATCTTTGGCTTATAATAAAGCCTTATCAAAAAAAGGACAACACAAAGCGCCACCCAGAGCCTTGGGTCGCCTAATGTTGTCATTATGAACCATGGGTTTAGATGATATGACATAAAAATAAGATTCAAAAAATTATTCAGCCTTTTTCCTGGCAAGCTTTATGTCCTCGCCGATAACAGTCTTCCTTCCTGCATGCTTTGCCAGCTCTGCGGCGTCCCTGCTTATTTCGACCCCGATTTCTTCAAGCACAGAGGAAAGCTCTACAGCCGCTTTTTTTGATACCCTTTCTGATCCAGCTTTCCTCAGCAGCTTCTCCATGGCAGCTAGCGATAGTATAGGCATAAGGCATTTTCTGAATCTATTTTACTTTTTTGCTATATAAATGTTTTTTTTGCAGAAAAACAACCCATTTTTAGCTTATTCCGCGGCTTAAGCAAGTTTTTAGCTATAAAAGAAAATCGCCCCTCACAACCTTTATATAGCACGGTTCTAATAGTAATTAATTTAATTTCATTAAGGGGGTAGGTGATACAGCAATTTGCTTCTTATGCCAAAGGGTTACTGCGTCAAGTGCAAAAAGAAAAATGTCGAAATAAAAAATCCGAAATCTGTGAAACTGAAAAACGGCAGGCCTGCAACAAAAGGCGAATGCCCGACTTGCGGCACAAAAATGTTCAGGATAGGCGGATAACCGGAACAGGACATATTTTCCTTTGATTTTTTCTTCTTATCTTTATTTTTAAATCTATCGTGCTAATTCTTCTTATTATGCTAACAGACATCAGCGGTCAAACCTATAGAAGCCGGTTTTCTTATTCTCTTGAGGTCTGCGTGAAAGACATAAGAGACCTATGGTCAGAGAAGAATTTTCCTGGAAGCTATTTTGCAGCAATAACAGGTTTAGCCTCTTTGCCTGCAGATATGTTAGCTATAGCATGGTTAACATATGACAAACGATCAGGAAATTATCTGCGCACTACGCCCTAAAATTTTGAAAAAGAGAATAAAAATAATATGATTTAAACGGTGGCCTATTTCTATTTTTTCTTCAGAAAAGAAGTGCTGCTATTTCAGCTTCCAGTTCAGCGGCAGCACAAAAAGGTCAGCTAGAACAAGCCCTAAAAGCAGGCTGTATTGCCTTAAATAGAAGGTCAACGCAAAGGCAAAGATTGCGACAAGCACCCCGAATACCAGCCTTGATTTGCTTGATCGCGGTGCTGTTACAGGCTCCTGCACCATTATAAACCCAAAAAAGAGGATTGTGCCATTATTTAACTGCTGGAGGATTGAATCTGATGTAAAGGATGTGCTGGTTGCTGCATCATAACCCATTGTAAGCAGGAAATAAACTGCAAGGAAAGCAAGCGCAGGGTTTGGCCTTTTCAGCCTGTAGGCAACAAACAGCCCAAATAAGGCTACCAGCCATGGCGGGCTTGCCCCCCACCAAGAGATTGAGGATGCCAAAACTGTTATTGTAACAAGCAACCCCAAGTTTGCAGGGTTAAATATATGGTCGCCTTTTATCCTGATAAGGTGTTTAAGCAAAATAGCCACTAAAGGAGCCATTATAACAGGAGCGAGCGCAGGCCATGAAAGGCCGGTTGGCTCTATAAGCAGCCCAACAATCATGCCTGAGATTATCGCGCTCTTCGGCAAATGGACCTTGAATGGCGGCATAGCCATCTGGCCTTCTTTAGGCTTCCTTTTGCTCTTCAAAAAGGAAAGCGCCAGATCAAGAAAAACAGCAAGGCCGACAGTTATAATTATGTGGGGTAAAGAGTTTTGCCAAAGATTTTGCGTAGTAGAATTTACTGCAAATAGTATTAGAAGAAAAACAATAAGGTAATCGTAGACAGTATATTTATTTATTAAATCAGCAACAGCCATAACTTAAATTTACTGCACGACCAGGTTTATTTTATGCCATGGATGGGCTCCAAGCGCTCCGCCTAGGCATGTCTTGCAGTATATTTGGTATGTCCCTGCTGTTGGTGCAGTAAATGTCAATTCCTGCGGTGTTGTTCCTGGTAAAGCCTTGATTTCCACATTTACATTAAGGGCGTCTATTGCAACTCCATGATTGTGGGATAATGGTGTGCTTGTGCCAAGAAGCTTGACTGTGTCGCCTGTACTAACCTTTATTTCGCTCACAGAAGCGCCTGAACTGTCTTTCACAACATATCCTGCATCATGGTTTATGTCCATAGTGAATGTTTTTGTTGACCCTACAGTGAATGTGATCTCTTTCATCACGGCAGGTGAGTATGCGCTGTGGTCATTATTCCTTAGATCCAGCTTAAATGTGTGCTTGCCTGAGGTCAACCCTTTAGCTGTGTAACTATTAGATGCTATTGGAATATAGTCGCCGCCATCAACATAGCCATGAAAGTGCCCTTTTCCATCAACATTCTTCCCGTCTTCTGGAGGTCCAACCACCTGGAAGTTTGATACTGAAAATGTAAGCGTTACATCAGGGCCTGAAACAGTTGCGCCTTCTGTTGGGGTTGTGAATGTTATTGCAGGGGTTGTGCCTCCTGCAGCTGCTGAGCCTACTGTAAATTCGACCTCTTTCATCACTTTAGGTGAAAGCAATGAATGGTCATTGTTCTGGAGTTCAAGCCTGAACTTGTGTTTTCCAGCAGACAAGCCTTTAGCTACATATGAGGTGTCGGCTATAGGAATATATTGTCCATCATCGAGATATCCATGCAAATGTCCCTGCCCAGCCACATTCTTGCCATCTGCTGGAGGAGCAACTATCTTCAAATTAGAAACTGAGAAACCGATTGTGACATCAGGGCCTGAAACAGTTGCGCCTGCTGCCGGTGATGTTATTGTTATGTCAGGTGTTGCTGCTACAGGTGTAGGAGTAGGCTGCTGCTTTTGAGCGCATCCTGCCACCAAAACAACTGCCGCTACAAGAACAATTGGCAAAAATTTCAAATTCATACCACTTATTTAACATGTGGATTTATAAACCTTGTGGGGCCTATAGATAACACTGTTATATCGTTCTAGCGAAAGCTTAAGAAGTGTCTATATTCTCCCCATAAGGATGTATCAGCTTCCACCCCTTTATCACATCAGCTTCCCTGAATTTTAGTGTAAACTTGTCTGAGAACTCTTTTTTTGACCCATCTGATAAAGTAAATTCTGCGGAGTAACCAATAATTGCAGTTTTTCCATCATTAGATTCCTCTTTCAAACCAAGAATTTTCACGGCTGACATATTCTGGCTTTCAGCATACACTTTGAAACCAGCCAAGGTTTTCGCAGTTGGCTCAATCTTCTTGAAGCCATCTGAAATAACAGAATACATGTTCGGCCAGTCTTTTTTGCCCCAAGATTCAAAATACTGCTTTACTGCTTCTGTTGCGCCCGGGAATTTGTACTCAGCCTGCGGTGGAAGGCCGGAAATAAAAATGCCCAAAAAGATTGCAATCAGCAGAATTATTATGCTCCCTGCCAAAACCGATTTTGCCATATTTTACTTCACCCCAACTTCAAAAGGCGCTGTCCTTTCCTGGCCTCCAGCTGAGAACTGGACCCATAACCTATGGTTGCCTGCTTTTTTAAATTTGTGGCTAAAGGAAATTACATTATCGCCATCAAAATTCTCGTCATGATTGTGGCTGAATTCTTCAAGGGACTGGTCTATATCAATTAAGTGGGCATTTGCGGCAAGGAACTTTTCTGTTATTTTTACCGGCTTATTTTCTGTGTCTAAAACCATAAATTTAAGCTGGTACTCTTTCCCCATCTGTATGTCTTCAGCGGTTTCCATGCTTACCTTAATCCCCTTTAAACTATCTTCTTCAGCTTGTTCCACGCCATTTATTTCAAAGTCAAAATCAACAAGGTGCTGCATCCCATCAACTGTGAAATCAGCCCAAACCCTGTATTTTCCAGGCGCCAAAAATCTGTAAGGGGCCTCCAAAAAACCATTCCCTGCTGGCTCAGGATGTATGTGCCCGAAATATTTCAAATCGTCCCTCACAAAAACAACATGCATTATTTTCTCATGGACGACCTCAAGATCCACAGCCTTTTCAGAATACAGTTCTGTCACCCTGAATTTTAGTTTTGTTTGCCCGCCGTCAGGTGCTGGCCTCTCAAAATAAACCCTGTACATATGGATCCCAACAGACTCCCTGTCCCCTCCGTGGGCTTCCATTGCCATATGGTCCATCTGGTGGTTTTCTGTTTTAATTGGCGGGTTTGGGGCCGTACAGCCTGAAATTATCAGGATACCAAACACAAGTAAAATTAATATAATTTTCATAGTCAACCAGCCCTTTTATTCTTGATAAAATTAAAGATGGTGTAAAAGATTATTATTCCGCCAACTGCCCAAAAAAAAGGATTCAGTTCCTGAACGAAAGGCACACTAAAAATCAGTATACCTATATTGAAAATTATTAGGTTTTTTGACACGCACTTTGAGTGTTTAGAATACATGTAAAGTGTCGGGGCAAGAAAAACTGCGGCAGCTGACCAGAAATAAACTGCATATTGCGTCAAAAACAGCAGTGGCATCCCAACAACAGTCACCCCTATTAATGAAAGCAGCGCAATGACAGCTAAACAAAGATTATGGCACACCTGCCAGCCGCCTAGAAAACTTAATCCGCCAGAAGCCCCGCTCATCGCTGCAAAAATTCTCGGACTTTTTTCTATCTTGTCATTTTCTTTTTTTATGGGCACAACTATCCTCCTTGCCAAAGACGTAAATCAATAAAACCATTGAAACAGGGCAAATCAAGAATGCAAGAAATGACAGATAAGCGAACTGCGGGAAAAATATTTTTAGAGGAATGAATAACAAAATTGGCGCAAAACATAATGCCGTCAGCCATCTGTTATTTTTACAGCATTTCATAAATTTCACCTTAAACTCTTTCTGCCGAATTTTAGCATTTTTCAACCACACAGCATTCCTTACAGTTAATCAATGAAAAGGCAATAAAAGCAAACAAAGGATTGATCTCCTGAAATCCGGCATTATTTCAGCTAAAAGCTTTTATCAGCAGTTCCTGCGCTTCAGGGGACAAGGACTTTTTCAGCTCTTTTGTGCATACGCAGATGCAACAGTCACAAGACGGGCAGACGCCGCCGCTACAACATTTCTTTTCCACCATAAAATCACCTCCGCTTGAATTTTTACTTCTTCGCTTTTTCTTCAGCTTTTTTTAGTGATCTAACCTTCCTTGATAGTCTCACCTAATGATTTCCTGTGAAATCTGTAATTGAGTTTAGCTGTTCTGTAATATTTCCTTTTCCATCAGTAATCAGGATTTTGTCCAAATCACTGAAAACATAATTTTTCCAGTCTTGAACTTCTTTCCCATTGACATACATTTTTACATTATCAGGCAATTCTATATCCAAACTTTTGAAAAACAGGGATAAAGGGACGCCAGTAGCATGCATATGCAGGACATCGCCTGTTTTTTCTGGGGAAGGCGAACCAGAATCCACATGGATAAAGCTGCTGACAGATAAGCCTTTTTGCATTCTTGTCATATGATCTTTACCGGAAAAATCCATAACTTTTCCATCCAGATAAATTTTCCAGTCAGCATGTATGTGCTGGGAGCCAAGCTTCCCAATTTTTGAATCAGGGCTCATGCTGCATTCCATTTCTCCAGAATCTATACACATTTCAACTGGCATGCCGCATGCATCACATTTCCCATCATTGTTTTTATCCATTAGTTTCATTGCAGTCTGCCTGTCAAAATCAGAGAAGGACATTCTGGACATCTTCTCGCCCATCGGATTTGATATCTCTTGGCTGCTTAATTTTAGCTGGTCGATTTTTTGCTGGGTTGTAAAAAAGAGCCCTGTTGAGATTACAAAAAGCAAAACAATGGAGCTGTACAATATAACAGTATTTGCCATAATCACTAGCCACGGCCGCCTTCAGTTTGCTGTTTCTGTATAATAATTTCATTCCCAGTCGTCAGGTCCCTGTAATTCCCGAGAAGGTCGGGCTTCCTCATCACAAACCAGCCGTCTGTTTCCACTGACCCCACCTCAGGCCAGACCTGAACAAACAATGGGTATTCTTTTGCGTCAGGCGAAAACAAGGCAATCGGCGCTTTCTCTATTTTATATTTAGCTATAAGCTCTTTCCCTTCCGAGGAATTCACATCAAATTCATCAACCTTTTCAAGGGCCAAACCAAGCCTTCCAGCAATCTGCCTGTTATTTTTCACATCATAACAGTTTTTGCACGAATTGTCCGTAAGGTAAACCATCGTTACAAGCCCTTTGATTTGGCCTGATCTCGCATCCCTGTATGGCGGCTGCTGCGCATGGAGTGCAAAAAAGCCATTCTTCTCGGTCGCATTCAGCTGGCTCCAGACTTCTTTCACTGCCGGGTATTCCAAAATATTTTTTGATATGATTATTGCAGGGATTCTTTCAACACCAAACCTTTTAATCAAATCCTGCGCTTCTGCAGATCTGTAGCCCACTGTCTTCTTGGTTGAAAAAACAACCCCTGCCTGCTGTTCTAGGGCGGTTACAAGGGATCCCACATCTGTGCAATCAGGACATTCCGAATCCATAATAGTTGTGGCTGAAACCCTGCCAATGACCTGCCCATCTACGGGATTTACATAAGGCGGGAGAACATCCTTGAACACAGCATAATTTTTCCCGGCATCCTCTTTCGGCCCCCACGCTTTAAAATAGCTTTCTATCCCAGGTTTTTTTACCTCGCCTGAAACTATAAGAGTCGGCAGTTTTATTATTCCAAATTTTTTAATCAGTTCTTTTCCTGCATCAGAAGAAAAGCTTAAAGCCTCTTCCTTCAGGACTTTCACATTCTTGGTTTTCAACTCAGACAAAACTTTGTCTATATTGAAACAATCAGAACAACTGGGATCAGAAATCTTCACAACCTCTATTTCAGCTGGCCTTGAATCTTCCTGCGCCTTTACAACAGCAGCAGAAGCCGACTGGCCTGCAGACGTGACAAAAAACAGGTTTACTGCTGACAAAACCACCACTACTGCCAACAATCCATAAAGCAAATTATGGTTCATCCCTCTAACACTCCCTTATTTTTACACTTGCATTCCAGTTCCATACTAAATCTTTACAGCTTCCTTGATTATTTCCAGATTACAACTTTTATGCTCTCTGCACCAGTTTTCGCATCTCTCTGCAGTCTCCTTATTTCTGTAAATAAAACCGCAGCTTTCACATTCATAGTAACCACCGCCTTTAATCCCCTTTTCACTTACCATATTTTTCTAACATCCCCCTACCATGCTTGGCAGATTCTGCAAGCTGCTTCCTGCTGAAGACCCGCCTGTTGAGCTTCCTGTTTTTGCCGGGAATGACACAGAGCTTGCCTTTACAACATTCCCTCCAGCCATAGCTGCAAGCTGCACTGTCTGCAATCCAACTGTCACAAGCAGGGCTGCTATCAGGACGACCAATAACATACTTTTTGTTTCCATTTTTCCACCTCCAATTATTTTTTAATGAAATTATTTATCAAGATATAATAATATTTTTTCATGCAGACTGCATCTCCTGCGCAATCCTCTTTACTGTTGGCCCGGGATACCAGAGGGCATACCATCTGGCCAGTTCCCCATATATTTCCTCATCTGAGTACTTGTCGCCATAATTTTGGATGAACCATTTTGCCATTCCCTGGGCAGCTGCCGCATGGGCGCACCCGCATCTTGTTATAACTGTCGGCTGTTGCGGGGAGCCGCAGCAATAATCGCACGTGAATGAATTGACTATTCTGCCCCACCTTTCTTCCTGTGAAGAATCTAGCTGTATCGACCTTCCTTTTGCCCATAACTGCTGCGCTGCTATAGGATCGTCAAAGCTTACCCCTGCCTCAGCCCCATACCAAGGCGTCCCTGAAGGGACTACATTATTTACAAGATCCTGGACAACATCCCCTGTTCCCGGCTTTATCTCAAGCTCGCTTATAGTAGGCAGGGATTTTACTGCTGTCTTGTAGCCTGCTATCCTTGGCTGTTCCCCTGCAGCAACAGGCATCGGCTTTAAAGTAAGTTTAGGCCCATAATCAAAACCCTGCGCAAGGCTGACAGTCCCTCCTCCAGAGCCTCCAGCCACAGCAAAACCCGAAGCTGATATCAAGAACTGGTTTGCGACAACGAGCGCTACAATCACAACTAAAGCCCCAAAAAATTTATTGTTATCCAAGAGGTGGGTGCCCTTTAACCTGGATTTGGCAATTGTATCTGCATTGAATATTTTTTCCTTGGCAGGCTTTGCTTGGCACCCTATGCATGTTTTAGTATATACAC
This sequence comes from uncultured archaeon, assembly GCA_964631205.1. Lineage (GTDB taxonomy): Archaea > Aenigmatarchaeota > Aenigmatarchaeia > QMZP01 > JACQNV01 > CAYYYJ01. The sequence continues at coordinate 16,449 of CAZVWU010000003.1, read as the reverse complement.
TAACAGAGGTCAGGTAAACAGCTATCCATAAAACAAACAGGCTAAGCAGCTGCAGGATCCAGAAAACAGACGACAACGCCCCTATCGGGATGAAAGCTATTGTCCCTCCAAGGGCTGCAAGTGTAATCCCCTGGCATACAGGGCAGGCTGCTGCTACAAAGCCCACAAATACGCCCCCAAATCCCGCAAGCCTGGAACTTTTTGGCGCAAGCTTTATTTTCTGCTTTGCCAGAACCATCAAAGCCGCTGACATTCCCGTAATCGCAAGAATAAACAATACATCAAGAATCCCGACCTCAGTCATCCTGTGGAATCCGAATTCAACTACTGGTATTTTCCAGACTCCGTAAAAAAAACTGAAAAGGGCCCCAAACAAAACAACGGATATAAAAAAAGTTTTCTGCCTAGTTTTTATAATGTTGAAAGTATTCCCGAAAACTTTGGCTGCACTGGAATCTGTCATAGATTAAATAATATTATCCGTAACATCCTTATATAGTTTTGCATATTTTGCAAAGCTTTCTTAAATACTGAAAATAGAAACCTGTTTAAAAAGAAAAAATTATCCTTTCTACCTGCTCATAGAACTTCTCAGGTTGTCAAGCTCGCTGGGGGCTGTGTTCTTGCATCTCTGCTTCGTCTGGTTTTTGAAGGTCCCTGTTTTTCTTAATTGTGTATAAAAGAGCTATTAACAATATTGCAACTATTGCATACACAGCAACTGCGCTGTTGCCTGATATCAATAAACCTGAGACAGGGGCAGGGGAAGGTGATGCACTCGGTGAAGCCTTTGGTACTGTAATGTTTTGGGTTGGTTGTGTCTGGTTAGTTTGGCCTTCTGCTTGAGGCTTTTCTACAATAGCAAAGACTGAAAAGTCTGGTGTTGTTGCTGTAAACTCTGCTGAACCATCAGGTTTTTGCGAAAGATCTGCTGTTTTAGGAAGCTCATCCCACTTCCCGCCTGTAAACCTCAGGACGCTTACATTTGCAAAAGCCGTATCTGCAATCTCTTCTTTTTTCAATAGGAATGTAATTTTTGCTTGGGATATTTTTCCTTTCAGTTTTGGTGAAGTTATGATCTGGAAAAACTTTATTTGCTTTTTAATTTCTGCTGGCAATGGAGATATAAGTTGTTTGTTATCATCTTCATTCGGAAGTTTTTCCAATACCCTGAATTCTAAATAACCATCTGAAGACAAAACTATCTCATTGGTCTGCACATCTATTTTCACAAGGCCTCCCGCGTCAACCATTTGTTTATTTGCTAAAAGTTCAGTAAATTTGAAAGGCAGGAAATCGCTGGTTAAGATATAAAGTATTTGCGAATAAAGGATTCCAGAGCCTGTTCTTGCTGAAACTACTGGAGCGCTAGATACCCCTCCGCCTGATCCGCCTCCGCCAGAGGATCCACCTGAAGGTTGGATCCCGCCGCCTGTGCCTGTATCAGCGGGTAATGTTGTAAAGCTGAAAGGTCCATTTGAGGCTACTGTCTGGCCTGCTGTGTTAACTGCGATAACCCTCCAGAAATATGTGAATGCATTTGAAAGCCTGCCTGCAGGAAGATTGAAGGTTAAGGTATTGGCTGCGATTGTGTTCTCTGTAAACACTATTGTGTTTGCGGCAAAGGTGTTGAGTGTTGCTATTTCGAGCTTGTAGCTTGTTTCTCCAGTTGAGTCTGTCCATGTGAAAGTTGGCGTGAGGGCGATCCCTGTCGCTCCATTTATCTGAGTTGTAATTGTAAAGGTTGTTGGTATTGTTTGTGCCGCAGCTGCAGTTGTAAAGCTGAAAGGTCCATTTGAGGCTACTGTCTGGCCTGCTGTGTTAACTGCGATAACCCTCCAGAATAGGGATGTTGAGGCTGGAAGCGGATTGGTTGATGGGAGAGTGAAAGAGACTGTATTTGCAGGGATTGTTGTGCTTGAGAATAGTATTGTATTGGCCGCAAAAGTGTTTGCTGTAGCTATTTGGAGTGTGTATGTTGCCTCACCTGTTGAATCTGCCCATGTGAATGTTGGCAGTATCGAAACCCCTGTTGATCCTGTTGCTGGGGTTGCAAGTGTGAATGCTGTAGGCAACTGGCCTCCGCCACCTCCGCCTGCAGTATTGAAAGTGGCTGTTACAGCTGTATTAGAATTTAATGTAACTGTGCATGTGCCAGTTCCCGGGCAGTTGATCCCTGTCCCTGACCAGCCTGCAAACGTTGAGCCTGCTGATGGGGTTGCTGTAAGGGTTACCTGTGTGCCTTTGTTAAATTCTGCTGTGCATAGTGTTCCGCAATTGACCCCAGTAATACTGCCTGTGACTGTTCCTGACCCTAAACCTGTTTTTGCTATTGACAAGGTTGCGAGTGTTGATGTTATCTGTTCAACTGTTATCTGGGCTCCAGTAAATTGGCCATTTGAATCTGTCAGAACTGAATTTATAGTGACTTTCAGGCCCTGGGTAAATTCTGAGCCTACGCCCACAGGTGTAAGTTTTTGTGACACAAAGACATCATTAACATCCTTGACTGTGATAAACAAATAGCTTGAAAATGGTGAAACAAAGATTTTAAAGCCACCAAAGATTACAGGTGTTGTGGCTGTTGCTATTCCAGTTTGGCCTGCTGTTGCTGCTGGAGTAGCTGTAACTTCATTGCTTCCGAGGCTTTCTCCAGCTGAATTAAACGCTGAAACAAAGTAAAAGACCTGCTGCCCGTTTGTAAGACCCGCATCTGTAAAAGTAAGAACATTTCCAACAGTCACTAAAAGGGCCTTGTTTGCCGAAGTTGTCCCCCTGTATATTTTATAATTTGTTATTGGTGCTCCGCCAGTGCTGGATGGCGCCTGCCATGTAAGAGTGACTTGCCCATTACCTGCCTGTGCTGCTAGGTTCTGGGGTGCTGATGGGACTGAAACTTGCCCAGGATCAGATATTTCAAGTGTTGCAGATGCTACCATGCTTAACCCCGGAACCAATTCAAGGCTAACAACCTTGATTATAAGAGAGCCGCCATCTATTAAATTAAGGGTTTTTGTTTCCCCAAGGAAGATTACAGCTGGTGTTGCAATTACACCTGCATTGCTGGAAACATAATGCATATACTGGCCATTTAGGTCTGTTATCTGAAGCCATGCCTGGTTTGTAAAGCCATCTATATTGACCAGTGTTATTCTATACTTTCCAAAATCTGCCTGGCCAACCTTTACTGTTGTTGGGGCTGATTGGGCAAAGGCAGCTGACAGCAAAAAAGTTAATGCCAATGCTAAAGCTATGACAGCCCTTGCATCTGGATATGCGCTTCCGACCGGCATTTGTGAAAACATGGCTTTATATTGGAGCAAAGCTTTAAATACTTTACTGTCATGTTACTATCAGAGGGTTGTATTTATAAAGATAACCCAGAACAAATTTTACACAAATTGATCCGAAAATCTGTTCCATCCCCTTTAGCAAAGAGTGTAAGTTATGGCAGATTTGCAAAACCTGTAAACCTTTAAATAACCCTTTAAGTCATATATTAGATTATAATAATAGCCCTATTTTATGGTGGAAGTCAGGAAAATTGACCTTGAAAAAAATTCTATTGGCATCCTAAGCCCCCTCCAGGCAGACATACTCGAAACACTTTGGAAAAACGACAGCCAGAGGGTAAGGCAGATTTACAGCAAATTGAAAAGCAATGGAATTGCGCTCACAAGCATAGCAGTTGACCTTGACAGGCTCCATAAAAAGGGCATAGTAAATAGGATAGTCGAGGTTGGCAGGGGAGGCCCCCATTATATTTATTCTGTAAGCAAGACAAAGGAGCAATTTGAGAGGTCTGTCCTTGACAACACTGTAAACAAACTGATTGACAAATTCGGCTCTGTTGCAGTGAATTACTTCAATGACAGGTTTTCTAAAAAAGGAGAAAAATAGTTCTTATGTTGATGTGCGGTGTTGGGATTGGAATCGAAATAAGCAAATTATTAATTGTTTCTGGATCCCTTTTATTTTCACTAGTTTCCATAATTCTGCTTAAAAAAATAAACTTTTCAACAAAAACAAAAATTGGCCTGATATATTCCCATATACTTGCTTTATTATTCCCCCTTGTATTTCTAACCACAAACTCAGGCTGCGCAATGTCATGCGCATCATGCTATACAAATATTTACCACCTGCTCAGCCTTGCAATCCCCTCAACCATGATATTGGGGACCATCGCAGGCTTCTTTATCATACCGGCAATTTTCATTTACCATAACAGGAAAAGCCAGATTGTTTCAGGAAAGGTTTATGAGTTTGTGAAAGTGAGCTCGAAAAAAATGAAAATCAGGCAGCCCAAAATATACACAATTAACAGGCAGGATCCGCTCGCCTTCTCTTTCAGGAGCTTCAAATCTGCAGTTTTCCTTTCGGTGGGTTTATCTGACATATTAAAATGGAAAGAGTTGCAGGCAGTGATTTTGCATGAGCTCGCGCATATAAAACAAAAATCTTCAGCCCTCAAATTATCTAATTTCTTTCTGCGCATTTTTTCACCAATCTCTCTTCTTTTGAGGTTCCACCATAATAATAAGGAAGAAGAAAAAGCCGACAGGCTTGCAATAAAAATCCAGAAAACCGGCGAGCATATAAAATCTGCGCGCAAAAAGATATTGGAGTACGAAAATCAGCTTTGAGTTTTTGGATTTTCTTTATAAAAGGTTAAATTAAATTAGTTTAGAAAAAAAGAAAATGTCATCGGAAGAAATCTGGCATCTATTCCCTGTTTTCTAGTGAGATGCCGATTTTCTTTGAACAGATTTTACTGAAAGAAAATGTTATGGGAATGAAATGTGAAAAATGCGAAAGGGAATTTTTGGATTCAAAGTCTTTGGAGCAGCATGCAAAAGCCAAGCATGCGGCAGCAGCAGATATAATCCAGCCCTCGCCTAAATTCTTGAAAAGGCAGGAAAGAAAAGAGGAGAGGAAAGCTGAACGGTCCCAGGAATTGAAATCTGCCAAGACAGGGAAATTTTTGAAATACGGGGTTTTTGGCCTTCTGATAATTGCAATAGGGTACGGTGTAACAACCCTTACAGCATCTCCAAGCGGAAATTCAATAAAGCATGATATTACCGCAGGGACAGGGTCAGGCAGCTATGCGGCAGGAGCAATACCAACAGGCGCCATCCACTGGCATCCCCACCTCAGGATTATACTTAACGGGCAGGAGCAGGTCATCCCCGCAAATATAGGCATCAGTCCGGCAGGCCACCAGCCTGTTCACACCCATGAGACAGATGGGATAATACACCTCGAGAACCCAAAACCGACAGAGGAGAACATGAAAGTCGGCTACTTTTTCCAAATTTGGGGCAAAAAATTCAACAAGGACTGTATCTTTGAATTCTGCACCTCAGGGGACAAGAAAGTTAAATTCACTGTAAATGGGAAAGAAAATCCAGCTTTTGAAAACCATATAATGAGCGATGGGGACAAGATGGTTATCGAGTATGGCTGACGTTTCTGGTATGCTAGCTGTAAAATAAGCTGTTGAGATCAATGCTGCCGCTGTCAGACTGCCTCTGGAGCAGGGTTGCATATTCCTGAACTTTTTCCTTATCAACTTCTGTGGATTTTGAAGCGGACAAAAGCTCTATGGAATTTGCGATTTCAGGATCTATGTTCAGCCTGTAAGCTGCTATTTTCTTTGCTGCGCTGTTGTCCGCCCTGATAAAATCAACTGATTTGTCAAATACAGACACAACCTTCTTTGCAAGCTCTGGATTTTCGCCAGCAAATTTGGAGGACAATGCCGCCGCCGCATATGGATTCTTTGTTTGCAATTCCGCAAAAACAGAGCCGTAAATCCTGTGCGCTGCAAAACTGCTTATTGCTATTGCTGTATTGGGCTCTGTTGAGAATAAGGCATCCACTTGGCCAGATGCAAGGGAATCGACCTGCTTCTGCTGGTCTATCTGGACAAAATTTATGTTATTTTTGTTAATCCCTTTTGAGTCAAGGAAACTTTTGAGCACAGAAGCGAAAGGCGGGTCAGGTGAAAGGCCGATTTTTTTGCCTTCCAGGTCTTTTAAACTCTTCACAGCCGAATCATCCATCACAATAATAGAATCAAATGGCTTGCCTGGCGCCAGGCTGCTGACTGAAAATATTTTTAATGTTCCAGGATTTTTAGACCCTTCAGAAAGGGCAGAAGCCGTTGACAGCTCAAAGGCAGCATCTATATTACCCGTTGACAATGCCTGCGCAAGCTCAGGTGATGACCCAAACCTTACAAGTTCATATTTTAACCCATGGGCTTCAAAATTTTTATCTGCTTCAGCGACAAAAAGCGGCAGGTTAGTCCCAAAGGGGATGTAGCCTATCTTGACTGTTTTTTGGGCGCTTAAAACATAGCCAGTCAGCTGGAAAGAAAGCACAAAAGCTATCAACAGAATCACTAGGACTAAAACGCTCTTTAGGTTCATAATATTTTTATAGTATGTATTATAAAGTATATAACTATTACAGAAGCCGGATATTCACTAAAAAGTAAAAACCTTATTTTTAAGCTCCCAAAACCATTTAAAATATATGGTTAAGAAAAAACCCAAAAAATCAATGCCGAGAAAGCCAAGCAGAAAGGCTCCTAAAAAAATCAGGAAACCCAAGAAAGTTTTTAGGAAACAAAAACACAGCACTTTTTTGCTGCGGCAAAAACCTGCACTAAAAAGGCAGCAGCAGCCAAAGCCCTCAGCCCCTAAAAAAGTGTTTATCGGAACAGTCGACCACTTCTTTACAGATATAAATGTAGGTGTAATAAAGCTCGCACGCACGCTAAAAGCCGGAGACAAAATATCAATACAGGGCGCAACAACTAATTTCAAGCAGAAGGTTGAGAGCATGCAGATAGACAGGAATCCTGTTACAGAAGCGAACAAAGGCGATTCCATAGGGCTGAAAGTTAAAGGCAGGGTAAGGGAAAAAGACAAGGTTTTTTTGGTTGAATAGAGCCTCTAATTTTAAATAGCTTATTCTTCTATAATATTTGAGGTGAGCATAATGGGAGAATTATATGTCTGGTTCGTCGAGGATGTAGTAAGATCTGGCCCTAGAGACTCTCCTGATCAACAAAGACTTAAATTGAGGTGGCTGCCTCGTTCTGTAGCAGAAGGAAGAGCTAGATTATTAGAAGAAAGGCGGTCAAAATCAGGGCGCTACCTAAGATTGCCAGAAGAAAGTCCAGCAGGATCAGATCCCCAGCCAAAAGAGCCAGCTAAAGTAGATCTTGAGGGGTATAAAAAAGCAACAAGGGAATTAGATGAAGAGGCAAGAAGGCTTACAGAACCAATAGAACAATATAGGGTAATGGGCGGTGTTAGAATATATACAAGAGGCGAGATAATGGAGAGCCTGCCCAGTGGAGCGTCAAAAATAGAAGATTGATTGTCTGGCTCCTTGTTTTCTTTTTAATTTAGAAAACTTATTATAAAGCATGAAAGAGCAATTTGCAGCCTTTATCTTGCTATCCTTTCTTTTGCCAATTTCTGCCTATGCCCATGAAGAAACAGAAAATGCGGGCTTAATAAACAATTTTAGCCCGATTGCCGGAGTTTTGTACGCCAGCCTGATCATGTCCATAGTAATATTAATCTCCATTTTTTTTAGAAAAAAGTTAAACAACCGCCACAAAAAAACCCTTTTTCTGGCAATGGTTATCTCCATTGTTTTCTCAACAATATACCTTGCAGCTTCAACAGTCTACCTCAATACAATTTCAGAAAGCAAAGGGCCTGTCCACTGGCATGCTGATTTTGAGGTATGGATTTGCGGTCAGAAGGTCCTGCTTAAGGAGCCTGAAGGGCTTGACAATAAAGTAGGCAGCCCTGTTTTGCACCACCATAATGAAGGCAAAGATCTGGATGGCAGATACAGGATCCATGTGGAAGGGGTTTTGGTCAAGCTAAGCGAAGCCAGCCTCCGCCATTTTTTTGAAGAAACAGGCAACTACCTTATACAAGACTCTATTGGGCTTTTCCTGCAAGATGGCAGCCAGAAAAGGTGGTTTAACGGCGATGTATGCCCTAACACAGATAAAAAAGGAACACTTAAAGTTTTTGTAAATGATAAGCAAATTGAAAATTTCACAGAGTATGTGATCAGCCCCTATAGCAATGTCCCGCCAGGGGATTTCATCAAGATTGTGTTTGAGTGATATGTCATTGATAGGCTTGCCGGCTCTGAGCACAGTGGTAGGGTCAGCTGTTATAGACTCCATAAACCCATGCGCGATAGGGGTTTTGATATTGCTGGTTTCAACCCTTTTTGTGACAGCGAAAGGGAAGAAGAAATTATTGAAAATAGGGTTCCTGTACATCGGCGCTGTTTTCGCGACCTATTTGTTGGCAGGGCTGGGCCTTATGTTTGCCTTTGCTTCAATCCCGCTCTGGATAGCTGAATACATCTCAATTGCAGTGGGAATGATGATAATCACAGGCGGAGTAATAGAGCTAAAGGATTTCTACTGGTATGGGAAAGGCCTGTCGCTTGCGATCTCGCCTGCAATGGCAAAGAAGATACAGGATAAAGTCACAAACATCACAACACCTGGGGTTATAGCGCTCGGCGTTTTTGTCTCTTTGGTCGAACTCCCGTGCACAGGCGGGCCTTATCTTGCAATAATAAAAATATTGTCAGAAAGTTTCGATGCCGCTTCATTCGGGCTGCTTATACTATACAATATAATATTTGTCCTTCCTCTAGTAATAATATTATTGGCTATCAGGGCAGGCACAAGGCTCCATACAATAAAGAAGTGGAAGCAGAAAAACAGGGCCTACATGAGGCTGGCGACAGGTGTGCTGCTAGTGTTATTGGGCTGGATTTTGATGCTGATTGCAAACGGGACAATCAATTTAGGCTGATCATATGAAGAATAAAATTTGCAAAATTTGCATTGTAAAAAGAAAAGGCCAATCAGAGGAATTTGATGAGAAAAAAGTTTACGCTTCTGTTTACTCAGCTGCGAGGGCGAATGGGCTCACCGAAAAAGATTCTGAAAAGCTGGCCGAAAGAATAGCGAAACAAATTAAAAAATGGATAGGCAATAAAAAATCAATCGATTCTAAAAGTATTTTTAAACAGGTTGTGACCCTTCTGAAAAAACAAAACAAGGAAGCCGCGTTTTTGTACGAGACGCACAGGGATGTATCTTAGTTACTTGAATATTTAATCCTATAATAAGTAGTGTGGTGGACAATCCTTTGTTCCACCAACTCCAAGTCTTTTTAAAGCCCTTAAAATTCTCTTTCTTTTTGCACTATAAGAAGGATCATCTGAAGCTTTTACTAACTCAGGCACAACAACCAAAATATAGGAAGGCCTGGTGAAATCCCCTTCATATCTGACTATATTTTCAGAGCCTTTTCTAATTTCTTCAACATTTATACGCCTATCGCCGAAGTAAAGACTATGGTTTATCACCATTCTTCCATTTTCATCTTTTATGTAAGGTCCGTACTCAGTTTCTAATCTGGGTATATAAGGGCCTAGTCTCTTTCTAGCAGTAGTTGGCTTATCAACTAAAACAGCTGTATTGGGCATAATCCACTAATAAGCAGCCAATATTTATAAAGCTTTTATAACCTTTAACAAAATTTTTTAATAAAAGGTTTCTGTATCAGCAGAATTCGCAGGTCTTCCCTTTCGCCATTACCTTCGGCTTTTTCTTTTTCTGGACTTTGGACATAGTAAATATTTGTCAGGGCCCATATATAACTATTTCTTCCTCGCCGAAGAGGCATTCATCTTTCCTATAAACTCATTGGTCGCTTTTTTAATATCCGGAGCAGTATATATCAGGCGGCCGACGATCGGATGAAACCTTTCGCCAAAAATCCCAACATCCTCTATTTTCCCGCCTTGATATAATTCGCCAAACCCGACAGGATAAAATGTCAGCTTGACAGGCTCCCTGTCACAAACACCTTTAATTTCAGGAATTTCCAGCAGATTGGCTTTAGCGAGAATCTCCCTAACCTCGTTTGGCTTATTTGCTGGAATCTGCAGATCCCTGACACCCCTTTTAATCGCATCGTCATGGACAGCTACAAGTTCCTGATCTAGATTTTGATCAAAACGCAGCCTAAATGTCGGCTTGCCTCTGGCTATAATGCCTATCCCAGCTTCCATTAAAGCCCCAATCCAATAATCTGATGTGTTATTACGGTCTGTTAACTCTAAAGTTACCGCATCAATACCGGCATTTGAGAAAATTTCAGCATATACTTTTGCATCCCTTTCATCGCCATAACCAAGGGTGTTGTGTTCATATATGATTTTTTTCCCTGTAGCCTCTTTTGCCCTCCTGACAGAGTTTTCTAATCCCCAGTCCAAGCCAAAATAGCTTTTAATCTGGTAGCCCCCGACTTCCTTTATATCACCTGTCTCTTTCAAAATCTTCCTGTATAAGTTCATCCCTTCCTTGCCTGTGCCAACATCGCAGGCGATTATAATGGAAGGGAATTCATCAATAATCATAAATTATATTTCAAAATAAGAAATTTAAATCAATTATTTCCTGCTGAGTATCTCTATAACGTCCCTGTGCTTCAGAATATGATCCCTCCCAACAGCCATTTTTGTTTTTACGTCTATTGCTTTGATGAAATTCTCGCCAAAATCAGTGTGGAGCCTGTACGCAAAATCAAGGGCTGTTGCCTTTTCAGGGAGCAGGAAGCAGTCAGGCAAAACATTTCCCTGGGAATCAACCAGATTGTTCACGCCGCCTGGGAATATTGCCTTGTATTTCAATAATACAAAAACTGCAGTGTTTAGAATTTCTTGAACGCCAGTTGAATTGAATTTTTTTAAAAAGTTGTTTATTTTGTCAACTGCCTGTTTTTGAGCATTGTTTAATTTATTTTCATCTTTTATTTTAAAATCAGGCTCACCCGGCTGGTATTCTATAATTTCTTTTTTTGCAAGGGTCCTCAGCGCAACTTCATAATCCCCGGAACAGGGGATTACAGTATAATTTGGATATTTTTCTTTCAGCCTTTTGAAATTTTTTTCAGCGCCTTCAATATCTATTTTGTTTGCCGCAATCAGCATTGGTTTCGTCATTATCCTGAGCTCCCTTGAAAATTTTAATAAATCCTCTTCAGACCATCCAGTTATTTTTTCCTGGTTCAGATTTAATTTCTTTAAACAGTCCTTCACATGATCTTCCCCGACACCCAAACCTGAAAGCTGCTTTGCAATTTCCTTGTAAATCTCCTTCCCGGACATTTTTGCTGCCCTTGCGAAGGAAGACCACCCACGTTTTATCACATCCAGATACCAGTAGTCAAGCTCCTTTTCCAAAAATTCAACATCATTTAAAGGGTCGTAGCTTAAAGGTTGTACTGGATTGCCCTTCTCATTTACAGAACCAGAGATATCAATTATATGTATAAGAACATCTGCCTGGTTGAGGTCGTTCATGAATTGGAGACCCATTCCAGCTCCCTTGTGCGCGTCAGGAACCAAACCAGCCACATCCAGCAGATCAATCGGCACAAACCTTTTCCCGTTTACACACCAGCCGGTTCTCGGGTTGCACTGCTTTCCAAACTCTTTATCCGCACAGTCTATTTTAACATAACCAACAGCATGGTTCGGTTTGATTGTTGTAAACGGATAATTTGCAATAGCCACATCAACCATTGTTGCAGCCTTGAAAAATGTGGATTTCCCTGAGGATGGCTTGCCGACAACTCCAAGTAGCATAGATGATAATAACAAAACAATAATATATTATAGCTGCCAATTATATCTATGCGAAGAAGGAGTTTTTTGTTTTTGGGATTATCCTGCTTGTTTCTAAGCCTTATTTTCTCAACCAGCTCTTTATGGATAAGCGGTTCCGTGATAGGGTTTCCTTCAAAATCTCCTGAAAGCTCAATTTTATCTATATTTTTCCTCCTAATTGCGATCGCTTTGTTCGTTTCCGGAAGATATTTTGGCGAAAGATACAAAGTCACAAGCGCTATAGGCGAAAAGGATGAAAGGGGGCATTATAAATTCCCGCATCTGGTAAGGCTTGCGCAAGAGGCTGGGGAAAATGAGAACGTGCAACACGATCTCGATCATTTAATTGAGCAATTGATTAAAGGAAATACAGAAGCTGGATTAGGAACAAAGCACGTTGATGGAACCCCTATTTCTTATCTAAGGGGAAACAGGGGCGGCCGATTATTTTACATGCAATTGGGGCAAAATAGATTCGAAATTGTTGCAAAATCCTCAAAGGCCAACGAGCAAAAAGTTATAGACGAAATCAGGGCAGAATATAGGAGGCAGAAAAGATAGTTTATCAGATCTCCATGAAATAATCAAATAGGTCACCCTTAGCATTCAAATCGTTCACTGTCCGCTCAACAATATTTTGATCAACTCTTTCAACTACTATCATATGCGGCATGCAGAAATAAGACCCTTCAGCACATTCGCCGGTTTTCCTGTTTTTATCAAAAACATACGTTAGAAAACCAACAGGCACAAAATCGGCTGAATATTCACGGCCACTTTCATCGACTATTCTAACATCAAAAACATCCATTTCTGGATCGAAACCTGAAGCCTCGTTGGAATGTATTCTTATTTCTCTAATAACTGGTTTATAATTTCCACCCATGCTTAATTAAAAAAAGGAAGTTTTATAAAGCTTCTAGAAGGCGTGTATTTGGCTCGTTGAAATCCCACCAGAATTTGCTGGTGTGAAAGCAATTAAATCTATTTCGCCTATAAATCAAACATGCCAAACCAGACCAGTCCCTTCGTAAGATATGAGCAAAAGCCGTTACTTCTTCTGGCCAGTGTAGCCGGGTTAGTGAGGGCTGAAAGGCTATTCGATTATGCGTATCGCCAATCAGTTGTGCTTAATAAAAAACTTGAGGAGGTTTCAAAGAGAAGGGATTACCTTGAAGCTGAGGTGGCCTACCTTGAATTCAAGAAGTTGGAGGTTAGAATGTGGGAGCCGGACAGGGATGATGATTGTCAGGAAGTGCTTAGGGTGGACAGGGAAAGGCAGGTAGAGGAAAATAAAAGGTTTCTTGATGAATGCAATTTTCAGGAACTGGAGACAAGAAATGAGATGGACAGGTACAGGAAGCAGAAGGACAAAGCAGAAAAAGGATGGAAAGCCTATAATTCTGAATGCCGGCAGTATGGACATCCAATAACTATCTCTATTTTATCAAAAGCAATGAAGGCTTTTTATCCGCTGATTATTTAGAAGCATCTATCTGCTTTTGCAAAAAATCTCCTCAACCTTCTTTGCAATATACACTGCTGAATTCATGACGCTTTCATTTGTCGATGCGCCCATATGGGGAGTAAGCAGAAGATTATTATTCTCAACCGCATAATTCAGCAATTCACTCTTGGAGCCAAGAGGTTCTATGCTGTATACATCCAACGCAGCGCCCGCAAGCTTCCCAGTTTTTAATGCCGCTAGCAAGGCCTTCTCATCCACTATCCTGCCCCTCGCAACATTTACAAGAAAAGAGCCATTCTTCATATTCTCGAATTCTTTTTCGCCTATCATATTTTCTGTCTCCTTTGTCAAAAGCGAATGTATAGTTATAATATCAGACCTTTGAAGCAGTTCCTCGAAGGAGACATTCTCTGCACCAGCCTCTGGAATTTTTTCTGCATTTACGTAAGGGTCATGCGCAATCACCTTCATCCCAAAAGCCTGCGCATAGGCTGCAACTTTCGAACCTATTTTCCCAAAGCCGACAATGCCTAAAGTCCTCCCTCCAAGCCCAATCCCAAAAAACTTATCACGCTCCCAAAACCCCTTTTTCATGTGCTCAAAAGCCCAGGGGATTTTCCTTGCCAAACTAAAAAGCAATGCGATAGTATATTCAGCTGTAGGCTGTGTATTGCCTCCCTCCAAATTAATTACTTTTATCCCCCTTTTTCCAGCTTCTATAAGATCTATGTGATCCACCCCCGCTGTCGCAGTGGCTATCACCTTCAATTTTTCCGCATTATCGAGAACCTGCTTGTCAATCTTAGTCCCAACCCTGATAACAAGAACATCTGCGTCCTTTGCCTCTTCAAGCAATTCTGCTCTGCCACCGACAATCGCAACATCCCCAACCCTTTTTAATATTTGTATAGCCTCCTCTGGAAAATATCCAGGCTCCGGAACTAGAATTTTAACCATAACCTTTTCTTTCAGTACAAGCCTTATAAAGAAAACGTTAACGAAAAGAAAACATTAGAAAATCCACCACATAAGGCCTATTATCGCCGAGTAAATTAAAATCCCAAAGAAAAAATAGGAATTTTTCCTTTCAGGCTCCCTGAAGACATCATTCAGAATTATATACAATATTGACCCTGCCATCAAGCCAAGCAAAGGGAAATAAAGAAGCCTGGAAACAGGTATGATTGTAGCAAGAATCATCCCTATGAGTATTGAACCTGAAAGGGTCGCGGTCACGGAATCAGCTTCCCTTTCAATGTCATATATCTCTTTGATGGAAAAAGAGCTGAATGTGCCAAAAAGGGCAAGGGGGATGAAGAACAGCAAAAGGTCGAGAAAACTTTCTGAAAATCCTATAAAGGCGATGCCGAGCAGTATATGGTAAACAAACAGCGAGACCGCATGCTCCTCCCTTATTTCAGACCTTATCTTGTATTTGAATCTGTGCCTGCTTATGTGCTTGTCGAGCAGGAAAACCAGCGCTATTCCGCCCAGCATTGACAGATATACAAATTTCGACAGCCTGCCTTGGACTTGGTAAATCGCCGGCAGAAGCTGCAAAACAAGGTAGCTCAAAACAATACCAGCCGAAAATGTTGAGAGTGTTCTTCTATGCTTAAGGTAAAACCCGCTCATCTTATTGGCATGATATTGTATAAGCGCCAGAATTATTCCAAAAATGAGGGCTATCTCAAGAGACGGCATATTTAAAATTATGAGTTCTATTTTATATATTGTTTTATGGCAGAAGAGGGTGAGGTTTTTGAAGTCCAGCACGACCCTATAGGCCAGAAATTTTTTATACCCCTGGGCAATACAGAAGCAATACTAGCCTATACCCAGATAAACAATATACTTGATATCCACCATGCGGCTGTTCCAGACCCCTACCAGGGAAAAGGCCTCGCAGAAAAAATGGCTGTCTTTGCCTTTGAGTACGCCAAAAAGAATGGCCTCAAAATAATTCCAACTTGCGAATATCTCCAGGAAAAATTCCTACCGAAGCACCCAGATTACCGGAATATTGTGACCAGCTATTAGCTCAGAATTTGCACACACATAGGGCATGCTGATCTTTTATCCCCTGAGGAAATTGCCGCTGATTGCTGCGCCTTGTTCCTTTATCTCTGAGAAACAGATGTCTGAACAGTAATTGTAGACCAGATTCTTGCCATTATAGGATATGTCTTCCTGGCACCATTTACCTTCTGAACTGTCGCACTCAGTTTTTGTCGCACAGGCCCATGGGGTTTCTGTTGAGCACACTGGACATGCTTCCTCCCCATTGCAGAATAAAAAGCTTTCAGTTGAGCCTTCTGGAGTAAGGTATTTTGCCTCGCACCAGTTAAAGTCTTGTTCTGCGCAAGCTGTTTTTGTGTCGCAGTCCCACGGCGTCTCTTTAGAGCACACAGGACATTTATCCGAACAGAAATAAGACTTTTCTGTTTTGCCATCAGCTGTTGTGTAAGTATCCTCGCACCATTTACCTCCGATCTCTGCACAATCATTCTTTACATAGCAGTCCCATGGCGTATCCTTCGAACATTCAGGACATTTGTCTGAGCAGAACTGGTTTGTATAAATTTTGCCTGACTGGTCTTCATATTTGTTTTCGCACCAATCCCCGCCACCAGTTTCTGTGCATTCTGACTTGATGCCGCAGTCCCATGGAGTCTCTTTAGAGCACACAGGACATTTGTCTGAGCAGAAATAATAAGACTCTTCTTTACCATCAGCTGTTGCATATTTGCTCTGGCACCACTCTCCTGACCCCTCACAATCAGATTTCACATGGCAGTCCCACGGCGTCTCTTTAGAGCACACAGGACAGTTATCTGAGCAGAAATAAGATGTGTAAGCGTTTCCCTTGTCATCTGTATACTTATTCTCGCACCACTGGCCTTCTACATTCTCGCAATCAGACCTGACTTGGCAATCCCATGGCTTTTTCTTTGAACATTCAGGGCACTCCTCTGAGCAGAAGAAAGATGAGTCCGTATTCCCTTTCTCGTCAGTATACTTGCTTTCACACCACTGGCCTTCTGCTGAAACGCAGTCTGATTTTACCCTGCAGTCCCATGGAGTTTTTTCAGAGCACACAGGACACTGGTCTGAGCAGAAATTGGAAGTGGATACAACCCCTTTATCATCTGTGTATTTATCCTCACACCACTTGGCTCCCGCTCCATCACAATCAGATTTCACATGGCAGTCCCACGGCGTCTCTTTAGAGCACACAGGAC
>CAZVWU010000002.1:65350-133681 GCA_964631205.1 uncultured archaeon | reverse complement strand
CAGGTTGATGTTGTGGTATAGTGATGGTCTCATAGAGTAGGTAGGAGCGTCGAACCCAGGGCTTCGGTTCTGGGGAATGCGGAAAGTTGGAAACTGATCTGAAGACCAGTTTCAACCCCGTATGTGTAACACTACCATACTATTGCTATACTGCTTACGCTTAGGCGGACAGCATTAGTTGGGCAGTTTGGCTGGGAGTCTTAGAAGATGTAAGTTATTAAAATGGAAGTCCTATTTGTATTATGGGAGAAAAATTTATTGGTGTGATCATAGAAGAAAGCCTTGAAAATAAAGGTGTTATTAAAAAAACAAAGGTTCTGAAAACAAAAATAGAACCTGTCACAGTAGAGCATCAGACACCTTGGATAAAACAATGGACTTTACATACAGTAGAAATTCCAGAAAATCAGGCTGAAGACACTGCGAAAGAAATAAGCACTTCTTTGGACTCTAAACATAATTGGTATGCTGATTTCAAAAGTGATAAAACCCATTTTATAATCTTTCGCAATAAAGTCTTCAAGATTGATAGGTCTCAAAAAGAACAATATCAAGAAGCGACAAAATATGGTATTTCATTGGGTATACCCGAATACCAAGTTGATTTTTCTCCAAACATAAAAGAATGGAAACGATAATCATCTTCTTAGGCCAGCAAGCGGTACGCTTTCGACAAAGCATCGAAAGCGCCCTAAGGTCTGCTCATCCGGGTCAGAAATCCGGAAAAGAGTGTAAAGGCAAAAGCAGGCTTGATAGGATCTTTGCCAGTAAGAGATCCTAACACGAAAGTGCGGCTTAGCGATCCCTTATGTCCTCATTACTGGGGGCTAGGTTTAACAGAAAAGCTATCTCGGGGGTAATGGAGTCGTGGCGGGCGAAAGTTCCTGCCGCAAGTTCTCTTATCTTCTTTTTACTACTGTTTAACTGAATGGACTTATAGTGTCAGGTTATTAGTAGAAAGACCATTAACTGAAAGATTGCAGCAACAATTTATTTCAGTTTTGATGGCGGAATTTGATTAGAGTAGTCTATACTCTAGATGATAAATTAAATGAGAACTCGTGGGAACAAATTGACCCCGCGCGTTGCTTCTCCGCCGTCGGCTCGGCTTCTCCTGGCTGTGCAGCATAACCTTTTCTTCAAGAGAAAAGGTTAATCAAAAGAGGAGGCTAAAATTTCTTCACTTCGGTTCAGAAATTTTTACGCCTTCCACGAAGAACAAGTTCTGAAAGCAGCCAAGGGTGGGGGTGTTCACCCATCAAAAAGCCACGTTAGCTGGGTTAAGTACGGTGCGAGCCAGTACGGTCTATATCTACTGAAGGTGTCAGTTGCCTGAAGGGAAGGTGCAATTAGTACGAAAGGAACACTGCACCGTCGCCTCTGGTGTACCAGTCATCACTGTGTTGCTGGGTAGCTACGCGATTGGCGGATTAGCGCTGAAAGCATCTAAGCGCGAACCCGTCCCTGAAAAGAGGCAACTATTTCGCAACCTGCTAGGCGACAGACCGACGACTTGCGAAAAATAATTCAAGTCGTCCATCCTCTAATAGCGGAGCGCGAAGGAGGGTCCTGTAGACGACAGGTTTGATGGAACCGGGGTGTAAGTGCCGAGGTAACGAGGCATTCAGCTCACGGTCACCAACCCCCAACTGAGTCCTCTCTGTCAATTGGAATCTAACTCACCCATCACTTTTTCTTTCTGGTAACGCTATCCAAAGAAAAACTGAACTAAAAGAAAACTGAATTTCTTTCGCTTCGGCTCAAGAAATTTTTCAACTTTTAATAGAAGTAGCCGCTGCTTTATTTAATTCATGTTTGGAAAAGTTCGATTAAATACTCGGGCAGTCACTCTAGTTTATATAACACTGTTATATAAGGCTTTGTACCTGCTCACCGATAGGATGTTAGATGTATATTTGTGTCTATGGAAAACCAATATAAACTATCAAACTATCACTCTTTTAGTGAGCAGTGCAGGTAGTTCGTTGAAATCAGTTCCAGAAGGTCACACTTTTGGGTACTGTAGACTTTTGCAGAAGGCGGAAGCCTCTCGTAAAAGGCTAGATGAGGAAGCTCCATTCACGTGGGAAGTCCCAACACAATGCCGTGAGGCGTAACTCTGAGAAGATTCGCTGGTAGCAGAAAAGATTATACTGCTTGAGTCATGATGCAGAAATGCAGAACTTCGAAAGCAATTGTAAGTGAAATATATCAGCGTGTGGCGTGCAACCTGGTTACAGGGCTAAGACAAATCTACCAACATGCAAAAAGCACATAAGACATCTGCCGGAAAAGGCTAGCATGTACAAAAAGTGGGCTATGCACTGCACACAATTTATTTATATGCTTAAATAGCTTTATTATAAGTTAAGTTGATATGCCAAAAGATAAGATGTATATGCCGCAGAGCAGTGCTGGGCTGATGAGATATTATGAAGAGGCTGAAGATTCGATAAAACTAAAGCCTGAGCATGTGGCAATCGGCTCTGTTGCAATAATTATCTTGGAAATCACATTCAAGTTCTTGCTGGTATAATTTTAAATAGTAGTTCAACCAAGTCTTTAAAATGCTTCTTCATGCTTGCAGAAAGCTCCATAAATTTTATCTTGAGGTTGCTCATGTGATTAACAGTTTGGAGAGCTTCGGAAAAAATTATAGGGGGGGCAACCACAAAGAATACTACTTTGACAGGCTCCATTTCTACAGCGAGATGTTGAATGCAAGCTCCTTAAAAAGAAAAATAAACTCGCCCAGGATACTAAAGGATCTAAAGCAGATGAAAAATAATACATATCTCCTTAAATTGAATAAATCAGAACTCACTATTTTATCGGAATTAGGGGATGTCGGGGGCCCACATTACAACAAAGGGATGACAGCCAAGAGGCTGCCTCTTTTATACTGAAGATTAAATTCTGGTATTCCACACAGGAATACAACAGTCAAAAACATCTATTGACCAGAGCAGTTTTTGACTCAGTTTTCTATTCTTACACCATCTTTGTCCAATGCGGTATCTATTGGGTATATCCCAGCTTTTGTCCATTCTTCCCTGATTTTGCTGGCTGTTTCAGAATCAAAGCATACAGCTATGCCGCAATCCCCTCCACCTGCTCCAGAAAGCTTTCCAGCAGCTCCATTTGCGTTTGCGATCTCAGCCATTTTTTTCAGCTCTGGTGTTTCTATGTTTACGCCAGAAAGTTGGCCAAGTTCTCTTAGATGATTTTGGTTTTGTTTTAGGATTTCAACAAAAGCTTCTTTATTAAAATTCTTCCACTCTGGTATAAGTTCTCTTACTAGGTTTGCGATATTATCATAACATTTTTTATACTCTTCTGGTTTTCCGGTTTTGAACGAATCCATCTGCTTTACCATGGCAGACGTGGATGCTGAATCTTTTGTCCAGCCCACAAGAAGATTAAAGTCTTCTGGAACAGTTAATTCTTCGACTTCAAATCCAGGCCACTTTTCTTCCACAGCTTGCTTTACAGAAGATCCTGAATTAAGTTTTTCTGCGAGCCATTTCGGATCAAACCTTTTGTAAACAAACATTCCGCCGTAGGTTGAAGCTGCCACATCAAAAGCAGAGCCAACTTTCCCTTGTGCAAAAAAATGCGCAATTGTTGAGAGTTTATAAATAGTGTCCTTTACCTGCCTATTTTTTATGTCATACCCGTGAAAATTCAATAAACCGGCGACCGTTGCCACCACCGCAGCTGCAGAGGAGCCAAATCCTATTTTCTTTTTCTGGCCGTTTATCTCCATCTGGGTGTCTCCGCCATAACTTTTAATTCTGAATTTTTTGCCGCTTCCCAGATATTGGAGGGTTGTTTCAATTGCGCCTTTTATAAAAATCAGGTCTGTTTTCTCTTTATCAGTAATCTGCCTTGACCATGACAAAATTCTCCCATCAAAATCCGCTTGTAAATTTTCCATATTAAACTCAGGTAAATCCAGAGTAATTCTATCAGCTTCCTCCAGCTCGACAAACACTCTTTTATCTACTGCTGTTACAATCCCCGGATTTCCAACCTCCAAAACAGCCCATTCGCCTGTCAAAAAGAGTTTCCCGGGCGCAGAGACTTTTAGCATAGTAAATAAAGGGATTTCTCAGGTAGATTTAAAAAGGCATATTTTAACTGATTTTATCCCAAATAAAATCGAATAGGAGTTTTTGGGTTTCTGCGAAATTTTTATTTTGGATCAGTATGCCTTGAGGATTTTTTATATCGGTGTTTAAAATTGCCACTTTGTTTCCATAGATATATATTGTGTTCGGTATTTGGCCTATTTTGGGTATAAATCTTGTTTCTCTTAGCTCGACCCTGTCTTTTGCTTTCAGTTCTTTTTTTGTTTGTTCTGTTTTCTCTGTGATTAGTTTGATGTGTATTCCAAATTTAACACGTCTTTTGATAAAGTTGGGGGTATAATATTGAAGTAAGTTGAAAATATCTTTGGTGGATGAGAACGCAGATATAGTCTTCTCCTCATTTATCAAGTCGTCCATTATGGATTTTATCCCTTCTTTCCCTTCGTAAACTTCTATTTCCGGCTTTTCTTTCAAAGAAGCCCTCATGCCTTCAAGTTCCGGTAATATGTCCTCGATATATTTCTGCTTCTCTTTTAAGATACTAAGTAAGTTTTTAGGATCTGCTGTCTCGAAGTGTTTTATGCCTGATTTTATTACATAGCTTACAAGCCCCTTTAGTATTAAGTAATCTAGGATCCTGTAAACCGTTGTTCTTGGCATGCCAAGCTTTTTTGCTATCTGGTTTACTTTGGCAGAACCGGATGCCAAAAGGGCGAGATAAACCTTGATCTCATATTCATCCAAACCGAACAGCTTTAAGACTTCTTCTTTGTCCATATCTTACAATTGTATTTTGAATTTATAAAGTTGTAGTCCTTTATGGACAACAAAAGTTAATAAATTGCATTATCATGTATAAGTAGTGATGTTGTGCTAACATGTCCAGCGCAGAGAATTCGTTAGCGCACGTCACTTTATGCTATGGGAAAAGAAAATTTCGATTCGCTGGTTGGACAGTTTCAACAGTGCGAATCGTTGGATAGGTATGTAGAGATAATGAACGCCTTGGGTACTATAGATGAGCAGTTCGCAGAAAGGGTTAGGAGAGTTAATTATATGGTATTCGCGATTTTCACGGCAGCTGGAAGAGAAGGTTTTGATTTTCTTATTAACAAGCTTGATACCGGGGATAAAAAGATTAGGCAGAGCTGTACTCATATAATACTCGAAATTGGCAGGAATCTAAAAGGTGTTTACAGGGAAATTGCTATAGAGGTATTAAAGAATAGGCAGGAGCTCGAAAAGGACAAGGATATTATACAGAGAGTTGTTTACTGTCTGGAGCAATTAGGTGTGAGAAGAAAGGGTGCTGTGAGTGATATTGATTTCCAGGTTATGTCTTAGTCGTGTTTTTGCAAACCGTGCCCGCCAACAGTTGTCAGATAAGCATGACCGCCTGCTGCCTGTATTGCTTTTGCAACCTTTTCCTGTGAGTCTTTATTTACCAAAGCAACAATTACACCGCCCTTCCCTCCACCAGAAAGCTTTGCACCATACGCTCCAGCTTTTCTGGCAGTATCAACAAGCTTGTTTAATTTTGGGTGGGAGACGCCTAAATCCCTTGCCAAAAGTTCATGGTCTTCATCCATTAATTGCCCTAATAATTTTGCATCCCCTGACTTAATTGCTTTTTCAGCTGCTGAAACAAGCTCTGCTATCCTGTCAAAAACCGCGTTATAAGAAGAATTGTCCCCATTAAAGCCGCTTCTGACATATGGAACTGTCTCTGCTGTTAATCCAGCTACACCTGTATTTCCAATAACTAAATTGAAATCTTGCTTCCCCAGATTTTTTCTTTCCAAAACAGGTGGTGTTTTTGTTAAATCTCTTTTTACCCAGTTATAGCCGCCTAGGGAGCTTGAAGTTATTTCAGCTCCTGAAGCGGCTCCTCCATGGATTTTTATTTGGAATGGAAGAAGCACATCAAAAAAATTCTGGTGGTCTATACCCAATTCGAATTCGTGATTTAAAGCCCCCAAGACAGAAGACAAGAAAGCTGTAGACGAGCTCATTCCACCAGATTCCTTTGGAATTTCTGATTTTAAATTCAATTCAAACCCATTTTTTAAATCATGAATTTGTGCCAGTCTTCCTATCAAATCTTTAGCTGGAGCAAGAACTTCCATTATTTTCCCATCAGGCTTGTAATCATTTTTTGCCTGCTCTGTTGGTGTTGCGAGTTTAACAACCCACTCTTTATTTTTTAAATCTTCTAAGGTGTGCTCAAAACTTCCATAGTTTTCAGAATTAAGAACAATTTTATTGTCTTCCCTTTTCTTTACGTGGGCGTGCGTCCTGAAATTAGCAGCAGCTACAATAGCCGGCCTTCCATAGACTATTGAATGCTCGCCTAAAAAGAACACATTACCTGGCGCAGAAAATTTTGACATATGAATTAGCAGTTATTGGCAGGAAGCTTTATAAACTTATTACCGCTTGCACGTACTACAGAACAATTAACCTTCTTCTATTTTTAATCCTTCTCCGCCGAGAACTGTTTTATAAACCTCTTCTGCACCAACCATCTGTATCGCATGAGTCACGTCCCACTCTGTATCTGGATTCGCAAGCGCTATTATTATTCCGCCCTTTCCGCCACCAGCCATTTTAGCTCCAAATGCACCTGCATTTTTAGCTGCTCTTGCCATCCTGTTTAGCTTTGGATGGGAGACCCCCAATTCTCTTGCAAGAAGTTCATGGTCTTCGTCCATACAGGACCCTACACCACTTAGATCACCAGATTCAAATAATCCTGTTGCCTTTTCTGTCAGTAGCCCTATTTGTGTAAATACAGCTTCATAAGAAGCTGTGTCATTTCTTCTTCCTTCGGCTACATAAGGGACTGTCTTTCTTGTTTGTGTTCTGACACCAGAATTGCCAACTATTAGTGTACAAGGAGCTATGCCTGCTAATTTTTGTGCAACTGCAACTGGCTTTCCTGAACTTCTGTCTATCCTGACTTTGTGGTAGCCCCCATGAACACTTGAATGGATTTCAGCTCCGGAAGCTGCTCCTCCATGAACTTTCACGTTTACAGGATAAGCAATTCCCCAGAATTCATCTTTAGTAACAGTGTGCCTGACTTGCTGGCTAAGTGCGCCCCATAATGAACAGGACAATCCCGTCGAACTACTCATTCCACCTGTTCTGGAAATATTAGATTCTATGTAAATATCCAGGCCATTACCAAGCCCGTATCTTCTTCCAAATTCGCCGATTACATCTCTAGCAGGGTTCATCACAGCATCGCCTTCGAGGGCTCCTATATCAGAAGCGCCATAGCTTACAGTGTCTGGAAATTGCCTTTTAACAGCCTCGTCTACAGTATCATCGAATTGCCCATAATCTCTAGAAACAACAAATATTTTCCCATCTGTTCTTGGTCTAGTTGTCACAGTTGTTCGCCTGTCAGGAGCGCCTATAAATGCGTACCTTTCATATTACCACTGCATGTTCCCCCAGTAAAAACAAATTGCCTGGCGCAGAGACTCTAACCATAGAATAAATAATGAAATATAAGATTTATATAGTTTGCTGTCAATATTTGAAGATATTTATGGCAGAACAACAGGAAGCTGTCTACAAACCGGCTACGAAAATAGTGGTCGCTTTGAGTTTTGAAGGATTTGTAAATGACGGTGTGACTGAATGCGGTTTAACTGCTTCTAATGCCTGGAATACTGTAGAACCTGGAAGATATTTATTTGGAAGACTGGTGGAAGCAGAAGAAGTTGGAACAGTTGCAGAAACCAGAGAGATGCAGGCTTTTCATAGGTTGAGGCCAGTTGTTGAAGTTGCAGAGGATTATTTGACTGTTGATAGGGTTATTGTTAATAATCCTGGGTTAGTGGATGCAGTTTTAGCTAGTACAACAGAAGGAACAGTTGCGCCTTTGGTAGAAAAATTTGAAGCTGACAAAGCGGCAACAAAAGAATTGAGGGCTGCATTTAAGAAAGCTTTTTATGATGAGAGGACAAGAGCACAAGGAAGGAATTATCAGGCATGGTTAGCCACACAAAGCCCATTTCCAGACGCTGTGGACGAATTAAGGCTGATGAGGGATACCTGGACAACTGAACAGGAAGGAGATAAATATTTTGTGGTTTCTGGCCTTTTGCCTGTTTTCGCAACATCGAAGGATGAGAAATCTACTTGGGAACTTTGCACACTCTACGGAAGTCAAGGAAGACTGAGGCAAGAAGATGTTGGTGAAGGTATACAGTGTGTGATAACAAAAGGTAAGATTATTGGAAAAGAAAGGACTACAGATAAAATAGGCCAGCTAAGGATGTTTGCAAAACAAGAAGATGTTCCATACAGCCAAGTTTGGAGAGTGAATGATAGGATTGACCCTAAACAACAAGCTGATTTGGCAAGGGCGGGATTTAGATACCAGTTCTTTGTTGAAGGCGGTTACGCATTCCCCCACGAAGCCCGAAAAGCTAGAGAAGATCCGCAATTAGTAGTTGTTCCTAGAAAAGGTCTTGCTGGTGCACTCGGTAGCTATGCAAGGAACTTAAATTTCTAGTTTTGTATACCAGGAATTTGTTTGATCAAATCTTGTGGTTTTAAAACGAATATTCCCAGCTTTTTTGCCTCTTCCTGTTGTGCTTTATTCGAATAGCCCCAGGAAACTAACGCGCCTTTGCAACCAATATCCAAGCAAGGCTTCAAATTTTGTAGCATGTCCTCTATAAAAAAGATTTCTTCTGGTTTTATGTTCAGGTTTTTTGACAGAATTTTTAGCTGGGTAAGTTTATCATGAGCCAGCTCCCTTCCTGTTATCTGGTTTTCCTTTATATACAATCCATTTGCCTTAAGCAGATCAAGGGCAGATTTTTTGTCTTTTGTTGTTGCAATGGCAATTTTGTATTTTTTTGAAATATCCGAAAACGCTTCTTTCACGCCTGGATAAAGTCTGTGCAGTTTTAGCCAGTTTTCGATATCTTTTTTCTGCATGTCATATCTTATTTCGTAAAATAATTTTACAAAACCTTGGAAATCTCCATTTAATTTCAGCTTTAATTTTTCAAATTCTTCTTGAGTTAAATTAGAAAAATCTATATTCAGATTGTCATTAAAAGACCGTACAATATAGTAACAATCTTCTGCGGCAAGCACAAAAGAGCGCGCTTCGAGAAACTGTTTTTCTAACTTGTCTATACTTTTCCAACCAAGCCTTTTCACAATCTCTTGGCAGACAACAAAACACTCGTGTGCACTATCAATTATTACACCGTCAAAATCGAAGACGACTAGTTTAATCATAATCCTTCCACCTCGCAGAATTTCCTGAAAATTTCTATAAAGGCTGGTGTGAATTTTCTTGTGTAAAGGCGGATTTCTCTTTTTATTTTACTTGTTTTAACAAACTCTATCTCTTCAATCTCTTTATTATCAGGTTTAAATCCGCTGTCGCAGCAGCCGAGGAATATGCTGACGAGCTGGGCGTGCTGCGGGTTTTTGGCTATAATTTTTCCTATTTGTTTTAATTCTGCTTTTATTCCCAGCTCTTCTTCGAGCTCCCTGTAAGCTGCTTTTTCTGGAATTTCCCCAAGGTCTACATGGCCTGCTGCAGAGGAGGTCCAGTAACCGGGGGCTGTATCCATATTCTGGCTTCTTTTCTGGAGCAGCAGGCTCTCCTTTTGAATTTAGTATAAGTATATGTACTGTTCTGTGCAGAAGCCCTTTTTCATGGCATTCGCCCCTTGTAGCTTTTCCAATTACATTGTCTTGATCGTCCACGACATCAAAGAGTTCTGACATATTAAAATAAGTGTTTGTCCAATAATTTTGCTCCGTCCCCTGGCTTGCAGACAACTGTCCTTTTGACTGAAGAGAGTTCTTGGAGCATTTTGTTTATTTTTTCTGCATCCTTTTCCAGACACATTACTTTTACCTGCGGACCGCCGTCTATTGTGAAATAGGCTTGTATACCTTCTTCTCTTAAAGCACGCACAGTATGTATTACTTCAAGGGTTTCAGGAATCCAGTAAATAATAGGTGGTGTAGTAGTCATCATAACTGCATGCATTTTCAGGCAGTTTAATTCTGCTGTTTCCCCAAGTTTCTGGAAGTTTTTTTCTTTTATGGCAGTTCTTACAGTTTCCAAATCCTTTGTCGCTTCTTTTATCCAGCTAGTATAATAAGGGCAATTTGCAACAGATTGCGCCATTCCTGCTCGGCTGCTAACGGGCTTTTGTTTCTCAGTTAAAATTGTGGCAATCATCCTGAATTCTGGCCAATGGTTTTTTGGGGCTATTGTCTCTGCAAAGCTGTCTGACCCATCTTCTTTCTGGCCTCTATACCACTCTACAAAACCTTCACAGATGCTTCTGGAAGCTGAGCCTGAACCTTGTCTAGTGAGAATAGTCAATTCTCTTTCTGGAACATTTAGGCCGGCTGCCTTGGTGGCTGCTAAAGTTATTGCTGCAAGGCCAGAAGCAGAGGAGGCGAGGCCGGCGGCTACTGGGAAATTTGTTTCTGAGACAACTTTTGCTTTTTCATTTATTCCTGCAAGGTTTCTTATCCTGTCCAAGTGGCCTAAAACGTCTTTTTCATCTTTCCTTAATTCTTCATCATTGATTAAAATTGTGTCTTGATTGTATTCTGGAGAAAAATCTACTGTGGTTATTGTGGATAGCCCGTCACAAGTCATGGAAAGGCTTCCATTCTGTGGAAGGATGAGTTTAGAGTCTCTTTTTCCCCAATATTTTACAAGGGCTATGTTTGCGTTTGCTACTGCTGTTGATTTCATCGTAATCACCAATAGCTAAATTAATAATAAGGCTTATAAGTTTTGTTTTCTTGTCCTTGGAACCTGACTTTATCGAGAAGTAGCCTTCTTTCTGTCCTTAAAATAACATTCTTTACCGCCTGGACAGAATTTGGATCAACTGAAATTGAATCTATTCCGAATTCAACAAGCTTTTCTACAATATCTGGCATGGTGTTTGCGCAGTCGCCATATATGCCGCATTTTATGCCTAAGTTTTTGCATGTGTCAATAGCTTTTTTTACTAGAGTTAACACAGCAGGATGACTTTCAGAATAAAGGCCAGATACGTCAGGGTTTGACCTGTCAACTCCAAGAGTGAGTTGTGTAAGGTTGTTCAAATCAATTGTTACAAAATCAACTCCTGCGCTGCATATCCTTTCAAGGTCTACCAAGGCTGCAGGTGTTTCTGCAATAATCCCTATTTTTAAAGGAAAATCTATTAGTTTTTTTGCAAAAATTATTTCTTCTGGAGCTGTTATAAAGGGGAGAAGGATGTTTACGTGGGTTAAGCCGCTCTCTTTCAACATCTTTAGTGCAGCTAACTCACATTTT
The DNA here is from genome assembly GCA_964631205.1 of uncultured archaeon. Classification (GTDB taxonomy): domain Archaea; phylum Aenigmatarchaeota; class Aenigmatarchaeia; order QMZP01; family JACQNV01; genus CAYYYJ01. Next base: position 122,260 of record CAZVWU010000002.1, on the reverse strand, counting down.
AAAATTTCCTCATTTGCTATTGAAGCCCTTATTCCGCGCCTGCCAAGAAGTGGGTTAGTTTCTTTCAGCTCTTCTTCAATTCCGTCAACGATCTGCAATTCATCTGCTTTGAGATCCAAGCACTTATACCATACAGGCTTGCCATTAGTGGAAGCCGCAACATTTCCAATTTTTTCTGCTAAAAAAGATGCCAATTCTCCAGGACTTGTTTTTACAGAAGCCAAATAGTTTCTTCCCGAACTGACAATTATGTGTTCCATGCTTAGCGGGTTTATCCCGTCGGTTGCATCAGGCAGTTTTTCAGTTTCCCCTAACAAAGTGAGGTTTATTTTTATTTGCGTCGCTGTGAGACCTTCTAACGGATCTTTAAAAAGATTTTCTGTCTTCTGAGCTATTTCGTTTTTTTGGTCCGATAAAGCCGGCTCGACTTTTTTGGGTGAAGGATATATATTGCCTGAAAATCCGTCAGTGGAGATTTCCTGTTCTTCCTGGATGGTTTGTGTCGAATTTTCTGTTCCGCATATGAAAGGGGTGCCAAACTCCCTACTAATTATTGCAAAGTGGCTTGTTATTCCGCCTTGATCTGTTATAATTCCAGCAATTTTTGTTATATAAGGCACAAAATCCGGGTTTGTTGTTTTTGAAATAATTATATCACCGGTGGAGAGATCTGATATTGAGTCTGGGCTTGTTATAATTTTTGTTTTTCCATGGAAGCTGCCCTGGCAAGCTACTGATCCCTTTAATAAAGGCTCCTTTTGCTCTAAAGGAGGCGAGTTAGCTGTTTCTTTATTTAGCGTTGTTATTGGCCTTGACTGAAGGACAAAAACTCTTCCCCGTTCTATGCACCATTCTATGTCCTGCGGCTGGCCGCCGTACAAGTTTTCTATCCTTTTTGTTATTTCAGCTAATTTTGATATCTCTGGTTCCAAAAGAGAATGGCTGGAGGCTCTTTCGGGGTTTACTGTCTCTATTATTGTTTTGCCTATCTGGTCTTTCCTGAACAGGATTGATTTTTTCCCAAGTTTTTTTTCCAGAAGCTGGCCTGTCTGCTTGTCTAGCGTATACATATCTGGTATCACAAAGCCGGAAGCAACTGACTGGCCTAATCCGTAGCAGGCTTCTATAATCATTTTGTTTTTATTTCCGTTCACAGGGTCTGCTGAAAAGGTTATTCCAGATTTTTCAGGCTCAAGCATTTTTTGGACCATTATGCCTGTTGATAAAGGGCCTGAGATATTTTTCTTTTTTCTGTAAAAAATTGCGCGGGGAGCGAACAGCGATGCCCAGCACCTTCTGACTGCTTCAAGCATCTTGTCAGTTCCATTAATATTCACATATGTCCTCATCTGGCCTGCAAAGCTGGCTGAAGTTGAATCCTCGATCAGGGCTGAGCTTCTAACAGCAACGAAAACCCTTTCCCTCCCAGCTCTTATAATGTCCAGAGCCGCTCCTCCGAGCATCCTTGCTTCTTTGCCGACTCCAATATTTTCATAGAAATCCCTTGCTTCCCTGCGCAAACTATCAGGCATCTGCCCGCCGATTATAAGGTCTTCTATTTCCTTGGATTTTTGCTTGAGCAGGTCTATATTTTCAATGTCTATCTCCTTTAAGGCTTGCTGTATCCTTTCCTCCAACCTGTTGAATTTCAAGAAAAAGTCAAAGGCCTCTGATGTTATAACAAAACCGGCTGGGACTGGAAGGCCTGCTTTGAGCATTTCGCCGAGGTTTGCAGCCTTATTGCCGGCATTTTTTGTATTCCTGTTCACATCTTCGAGGGCAAGGACATATGGCATAAGACAGATAATAATTGTTTCTAGTTTAAAAATCTTTCCGCTCAGGATTTAGTCTGTGGGGATAAATTTATAAGTCTATTGAGCAATTTAATGTGATTATGGAATATAACCCGGCTAGAGTTCCTGTTTCAGTTAACCCTAACTGGACAGGAGTAAGTTATTCTAATGGAAATGGTGCAGATTGCATAGATAAGCTTATTGAGTTTTATAGAACAGGCGAACCAGTAAAACCTCACTGCAAGGCTCTCAGCAATGCTTATCAAGGAACTGGAAGAAATGATAAGGACAGGCTTTTGCAAAGATTATTGATGAGGCTTGATTTAATTGGGTTCCCTTCTGTTACTGAAATTATCAGATATATAGGCGGGCCTGAACTCAAAAGCGACCTTATCATAGCGCGCGGATATCCTCCAGAAGACGAAGGTAAAAAATTAGTTGAAAAGTTCAGTGGCGACTTCTATTCATTTAGGCAGGAGCTTATGGATATAAGAGGTTTGTTTAAGCCTGAAAAGGTGGATGACGAGTTTATTGTTGCATCTTCTGTATTGGTGTCTGGCATGAAAGATCAATATGCGGGAATGGCGCAGAAACGATTTTTGTACAGGGTACTTAGAGGGCTTATAGGGATGAGGTTAAGCCAGGCAGAGCCGCCGGAGTTTGAAAACCTTACGGAAGAGTTAAAAGAAGAACTTCCAGAAAGCCTACACAGTAAGATCGAACCTATAAGAAGATTGGGCGGCTGGCTTGAAGACAAGAAAAAAGTCGGTTATATTTAACCTGTTTTTTCAACAACCAGCTTGCATGGTGTTGGGAGTTTTGACATCGCTATCCTGAATGCTTCCTTTATTTCGCTGTATTTTCCTGGGATAGATTGGACAATAAAAAGTGTTTGCTTTGGTTTTATTTGGGCCGCCACCCCAATAGGCCTTCCAAAGGCGAGCCTCATCCCTGACTGGAAACGGTCTGCGCCTGCGCCTGTTGCCATTGCATTTTCCCTTAAGACGTGGTGTGGATAGACTGCGACTTTCATGTAAAAGTTTTCTTCACCTATGGCATCCGCAAGGGCCTTGTTTGCTGCAATTCTTGCTGCCTCCAGGGCATTGTGCCTGATCTGGACGCGCCTTTCAGCCACTAGATTTACATGCAGGGAAAAATTATCTTTTGGTTTCCCCATTTCAAAGGTCACCAGCTTGGAGCCTGGAACTCCCTTAACATAACCTTTTTTCGGCTTCTTCTGGCTCTGCCTTGTGTACGGCCTTTTTATTGTTCTATAACATCTGCCTGGTCTGATTCCCATAAATCACCTGATAAAGTCTACTAGCTTTTTGAAACTGTATCCTTATATACCTTTGTGAACCACTCGATGTTTTTGTCTGTATGGATTTTGCTTTCTGTCACCTTGCTCTGGTTTTGGTATTTGGAGTTCCTTACATTGTAAGGCCTTTCTGAAGGCGAGGTTAATTTGAAAAATAAAAGTTTGGCAACTCTCATGTCCGGATATATCGTCACAGGCATTTTGCCGAGGTTAGAGATTTCAAGTACAAGCCTGCCTTGGAACCCTGGATCAACCCAAGCAGAGGTTATGTGGGCTGTTACCCCAAGCCGACCTAGGGAGGATCGCCCATCAATGTAGCCTACAAGGTCGTCTGGCATCTTTATTGTTTCTTTTGTTATCCCGAGCATGAACTCTTTTGGATGAAGGATTATCGGGTTCCCGTTTGATACCATGTCCTCTGTATATTCTTTTGGGTTTTTCGAGTCTATAAAAGCTTCCTGTGTGTGCTTGAAGACCTTGAATTCATCCCCAAGCCTAAGGTCTATCCACGCTGCCTGGATCTGCACTTCTGGATCAGTCAAAGGTTCAACAACAATCTTGCCTTCAGCAAGGTATTTTTTAATCTCATGGTCTGGGAGGATCATAGTAAATAAAAAATTAACTCTAGTTTAGTTGGGATTGAAGTTTTAAATAAAGAAAGGGTAGATTTGGCTCAATTCAAAATTCCAATTAACCGTATTCTCTCCACGAATGCTTGCACTGTGTGCATCTGAGGAAAAGGGTTGGAGCCTCGTCTGCTGAACGGGTCTGCTGGATCCACCAGTAGGCTTCCTTGTTCTGGCATTTCGGGCAGACTGACTTTGTTTTTGGAAGGGCTTCCTCGCTTTTTTCTATGACTATTACATCTTCCAAGGGGGCCTTTTGCACTTTTTCCCTTATCTCAAGAGGCTTGTAGTCTTTGGATTTGTAGCCGCACTTCCTGCATACAAGAAAGGATTTTGTGCCTTCCTTTTTTGCAATCAAAACTAAACCGCAATTGTCGCAGAATTCCATAACATGCGTAAATTCTAAACTTTCTTCTTATTTGTAATCATATATATAAATGTTACTGCAGTTCCAAATACGGCAAAAAATAAAATATTTGAGCCGATTATTTCTGTAATCCCTATTTTGACCCACCCTAGCACCGGAAGGATGAAAATTTCTCTGCCCTTTATCTGGCTGAATTGTATATTGGTTTCCCATGGATGCTGGCCTGAATTTGCATCGCCTTTTGTCTGGTATGTCCCGTCGCTATTCACCGCTACAACCCTGTGGACTATTGGAACTTGTTTTCCGGGAACGGAAAAGACTATTACATCGCTTGTTTTAAGCTCTTCTTTTGTAACCCCTTTTACAAGCAGTATGTCGCCCCTATAAAAAAAAGGCGTCATTGAGTTGGATTCAACAGCAACTATAGGGTATTCTGTTGCCAGTACGAATGCCATTCCCTGATTCAGTCCGATTGCCAACAGGATGCCTATGATGATGAAAAGTATTGTGTCTTTTCCGTCGTTTTTTATCTTGTTTTTATTTTTCATAAAATACTGGTGAAAGGCCTTTGCATATTATGTCGGCTATCCTTAAAGGCTCTGGTATAGTAGACCTTGTCGAGGTCGCCTTAATAACTTTTTCCGCAGTTTTTGTGTCAAGGCCTGACTGCTGGTAATAGATTGTGTTTTTTCTGTGTTGGGCTTCAATATTTATTTTCCTGATTTTGCCTGCTTTTTCAATTAGAGAAAATCTTTCTCTAAAATCTTTGAATTTTTCCAAAGCCAGTTTTATAGATTTTAAATCTGGTTTATGCCCCACAACGGCTATCACAGGCATGGAGGTTTTTTTATGGAGTTCATGTATATCAACTATATTAAAGCCGCCGAAAGTTATCCCATTAAGCATGATAATCCGAATCTGGTCTTTATGCCTGCTTGAGTTGATGCATTCTGCCAATTTGGCTGTTGAGTCCAGCCCGTCAACTTTTATTTTGGTTGATATCAAGCCGTCGAGATAATCCCCGCCCCTGAATATGGTTCCTATAACAATGGTCTCTTTCTGCCCAAAAGTAAAAGCGCAGTCATCGAATCCAACAACCCTTATTTCCGGCTTGATTATTGAAAGGCGCATAGAATTAATTGGTTTGGTTCTAAAAATTATTTCTTGGCCGCGGCCGTGAATTCTTTGTTGAACTCTTTTGCCTGGTCTACAATAAGCTGGGCTGCAGCGTTCAGGATTTTTCTTGGGTTGTCTGAATGGATTATCAATTCCGGAGGTGAGTTGTATGGGTGGTTAATAAGATAAGCGGCTTGGTCAGCGCCTGATTTCCATGCATTTTCCCTGAGAATATTCAACAAGGTGTGCGATTCACCGTCAACTGCTATTTTCAGCTTGTTTTTCTCGTCTTCGATTATCTCTAATTTCATATCGTAATAATATTATAGTCGGCTTTATATAGATTATTTTGCTACCTTTCCTATGGATATTCTGGATTCTATCTACTCTGAATTAAAAGAAGGGAAGGTCAAGCCTTATCAGCTGGAAAAGGTCATTCTGGAAAGGGTTTATAATAATCAGAAAGATGGTTTTTTGAAGGCGAATAAAGAGGCTGCTGAATTAAGGTTGAGGTTTCTTGAGGAGAAGCGAGATAAAAAATTTGAAAAAATTAAAAATAGTTTTGTTTCTGTGGCTGATCCTGAGAAGGGGACTACAGGCATAGAAAACCAGATAGGAGGTTCTATTGTCCCTTTAGGTATAGGCGGGCCGCTGAAAATTCTTGGGGAGTATGCAGAAGGCGAATTCTATCTTCCTGTTGCCACAAATGAGGCGGCTCTTGTGGCAGGTCTTACAAGAGGTTGTTCTGTTTTCAATCAGGCTGGAGGAATAAGGGTTTTGGTTACAAGGGACCACATGACAAGGGCGCCGCTGGTTGAGCTGCCTGATATTAAAAGGGCAAGGTGGCTGGTGGATGAAATAAAAAAGAAAGGCGAATTCTATCAGAAAATAAAAATAGCTGCTGAAAAGGAAAGCAAGGTTTCCAAGCTATTGGATATACAGCCGTTTCAAATTGGCAGAAGGGTCCATCTTAGATTTTATTTCCAAACAGGGGATGCGATGGGGATGAATTCTGTGACAAAATATTCTGCGAATGGGATAAAGGCGCTGAGGGAAGAGCATCCTGAGGTAAAGCTTATCAGCCTTGCCGAGAACATGTGTTCAGATAAAAAAGCCACTCACATGAATGTTTTATTGGGCAGAGGGAAATCAGTTGAGACTGAATGTCTGATTTCTGGAAAAATAATAAAGGAGACTTTCAATGTTGAACCAAAGGAGATTGTTGAATTAGTTCAGCTTAAACACCAGGGCTCAGCCCTTGCAGGAACTTTTTCTGGATTCAATGTAAATGTTGCAAATACAATAGCTGCGATGTTCATTGCGACAGGACAGGATGCTGCGCAGATTGTGGAGAGCTCTTCTGCTTTTGTGAATCTGGAGATGGTTGGCGAAGATCTACTTTTCTCTGCAAGCTTTCCTTGTTTGGAGGTGGCGACTGTTGGCGGTGGGACAGGTTTTGGCACAGCGAAAGAATGTTTAGAGATTCTTGGGTGCGCAGGGCCTGGAAATCCTTCTGGAAATAATGCAAAGAAGTTAGCAGAAATTATAGCATGCGCAGCATCTGCACAGGACCTGAATTTGTTTGGGGCACAGGCGCATGAATATGAGCTTGCAGAGTCGCACATAAAACTGGCGCGGGGGAAATAGAATCTGAGAAAACTAATTTAAACTACAGTTTTTAGTTCTTTTATTGTGTTATGGAAATTCTGAAAACAGCAGTGATACTTGCAGGCGGGAAGGGCACGAGGCTGAAGCCTCTTACTGATAATACGCCAAAGCCTCTGATAGATGTGCATGGGAAAGCTGTAAGTGAGCACCTGCTTGACCTTTTGAAAAAATATGGTGTACAACAGGTTTATTTTTCTGTTGGTTATCTGAAAGAAAAAATTAAATTGCATTTCAGGACTGGGGAGGAGTTTGGGTTAGAAATAAAATACATAGAAGAAGATGAGGCGTTGGGGACCGGAGGACCTCTTAAAAAGGCTGAGAACTTTTTAAAAGAAACTTTTGTTGTTTCAAATGCAGATGAGCTTAAAAAAATTGAGATCGATAGTATGTTTGAGCTGCATAAAAAAACAGGGGCTTTGGCAACAATCGCTTTGACAACTGTTGAAGACCCTTCGCAGTATGGCGTTGCCAGACTCGAGGGAAGCAAAATACTGGAGTTTATTGAAAAGCCGAAAAGGGAAGAGGCTCCCTCCAACCTTATAAATGCCGGATTTTATATAATGGAGCCACAGGTTTTGGGCATTATCCCTGAAGGGTTTTCCATGCTGGAAAAGGATGTTTTCCCCAAACTGGCAGCTGAAGGGAAGCTTTCAGGCTTCCCCTTTTCAGGCCAGTGGTTTGACACAGGGACTTTTGAAAGGCTTGAACAGGCAAGGAAAGGGTGGGTGGATATCTAATGTCTTGTGTCTTCACTGTAAACTCAGGGAAGTCATGGGTTTAGATAACCGAAATTATGGAAGATTTAATAAAACAGTTGAAAGAGAAGAAAGTGAAAAAGGTCTATGTCCAGTTTCCAGAAGGGCTGAAGACAAAAATGCAGGAGATTGCGGACAATTTGGAAAAGGAATGTTTTGAGGTGATTTTATCATGTGAGCCGATGTGGGGAGCTTGCGATATCCGGGTTCACGAGGCTGTTGACTTAGGGTGTGATGGGATAATTAATATTGGGCATACATCGTTTGGGGTTACTGCTAAAATTCCGATTTTTTACTGGCCTTACAGGCTGGAATACGATCCTCTTCCTGCTCTTGAAAAAGAATTTTATAAAATAGAAAAGTTTAATTCCTTTAATTTGGTTTCGACTGCGCAGCATATTGAATGCCTGCCTGAAGTCAAAAAATTCCTTGAAAATAAAAATAAAAAAGTTTTAGCCTTCGGGAAACCGGGAATTTCAAAACAGGTTGGGCAAGTTTTAGGTTGTGATCAGGCAGCTGCCTTGCAGGGCGATGCGGATTGCATACTGTTTGTTGGCTCTGGGAGATTCCATCCTCTGGGAATTGTTTACAAAACACAAAAGCCGGTTTTTTCTTTGAGCACAGATAAGAATGAGATAATTGATTTTTCGAGGGAAAGGGACAAATGGATAAGGATAAAGCTTGCGCAGATCGAAAAGGCTAAAGAAGGTAAAAATTTTGGCATTGTAGTCTCAACAAAACCAGGACAGATGTACATAAGGCAGGCTGAGGTTTTGAAGAAAAAACTGGAGGGCATGGGAAAGAAATCATGGATACTTGTTATGGATTTTATTACAAAAGAAAAACTGATGGGGCTGAAACTGGATGCCTTAGTAAATTGTGCTTGCCCTAGATTGGATGAAGATTACCAGCTTTTCGGGATGCCTGTTTTGAATCCGGCGGATGTGGATAAACTTCAGTGATTTTCTTTTAGCAAATTCCTCAATTCATTAAAATCCAGCGGCTGGTCCTGGTTGTAATGGGAGCCTGTTTTTAGAGCAATTTCTGCCTTCATGAGCTCCATACCCAAGTCCAACGCATGCGGGATAAGAGAGATCACTTTTTCTTTTGTTAAAATATCACGGAGCTCGGCTGCAGATTTTGCCCTGTACTCGCCGATTTTCTCATTGGTTTGGGATGTGTGTTCGACTACAATATCCCCCAAGCCGAAATCAACTGTGATTATAAAATTTCCGCGCGGATCAAGCTCTGCCAAATGGTATGTGTATTTCCCGGTGAGGTATTTTTGCACTGTAATTTGGGATGTTTCCCAGCAGTCTTTGTATATGTGCGCTGACTGGGAGAGTATCATCAGGTCGCCTAATTTCAAATCCATTTCTTCGCCCTTTTCTTTTAGGCCTGAAACAATTCCTTGTCGGATTTCTTCCTGAAGGGATCGCAGGCCAAAAGCGTTTTCTGGATATCCTTCGAACATGTCATGGGATCTGAAGATTGCTGTCATGTGGAGCTTGTTGTCTGCGACCCTGAACCAGATGTGATTCAAGCAGGGCGAGCCGCCTAATGTCAGGTCTTTTACAGTGTCCCAGAGGCTTATCACAACTGCGCGGGATATTGGCTCCCTTACAAGTTTGGCCACTGCGTTTTTTACCTGGTCTGTGCCAAACCAGGATCTCATTCTGGATCCATACGTATATTCGTTTTTGTGGATCCCTCCTGGAAGGTCGCGTGTTATCCTAGGGATGTATTCCTTTATGTGCTGTTCATCGCCAGGCAAAAAGCTTGGAATATAAAAGTTGTTCGGGTCTTCTTCAGAAATTATTGAAAGTAGGTTTACAAGCTCCTTTTGTTTTTCGTCATAGTGTGTCCCGGATTCCCTGCCAAATTTTAAAATGGTGTCCAGGATTTTCAGCCAGGCTTCTGCAATTGTTTTGCCTCTCACAATATGGCCTGTGTATTCGCCGACATACTGTTTTATAGACTCTTCTTTTTTGAGAAAAATATTTTTACTTCTTGCTTTGCTGGGTTTTTGCAAAGTGGAAAAATCAAAGGTTTCTATATTGGGCGCTTTAATTATATTTGCTGTTTCACGGAGATTGTTCAAAACCTCTTCAGGTATGTCCAGATCTATATAGCCCGCGTACTGGCTTTTCACGCGCCAGCAATCCTTTTCTGTTGTGTCTGCCTTGCCTTTTTCAAAGCCATTTTGGAAAAAATCAATCAAAACAATCCCGGATTTTGAGAAGTCGACGCCGGTTACAATAAGGTTGGTTATCTGTGGGTTTGCGAGTAGGTTTCTTGCAAGGAAATCAAGGCCCCTCTCAGCTGAAAATAGCTGGCCGATTACACAATAATTTTTTGGGTCTATTTTTTTGGCTATTTCTTTGGCTTTGCTCCAGAGGGTAACAATTCCAACAGAGCCTTCTGGATCTCCGATTATAAGGCTGTTGCTGGAAGTCGAGCCGCCTTTGTAGAGGGGTTGGAATGTCATACGCCAATTAAAAGCAGTTTTTTATTTTCCATTAAGTTAATTGAAGTTGAAATTTAAATTGGCGACAGGATTGTGGAGTTGGATATTTAAAGTTTAAGTTCAAATTATCAACGTTATGGATGAACATGAATTAAACAGGATTTTCGGGTGTTATAATTCTTCTATCACGCCAGGGGAAGCTGTTGATGATCTGCTTCGTATTTACAGGGTAGTAAGCGGTGATGTGGATGAGTTTCGTCTTGTTCCGTATGCGCAGATTTTAACAGATGGCTGCATTGATGTTGGCGTAGAGCCTGAAGAGATGAGGATGCTTTTTGAATTTACAGAGAACCACCTTGAAGAAGGGGGTTACAAGTCTGGGGACGGTAGAGAAGTTGCAGCAAGGTTGGCTGTTAGTGTTGCGCGCTATCTGAAAAAAGAGTTTTTTAAAAGAGAGTTATCCAGAGCAAAGGAGATGAAAGGATCCGGACAGATGCCTAAAAGAAGTGGTTAGAAAATCAGAATAAGTCTTATTCTATATCGTCTTTCTTGCCTTTTTCTTTCTGCCTTCTCTTGATTTCCTTTTCGTTTTTCTCCACCCATGAAGCTGTTTGCTCAGCTGCTTTTTTGCTGTTGCCTACGCCTGATGTGTTGCCGACGCCGATTATAACGATAGGGCCTTTTGATTTGGATGATTCTATCATCCTGTTTATTGCTTCCTTTGCCTTTGGGACTGCATCTTTTATCGATTTTCTCATTGGCATGATTGCCTCTTCCTGCGACATCTTTACAATCACAGCGTCTATTGGTATATTCTTCTGGACAGCTATATTTTCTATGTAAGACCTTTCGACCCCGATCCCGCCCATTGCAACGCCAATCCCTTCCGCAACGCTGCCTGTCTTCTCGCCTTCTAATTTGGCTGCTGCATCGACTGTTATTATTTTAGAGATTTTCTGGCCTTTTGCAAGCTTAAGCAGGGCTTTTCCAGGATAGCCTAGCCTGCCCCCAGGGCCTTTTGATTTCATGACAAAAACAGTCCTGCCTTTGATTTTTGTTTTTGCGGCGACAATATCTTCTTCAATTTCTTTTACAGGGTTATTCCCTATAAGGTCTGCTGCAACTAGCGGGCCTAACCCGTCGCCAACAGGCTCGCCTTTCACAAGGGCCTTTGTGCCTGCATATAAGGATTTGGAGATCTTCTCGATCATTGGCATCTGCATCTGGATGATCATTGCTATTTGGATGTTCTTTGTCTTTTTTGCTGTTTCAACAAAATGCCTGACTATTTTCGCGACATCATAAAGTGTTATCCCTGCAGCAAAGCCCATCTCCACGTTCGCTTTTTTATCGCTATCAAGCCTTGGTGCTATCCCCTTGACAAATTGGGTAAATCGGTCCTTCTGTTCCCTTACCACATAATCCCATTTTTTGATTATTCCGTAAGGGTCAAGGTCGACAGGCCCTGTGGAGAAAAATTCGTAGAATCTGTCGACTGCCTCTTTCAATTCCTTTTTCGGCTTTTTTGCTATCTGCCTGATTAGTATTTTTTTGGAGCTGGCAGCCATCTCCTCTATCTCAGACGCGCTTTTTTCCAGCTTCCATATTATCTGGCCCATCATCAGCCTTGGGTAGAACATGAAAAATATTACCAATAAAAACATGGAAAATAGGGAGGATATTATATCCGTGCCGCCGAGCTGGAAGAGGGTTGGTTGAAAAGACATAAGATAATTAGTGATAGATTTAAACCTTATTATATATATTATTAACAGGTATATAACTCTAGGGGGCCAGCCTTTATATGTTTTCTTCAAAAGTGATTGCTGCGATTATTATAATTGTTGTGATTATTGTGCTAGTGCTTATAAATTTTGAAGGGGTAGCTGATAAATTTACAGGGGCTTTCAAAGGAAGCGGCAAGGTGAGCTTCGGCGCCTCAGGGAAGCCTGGGGGAACCCTAGATCTTTATGTTTTTCCTCAAGGAGAGTTTGTTCTCAAGCCTGAATCGCCCATTGACATAACCATAGAATCTACAACATTTTCAGCCTTTTTGGGGGAAGTAAGGGTTGATTACTTTAACAAAACATTGAAGCTTATTGATTCACGGACGCCTTTAAAAGTGGATTTTAAATTAGGCAATGCAGATTTGGGATCGCGCTTAAAACTTAATAAGCTCAGCCTTTCCAACACAAAGATGAACATATTAAAGGATGGCTGGAGCAAGTCAACAAATAATAACACAATAGAGGTTGAAGGTTTTGTAGGGACGGGCACAATAAATCCTGAATTTATACACCTTTTTGGCAACGTGACCAAATTTGTCGAGAAGTCTTAGTTATGCCGAAGATAGAGTTCAGAGGGTTCGCTGTTAACGGTGAGAGGAAATATTTGGCCACATATACACCCGCATATACAGGCTCTGGGGGCTTAATTGTATCTGGCCATCTGGAAACTGATTTTAAGGTTCTTGTAGGGAAAATTAGTTTCGACCTACCTTACTTTAACCAGAGGGATCAGCCTGTGGCTATTTCTAGGGAAGGGCTATCAGCTCCAGAATCTGAAACAGTCGAAAGGCTTTTTGATGGATATTCAAGAGAGACTAACGTGCCTATTGAGTACATCTAAAGCCTTGAACTAAAATTTTAGTTCCTGACATGATTTTTGGAATTACTATAGTTTTACCCTATGTCCCGTGCTCTTTTTGCATCGCCTCAATTATTTTTGCGTAGGCTGGCCTTGTCATTGATATCCCTATCCACACGCCTATTATGGATGTGATTGCAAAGCCTTTCACAAATTCTGCGACCAGGAAAAGAAGCGGGGCCATTGCTGCTACCATTGTTGCGGCAGCGCCAAAGATTATGAAGAATGCGGCCTTTATTTTGTCTTTCATGCCAAGAAGCTTCCTTTTCTCCCCAAGCAAGGTTTCATCGGCGATTATAATCTGGTGGTCTATGCCTGTCCCTATCGCTGCTATTATGCCGCCTATTGCCGGCAAATCTATTGTCCATGAAAGGCCTGCTCCAAGAAGCGGTATTGTAAGGGCTCCAAGGAAAGAGAATATGTCAACTTCTTTCTTCTTCCACCAGGCAACTATTAAAATAATCGTGTTAAGGCCAAGTATGGAGAGCCATATCCTTGAATCGTTTATTGCCGCCACTCCAAGTATGAGTATGATTTCTGAAATAGCAATAAAAAACATTGGGAGCGCAATCTTCGGTTTCCTGTATCTGGCAAACACTACGAGGAAGACTGCTAGCCCAGAAAACAGGCCTATGTATAGCGTGGAGGATATGAAGCCTGCTCCAAGTGTTGGGGATATTATATCTATCGAGACTATATCCAGGCCTGTTGGTATGGAGCCTGACCTAAGGAATGTCTGGAGTTGGAGTTTCTCCTCAATAGATTCTTTTCGTGTTGGCCTGCCTCCGCTTATCTGGGGATTGGTGTAAGGCTTGCCACCGAGCTCTGAGCCGATCCTAAGGGATGAGACAAGATTGTCGTCCACATATATCAGGATCTCAGATCCCTGAAGGAATGATTCGCCTGACGCATCAGGCACAGAAGGTATTCCTGCTGTGACTTTTGCGAACTTTTCAGCGCCTTCTTGTGAGACAAGGACGCCGAAATAAAACCTGTAGCTGTTATCGCCAACTGGGATTACACCAGACCTCTGGGGATCAGAGTAGACAAGCTCTATGTCCTTGCCTTCATACACATCTGCAAGGAAAAGGGCTGCCTGTCCTGTCCTGTTAAGGTATTGTATGCTTATCTCTTCAAGCTGGAATTTGTCGCCTGGGTTCAGGGTTTTGCTGTCGATCTCGACTGAGAGGGCATTTACCAATTTAACAGGGTATTTTTTCTCGCCAAGCTGCATTTCTGCTTGTGTGGCGTTGAAAAAGTATACTGGTTTTGTGACTTTTGCCTGGAATTTGCCTGTTGTTGCCAGAAGGTTTTTCACTGTGTCAGACCCTACGCCGCTCGCCTCGACTTGGATGAAATTGTTTTGGGATAGGTCAGTGAGGGTCTTGAATTTTATTTCCTTGAGGCCGTAAAGGTTTGCCCTTGTCTGCAGTGTCTGCTTTATGTTTTCAACAACTTCTGCTGAAACATTTTCTTTTGGTTTCAGGATTACCCTTGTGCCGCCACGTAGGTCAAGGCCAAGATCCAAGTTGAATTTCTGGACATCAAGGACATCAAGGCCAAGGGTATCATTTACTGTGATTTTATAGTCATCCCCGTTAGCTGTGATCTCTACTGGACCTTTCAGGCTGGATGTTTCCCTAAACCAGTCATTCAGGTTGGATATCTGGACACCATCAACACTGGTTATTACCGTGCCCTGCGAAAGGATGTTTTTTGCAGGGGAGCTTTCTGAGATAAAGCCTATTTCAACCCCTTTACTTGGGCCTGATTTCAGGCCAACAGCCGCAAGGCTTGCAATTACCATTATCGCTAAAACAACCACTTTCCAGTTTTCAAGCAATTTTAAAGCCATATCACAAACACGTCCGCCTTGTTAGCTTGGCCTATCCCATCCAATTTAGCACAGCATATCAATATCATAAACCTTTGCTTTCTGCGTACCTCCTTATTATTGCGACGTTTTGGATCCATGTGTTGATCATGTCGAGGACAATCCCTATAATCAGGACAGAAGCTATCTGGGTCAGCACAGGCGACAGGTTTGAAAAGAATAATATTATCAGGGCAGCTATTGTTGTGATGTTCATTGTCATGCCTGTTTTAAATGCGCCTTTAATTCTTTCAGAGATTGGGATTGAAGAAGAGCCTTTTAGCACGCGGGAGCCAAGAAGCATGTCTGTGTCAACCGAGTAACCAACCAGCATCAAAAGGGCAGCAAAGCTTGCGAGGGTTAGCTGTATTCCAAGCAGGTTCATAACTGCCATTGTTTCTATTATGTCTGAGACAGCGGCGAGGATGACAGCAACTGATGGCGCGAAGGAACGGAACATCACAAAGACTACTGTTGCCATCAGTATAAAGGATGCGATAAGGCCTACCTGGACTTGGAAAAAGAAGGAAGACCCCAAGGATGAGCCTACCGACCTAATAGATGCCTTTTCTGTTTGGGCTATATCTTTAACCTTATCGAGTATTTCCTGGGGGTCTGTGTCTGATGATGTTTCAATTGAGATTTCAGAGCCTGATATCCCGTTTATTTGGCGGACAGAGAGCTGGGGGAATTCTGAGAGCCTTTCTTCAACAAGCCTTATGTCAACTGGCCCTGAAGCAGGGATGCTTATCACAGAGCCGCCTTTTAGCTCTATGCCCCTTTGCAGGAAGTCGCCTGTTGTCAAATAGCTGTTTACTAATATTCCTATTGACAGCACCAAAAACCCTATTGAGAATATGACAAAGAGCTTGTAGTTATAAAATGATTTTTTTTGCGGCTGCGCTTGATTGGCATTTTGTTCGAGCATAGAATATTATTCGGAATAGGCTTAAATCCATTATTTATAATCTTATGGTTGTATGGACGCGGATAGCATAGTCGGTGGGGAATTGTCTTGAGGAAAAATTTATGTCAAAGACTGAGGCGGATATTATAGTTGTTGGCGGCGGGCCTGCAGGATCTTATATTGCAAGCCTGCTTCAGGATAAGTTTAAGGTTATTGTTCTGGAGTCTAAAAAAACTGCAGGCGGGAAAGCATGTTCAGGGCTTGTTTCAAAGGATATAAGGAATTATATACCGGTTGATGGGCTTGTGGAAAATGAGATAAATAATTGCACCTTATACTCTCCTTTTGGAAAAAAACACAATCTCGTGATTAAACAGGGGACTTATGCCCTGGACAGGGATAAGTTAGACAGTTTTCTGGCGAGCAAAGTGAATAATATTTTTTTTAATAATAAAGTTGAAAAAATTCAGGTTGAAAAAGAAAAAGTAAAAATTAAAACAAATAAACAAGCATTTCAGGCTCAACTAGTTATTGGTGCAGATGGGAACAATTCTGTTGTAAGAAGGGCATGGGATGTCAAGCCGATTGACAGCGTTCTTGGTCTGATGACAATGGTTGAGGAGAAGGACCCTTCTGGTTTTTTCGAGGTCTGGTTTGATTCTGAAAAAGTAAAGGACGGGTTTTTGTGGAGGATCCCAAGAGGCAAAAGGGTTGAGTACGGGATTTTGGGGACAGGGGTTAAGTTTGAGCTGATGGAGGATTTTTTTAAAATCAAGGATAAGAAATGCAGTTGTGAACGCAGAGCCTCTCCTATACCTACAGGTTTCCACAAAACATATTTTGACAGGACAATTTTGGTTGGGGATGCTGCTGCCCAGACAAAACCATGGAGTTTCGGCGGGATTTATTACGGGATGGTTTGCGGCAAGATTGGAGCTAAAGTAATCAAGAAGGCTTTTGATAAAAACAATTTTTCTGAAAATATTTTGAAAGAATATGAAATAAAATGGAAGGGGCAGCTGGCCGGCAGCATTTCAACGGGCATGATGTTCAGGGAATTTTACAAGGGGCTTGATAATAAAAAAATTGACCAAGTATTTGATTCAGTGAAAAGGGCTGGGTTGAAGGAGATAGATATGGATCACCCATTGATAAATTTGTTTGGGAAATAGAGGATTTCAGAATATGTTTTCTTGTTATAATCATGGTTATGCTTATTTGAATAGTTTTGGCCCCAATTTCCGCCTCGCCTTCGGTAGTGGAAGCCGTAAAATTTCCGAGCAATAGCGAAGGAAATTTAGCCTCCCTTTTTGATTAAACTTTTGGAGCAAAAGTTTACTTTGGGACTACTCGGGCGAACTGCGGACTGCTGGTAAGGTCGTGTCTGTCGCTCGTACCAGAGCCGAAGCTGAGGTAGTACATGTCCAGAGCGTGCAGCCGATCTTCAGTTATTTCTGATATTTCTTCTTGCGACCTTATATCGAAAGTCATTCCTTTCTCCGTGTCTGCGTGTATGGGGTTCATTTTAAGCTCGGCGAATGCTAGTTTTACATAATCTTTTAACAATTCCGGATCCGGAATAATGGCGTTCCAGCCCTCGTGATCCAATACTTCCTTTTCTTCTAAAGGTTTCCTGTATTTTGCCCTTTTTCTGTTCAGAACTGTTCCGGCGATATTTTCGTATTGGCCTGGTTCGAGTCGGAGGTATCTGCTGGGGTTTCTTTGAAGTATTATGAGTTCTTTTGATCTTCGAATGAACTTGAAATTATCAGGGTCTTCTGCTCTATAAGCTATTGCTGCACAGGACTTCTGATGTTCACCTGACGGGATTGGGTTTGTCAGCCTTGATTTACCGATCTCCCATGGGTCTTCCAGCCTTAATTTAAGGATCTTCCATAGAAAGATCTCCCATAGGCCATCTAGAGGCCTTGCAAGCCTTTGGTCATCTATTAGAGCATATTCTTCCAGCCTTGATTTAGCGATCTCCGATAGGTCTAGAGGCCTTGCAAGCTTTTCGCCATCTATTATAACATATGGTTGAAGCGAAGTGTCTCCAGCTCTCAAAGTTTGGAGGCCGTCGTTATAATTTCTGCCTGAAACCATTTCGTAATTTGCGAAGTCTGTGAGATTGATTTGGTTTAGCAACGCTTTCACTTCAGGGATGTCTGGAAACACTGCATCTGCTTCCAGCAATGTCAGGTAAGCTTCCCTTAACTCGCCGCTCCTTAGATAAGCGTTGGAGAAACGCAAGGCTGTTTTAATGTCTGTGGGTTCTGTTCTGAGTGCCATTTCCAAGAGCCTTGTGTCATTATCCATACTTTTACTATCTGGTTCCTTGGGTTTAAGTGCATATGAAGAGAGAGCCCCTTATGCCATCAGATATAACACTGTTATGTATGTGGCTGTTGCAGCCCTATTTATTGCGAAAAACCAAACAATCTATATGAATCTTGATGCTTTTTTTAACCCGAAATCAGTTGCTGTTATAGGGGCCTCAAAGGAAAGGGGCAAGGTTGGGTTCTCTATACTCGAGGCGCTGAAGGATGGATATAAGGGCGAGATATATCCTGTGAACCCCCACGAGCAGGAGATAATGTTTTTGAAGGCTTACAAGTCTGTGCTGGAGATAAAGGAGGCTGTAGATCTCGCTGTTGTTGCTGTTCCGAAGGAGGCTGTTGCAAAGGTCTTGAAGGAATGCGTGAAAAAGAAAATTCCAGCTATTGTGGTTGTCACCTCTGGCTATTCTGAGGCAGGGGATAAAAAATCCGAGGAAGAGCTTTTGAAAACAGTGAAAGGGAGCAAGACAAGGATTTTAGGGCCGAACTGCCTTGGGATTTTCAATGCGCAGTCGCAGGTTGACACCTTATTTTTGCCCAAAACAAAGCTGAGGAGGCCGAAAGAGGGCTGGATCTCTTTTCTCTCCCAGTCAGGCGCTTTTGGGTCTACCTTGCTGGACATGATCGCAGACCAGGGGATTGGTATTGCAAAATTTGTTTCTTATGGGAACCAGGCTGGAGTGAAGGATGTTGAGTTTTTGGAGTATTTGGGCGAGGATGAAAAAACAAAGGTGATTGTGATGTATATGGAAGGCGTATCAGATGGCAGGAAGTTCATGGATATTGCCAGGAAAATTTCTGCCAAAAAACCTCTAATAATTTTCAAGGCAGGCAAAACAGAAAAAGGGTCGTCGGCCGCTACATCGCACACTGGGGCTCTCGCAGGGTCTTACGATATTTACAGGGCCGCTTTCAGGCAGGCAGGAATAATTGAAGCAGAGAGTATTGAGGATATTTTTGACTTTGCAAAGGCATTGGAAAAGCAAGCCACTGCCAAAGGCAAAAGGATTGCTGTTGTCACGAATGGCGGCGGGTTCGGGGTTATAACTTCAGATTCAGTGATTGAAAGCGGGCTGGAACTTGCAGAGTTTTCCCCTGAAGCAATAGGGCTTTTGAAGGGAGTTCTGCCCTCTTATGGGGCTGTCCACAATCCGCTTGACCTTGTTGGGGATGCGGATCAGGAAAGGTACAGGGGGGCTTTAGAAATTTTGGTTAAAGACAAAAATGTGGATGGGATAATTGTTATTTCCCTGTTCCAGACAGTTTCCTTGCAGCCTTCTGTTATTGATGTGATCTCAGAGATAAAAAATAAAACGCAGAAGCCGATTGTTGTGTGCGCAACAGGCGGCGAATTCACAAAGAGGTGTTTGGCAGATTTGGAGAAAAGGGGGATACCCACCTATATAACGCCTGAGAGGGCAGTGAAGGGTATCGCTGCTCTTGTCAGGTATGGGGAGATTTTGAGGGCAAATAAAAAGTGATGTTTTAATTTTTCTATCTGAAATCCAAAGCGTTTAGAAAATTTTCCATCCCAAACCAGTTCTCGTCCCCATACTTGTTTTCTATCACGTCTTTTAGCTGGAGGAAAAGCCATTTGTTTTTTGTGCGCCAGCCTAAAAAGGTGATAGCTCCGGCTTTGTCTGACCATTCTTTCAGGCGGTCTATTCTGTCCTGTGGGAGCTTTGGTTTCTTGGCATGGTTTTTGGATTCTATTGCGATTATCAGCCCTCTCTTTATTGCGACCACATCAACAGGTGAAAGGTCTCCTCCGGAAGAAGGCGCCCTTATTACTGCAAAGCCTTTTGAATTTAAAAAATGCAGGAGCTCGAGCTCCGCGCGCGCGCCTTTTGCATAAGTTTTCATAGGTACTGTTCCTCTTTTATTTTTATTGAAAAGGAATTGAGTGTTTCCAGAAGCTTCTTTTTATTTCCGGTAACTGGAGCTGACAATTTATTTGTTTTATCGAATAACGAATCTATTATTTTTCTTACAGAATCCTTTTCCTTAACCAATTGCTTTTCAGAGCCTGCCTTTTTTTTCTCAAGAATCGCGTTTAATAGGTTTTCTGCAGGCTTCTCAAAATCCAATTCTTTTATGAGATTTTCTGTTCTAAGAGGCGGGGCTTTGTTTTTATTGTATATATAAATGGCTGATAACAGTCCGCGCAGCACATACAGGATTTTTTTGTAAGTAAATTGTTTTTCTTTTTCCACATATTTTATGTAATTTTGTTTGCCCATGCTTACATAGTGATGGTAAAGGGCTTTCAGGTTTATATTTTTTAGGACTTCGGACTTTAGTTTTTCATAGCCTTTAATATTATTCAAATAAATCACATCCCCCCTGAACCATTCTAATAAACTTGGGTTGCTTGAGGAAAGTAAGGAGAAGGCCTTGTCTATGGAAAAGCTTACAAAGTCTTTTTCGCTTTCCATTATTTCGACCACATCTTTTGATTTGGTTATTTTAAAATAATCTTCTCTTGGAATGAGGTGGATTCCCCTTATATCAAAATCAGAGTCTTTTGAGTGGAATCCCCATAATCTACTCCCGGACTCTGCATAAAAAAGGGGGATTATGTTCTGTTCTTTTGCCGTCTTTAGTATAAAGGATTTCATATAGTATAGTTATTTAAAGTAATAATTAGATTAGTAGATATGCGAATATTGGTGCTGGCTGACATACACAGTAGGCTGGACAAGCTGGATGAGGTTCTGGAGAAGGCTGGAAAGGAAAGGGTTGATTTGGTTGTTTGTGCTGGAAACCTTACAGACTGTTTTGACAGCCCGCTGGATCTCGAGCAGGTTGATGTGGCGGATATGGTTGTCCAGAAACTGCTTTTGCTGAAAAAACCTTTGCTCTGCATTCCCGGAAACCATGACCCTTATGAGGTTGTGGATTTATTTGAGGAGTATGGGATCAATATCCATTCGAAAGCAAGGATGGTTTCTGGCATCGAGTTTATTGGTTTTGGGGGAGCTGAGACGCCGTTCAGGACAGTTTTTGAGCCAACAGAGGCAGAGGTTAAGGAGGGCTTGGATTATAATTCTAAAAAACTGGAAGCAGGAAAATTTGTTTTGGTTGTGCACAATCCGCCAAAGGACACTAAGCTTGACAAGATTTTGTCAGGCGAGCATGTCGGCTCCAAATCCATAAGGGAGTTTATTTTGGCTAAAAAGCCCGCGCTTTGCATTTCAGCGCACATACACGAAGGGGCTGGGGAAGACAAGCTTGGCGGCACTGTTTTGTTTTATCCGGGGCCTGTGATTAACGGGAAATATGGGATTGTAGAGATCGAAGGGAACAAGGTTAAAGCTGAGATGAAATCTGCTGAAGAAACGAAGAAAGAGAAGAAGTGATTATTTCCTTCTGGCTTCAATTAGGTACTCTTCAAGCTGTTGATAAATAGTGGCTGCTGTTAGCAGGCCAATCATAGCGCCAACCCAGCAATATGGGGAATTCCCATGATCAAGAAGCACGCCTCCGCCTATACATGTGGCGCCTATGGCAGCAAGGGTTTTATTGTAATTTTCTTTTAGCAGCCCCAAACCTCTGGATTTGTACTCTGCCATAAAATGATTTGTTTAACAAAGCTTATATGTATTTTCCCGGTTCCGCGCCAATTTCAGCTGATTCGCCAGAGATTATTTTGACCCCCTTATAATTTTCTACCCAGCTGTCCTTTTGTATTACCCAGAACAGGTCTGGCTCATCTTCGATTATATAATTTTCTGATGGTATTTTGGGCTCCGGGAGGCACCTTAATTTCAGGGCTTCTACCAGCTGGTTTTTGGTTAAGGGTTGTTCTGGCTTGTAGACTAAAATATTGGTTGTTTGGCCTTTTTTAATTGAGGCTGTGGTTGGCATTGGAAAATCCTTTATTTCTCTTCCGTTTACAAGAATTATCGGCTGGCCCTTTTCTAGTCTAAATATCAGCTTAAAATCTATTTCTTTTATTTTTTTGTCTAAAGGGATGTCAGGATAAAAAACGCCTGAAACAAAAAATTTGTTTTCTTTCACCTGGCCTGCCAATCCCAGAATCGAATTTTGCTGCATTTGTTTGTCGCAAACCAATTCAATTTTTCCTGTTGAATCCTCAGCAAAAAAGGCAGCGCCGCTTCCTGAGATTAGGCCTATTATTGTCTGCTGGCTCCCGTTTTTCAGGTTGTTTATTGAGATCGGGTCGAGTTTAGCTGAAAGGATGGTTTTAATGGCGGAATATTTTTTGCTGTAGTATTCAGCTATGTCTTTCACTGTCACGGATTTTGGCTTTGCCTGTTTTTTTATTGTAAAAGTTATTTCAGGTTCATCCAATTCAGTTAAAACTAAAATATTTTTTGTTTTGATTTCTGGAAGCAACTGACTTATTTTTTCTTCAGTCAGCTTATCCAATATTTTTGGTGATAATAAAAAGCCTTCCTGCAAAAACTTATTCACTATTTCGGATTTTTCCATGTTGATATTGCTGAAAATTAAAACTTTTTCAGGTAATTGGTCGTTCGTTCCCTGGGTTTTTGGCGGATAATTAGATCATTAATCCCATCATTGTCAATGTCGGTTAATTGTATAGTGCAATCGTTTCCTTTTTGTATAGGCTCTACATAATGGATGCTTATTATCCCGCTAAAAATATAATTGCCGTTATTTTGGCGCGTAGGCAGACTTTGTGCGACAATACTGACAATCGCATCTTCTCTAATCCCACTCAATCTGCATATAATGTTATAGCGATCCCTATGCCTCTGGCTTTTCAGCGGTTCAAGCCAGTGAGGCCCGGTGCCGCCAGGCACTGTTGTACTTGCATAATCGTCTGCTGCTTTTCTGGGTTTCCCTGTATGTGCTCTATACCCTAAACCATACCCCAGTAAAAGGGCGCCTGAAATCGCTCCAGCCACGCCAAACATGGATCTTCTGACCATGTTTAGATATTTGAAGAAAGCTTTAAATTATAATTAGAGGTAGTTTTCAGTAAGGACTTTCTTTATCTTTTCAATAACCGGCTTGCTTAAAAGGAGGCGGATCTCGCGGGTCCTGCCGTAGCGGCCTTTTGAGATGACTTTTGTCGTCAGGATGCCAAGCATATCAAGTTCCCCTATAAGGTCGGAGACTCTCCTTTGTGTGAGGTTTTTTAGGCCGGCGTTGGGGCAGAGCTGCTGGTAGAGCTCGAAAATGTCACCTGTCTGGATGTTTTTCCTTCCTGCTTCTACAAGCCTTATTGTGGCTGCAAGGACAGCAAGCGACTGCTTTGGCTGGGTTTTAACTATCTCAACTGTTTTGTCAAGATCAAGCTTTTCTTCTGCTATATCCACGTGCGACAAAAGGACTTTTGGCTTGTTTTCCCTTTCTGCGAGTTCTGCGGCTATTCTCAGGAGGTCAAGGGCTTTCCTCGCATCGCCGTGTTCCTGTGCTGCAAGGGCTGCGCATTTTGTTATCACACCCTGCTCAACTGCAGACGGATTGAAGCCCTGCTCTGTCCTTTGGGTAAGGATGTCCTGAAGCTGGTGGGCGTTGTATGGCGGGAAAAGGATTTCTTCTTCAGAGAGCGAGGATTTCACTCTCGGATCTAAATTTTCAATAAACATGATATCGTTTGAGATCCCAATTATTGAGATTTTTGAGTTTTTAAGGTCTTGGTTGATTCTTGTGAGGTTGTAGAGCAGCTCGTCGCCTGTTTTTTTTACAAGGGTGTCTATTTCATCCAGCACAAGAATTATGCTTTTTTTCTCTGCTTCAATTGACTCGTAAAAAATCCTGTAGATCTCATCTGTCGGCAGGCCTGTTGGCGGGATTTTCTTGCCGAAGGAACGGCAAAGTTCTGCGAGCAGGCGGTATTCTGTGTCAGAGACCCTTTTCATTTTGCAGTTGATGTAGATAATTTTTATCCTATTCGCGCGTTTCTCAAGGTCTTGGGTGACTTGCTTGACGCAGACTGTTTTTCCAGTGCCGGTTTTGCCAAAAAGGAAGATGTTGGAGACTTTCAGGTTCCTTAGGCAGGGGGCAAGGATTGAGGCTATCTGCTTTATTTGCTTTTCCCTGTGGACAGCGACTTCTGGGATAAAATCCGGGCTTAAAACGTCTTTATTTTTAAAAACAGACAAGCTTGCAAGCTCATAATTCGAAAAGATGTCTTGGAAAGTTTGCTGTTTAGCCATAAGCTCCCTGGGGTTCCATAAGAAATAAAAAGATAATAAATTATGTTCTCTTAACTTAAAAACTCCATGTGAAGTTAAGGTGTATAACAGTGTTATATTAGTAGGACACCCCACAATTTCATATGGAGATTAAATAAATTAAAAACAAACAACTTAAAATATAACAATGTTATAATTTAATTAATTACTTTTAGTTTTAAAGGCATTTTCCATTAGAAATGGGGGGGTGTCGCTGGAAAATAAATAACTATATAACAATGTTATATTTATGGTTGTACATTTACAAGGATGCTATTTAAAAGTAATAACTGAGGAAAACCTTTATAAACCCCAAGGTTATAAAATTGGTTATGAGAACCAACAATTCATATTTAGCGCGAACGGCGCAGGCGTTCACATTAGCAGGTGCTACAGTTTTGCCGTTGTTTGGTGGGTGTGTGAGCAAAGAACCGGTCTATAAAAGACAAGTCGATACTTTAAATCAGGAAACCAAATCAGGAGACGAACAGCAAAAGCAACGATATGGAGGTTCGTCATTAAAACCCGGATCCACACGTCTTGACACAGAAACTACAACCACAGATTTCACATCAAAGTGCGCCAAAGCAATTGCAGATTATTTGAGAACTAAAGGGAATGGGTTTGTTCTTGAGGCAATAAACAGGTGCCAAGACACAGAGTTTGATTTCTGGCTAACACACGAAAATTCTGAAGACGTTTTAAATGTTAATTCAAGATCCTACAAGAGAGATGTTAGAATAAAAATAAGCGACTATAATACGGACGGTTTAGATTTAACTAATGCAAAAGATCGTGGAATTATAGCGGACGTCGGATTTGTAGCAGGTATTAAAGAAGGCAGCGAACAAGTAATATGCGACTCAAAAACCCCTTTGAATCCTGATCAGAAAAAACAGATTCGACAGGCCTATAGAGAAGCAGTATCTCTTTTGGCAAAGAATTTAGATCGTGTAGACAAATACCTGAGACCGGATAGTAGGGTATTGCTTTTTGATTAGAAGTCTTATAACTAACCTTATTTTTTGGTTTGTGGTAAGAAACATTACTTTTTAAATCTATAAGCCAATTATCGAACATGGATACAATTTCTGACGAATTTAATGTCAAGATAAGGCTCTCAAAAACCATTGCCAGCGAAATTATATTATCAAATGAACCGTGGGCAGTTTTCAAAAAATGGAGGACAACTTTTAAGATCTCCCAAAACGAGCTTGCAAGGGAGCTCGGCATCTCGCCTTCTGTTGTCTGTGATTATGAATCAGGCAGAAGGAAATCCCCAGGAATAAAAATAATCAAACGTTACATAGAAGCCCTGATATCTTTTGATGAAAAAAGGGGCGCAGAGATTCTGAAAAGCTTCTGCAACACGACCAAGCCAAACCCAGAAAACAGCATAATTGATATAAAAGAATTTTTTGGGGGGGTTGGGGTGACAGATTTTTGCAAAGCTACCGAATCCGAGTTCATCCACAACAACGACCACAACAAGGAAATCTACGGCTACACAGTTATAGATTCGATCCGCGCAATAACAGAAATGTCTTTCCAAGACCTTGCAAAAATCTACGGCAGCACAACACAGCGCGCCCTTATCTTCACAAAAGTCTCGACTGGAAGGACACCAATAGTAGCAATCAAGCTCACAAACCTGAAACCTGGCCTTGTTATTCTCCACGGTCTCCAAAACCCAATAGACCCAGTTGCAAAAATGATTGCGGAGCACGAGAATATCCCTCTTGCCCTCTGCAAACTTTCAAGGCAAGAAGAGCTGATCGAAAGGCTGAAAAGGATAGAATAGTATACCCCTTTCTTTTCCAAAAAGAAAGGCCTTATAACCCGAAAGAAAAGGTACAAAACACGAAAAAGAGATTACAGATTATTTCAAATTTTTCACAAACTCCACCAAAACTTTTTTGGGATCTGCCGACTTGACTACACCAGAAGCCACCAAGATCCCACGTGCCCCCAATTCAATAGCTTTTTTGACGTCCTCCCCGGTTGTTATCCCTGCACCGCACAAAACTTTAATATGAGGATTAACCTGCTTTACAATCTCAACAGATCTTGTCACAACCTCCGGCCTGCTCGTTGAGACAGAAACGCCGCTGCCTATAAGCTCAGGAGGCTCAATTGCAATATAATCAGGCCCGAATTTTGCAACCTGGTCGGCCTCTTCTGGCGTGGCTGCGCAGCAAACAGAAACCATCCCCTGTTTTTTCAATATCTCAACAGCCTTTTTGATGTCATCAAGTTTCATTTTTCTTTCAGAATGGTTGATAAGGCTCCCATCCACGCCAAAACTTTTTAGATTCTCAGCAACAATATGTCCTGTAAAGGCTCCGGCCCCGTCCAGTGGATCTATATGCTGCGCAAAAACAGGCAAATCGATTCCAGCTGTGATTTCCCTCAGATCAATTGGTTGAGGAGCAACTCCGATGTTGGCTCCATGCTCTATTGCAACATCTTCACAAATTTCGGCCAGCCTCAAGCCGTTTGAATTGAGCGATTCTTTATAGGCCTTAAAATTCACCAGGATAATAGGATCCATAACACAAATTCCCCTTCCACAGTTAAATACTTTTGCCAAACTATTTCCTGACAGAATTAATTTCTTTCACTTGAAATTCTTTTTTCAATTCATCTATAATCCCGGGTACATGCCCGAAACCGACCATTATTAAAGTTTTTTCTTTTTCGAGAACCTCTTTGCTCCTGTTCTGCAAAATTGGATCCCTTACATTAATTGAATACTGGGCTTCAATTGACTGGTTTGCAGTCAATCTGTATAAAGCCCTCATAAGTTCCAGATCGCCTTTCTTGTATATGGTCTCGATGGCGTCCAACGATTTCCTGTACTCTGTCTCGTTTCCTGCAATCTCTTCCAGCGACCTTATAGAATCCTCTGGACTATCCAACAAAAAATCAATCTGCAGACTCGCATTTTCCAATCCAATAATTTTTTTATCCAAAGTTAATGCCCGCCCAAATGCAAACTCATCCATCTTGTTTATGAGTCCATGCTCCTCAGCAAGCCTCGAATCAACGATACTGCTTACAACTCCAGCCTTGAGCGTTTTTATGACCTCCCACTCGGCTTCGCCAAAAAAATCCCTGTAATATTTAATTGCTTCAAGAGAAAGTGACCTCTCCAAATTTTCGCCTGTCAGGTTCAACCCTTCCGCTTTGTTCAACACTTCATTTAAATCTACCTCCAGAGCCACTACATCAACATCTCTAACCAACCTGTCTATATCAACTTGATAAGAAATTTTTGAAGCATGTATGCTAGGGACAACATAACCCCTGAAATTTCCCAGTAAACAGGCAGCTTCTGCTCGTTTTTTGTGATGGTATAAACAGAGCTTACTGCAATACTGTATGCTACCAAAACCAAAATTATGGCAGGCAATAATTTCTTTTGCTTTTTGTGTTTTTTCATACCAGACTATTAGGTATAAACATTTAAAGCTTGAAAATCAATTTCATCCAATTTATTTATGCCAAAAATAACACTGAGCGCAATAAAAGCGGATGTCGGGTCAATAGGCGGCCACACCAAGCCAAGCGAGGAATTATTTAATTCAGTAAAGGAGCACATAGGGAAAAACGGCGGCACGCTCCTTATCGATGCTTATCTCGGTTATACAGGCGATGACATCCATATTTTAATGGCGCACAAAAAGGGTGTTGGAAACCCGGAAATCCACAAGCTTGCATGGGACGCTTTCAAGGCAGGCACAGAAGTCGCGAAATCCCAAGGCCTTTATGGGGCAGGGCAGGATTTATTGAAAGATTCTTTCTCAGGCAATGTCAAAGGTCTTGGTCCCGGTGTTGCAGAAATGGAATTTGAGGAGCGTCCAAACGAAGCTTTTGTTTTGCTTACAGCAGACAAAACCGAGCCCGGGGCATTTAATTATCCGTTTTACAGGTTGTTTTGCGAGCCGAGTGCAAATACCGGGCTAATAGTTAATCCTAATCTGACAAAAGGCGTGAAATTTGTTGTAATGGATGTAATGGAGGATAAGAAAGCTGAGCTTCATACGCCAGAAGACATTTTTAAAATCGCTGCAATTTTAATGTACCCCGGCAGATATGTTGTTGATTCTGTCTGGACAAAAGACGGCGAGCCAATACTGGTTGCAACAACAGACAGGCTCCACAATATTGCTGGAACATATGTAGGCAAAGACGACCCTGCCGCAATCATAAGGGTCCAGAAAAACTTCCCTGCAACAGAAGAGGCATGCTCTGTATTCAAGACAGCCCACTATGTGGCTGGCGACACACGCGGAAGCCACCACATGCCATTGATGCCTGTAAAAAGGAACACCCAAGCAACAGTAAATTACTGCATCCCAATTGTAAGCGCAATGCTCTTCAGCGTGCATGAAGGCAAGTTCACAGCCTTCACAGACGGGTTCGAAACGCCTGACTGGGATTATTTCAGGCAGAAGGCCGTGAAGAAAGCGGAATTTATGCGTGAGCAGGGGTTTGTCCATCCAGCAACCTTAATTCCAGAAGAGCTTGAATACAGCAAAGGCTACCAGTCCATAATGGAAGAGGTCAGGAAAAAATTTAAGTGATTTATTATTTATTTTCCCAATACAGTAACTGAATGTTCTTCGAACTAATTTTATTTATATTCTTAGGAGTTGTTGTCGGCACAGCGACAGGCCTTATCCCCGGCATCCACCCCAACACAATCCTTGCAATTATTTTGTCTTCACCAATACTTCTGTCAGGGTTTCCAGTATATTCGATTATTGCGTTCATAGTCTCTTTATCTATCACGAACATCTTTACAGAATTCATCCAGTCAATTTTGTTCGGTGCGCCTGAAGCAGGGACAGAACTTTCTGTTTTGCCTGGCCACAAAATGATGCTTGAGGGCAAGGCATATGAAGCCCTTTTCTTGACGACAATTGGCGGGGTAGGAGCAGCGCTGCTCACGATCCTAACATTTCCTTTACTTTTCCAGATCCTTCCAATCCTTTACAATAATTTAAGCGCCTATATCCATTACCTTTTGATTTTTGTAGCCTTGTGGATGATAATTTCAGAAAAAGGAAAAGGCATGTTTTATGCAGCGCTGATTTTTCTGCTGTCCGGAATTTTCGGGGCAATCTCGCTTGGAAGCTTTCCATCAACCTCAATTTTCCCAGCCCTGACAGGTATGTTTGGGTTAAGCGGCATCCTCCTAAGCTGGGGGGGGGGGCATAGAAATTCCCAAACAGTCAGAGGCGCGTGAAGTTGATGTAAGCTACAAGGGCATATTCATTGGCTGGTTTGCAGGCCTTCTGGTAGGCATACTTCCTGGTATAGGATCTTCACAGGCAGGCGTGATAGCCTCCAATACTTTCAAGGCAAAAGCGAAGGAGTTCCTCACAGCTCTCGGCGGGATAAATGTATCCAACATATTCTTCACATTCATCGCATTCTTCACACTTGAGAAAACAAGAAGTGGAGCTGCAGCAGCAATTTCACAAATCCTTGCCACACCTACACTTTATGACCTTATGCTGATAATGGGCGTTGGCCTAGTCGCAACGTTTATAGCCGCTATAGTCACTTTGAAGGCAGGCAGGCTCATCATAAGAAAAATCCAGAACATCAACTACCAAAAAATCAACATCTCGGTTTTGGTTTTGTTGGTGGCATTAGCGTTCATGTTTAGCGGTTTTATTGGATTATTAATCCTCGCAACCGGCGTCTTTATCGGGATATTAGCAAATTCACTGAAAATCAGGAGAAGCAATATGATGGGCTTTTTCCTTCTTCCAACAATCCTTTATTTTGCTCGTTTAGCGCCTGCTTTTAGTTTGGCAACAGGTTTATAGATTTATTGTTGTTTTCTTGGCCTCTTTTCCTGTAAGAATTTTATATAAATTGCCTTCTATATTTAGGTTAAAGACAATTGTCTCTATCCCGCTTAAATTTTCTTTTATTTCCATAACCTTCCCTTTCATCCCGCCTGTAACATCAACTGTGCTGGCGCCTTCTGAATTATTTAAGACTTCGGCCAGATTCCCTAGATTGACGTCTTTTATAAAGTTAGCTTCCGCATCCTTTTTTGGGTCAGCAGTAAAAATCCCGTCCACATCAGTGCCCATCAAAACTTGGGATGCCCCAATCTTGCTTGCAAGATACGGGACAATTGCATCCCCCGAAAGCACGCTGGCTTTCAATTTTTTATCAATAACCATGTCGCCACAAAGAACAGGAATTATATTTTCTTCCAATCCCAGCAAAGCCTCAATTATTTCACAACCAAACTTTTCTATTTTTTTGTTTTTCTGCACAACAAAACCTGTCGGCTGGAGCCCGATAGCTAAAAGCCCCTCTGACAGAAAACAACCAACAACTATTTTGTTAAGGTCTGAAATTGCGCTGCAAGTCTTTACAAAGCCTTCTACATCTTTTTTTGTTTTCAAGCCGTCATTTATCCCATATCCCTGAACTAATTTATGCCCGAATGGGCCAGCGCCATGGACTAAAACCAATTTAAATTCCCTTTCCTCCATTGCTTTTTTAATTGCTCTGGCTACCCCCCTTATCACATCTGTTTTGGCCTCCAGCAAGTTTTCATCCTTTTTTGTTATTACAGAACCGCCTATCTTCAAAACAACAATCCTTGGCATAATTATGTATGGATATTGAACTGTCTTTAAAAGCATAAACCTGGGTTTATGCATCATTGTCGAAGGGCGTTTCAGCAGTATTTAAAACCATTCCAAGTATATTTTTTATGGTTGATTTAGAAGCCTGTTTTAGCGAGTCTGGGCTGGAAGTTGAGTGGAGGGCTAAAGGCAATTTATACACAGCAATCGCAAATGCTCTCGGCGAAAAACCAATAAAACTGCCGGTGACAGACAGAAAAGATACCTATTTCTATTTTCATCAAGAAACAGGCGGCGACTGCAGGAGACTAAGGCTGGTCCAAGGATATGACAGCCAAGGCAGGCCAACAAAGCCGAGGCATTATGAGTCGATTAAAATATATGTAAACAATAATGGAGACGATGGAAACCACGCATTTGAATTGCAGAGGCCGATAGACCAAGAAGAGTATGATAGCAGACGTTCCATTATGCAGCCGGTAGTTGAAGTGGTTGGCAGAAGAAGCGATTTGTGGGTCGTAAATGAGAAACTAGTTTATGAAAAGCCGCCAAAAGTAGGCGAACTTCACATATGCATCGATGACATTCACGAACTAGGCAAATTCACTGAATTTGAAGTGGAAGTTGTAGGCTCAAATTCAATGAAAAAAAAGCAAAGGACGCTTGAAAGAAAAGCTGCTGAAAAAATTATTTTTGACTTTACGGAAAGGCTCGGATTAGGCGAACCAGACCTAATAATGAAGACATACCCAGAGATGTTATTAGAGAAACAGCAACCTCGAATGCTTTCAACATACTAGTCGCCTCACCTCGCAGAATTTCTTAACATCCATATAATTAATTATTGGAATTGGGCATTTAAGTTTCATTACCTAATATAACATTGTTATATATGTAGGATTAGCCTATACACATGAACCTTCCCCTTCAAGAAATGAACTTCACCCCATGATTTCCTGTGGAACATTGAAAAACCGCTATACAGAGCCTCTATAAGGCTTTCTATGTGAACTTTAAACCAAGCAAGCCTATTTCACATGAAGTAAACTTTTTAAGAAAAATTTTAATCAAAAACACGCCTATGTATAGCGATTTTAATAGAAAGAAATGATTTCTCCAGACGAAGTGAAGGGGTATTAATATAACAGTGTTATAATTAAGTATAAATTCCAGGAAGCCCAATCATTAATCAGAGCTTCTCAAAGTAGGACAATTAATGCAATACAAAAACCTTATTCCGATTATTATACTAGCGTCAATACTCCTTCTTATGGCAGGTATAGGCTATACAGGATATGCTTCTCACTCCAGTAGATCTACCAACATTTTAGTAGGGCATTATTTGGCTAGTGGGCCCTCAACCGGACCCTCGTTTATCTCCATTCTCAACAAAGGCTCTGTAGAGCAGAACGTTACACTGAAACTCTGGAGAAGAGACGGCACTTTTGATGCTTCAACCAGCAACATAATTAACCCAAACGCACAATGGCGATTGGCCACCGGCTCAGCCGGAGGCGGGCCTCTTGGAACTAGCAGTTTTGATGGCCACTTCACAATAGAAGCTAACGATGTATCTAAATTATTTGTACAAGCTTATGTTAGCTTTTCCCCTCAAGGTCCACTATTGCCAATAACAATCAGTCCCTTCTCACAAACAACACAACCAAGCCCAACACCAACAGCAACCAGAACACCCAGTGCTAGACGGCGTCTGTAGATAATAAACGCAACCAGTAATTGGCAGCCCTTCTTCAGGAAAAGTTCGAAGCCGAGATATCAGCAAAGGAAATAAACAGATACCTAAAAGAACTGAGAAATGTCCAAAAAAAACAAATCAACTCATCACAAGCTGTTCAGCAGTCCCGTGATCAGAATTAAACAGCAAATGCCCGCCGCACTCGCAATAGCCGGCCAACGGAGGCCTGTCAAACTTTTTGCTGCACGACTTGCATATGAACCCTGTGAAAAGGCTTGCGTGAAGTTCTGTTAGCTGTTTCTTCCCATCCTGCCCGCTTGATGCAGCCATCTTCTTGAAAACATCAAACAGCCCCACCTGCTTTCCGCCCCCCATAAGCTCTGACTTGGTTATGCCCAGCGCAAAAAAAATCCTTTCAATAGGCGGCAAAAGCTGGTTTTCAATATAATATTTTGGGTCTATCTCCAGCCCATTTTCAGCCACATAAACTGGGTCCTCTGTCCTTTTCGATAAAATGTCATTCCCTTTTATAATCACATACCCGATCCTATCGCCTATCCCAGCAGCCTGGCCCCTTTTCTCAATCTTCTTCGCCAATTCAACATGCGGCTGCACCCCAGCATAGCTTGTAAGCTTCCTCGTGATGCTTTTTGTAATCACCAACTTGTTCAGATCCACCTTATTCTGGACAACCTGCTCAATAACGCCTTTGAAATAAGTCAGCGCTTTTTTCGGATCGTTCTCCTTCAATACAACATCAATTACATCCTTCATTGTCTCGCCAACAAGCGGGCACCAGTCGCGCCGAACAGTCTCAACACCCTTCATCTCAATCTTCTCCTCCCACCCTGTTCCAGCCGGCTCAAATTTCCAAGCCACATACCTTTTTTTTGAAAGCGGCAGGAACCTTTTGAAAACTTTTTCAAACTGAAGCTCTATTATGCCTGGCAGCTCATCTGTAATTCTGGCAGAAACTTCTGTTGCAATTTTTTTCGCCTTTTCCAGGTCTTCCTCCCTTATCTCAACCATCACGGAGTCAGTGTCACCATAGACAACCTTATAACCCATTTTTTCAATGCTGTCTTTAGTCGTATGGATTATTTCGCGTCCAAAAGACGTCACAGAATTTGCAATAGCAAGATCATACATCCTTGCCCTTGCATACCCAAAATACCCGTAAAAAGAATTTGCTAGAATCTTCAGCGCCCACTGCTCTGCGTACAATATATTTTTCTCCATCTCGTTTGCCGCATTCTTGTATTTCTTTTTAGCCTTATCCCTTCTCTCCATCAACTGGACAAGTATCTTGGGTATAATCCCTTGCCTAATTTCAGGCTTGTAAAAATACGCCTTTGCGGGCGTCTCAAAAACCTTTTCCTTATCAATATTTCTGGCATCCCTCACCAAAGTTGTCGGGCACATATTGAAAGAAATAATAATAGATGGATACATGCTCTTGAAATCTAAAACAACAATATTTGAATGCAAACCCTTTTCCGGCTCCAATACAAACCCTCCCTTCAGCTCAACCTTGCTTTTAGCCTCCCTTGCTCCAACCTCCCCGTCAACTGGCTTGTTTGGAAAAATATACCCGCCTTTATTAAACTCCCTGAGCAAAAAATTCTCAATCCTTGTGGTCTCACCGCTGTCCAAGCTGTCCTGCAAAAGGGTCCCTGCCTCCTTCGAAAGCGCAGAATATTTGTTCATGAGCTTTAGCTTCTGGACAAGGTTTAAAGCAAGGACAGAGTCTATCCTGGAATAATAAACCAGCTTGTCAAACTGCTCTTTCGTGCCTTTCCACATCTTCCCTATTTCCGATTTCTTGATGTCAACTTTTTTCTCCCCAAGCAGTTTCTCCCCGACAAAATCCAGCCCATACCTTGTCAGAGAAAAATCTTTTTTGATGATAGCGAAGCTGTCAACAACAATCCTGCCTGCAATTGATGTCCTCGAATTGATGCCAACCTTTTTGTCATAAACCTGCTTTGTCCCGCATCTGCTGAATGTCGGTTTTACCCCAAACTGCCTCATCCTTTCCAAAATATAAGGGAAGTCGAAGTTGTTCACATTATACCCTGTTATTATGTCAGGATCATACTCATTTATTATTTTTACAAACTCTTCCAGCATCTCCTTTTCTGTCTCGAGAGCCTTCAGGTTTGCCCCAGACCTCCAGCTCAGGACAAGGTCATTCTGGCCTTTGTACGGATGGCTGAACGCGAAAGAGATCATTATTACAGGATCCCTTTTTGCATCGGGCAATGGCGTGAGCTCAGATACGCACTCAATGTCAAATGCAACAATCCTCAACGGCGCATCAGCCAATTTATCAACCCTTTCCAGATTTTCAAGCCTGACAGCCCGTTCTGTCCTGACAGTCGAAGTGTTAACATCAGCTTCCTGCGCCTTGATCCAACAAAGCCCTCCAAGCCCTACATCATTCAAAAACCTATACCTGAACAATATATCAGCTTCATAACTTGTAAAACCCAGCGACCTTAACCGCTCCCTTACATCAGGCGTTTTCGCAGGGTTTTTTGTTATGACTTTGTAAACCTGTTCGGCAGACCCTATAAGTTTTCTGTCTGTATCCAAAATCTGCAATATATTAGGATCCCCCTTTAAAGCCTCTATAGCCTTCTTGTCCTCCACATAAAAATACGGCGAAAATTTGTCATAAAACCCGCAAACAGTCTTCCCGTCCTCTGTCTTCCCGAATATCCTGATTACTGGTTTCTCGTCAACCAGCACATAATCCACATCCAGGATTTGGAATTCAATCATAATTTTTTCTTTCTCATAGGGAACCTACGGTTCCTCTAACCCTCCCTTATATTTACACTTGCAATAGATTTCAGCTTTATATTAAGAAAACCTTAACTAAAAGAAAGCTTGCGTAGATCCCAGATCATATGGAAATAACTTGTATGTTTACTTTATAAAATTAAGGATTAAAAGTATAGAGCTTTTTATTGAGAGATATCAAATAAAATCTGATTAAGACCTAAATTTTTTAGGCTTCTTTAAAGCAAACGGATACAGGAATATAAACATTGCCAAAATCCATGGAAACCACCCAAAAACAGCAATAAATATTGGAACCCCAAAAATTTCTAGAGAAGGAAATGGAAATCTATACCACCAAAGGCCTGCAGGCGCATTCACAAACTCCACAATAGAGCCTAACAGGCCAGCTGATAAAACCAAACCAAATGCCAGATAATAATTTCCTTTAAGCAATTCTGAAAGCAAACATTTTTTGAATTTTCTATAATTAAACCACTCACCAATCAACCAAATGCCTGTTAAAAAAAAAAGTGTTGCATATTCTATTTTAATGAAGCTAGGGAATCTTAGAAACGCTACGGAAATCCCCAAAATTATATGCCCCCCCCCAAACAGCAGCAAATTCCTGATTTTTAATCTTGCAACAACAACCAATAGAGGAACAACAAAAAACAATATCTCCCAAGTATCTAAAAAAACAACTGTAAAATTCCTAGGGGCTGCAAAATAAGACTGTATTAAAATCAAAAACCAAAACAAAACAATAACAGCAAAACATATTAATCTTGGGTGATTTTCATAGTCAAGTTCAAGATCTTCAATCAGATGTTTAAATACATTCATATACTCTTATTGGAATACATTGAATTTATATAATAAAAAACAATAGAAAAGCACTTCTTTTCTGAGGAAAAGACCTGCACTAGAAGGCACTTACTATGAAAATCAATCCGAAGCAAATTGAACAGGCGATGAAAAAAATGGGGATAAAATCGGAGGAAATAATAGCTGAAGAAGTGGTGATAAAAACCCCTGAAAAAGACCTTGTGATTTCAAACCCGCAGGTAACTAGAATAAATATGGGGGGCCAGGAAAGCCTCCAGATAACAGGCGAAATTGTTGAAAGATACAGAAGCAAATTTTCTGAAGATGACATTAAAATAATAATAGAGCAGACCGGAGTCACGAAGCAAGAGGCAGCGAAAGCTTTGGAAGAAACAGGCGACATAGCAGCCGCCATCCTGAAGCTCAAGGGCGCGCCTGTTTAGCCGCTTGTCAAAAGCGGAATATATTTATAATTCACCTAGCCTAATTACCTGAATGGCTTACGTTTACATTTTAGTTTTTCTGGCAGCACTCCTAACAGTCCTGCTCTTCTATAAATCTGTAAAAAAATTTTTATTCAGGGTCGGTATACGTGCTATAGACCAGCAAAAAATCAATAAACCTCTGCTCCCAACCTCTGCTGGGGTTATTGTGCTCATAGGGTTCCTAGCAGCAGCCTTTTTGTTTATAGCTGTGGACAGATTCCTAATTATAAACAGCTCAACAAACCTTTCTTACATCCTAGCAGCAGCCTTTTCAATACTTATAATCACGTTTATAGGGTTCTTCGACGACATCAATGTTTCGCCCTCCCTGAAAAAAGACAAAGGACTTGCAGATTATAGGATCGGCCTTAAGCAATGGCAAAAGCCCTTACTGGTTCTGCCGGCAGCAATCCCAATTATGGCTGTTCGTGCAGGTGTCACAGAGATGGCACTCCCATTCTTCGGTGTAGTGAATTTTGGAATCTTTTTCCCCCTGCTGATAGTGCCTCTCGCAATAGTCTTTGTAACAAACGCCACAAACATGCTCGCAGGCATGAATGGCATGGAAGCAGGACTCGGGTTTGTAACAACGCTCTCGATAGGGATCTATGCCTTTTTTGCAGGCAGGCCTGAAGCCGCAATAATAGCTTTCTCAGCAGCAGGAGCCCTTTTATCAATGCTTTTGTTCAACTGGTATCCTGCAAAAATCCTGCCTGGTGATTCACTGACCTTTCTTGTCGGAGCCTCCATAGCGACTTCACTGATTATAGGGGATATAGAAAGATTCGGGATATTCATATTCTTTTTATGGATTCTCGAGTTTTTCTTAAAGCTCAGATCCAAGTTCAAGGCCCGCACACTCGGCAACCTCAACAAAAAAGGCATCCTAGAAACCCCGTATAAAAAAACCTATTCATTAATACATATTTTAATGAAATTCAAAAGGTTCAGCGAAAGAGACATAACAATGCTGCTCATCGCAGGCCAGGTAATAATCTGCACAATAACCCTTCTGCTTTCTTTAGCTTTCCTTTCAGTTTTATAATTAGTTAAAAAAGCAATAAATCTGTGTCTGCTTATACAACCCGAACCAAAAATCAGGCTTCCTGTCTGCCGCTTTTTATCTCTTTCGCAAAAAGTGTGAGGATAAGCGCCACAAGCGAAACAAAAAATATAAACGAGCCGAGAATTGCTGCTGTGCCTGCCAAAACACTTGACGAGTTTACAGAAAGACTGAAGCCCACTATAACCAAAAGAACCCCAATACCCATTGACAGAAATGAGCCATTCTCCAAAGTTTCGTAGGCGTCCTTCCCTTTTACTTTAAACTTAAGCATCATACCCATTATACGAAGACGTATTATCTAACTAACATTTACCTTAAATACTTTTATTTCAGGGTTCTGGTAAACAAGCGTGAATTTGTTAAGGCCGGCCCCATTAAGGAAAAACATCCTAGTAAATAGGCTATCCCTCACAGCCCCTTCCATAAATATTGCATTCCTGAACCCAGGATCCACCCATAAAAGCCCATCAACCAGTTCCTGCGTCGAATTCCCATCCGCAAAATCCAAAATATTTGGCTGGCCGTTCTGGTAAAC
The DNA here is from genome assembly GCA_964631205.1 of uncultured archaeon. GTDB lineage: Archaea > Aenigmatarchaeota > Aenigmatarchaeia > QMZP01 > JACQNV01 > CAYYYJ01. The sequence goes on along the minus strand of CAZVWU010000002.1, from coordinate 84,204 downwards.
CACAAGGTTCCTTATCAAGGCATTCTTTCCCTGCACATTTGCTATTGGGACTGGTTTCCCATCCTTTACTGCTAAGGTTACAACCCCATTTCCATAAACTATGGTTCCATCAGGCTCCTGGCTGGCCGCACTTAAAGTGACAAAACTCTTTCCATCACCGCTTTTTGTTTTTGGGTCATATGAGCCGAAAAAACTTAGCCAGTAATATTTCCCAATAAGGTCGGAGCTCGCGATCAAATAAATATCAGTAATAGGCTTGCACGCGTCAGCAGGGAAAACCGAAGGAAACGCTTCCCTTGCGCGCTCGCATTGTTTGGGGCTAAGCTCCTTGTATTTTTTCAATATCTCTACAGCCTCGTTTTCATCTGAAGTCGAGAATATCCTGCCCATATCCCTTATCCGTATATTGTGATTGTAAGGTATGCACAGTTCAGGCGCGCAGTGCGCTCCATCCGCATGAGCCTTCAAGCCAATATAGCCTTCTATGATGTGCCCCGGATCCCACCACGTTGAAATCAGCGAATCCCTGTCAGCGTTTTGCTTAAGCCAGTCCAACATGTCATACCAGTTCTGGTTTATTTCCAATCCTGTATTCGCAAACCCGGTAGCAAACGCATCAGAAACAGATACAAGCATAAGGAAGCCTATCACACCAAAAATTGCTGCCGACAAGATATTCTTCTTTTCATATTTTGCCAGATTGCCGATTACATAACCAGCAGAAACCGCCCCTGCTATCGAGAAAAGAAGGGAAAACCTCATGCCCCTTGTGATAAGGTAATACCCAACAAGCGCCCACAAAAACAAAAATATTTCAGGGAATTCTATCCTTTTCTTTTTAAACAGTTTGTATGCAACCAATACAGGCAGGAAAATTAGTGTAAAAACAGTTGGAGCCAACCCAACTCTGTTGACAACAGTAAGGAACCCTTCTTTTGTGAACACATTTAACGGCTGCAGCTCAGCCACAGAAATGTTCACAATCAACCCGCCCTCTGAAAGGCCTGTAAATCCCAAGCCCCCAATTAAAGAATGCACTGGCGAGCCAAAACCTAGTATGTACCCAGCAATGCTTATAAGGCCTATTGTTATGAGCAGCGGCTTTATGATCTCCCTAAAATCCTGCATTATCGGGCCTGAATGCAAAGCCAGCTTTTTGTTATGCACCATCTCCTCGACTGCTCTGAATATGAGGTATGCCGGGATAAACGCAAGGAAAAGTATTGAAGGAAGCCATCCGCCTCCCCAGTTGAATACAAAAAGTATATTGGCAAGAACAGCAAAACCGTAGTACTGCGGTTTCTTCTTTTTCATAGCAAGAATTATCGAATAAACTGTCAGGAAAAAATAAAATACAACAGGTGCATCGCTGTCGGTATACCCGCCCATTGAGACAGTCACAAAAGCCGGCGACAGCGTTGCAAAGACAGCCGTAGCAATCCCAGCCCATTTATTGATAAGCAGCCTGCCAAGCAGGAATGCCGGTATTGGTGTAAGCAAGACCATTATAAGCGGCGATAATTTCGCAACCTCCATAAGGGAGATATTGCTAAAAATAGAGGAAATTTTGTAAAATACAGCGACTGTAAAAGGCCAGCCCTGATACGGTTCTATTGGCCTGCCGGGAGGATAAAAGCTCAAATAGTCCCACTTCGGTATCTGCATATTGTTGTTGACTATGTTTTCCGCATGCCTGTAGAAATACCATGGATCATAATCCAACACAGTCGGCGATGAAAGCGTCCCTGCCCTGACCAAAACAGATATGTACATTATCAGCAGCAGCGAGACAGCCACTATTGCAGCCGATTTTTTATTTATATTATTGAACAAAAACATAGCCTATCTGTAAAATATACTTAACGTATTAATAAACATTCTATCAATGCTAAATAGAGAGGAGACTCATGTTATGAAAATCGGTTTGGTAAACGACTTTTTCCCACCTAAAACAACAGGCGGCACAGAATTATTCCTGAAAGCCCTGTACACCTATCTTGAAAACCAGGGCTTTGAAATATTTTTAATAACACAGAATGCAGTATCTGGGGGCACAGGATTTAAAACATACAAAATAAATTCGTCACCTCTGAATTTTAAGCATATGAAGCAGGCTCCAGGGATAACCCTTCCATGGCTGGCTTTCAATAAGCCTTTAATCAGCCAAATTAAGCAGATCTACAAAAAGGAAACCCCTGACATCCTGCATATAAACAACCTTTACCACCTTTCTCTGGCTCCGCTTCAGGCAGCCGAAGAAATACCATTCCTTCTTGATGCTCATGATTACTGGCCAGTCTGCTTTTCAAAGGACTTGTTCAAAGATGACCAAAAATTTTGCACACAAAAAGAAAACTGGAGATGCTCCTTCTGCCTTTCAAAGAAATTTAGCTTTCCTGCTGAGCCATTCTTTATACCGCAGCTTTACATCGAGTCCAACATGAAAAGAAAGCTCCTGAGCAATGCAAAAGAAATTGTCTGCCATTCCAATTTTGTAAAAGAAAGGCTTGAAGAACGCGGCTACAAGTCTAGAGTAATCCCCTACCCATACTTTGGTAAAGAAAATAAAAACCCAATAAAAAATAAAAGAGGCGAAAAATTAAACCTATTGTTTGCTGGAAGAGTTGAACTGAAAAAAGGCGCAGATCTTTTGATTCCTTTGGCCCAAGAGCTCCTTAAACAAAAAATTGATTTCAGAATCGACGTGATAGGTGAAGGGCCGCTTAAAACCACAGTTGACAGAAAAGACCTCAATATACACACACACGGTTTTTTGGTGGAAGAAAAATACAAGTTTTTTGAAAGGGCAGATTTCCTCGTGGCGCCTTCGAGATGGCCAGAGCCTTTCGGAATTGTCTCGCTTGAAGCAATGGAATACAGGATCCCTATAATAACATTGGAATCTTCTGGCGGTTTGAGGGATATTGTTAAAGAAAATAATATCGGGATTATTTCAAGCCAGGCAACCATCGCAGAAGATATTATCAATCTTTATAACAATGAGAAACAAATTCAACTATTTAAATCCAACTGCAAAAAAATCAAACAATATAGAAAAGAAAAAATTTTCAAGGAATATAAGAAATTATTGGAGCATATTGTAAAAAATTATGGAGATAAAAAATCAGAATAGCCTTAGCATGCTGATAGTATTGAACATTATAATAAACGGCTTGTTGTCTTATTTTTTTATAAAAGAGCTCGCAACAGCCGCAATAATTATCGCAGCAAGCACTGCAATTTCCTTTCTTATTTTCAAAAGGAGATGGAGGATCTTGTTTTCCCTCCTTATGGGGGCTTCGCTTATAATTAATCTAAGTGTAACCCTAACTACCCCAACTGTTTTTGGCGACGAAGGCCTTTATGCCTCCAGGGCTGCCTGGATGTGGGAGAATAAGCAAATCCCGCAATTCTATCATATACAATCTGAAAGCGATGCTTTCAAAAATTATTTTATCAGGCCGCCTTACATGATGATGCTTCTGGCATCTTTTTTTGGTATAGGCGGGGAAATTTTCATGAAAGCCCTGTTACCAATTGTAAATGTTGTCACAGCCATGGTCCTTTTCCTTTTTGTAAAAAAAATATTCTCTGAAGAGGCAGGGATTTTAGCCTCTTTATTTCTGGTAATAATGCCTTCATTTATCACATACACCATACTGCTTTATGTGGAAGTTGTTTTCGTCCTGCTGCTGGCAGCGTCAATGTACTTCCTTTACCTCGCCGAGACAGAAAAAAGGAAACGGTTTACATTAATTTCCGGAGCCTGTGCAGGCATGGCAGCCCTCACAGACGTCGGAGGATTTATAATACCTATCCTCTATTTTTTCATACTTCTGGCCTCCACAAAGCGGAACCCCAAAGAATTTGGCCATAAGTTATTCCCGCTCCTTGCAATATTTTTAATTGTGGTGGGGCCTTGGTACTTCTTGCATAACTATTTGCAGGCAAAAACATTTGGTGTCCCTGTGCTCGACAGATTTACAACAGGCAGTTCTATCGTGGTTCTCAAAGAAATCCCCCAAATAAACGAAGGCTCAAAAGCATTCGCCGGTCTTTCGGCAGGCGGAACTAACGATTCTTTGCTAAGGATGGGAATAACAAACTTTATTGAATTTGCATATACGCCGCTTGTCATACTGCTGGGAGCTATAGGCATATTCTATATCCTGATGAACAGAAAGAACGGTGAACTTTTCATATTATTGTGGTTCGCCCTCACATTGTCTATAACCTATTATCTCTCAGCAACCAGCCGCGCCGAAGACTCTGCGAGAGCGATGCTAGGGATAACAGCCCCTCTGGCAATATTTGCAGGAATTGCCTCTGAAAAAATTTATTCTTCAATGAAAACAGTGCAGAAAATCGGGCCCATAATTGCAATAATTTTTGTTGCAGTTATTGTTGTCTGGACATTAAACACAGCAAATGCCAAAGCCCAGTCCCTGAAGCCTATCAAGCAATTTTCACCATCGTTTTTCCAAGGATGCGACTGGATAAAAGAAAATACTGAGAAAGGATCTTTATTGGTGACCCTATGGCAACACCGTGCAGAATACGCCTGCAGGCGGGATACAGTCTGGATATCAGATCCAGGAATAGACCAAGCCGTATTGGCAAAAAACAACGACACAACAAAAATCTTCAAGCTCCACGGCGCAGATTACATATTCATACAAAAATTCTCAATCAGCCAGGGCAATGAAGGAGAAAGCTATCCAGTTGAATTTGTAAATTTCATCGCAAACTCCCCGGATTACAAGCTTGTTTATGAGACAGAGCAGAACTGCCTAACAAGCAATCTTTCAGATTGCAGCCTTGTGTATAAGATATTATAAGCTGGATATAGGCGTATTTTTTTATAGTTATCTGTTCACCAAATCGATATATGTCGGTATCTAATCTTTTAAAAAAGAATATTGCAATATTATCCCTTCTGCTAATACTCGTGCTCTATCTCTGGAAGTCCTACCCATTATCCAATGAGTCTGTCCCCCTAGACTCCTCAGACTTTTCAGCGCATATCTTCAAGATATGGCACATCTCCGATAATGGAGTAACAGGCTGGAACACTTACTGGTATGGCGGATCCCCTTTCCTCAAATATTACCCGCCACTTTCCTATCTCATAGCATCCAGCATATCCTTTATAGGACTATATCTTTCCTACAGTTTATTCATAAATATAATTCTATTGCTCCTTCCAGTTTGCTTTTTTATTTTCCTAAACGAATTTGACCTCACACAGGTCCAAAAATCTGCAGCCCTTTTTGTTTTTTCCCTTTCCCCAGCCATACTGGTTTTTTACAGAAATAGCAACCTGCCGTTTTTAGCATCCTTCCTTTTTTCAATGCTATTTTTAATTTATCTCAAAAAGGCTTTGGACAACAAGGCGGGCATATTCAAACCCATTATTTTATTGGCCCCTGTTTTAATAACACATGTCTTAATGGGATTATTTCTCTATTTCTCGGCAATTATATGGGTGCTCTCCAGATATTTCAATAAAGCCGCTCTTATGAGAGCAGCACCAATATTGATAATCCCTGCAATAGCGGCCTCGTTCTGGTATTTGCCATTTTCCCAAGGCATCTATTCAGGAAGGGAAGGCGGCCTCTCGGTTCTCTCAGATCCGCTTACATATACCGCCTCCACAACAAACCAAAGGCTTACAACAATGGGAATACCGATAGAAATTTTTGTTGTTTTCGGGTCGCTTTTATGCCTCTCTTTAGCACTAGCGCTGTTTAATTATAAAGAAAAAATCCTCAAGGAATTCTTCCCATGGCTTGCAATTTCAGCCTTGCTATTCTTTTTCCTAGACTATAAAAGAATAATAATATTGATGGCAATCCCTATAGCAATTTTAATCACTTCAAATTGCAAAAGAAAGCCATTCATATACCTTACAACACTCCTGATTATTTCAAACATAATACTTTTTTCAGCATTCACCATAAATTTCGCAAAACAGCCAGAGTACCCTAAAACAGGCGATAGAACTTTGATACTGGATGAAGAGAAAACATGCCAAGGCTGTTCGCTTTTCTCGGCTTACCTCCCCCCAATAAACGGGAATGAAATAATAACAGGCTGGCTTCCGCAATCGCAGAACACAAACGACCTTTTTGAAAAGCGCGCACCTTTCCTGAAAAAAATACAAGACCCAATGTCAATAAGCCAGGCTGAATTCAATGAGCTTGCAAAAGCCGGGATGATAAACTACATAATGATAAGCAAAAATTCCCCAGAACTTTTAAATTATTTTAATAACAACACCCAGTTCAAAATCTCAAAAGAAGAAAATGGATTTATAATCTATAAAGCTATCCCTGAATTCTCCTATATAGAAATAAACGCCCAGCAGATATCCTCAAAAGTTGCAAAGGCCGGCAATAGAATACAGGCAGATTTCGAATGCACAGCAGGGAACCTTACAATCAAAGAAACTTACGACAAAGACTGGAAAATACGCATCAACGGCCAGACGATAAATCCAAAAATAAACGAATACGGATTTATGCAAACACAGATTGAGAGTTCAGGCAATTGTAGAATGGAAATGGAATATTTGGAAAAAATAATCTAACGCTTTTCCAAAAGAAAAATACATTCTCTTCCAAGAGCCCTGAAAACTGGAATTTTTCTGGTTATGCTTTCGATCTTTAAAATACGCGTGTCTGAAAATCCCAGACTATACAGCGGAAAGGAAGGAATAAAGCTTGAAGATGATATCCTTTTAATGGAAAAATATCTGGATAAAATTTTTTCCCATCCACAAAAAGAGTACCTGTGAATATGCGTAGGGTCTTTTTCAGAAACAATCTCCCTTATATATTCAAAGCTAAGCTTTGTAAAATTAGGCACAGTAACAAGCAGCTTCCCATTACTTTTTAATACCCTTTTCAGTTCAGACAACACCGTATCCAGACCGTCCAAATGCTCCAATGTTTCAGAGCAGAGAATAAAATCGAAACTATTGTCGATAAAAGGCAGCCTCTCCACAAGACTCCCATTTATTATAAATGCTTTTTTACGAATAATATTTTTTGACTGCTTAATCCCGGCTTTGCTGAATTCAAAACCAATTACTTTAGTAAACCTCTCTACAAGAAAATCAAGATAATGCCCCCCTCCAGATCCGGCATCCAGGCATAAATTCCCTTTAGGCAAATCTTTTAATATATTAACAACCGTCTTTAACCTTAGGATATCAAAGCTGTTATAGCTCTTGTCTACTGTTTTGAAATATTCGGAATCGTACATATGAAATCTGTATATTCCAATGCTTTTATAATCTATCTGGTTGTATTTTCAATTTTTTTAGTCCCAACGTTCTTTTACAATTACACATTCTCAGATGAAGGAACACATCTTTTACTTTCGGTTTTTTACAAAGATCTAATATCCAATATCCCAAAAATAGGGCTATCGTACAGCAACCTGTATGATTTCAGCATAAACTACCTTGTCCACTACCCAAAACTCCAGATAGCCTACCCGCCAGTATACCATCTTACAAATGCATTTGTATTTTTTCTTTCAAGTCCATCCATCGTCGTAGCAAGAATGGTAAACTTAATTTATGCGCTCCTTGCATTTTCTGTTTTCTACATACTCCTAAAAAAACACTTTAATGAAAAAACAGCCTTTATATCTACAATATTTTTCTCCTTGTCAAGCTACAGCCTCCTTTATGCGTCAAGGGCCTTCCAAGACTTCTCCGCATACTTTTCCATCCTTTTATCAATATTATTTTTCTCCAAGGCGTTTGAAAAAGAAAGTAAAAGATATTGGCTGTTGGCTGGAATATCAGTTTCCCTTGCGATTCTGAGCAAGCAGGTATCCGGCATCCTGCTAATCTTTTTCATCGTTTACATATTTTCCAGAAAAGATTTACAATTAAAAAAGAAAATCAACAATTTAGTAATTTTAATATTACCAGTAATAATTTTCATAACTCCGTACCTGCTTCTACTCAATTCTGTAGGCGGGCTAGAAATAAACAAGATAGTGGCTATAAGCTATGCAGCGCAGCAGGGCGAACCCACCAACCCTTTAAGCCCTGGATTCTGGCTATATTTCCTCATAGAGCCAACCGTTTTCGCGCCGTTAACATTAGTTTTTTTCCTGTCCCTAGTATTCTATATCTACAAAAAAGAAAAATTCTGGAAAGAATTTTTAATATTTTCCCTCATTTTCTATATCAGTCTCTCTATAATTCCAAATAAAGAACTAAGATTTTCCCAATTGTTCCTTTTGCCTGCTTATGTAAGCCTTTCATTCTACCTGGCAAAAATAAAAAACAGTAAAATTATCTATTCCATTCTTACACTCTATTCAATAACCTCAATTTTGGTATTCTATCCGACAATCCAAGGCTACCCACAGGAAAAAGTGTCCAACACAATCCTCCAAAACCTTCCAGAAGGAGCCTCAGTAGCACTGTTTTCAGATGACGAGCCGCTGTTTTCTTCTTCCATTATTTCGGATATTGCAACGAAAGGCAAAAATAAAACTGCAGTTATAATAAGGTCGTGCGCATTTGGAAACAAGACAAAAGAAGAAATCCTCAAAACCCTTGACGAATCAAACGCCTATTATATAATTTACTCTGCCTGGAGCCAGGACAAAACAATAGACAAAATAAAAGACAGCCTAACCCTCGAATCCTCAGTTTCTCAAAACAACCTTACAACAGAAATCTATAGATACAAAAACTTCCAAAACAAAAAACCAGAGAGGGCATGCAACTACATCTGTCTGACAGGGGAAAAAATCTGTGAAAAATAATTATTTGGCAGGATTTTTGTAAACAATAACTTCATTTATCCAGCCGGCTCCAAACCTTGCAGCTTCTGGCCAATCAGGCTTTAGAGAATCCAAACAGCAGGACTCCTGAACCAGAATATCTGCCCTATCAAACTGTTCTGTCGGGATGACTGTTATATTATTTGCAGACCATTTCCTTTTCCCATTCTCAACAGAAGCCAGTTCGGGCTCATATATTGGGAATTTTGCAGCAACTGTTTTTCCCTTATAGTTTGAAGAGATGTAATCCAGAGCTCCCTCTTCCGCTTTTACAAAGTCAATGTAATCCAAAGTCATCTCACCATTTTTTAATTGCGTGGTAATGCTCTGGTAAATCCCTCCCCTATAAATTGGGTCCTCCAAAACCCCCTTTATCCCATAATGGAAAAAATACCCTGAAACAAAAAGGGCGCAAATTAAAATAGCTGCAATTTTATATTTTTTTAAAGAATCATTAAGAGCCGCCGCAGACAATACGCACAACAGAGCAGTCCCAGGCAAAAAATACCTAGGCAAAATAAAAACAGGCACAAGCCCGAAAAATAAAATGTAAACAGTAACAGTAAGCGGTATAATTGATGCCTTATCTTTGAACAGAATTTTTTTCTTGTAAACAGCATAAATCATTGGCAATAAAAGAAGCCAGGCATAGTTGATAAAAAGCGCATCATACATAGATGCAAATAACCTTAAAGGAATTTTGCCTATTGTTGAAGGTATCAGAAACCCGCTTACTTCCCTGTTCAACGACATCCAAAACTGCCACAATACTGTGAGAGCCATTGGGGACGCATAAATAATTATTTTCTTTCTTTCTTTGAAAATGGCATACAACACTGCAGCACCGACAACCAATATACCACTTTCCTTTAATAAGACAGCAGCGCCTGCAGCAACAAGATATTTCTTAGTGTCATCTTTTATGAAATAATATACCGCAGCCAAGGTAGCAGCTGTAACAGGCACATCAAATAAAAACTGGCCGCTTATTGAGAAGTAAGCAGGCAACAGCAAAACAAAAAAAGCTGCAATTAAACCAGCTCCGTTCCCTTTTAAATGTTTCCCCAGCCTATATGCATAAAAAACTCCAATAAAAGAGAAAATGGATATAATAAAATGCGCAACAAATGGAGATTCTCCAAAAATTTTAAATGGTATTGCTGTAATCCACTGCAGCAGCGGAACATGCGCAATCCTTCCTTCTGGGACAGCGAACGGTCCATTATCTGCATAAAACAATGCCTGCCTTGAATAAAGTATTGCGTCCCAATGGTAATCCAACGCCATTGTTGGGAATTTTAGTAGGATTACAAGTGCAAGAAAAAATAAAGCCGCATTCCTATCGCTCTTGGAAATCCAATCGCCTAACCTCCGAAACGTTATAAAAAAACCCATAACCGTTTCTCAACTGAATATATAAGATTATCCCTTATCCCTGCTTATCCACTCTTTCAATATAGTCTTCATGTAAAGTTTGCCGTCAGTGAAAGTCCTTATCTTTGCTTGCCCGCCAATTCTTGGGGGTTCATCTGTCGGGATCTCCCCTATACTGAATCCAGCCTTTGCAAACTTTATTGTCATCTCAACATCCCCCTCATGCCTTGTGGCTTTTATACCGCCTATTTTCTGGTAAGCTTTCTTGTCCACAATCCTGAACCCGTTTATTGCATCTGTGACATGAGTCCCATGGAACAAATTTGTAGAGAATGTGATCATGTTATTCCCAAAAGCATGCATCCATCCTGCATCTGCAGCCTTTGAAGTCTTTGTAAACCTTGATGCTATGACAAGATCATACCCCTCCCCCATTTTCTTAATCAGTTTTGGAATGTCTTCAGGAACCTCATTCCCGTCAGGGCTGAAAATTATCACAGCATCACCTTTTGCCTTTTCAAAAGCAATCCTAACAGCCTCTGCCCTGCCTTTTGTCTTCTGGTGCACAACCCTTATCCCATGCTTCTTCATCCACTCAACAGTCCCATCTTTGGAATTATAGTCAACGCAAAAAATTTCGTAAAGCCCCTTTTTTGGGATTCTCGGGACTATTACTTTAACGCCTTCAATTTCGTTGTAAGTTAAAATAGCCAAACTAACTTTCATAAAATCTAATCAACTAAATAAAATAGTTGTAAGTTAAATAAAAAGCTGCCTACTGTCCTATTTCTTGTCTAGCTGGAGAGCGTCGCCATCAGCTAATTTTTTCTTAAATGGATTTCTAATAGTTATCTCCAATAAATCCAATCTTTCTGTATAACGTGTTAATGGGTTTGTCGAAAGCTTTAAAACAGTCATCCCCTCCTCATCTGTCTCAAGAACAGGAACAAAGCCATGCAATTTTTTTGTAGCGTCTACAAATTCCACGCCATCGCCCCATGCAAAAGGCACCCTTTCAATGCATTCAACCAAGACCCTTGGAACACCTGTATTCAATTCACTGTACGAGAAAACTCTCCGCGCATTTTGAGGCGAAATTCTAGTCAAATATTCTTCAAGCGCTTTATGGTTTTGGAGTTCTCTTGGGAGTTTCAAAGCCTCGAAGAGGGCGCCCATTTCTATTGTTGACGCAAAAATACTGTCATGTATCCTTACAGTGCCCATTTCTTTATGGCCGTGAGCCCGTTGTTCGCCTATTTTGAAGTATTCACCAATAGGAACTACCGAATCAGCCAAAGCCTGTGAAACTTCCCTATTATCCAATTCCTCTTCAATCTCCGCCTTCATGAGATCAAGTGGCGTTAGGAGTTTAGGGTCATCATAATTTCCCCCGCCGTTTATGCACCTGGCTACTGCAAATAGATACCTATAGCCCTTAGTTTTCACATCAACTACAGCAGCCCAGAAATTCCCAGAATTATCCACGATATAAACAGGGCCCTTGCTAGTTAAATTGTTCACATAAGGAATTTGCTTCCCATCAGCTTCCCATCGTTCTCTTATTACAGGGTCTATTTTAGAAGGATCAAATGCTATTGCCATAAATATGCCCAATAAATAGTAATAAGCTTTATAAGCTCACTATTCATTCTTCCGGTATATTTATGAGGACGGATTATAGGTCTCTTAGAGAAGGTTTGAGAAAAAGGCTCTTGGTAGTGACAGGACACGAAGTGCCGATTACAAAAACACTTTTATGGTGGTATGAAACAGATATTTATAGAGATAACCCTCGTAAAGAATCTACAGAAGAGCATTTCTATAAAACTCCGCCTGTCCGCAGCGCATCTACATCCGATAGAGTTCTTTTTGTTGGCACTAAACAGGATTGTCGCGAGCTTTATACTCAAAGAGAAAAAGCAAAAAAAAGAGGTGGTATTCTACTTTTACCAGAGGATATTACAGGAGAAGCTATATATGAAAGGTTGAGAACCAAAAGGCGATTACCTCCTGAAGAAAGACTAGATTATTCAAGTCTCTGTTCAATTAATTTAGTTTTTTGTGCAGAAACAGGTAACTTCTGGCAAGCGTTCTTCGGTAAAAGAGATTTTTTAGATGGAAAAGTAAATGAGAGGTCTGTACCTGAAAAAATAATCACGACAGGTAGGATAAGAACATATACCCACATAAATGGCATGACGATACCATGTGGCCCTAGGCTTGTAGAGATAGCTGAAAAATGGGGAATACCGATAGAATTTGCAAGAGATTTACAGCCCTTGGTAAAATTTCGTTTTTATAAAGAGTTATATTTTCCAGAATCGGAATGGAACTTATGACAACCTACAAACAACTCGTCCTAGGGGTGCTGAAAATATCTAGAGATACAGCTTTGGTTGTAGGCGAAGAAGGCAGGCAAGTGGTTTACGATGCCGGAGCAGAAATGTACAACCCTTCTTCGAAAGCAGATCTTGCTATAGCACAGAACGTCCTAGGATATTTGATGGACAATCGTGTTAAGGCAGTATTTTTCGATGAGGAATTAGTAAAAAATCATGGTGGGATAAAAGCCCATAAAAACCCTGAAATCACAATTGCTTTTGATGATATAGACGGGACAGACAATTGGAGGTCAGCTAGAGGGTTGGCGCCTTCAACCTCAATAGTCGCGGTCTTCGACTCTCCTAGAGAACCGAGATACTCGGATTTGGTTGCAGCTGGAATAGTTGAAATAAATTCTGGAAAACTCTGGTATGCTGAGAGCGGAAAGGGAGTTACACTTGACGGCAAACATGTGAAGTGTTCCGGAAGGACAGATTTCTCAGGAAAAGAGCCTGCAAGGATAGGTTTCGATCACTATGCTTTAATTGGAACCAATGAACATGTAGATTTGAACGGCCTTTCACGCGTTGCATGGGTCAAAGATTACGCAACTTCAGGTGGCCACTATGCAAGTTTAGTCGGCGGCAAGCCAGATGGCACAGGTTCCTTTGACGGATGGGTAAACCTAAGGCAAAAAGAGCATGAGCTTGGTGCAGGTTATTTGTTTGTTAAGGAAGGTGGCGGCTGGATAGCTGAACTGGATAAAGACAATCCTATGGCATTGGATTCCAGTGCCTACGATTTCAACGGGAAAAGGAGAATAGTGGCAGCTGGAACAGAACAAATGGGAATGGCTATCATAAACACACTATTCAATAAAAAATAATCAATCAGATAATGCCTATTTTTGAATATTAACTAGAAAACCAACTAATTCTCAAATAATATACATGATTATGTCATCTTCAAAAAACAAAGACTACTGAATGTCAACCAAAGAATACAATCTGGTAAGACAAAAAACACCCATACCGACAGCCGATCTCTTAATTCTAAAAAAAGTAAAATCAAAGCTAGAAGCCCTGCTCCTTGTAAGGAAAACAGGCTACGAAAAAGGCAAATGGTGCCTTATTGGAGGGGAGGCAATGGAAAAACGAAACACTTTTAGAAACAATAAACAGGCAGGCCAAAGAATTGAATGTAAAGGTAAAAATCCTGTCCCCATTCTCACCAAACTTCCCCTGCTGGATAGATGACAAGCCATCCCAAGACAAAACAAAACACTCGTGCACACACGTTTACCCTGTGAAAATTATTTTAGGAATTCAGAAAAAAGAAGGCGTTGAGTTCAGCGGTACAAAATGGTTTGCTGTGGACAGCCTCCCAAAAATGGCTTATGACCAGAAGTCTGAAATCCTAAAAGCTCTAGTGCAAATAAAAAGATTTAAAGTAAAGATTTAATCTAATTGTCATGAAAACACCAAAAGTCGCCCTGATAACAGGCTCTGGTTCAGGCTTAGGAAAAGCCATTGCTTTAGCATTCTCAAAAAAAGGCTATGATCTTGGTTTATCCGGCAGGGATCTAAATAAGCTTGAGACGGTTAAACAACAGATTGTAAAAAATAAAGTTGATTGCCTTATTATTGCAGGCGACATCGCAAAAAAAGAAATTAGGGAAAAACTTTTGTCTGAAACATTAAAAAAATACGGCAAAGTGGATGTGCTGGTAAACAATGCGGGAATTTTTAATGAAAAGCAACTTCAAGATCTAACTGAAGAAGAAATAACTGAACTTATTGAAATTAATACAATATCTCACATCCAACTGACAAGGATTTTCTACACGCACATGAAAGAAAAGGGGTCAGGCAAAATAGTCAACATAGTTTCCATAAATGCAATAACGCCAAGGGAAAACAGAGCAATATATTGCGCAAGCAAGGCCGCAATCAAAGGTTTTACAGAAAGCTTTAGGATGGAGGCAAACAAAAATAATGTGCAGGTGTTCGGAATCTACCCTGGAGGAATGCAAACCGACATTTTTAAGAATGCAGGAATAGAGAGGGACACTTCAAATTATATTAAGCCGGCTGAAATCGCTAAAATAGTTGTTAATGCTGTGGATGGGCAAGACGAATCAACATCAGACATTATTTTTTACAGAATGAGGTTTTAGTTTTTAGCCGCTACACTGATAGAGTCATTTGAATAATCCGGCTTTTTCCCTGAATTTTCCACATACCATTTGACTGTATGCCTTAGCCCCTCTACAAAAGATACTTTTTGTGAAAAACCAAGTTTTTTCAGCTTTGTAATATCAGGGCACCTCACAGGAGTGCTGCCTTTAGGCTTCTCCCCAGGGATTATGGTTATCTCCTTTCCTAACTGTTTTCCAATCTGTATTGCTACACTCTCAATTGAAATCTCATCCATTGTCCCGACATGATATATTTCCATATGCCCGCCTTTCTGTATTATATACATAAGGCCGTCAACAAAATCATCAATAAAAGTGAATGCTCTCGTTTCTTTCCCTGTCCCCATGATAGGGAAGTTTATCTTGTCGTCAGGCGATTTTGCAAGCTCATTCATCCTCAGAATAAACTGCGGTATAACATGTTCCCATCCCATATCAGGTCCATAAACATTGTGGGGCCTGAACACTATGGCTCGGTCAAAATATTTTCTCCCATAATTCAACGTCATGAGTTCGCTGATTATTTTCCCGCCTGCATAAGAATATCTTGGGTTCAACGGATCTGGAATTGTTAATGGAACATTCTCATTGGTGGGAACCACAGGCGGTATCTGGTAGACTTCTGAACTGGAAGCAACCAAAAGCTCCTTTACGCCTTCTTTAATGCAGCCATCTATGACATTCACAATCCCCTTGACGCCAACATCTAGGACAAGATCAGGTTTTGTGTAGAAAAGCTCTGTCCCATTAACAAAGGCAAGATGTATGACAGAATCAACCCCTGAGCAGGCTTTCTCTACAGTATTCGGATCCCTCATATCGCCTGTGACAATTTCTATTTTGTCTGCAACTCCCTTTAACCGTTCAGGGGACCCTCTGAAACCATTGTCCAAAACCCTTATCTGGTCGCCTTCCTGAAGAAGCCTTTTAACAAGAGCACTTCCGATAAATCCTGCGCCTCCGGTTACAAG
The DNA here is from genome assembly GCA_964631205.1 of uncultured archaeon. Taxonomy (GTDB): domain Archaea; phylum Aenigmatarchaeota; class Aenigmatarchaeia; order QMZP01; family JACQNV01; genus CAYYYJ01. Next base: position 68,529 of record CAZVWU010000002.1, on the reverse strand, counting down.
ATATTTTTTCGTCATATTTGTTAAACAAGCAAAACTATGATTAATGTGAACAGTTCTATTTTATATAGTTATCCCAAATTATTCAATTATATGCGGTTCTGGCACAGGCGCAATAAACTTTCCTTTGTAGCCGGCAGCTTTCAATTTAGGGACAATGACATCTTTTATATCCCATGTCAACAAAAGCGCATATTCCGGCTGGTCTTTCAGCATCTGCGACTCCTCAACTATTTTTATATGCGACCCAGGCGCATATTTGCCAATTTTTAGGTCGCTTTTTTCGACATTATAATCAATTACAGTGTTGTCTATTTTGCAAAAATTCAGCAGAGTATTCCCTTTCGCAGGCGACCCTATTCCCACTATTCTGTTCCCATCAGCCTTTATTTTGTGTAAAAGCAGATTAAGCTTCCTTTTGTTTTCATGGACTCGTTTTGTAAATTCATGGAATGTTTCTTTTTCATTAAGCTTATGTTTTCTCTCCTCATCTAAAATATTTCTTACAGAATCGGAAAGCGGATAAGCGCCTTTCTTGCATGCAAACGCCCGTATCGAGCCTCCATGAGTATCTATCCTTTCTGCATCAAAAACTTCCATACCGAAATGGTCGAAAAGATTGACCAGAGATTCAAGGGAATAATACCTCAGATGCTCGAGATAAATCTCACTGTGCTGGAGTTTTTGGACCATATCCAAAAAATAATGGGATTCTGTGACAAAAATCCCTTTCTCATCCAAAAGCAGCTTTACACCATTTACCAAGGAAGCCAACTCCTTTACATGTGCAAATGTATTGTTGCATGTTATTATTTTCGCTTTGCCATGCTTTTCTGAAATAGTTCCTGCTAGATTCTCATCAAAAAAATCTTTTATTGTTGGTATGCCGTTCTGGACAGCTATGTTAGCAACTGAAGACGGGTCAACACCCAAAATCTTTACATTTTTTGGATAAAAACCAAGAAGAGTCCCGTCATTCGACCCTATATCCACAACCAAATCACCCTCTTTTATATTAAATTTATCTGCTAATTTTTCAGCTAGCTTTTGGAAATGGGTTTTGAGGTGATTATTGAAACCTGTCCTGTAAACAAAGCTCTGCCCGAAAAGTATCTGCGGGTCTACAGCATAGCTTAGCTGGACAAGCTTGCAGCTTTCGCAAAACAAAACCTTTAGCGGATAAAACACTTCATGCTCTTCAAGATCCTTTTCTGACAAAAATTTATCGCTTGGAGGGTGGTGGCCTAAATCAAGGATCTCATACAAATTTTTAGAAGGGCATACCTGGCAGTTCATATCGTGATTTTACAAGAGTTAAATATTAAAAGTTTTCCTAATTCAAAGAAATGATTTTTTGTGGTATAGCTTTATTAATCTGTACCTTTCTTAATAACAAAGGAATTATGAAGACTGTCATTCTCTGCGGGGGAAAAGGAACAAGGCTTGGAGATATATCGGAAAAAATACCCAAGCCTATGATGCCTGTTGGCGACAAGCCTATACTCTGGCATATAATGAAGATTTACGCATCACACGGATTCAAAGATTTTATTTTATGCCTTGGGTACAAGGGAGAGAAGATACGCGAATATTTCGAAAAAAACAACCATGAAAACTGGAATATAGAATTTGTTGACACAGGTGAAGATTCAAAAAAATCAGAAAGAGTTCTTAAAATAAAGGATCTGATAAAGGACGAGAACTTTTTCCTGACATATGGGGACGGCGTTTCTGATGTTGACCTTAAAAAGCTCCTAAAATTCCATGAATACATGGCCCTGACAGCAACCATAACAGTTGTCAAAATGCCTTCCAATTTCGGTATTGTTCACATAAATGAAGACAACATAATCCATAGATTCCAGGAGAAGCCTATTTTAGATCACCTGATAAACGGCGGCTTTATGGTTATCAACAGAAATATTTTTAACGAGCTGCACAAAGGTGAGCTTGAAAACGAGGTTTTCGAACATTTAGCAGAAACAAAAAACATCTGTGCATATAAGCACAAGGGTAGCTGGAAGTCAATGGATACTCTAAAAGAAAATATAGAGCTCAACGAGATGTGGGCAAATGGAAAGGCGTTCTGGAAAATGTGGAATGAATAAGATTCATGTGATTTTATGTTTGATTGGAAAGACAAAAATGTTTTTGTAACCGGTGCAGACGGCTTTATAGGGTCTTGGTTAGCTAAAACACTTTCTGAAAATGGGGCAAAAGTCACCATAATCACAAGAGATATTAAAAAAGAGCCTGGCTACAAACTTCTTGGGGTGTCAGAGAAAGTCAATATAGTGATAGGCGATATAACAAATTTCGGTCTAATGAGAAGGGTTATAGCGGAATATGACATAGACAGCTGTTTCCATCTTGCGGCACAGGCTTTAGTCCAGACAGCGACAAGAAGCCCGCTTTCAACTTTTGAGTCCAACATAAAAGGCACATGGAACATACTTGAAGCATGCAGGCTTACAGAAACTGCGCAACGAATTGTAGTCGCATCAAGCGATAAAGCATATGGGATCCATGAAAAACTTCCATACAGAGAAGACAGCCCGCTTCATGGACTTTACCCATACGATGCATCAAAAGCATGCACAGATATAATCGCAAGAAGCTATTTCAAATCCTATGGGCTACCAGTTTCAGTCACAAGGAACGCAAACGTCTATGGTGGCGGCGACATAAATTTCAGCAGAATTGTTCCTGATACAATAAGGTCTGTTCTTACAGGCAAAGAGCTGTTGATAAGAAGCGATGGCACACCTGAACGGGATTACATGTATGTAAAAGACGCGGTAAGCGCTTATCTCACATTGGCAGAAAATCTTGACAGAAAAGAGATTAGAGGAGAAGCATTTAATTTCGGCACAGAAAAGCCAATAAGCGTAAAGGACCTTGTTGTAAAAATAGCGCAGCTTTCAGGAAAGCCTGAGATTAAGCCAAAAATACTTGGGCAGGCGAGAAACGAAATAGATAGGCAATACCTTTCTACAGAAAAAGTGAAAAAGTTTTTAGGCTGGTCACCCAAATATAGCCTTGACAACGGCCTGAGAGAAGCAATAGAATGGTATAAAAACTATTTTTCAAAAAACTCATAGGAGCTTGTCTGGGCTATTCTATTTTTATAAAATATCTTGGATCGACATTGACTACTTTAGTCCCATATTCAGAAGCTTCTC
>CAZVWU010000002.1:0-65250 GCA_964631205.1 uncultured archaeon | reverse complement strand
CTCTGATCTATTATCCAGCCTTTCCACATATTCAGCTTCCACAATCTATAACTTCTTCATAGATCTTTCTCAATTTTTTATTCCTTGTTTTTATTGAAAATTTTCCGGATTCAACAGATTTTTTTGCATTGCGGCTCATGGAATGCCTTAATTTCGAGTCTTCTATTAAAAGAGAAGCCTTTGACGCCACATCGTTAATGAATTCTGGGCGCGGTTTTTTAATTTCCGAAAAGAACTTTTCCAGATTGTTAAAATCTTTATGATACTTGAGGCTAAAATCTTCATTCAGGCAAGAAATAGGTGAGTTGACAAGAAAGCCGGTTTTTCCATCCTCCACTATCTCGGGCATCGAAAACAGCCTTGTTCCAAGAACAGGCATTCCGCACGACATAGCCTCTATGGATGCCAGTCCAAAAGTGTCTGCAAACGTCAGGTTGAAAAGAATGTCATATCTGGAGTAATAATCCTCAAAAATGGCGTTTGGCCTGTCGCTTGTAACAAAGATTTTTTCAACAAAATTTATCGATTTTATTTTCGAATATTTCTTTTTTATTTCTTCAGGCACAATGGACAGGACAGCAAGTTCAACATCATATTTTTTATCCAGGTCCTCGAAAGCCTCCAATGCCTGCTTGCCGCCCTTTTCATAAAAGAACCTGCTTGCAACAAGGAACCTTATAATGCCGTCATCCTTTTCGCTTTTTATATTTTTTATGTCAACTGCAGGATAAACAACCACCATTTTTTCATTAATTTTTTCATTTTTGAAAGTGTTTTCAACGGACATTTTTGCGGCCTGCGTCCAAGGGATTATTTTTTTGCAGCTGTCTGAAGCAAGCAGCTTAATTATTCTATTCCTGTAGTCGTCTTTTAACAGAGACGCCGCCTGGTAGTTTGCGAAAGATGGCGCATGCTCCACATCCACAGCCCATGGCTCTTTATTGGAAATGAGCATCCCGTGGCATGAATGGATAAGCTGGTTGGCCCCAATGTCAACATTAACATATGGCGGCCTGAATTTTGTGAGCGCTGTCCATATTTTCTTTTTAATCTCCTTTTTCAGGCCCGGCGCCTCGGATTTCAAAGTTGTTTTCTGGCTTACATTGTAATTCACTCCTGCAGGCGGAAATTTGACCAGATAATTGAAAACCGGATGCGAGCTTAGCCTCAGGCAGACATCAATATTTTTCATAACACAATCTTGTAAAGCCTAATATAATAAATTAAAGGAGCTTTTTCAGCTCTTCAACGATTCTCTTGCTGGAATCCCCATTGCCGTAGGGGTTTGGAATATTGGCAAGCCTGCTCTTCATGCCAGTCTCCAAGACCATTCTTGTTTTATATTTTATAAGCTCGGGATCTGTCCCAACCAAAAAATTCGCGCCGGCCTCAATAGTCTCCCATCTTTCTGTAGTCTCCCTGACAGTTATGCATGGGACTTTGAGGGTTATTGCCTCTTCCTGGACGCCGCCTGAATCTGTCATTATCAAAGCCGAATTTTTCATTAATTTCAGCATATCGATGTACCCCACCGGATCGATAGTTGTCACATTTCCTGGAATCTTATATCCAAATTCGTCGAGCCTGGCCTTCGCTCTATGATGCAGAGGAAGTACGACCTGCAAAGGAAGCTGGTTAAAAGCCTGAAGCAGCCTAGCCAGTTTTTCAGGATAGTCAACATTCTCAGCCCTATGGACTGTAGATAAAATAAAGTTGCCTGCCTCTAAGCTTAATCTATTTAAAACATCGCTTTTTTCGGCGCGAGGAAGATACGCCATGCAGGAATCAACTACTGTATTTCCCACTATAAATGTTTTTTCTGTTAGCCCCTCTTTTTTTAAGAAATTGCATGTCAGCTCGGTTGGCGTGAAGAGTATATCGCTGATGTGGTCAATTAAAACCCTTACAGTTTCTTCAGCCATCCTTTGGTCAAAACTCCTGAGCCCAGCCTCCACGTGTATAATATCCTTGACCCCCAACTTACTGGCAGCCATTGCTGCAGGCAGCATCGAATTTGTATCCCCATAAACAATCACAGCTTCAGGCTCCTCTTTCCGGATAAGATTTTTGATCGGCGGCAAATTCTGGGAATGCTCTGAGCTTTTTGTTTCAAGGAAAACGTCAGGCTTTCTCATGCCAAGCTCTTCCAAAAATATGTCAACCATGTTTTTGGCATAATGCTGCCCTGTGAGAACAAACTTCTGCTCAAAGCTTTTGTCTATAAGCGGCACAAGCTGGGAAAGCTTTATCAGCTCCGGCCTTGTGCCTGCGAATGTCAATATCATACTTCCTTAGGTTAATAACCCTGTTAATTTAAATAACTTCTCACAGATTGTTCAACCGCATACTTTGGTAAACCTTTATATCTTTTCAGGCTTACAACAACCATTTGCTGTGGATATGAAAATAGCTGTGATTGCCGGGACAAGGCCTGAAATCATAAGGGTTGCAGTCCTGATAAAAGAGCTGCAGAAAAATAAACTAGATTTCTCTTTTATCCAGACTGGTCAGCACTACGATTTCAACATGGCAGGGATTTTTATAAAAGAATTGGGGCTTCCTGAGCCGGATTTTAAGCTGCAATATGAAGCAGAAACGCACTCCGAACACATGTCAGCAATGATGCCTTTTCTGGAAAAAATTTTCGCGGAAAAAAAGTTTGACATTGCTTTGGTCCAGGGGGACACAAATTCAACCCTGTCAGCTGCCCTTTCTGCTGTAAAAATCCACTTGCCTGTTGGCCATATAGAAGCTGGTCCCAGATGCTATGATTTAAGGAGGCCTGAAGAAGTCAACAGGCTATTGACAGACCACATATCTTCCTTATTGTTTGCACATTCTGAAGACTCGATGCAAAAATTATTGAAAGAAGGGATACACCAAAACCGCATATTTGTGACAGGAAATACAATCATAGATGCATGCTACGAGTTCACAGAACTTGCAAAAGAAAAAGCCAATATTTACAGGCAAATAGACCCTAAAAATTATATCCTTGTTACTCTTCACAGGGCAGAGACAGTTGATTACAAAGACAAGCTTGAAGAATTCTTAAAAACTCTTGGAGAGTTGAGCGAAACTTATCAAATCATTTTTCCAATGCACCCTAGGACAGCAAAAATGATCGAAAAATTCAACTTGACTAATCTGATAAACAAAAAATCAATAAACATCATAGAGCCTGTAGGCTATTTTGATTTTTTGGCTTTTTTAAACAACGCAAAGCTTTTGCTGACAGATTCCGGTGGGGCACTCAAAGAGGCGACAGCATATAAAATACCAACAATAGTATACACCGATAACTGGGTCGACACAGAAGGCGAGGATGTTTTCTGGAAAATTTCAGGTTATTCCGGGAAAAGGATCATAGAATTGGTAGATGAATTAATTTCCCCGAGATTCAAGGAAACAGTCAAAAACCTGCCTTCCCCGTTCGGCGACGGCAAGGCAAGCAACAGAATCCTAGAGATAACAAAAGCCGCTTTTGAAAAAAATGAATTGAAACTCCCTGATAAATTATGATAAGCATATCAAAACCTTCAATAGGCGAAGAGGAGATTGAAGCTGTAACAGATGTTCTGAAGTCAGGAGATCTTGCACAGGGGAAGAATGTAGAAGCATTTGAAAAAGAGTTTTCAGCTTATCTGGGGGCAAAATATTCTGCTGCAACATCTTCCGGAACCTCTTCCCTGCAAATAGGCATAGAAACCTTGGGAATTCCGGAAGGCTCTGAAATCATAACAACGCCATTCACTTTTATTGCAACAGCAAATTCGATTGTTTACAATAAGTGCAGGCCAATTTTTGCTGACATAAACCCAAACACATTCAACATAGACCCAGTTTCAATTGAACAAAAAATAACAGAAAAAACGAAGGCAGTGCTCATCGTTCATTTGTTCGGCCAGCCATGCGAAATGGGCAGCATAATGAAAATATGCCAAAAAAACAACCTCCTTTTGATTGAAGATTGCGCACAATCTCTTGGCGCAGAATATAGTGGAAAAAAAGCAGGCTCATTTGGCGAAATTTCTACATTCTCTTTTTACGCAACAAAAAATATTACAACAGGCGAAGGCGGAATGATATCAACAAACAAGCAAAAGATAGAGCGTGAGTCGAAAATCATAAGAAATCAGGGCCAAGATGGCCAATATAATCATGTGAAAATCGGCTTCAACCAGAGAATGTCAGAAATCCAGGCTGCCATAGGCAGGATACAATTAAAGAAGCTTGATATATTGAATAAAAAAAGAGCGGAGAATGCAAGGGTCCTCACGGAAAGCATAGAAAAGATACCTTGGATAGAAATCCCTTATACGATCAAGAATGCCAAGCATTCATGGCACCAGTATACAATAAAAACCCGGGAAAACAGGGACAGGTTTTTAAGTTATATGGCAGAAAATGGAATAGGGGCCAAAATATATTATCCAACGCCTTTAAACCTCCAGCCTATTTACAGGGATCCAAAACAAAGCTGCCCAATCTCAGAAAAAATTTCAAAAGAAGTTGTATCTTTGCCTGTCCATCCTCGACTTAAAGCTGAAGAAATAGATTATATAATAAAAAAAATAAAGGAATTCAGGATATGAAAACAGCGGTTGTTGGAGCAGGAAACATGGGGAAACACCATGCAAGGGTATATACAGAGCTGAAAGGCTCGAATCTTGTTGCCATAGTCGATACAAATGGAAAGGCGAAAGAAGACGCCAAGCGTCTTGGGTGCAATTTTTACAAGTCATGCAATGAGCTGATAGAGAACGAAAAGCCTGATGCTGTCTCTGTTTGTGTCCCTACATCCATGCACCACAAGATAGCTTCAGAGCTTATACAGGCTGGCGTAAACGTCCTTATAGAAAAGCCGATTTCATCTTCGGTTTCAGAAGCAAATAATCTTGTGGACCTCTCGAAAAAACATAATGTAAAATTGATGGTAGGCCATATAGAAAGATATAATCCCGCAGTCCAGAAACTGAAAGAAATAATAAAAGCTGGCCAGCTGGGAGAAATAACTTCGCTTCTTGCAAGAAGAGTAGGCCTGTTTCCGCCACAAATAAAAGATATGAATGTAATAATCGATTTGGCTGTCCACGACATAGATATTTTTGGGTATCTGCTTGAAAAGCAGCCCATAGAAATATTCTCTAATTCCGGCAAAGCTATAGGCAACAGAGAAGACTATGCAAGCATACTTTTAAAATATAATGGCGCAAGCGGACTAATAGAAGCAAACTGGATAACACCAGTTAAAATAAGGCTGCTTAATGTTACAGGTACAAAGGGATATGCAGAACTCAATTACATAACGCAAAATCTTGTAGTGCATGAATCCAATTATGAGAAAGGGCACGACCAATTCGGCGATTTCGTGCTCAAATTCGGGGAGCCTCGCAGGACAGAAGTGCACGTCGAAAAACAGGAGCCTTTGAAGCTAGAACTGCAGCATTTTCTTGAATGCATAAAAAGCAATAAAACACCAATCACAAGCGGCGAAGACGCCTTAAAGACTTTGGATATAGCGCTGAAAGCAATTAAAGGTTGACATCAATTAAATTACCTGTCTGTTAAATTATGCTATTCAATTCAGTGGAATTTTTTGTATTTTTCGGCTTGGTTACAACAGCGTACTTTCTTTTGCCACACAGGTTCCGCTGGGCTTTGCTTTTAGCGGCCAGCGTGGTTTTTTACATCTCCTTAATCCCGATATATATATTCACCCTTTTTTTCCTGATATTGGTTGATTATCTTGCGGGAATATTTATAGAAAAAGCTGAAGGAAGGAAAAGAAAAGGCGTCCTTGCAGCAAGCATCCTTGCAACATGCGCCACGCTCTTTATTTTCAAATATTACAACTTTTTTGGGTCCAACCTGAATAGCCTCGCCAATTTAATAGGATGGAACTATTCTATAGAAGCTTTATCGATTCTATTGCCGATAGGCTTGTCATTCCATACATTCCAAAGCTTAAGCTATGTCATAGAAGTATACAGGAAAAAACAGAAGCCGGAAAGGAATATAGGGATATATGCCTTGTATGTGATGTTTTATCCGCAGCTTGTCGCAGGCCCTATAGAAAGGCCGCAAAATCTTATCCACCAATTCAGGGAAAAGCACAATTTTGATTATAAAAGAGTTTCAAACGGCTTGAAACTGATTCTTTGGGGATTGTTTTTGAAAGTGGTGGTTGCAGACAGGCTGGCAATATTTGTCAATACAGTCTACGCTAATCCAACAGATTATACAGGCCTTCCATTGATGGTCGCAACAGTCTTTTTCGGATTCCAGATATTTTGCGATTTTGCCGGCTATTCAACAATAGCAATCGGCTCGGCTAGAGTCATGGGTTTCAACCTAATGAAAAATTTCAACAGGCCATATTTTTCAAAATCGGTCCCAGAATTCTGGAGAAGGTGGCACATCTCCCTTTCAAGCTGGTTCAGGGATTATGTATACATATCTTTGGGCGGGAATAGGGTTTCTGTCAGGAGATTATACATCAACATTCTAATCGTATTTCTAATAAGCGGTTTATGGCATGGAGCGAGCTGGACATTTATTGTTTGGGGCATTCTGCACGGGGGGTATATATTATCCGATGTGATAACAACCGGTTTTAGAACTAAATTCACGCATAAAATAAATCTTCACAAATTCCCATCAATCTATTCACTAATTAGCATAGGGATTACATTCTCCCTTGTGACATTCGCCTGGATTTTCTTCAGGGCAGACACACTTTCTGATGCATATTATATTATAAGCAATATGCTGAGCGGGATAACATTGGATTTCTCAGGCCTTAGGGTAGGCCTCGGATGGGATGAAATTTTGCTGTCCTTAGGCCTTATAGCTTTTATAGTTTCTGTATATGCCATCCAGTCAAAGACGAATTTAATTGAAATTTTTTCCAATAAAAATATTTTGTTCAGGTGGGGGTCTTACATCTTCCTTATATTGGCTATAATATTTTTCGGGCATGCAAGCCCAAAATTTATCTATTTCCAATTTTAGTATGGGTGGCATAAAAGAATTTTTGCTGAAGTCTGCAGGTTTTACCGCAATTGTAGTTATAGCAGGGCTTATGATTGAAGGCTATTTAGATAATACAAACTTCCCAGAGTTGGATGAACTTCGAAAATCCATACAAAACAACACACAAATCATATATTTTGGCGATTCGACAATGAGATGGACAGGACTGAACGATACAGATACGCGTCCAATCGGAGACATGTTGCGGAATATTCTCGAAAATGGGTCATTATCTGTAATATCAAACAATGCTTACCACCTTGGGATTTATGAAGAATTCAGCAAGTACATTTGCGAATCAGAAAAAAAGCCACAACTCGTTATTTTTCCAATAAATCTAAGATCGTTCAGCCCTGAATGGGACACACGGCCCCAATACCAGTTCAAAGACGAAATCAAACAAATAAAATCCAAAGATAATGTTCTTGAAAATTTTTGGAACAGGTTTTCAAGGGTTTTTGGAGGCCAGGCAGAAGGCGAGGATGAAATAAAATGGAAAAACCAAATAGTTTATTACAACACAATCCCTGTAGGCAGGGTTATAGACTTTAATTTCAAAATGACTGAAAAAGACCCTGATCTCCAGGACAAAATAAGGAAAAAATTTATATACCATTATTTATACACAATCAATTCAACTCATAGAAAGCTCCTGTCTCTTGGAAATACAATAAAAAATTATAAAAATTGTGGCGTTAATTTACTTGTATATATAACGCCAATAGATTACCAAAGTGGAACTGAAAAACTGCCCGATTTTAAGGATATAGTGTCAAGAAATATAGAAGCAATCGTCCAGATGTACAAAAATGAGCTAGAAATAAAAGATCTTTCCTTCAGCCTAAGCCGCGAGCATTTCACATATGCCCTAAACCCAAACGAGCATATGGACGATTTCGGAAGAAGATATGTTGCAGTTGAGCTTTCAGACGAGATAAAGACGCATTCGCTTATAATTAGTTGACTATTTAAAATTAGCTGCTTTAAACATATTATGAAAAAAATAATGATAACAGGGTGCGGCGGGCCGGCTTCTATAGGGGTCACACGCTGCCTGAAAAAAGCTGGCGGATACCGTATAGTGGGCACAGATTGCAATATTTTTACTCTGCCTTTTGCAGAAACAGATTCAAAACATCTTGTGCCCAGAGCAGACAACCCACTATATATAGACAATCTAAACCAAATAATAGAACATGAAAATATAGACATTATCCAAGTGCAACCTGATTCAGAGGTGATAGTAGTCTCAAAGAATAGAGCCAAGATAAAAACAAAAACATTTCTACCCTCCCACGAAACAGTCGAGATCTGCCAAAACAAATACCAGTCTTTTTTAATGTGGCAGAAAGAAGGTATTGAGCAGCCAAAGACCTTATTACTGAAGACAGAGGAAGACCTTAGGCAGGCATTTCAGGAAATAAAAAGTCCTTTCTGGATACGCGCAATAAAAGGTGCCGGCGGGAAAGGCAGCCTTATAGCCAAAGACATAAACCAGGCAAAAATATGGATAGACTACTTGAATGGGTGGGGCAGTTTTGTTGCAAGCGAATTGCTCCCAAACAGGCTGTTAACGTGGCAGAGTATATGGAAAGATGGGGAGCTTATATGTGCCCAAGGGCGAGAAAGGCTTTCTTGGGCTATGGGAAATGCAACTGCTTCCGGCGTCAGTGGAATGACAGGGGTTTGCAGAACAGTAGCAAGAAAAGACTTGGACGAAATTGCAGAAAAGGCCATACTAGCTATTGATAAAAAACCAAATGGCATATTCGGCGTCGACTTAAAGGAGAATTCAAATGACATACCTTGTCCAACAGAAATAAACATAGGAAGGTTTTTCACAACAATACAGTTTTTTGCTGAACTCGGTTTGAATATGCCTGATATATATATAAAATTGGCGACAGGCGAAACCGTGCCAGATATCAAAAAATACAATCCATTGAAAGCCGATTATTATTGGCTCAGGAGCGCCGATTCGCAGCCTAAGCTTCTCCATAAAACTGATTTTGAAAAACTCTGTAAATCAGGAACCGATATAAATGCGTTGATGTCTCCAGATACTACGGTGAAATACAATGTCTGAAATAAAACCAAAGCACATTGTTGCCGTTACAGGCGCAACAGGCTTTATTGGCAAGCAGGTTGTAAAAAAACTACTCGAAAAAGGCTACTTCGTTAAAATTCTCTCAAGGAAGGCTGGGCAAAAAGAAGCCGAAGGAACTTCTGTGGTCGTATGCGACAACACAGACAAAAAAACAATAGAAAACGCATTTGACTGTTGCAAGGCTGTAATCCATTTGGCGGCCAAAGTGCCGCAAATCGGTGTGCAGGAGGATTATAAAGAATCCTATAAGCAGAATGTTTTGGCAGCAATAAATGTATTTAGCGAAGCAGAAAAAAATGGAGTTGAGAAGTTTATTTTTATAAGTGGTTGGCACGTATATGGGGAAAACGATTGGAAGTTCCCGATAAAGGAGACTGAGAAAATAAATACGAGCACGGTCTACAGTAAAACAAAGGCTGAAGCTGAAAAGCTACTTTTGGAGAAGTCCGCCACTGCAAAAATGAAATTGCTTATTCTCAGAATTTCAAACCTTTATGGAGAAAGCCCAAGTCAAGAGGGTGTAATAATTAAGTTCATTAAAAAATCGTCTGATGGGCAGCAAATTGAAGTCAGTGGAAACCAGTCTCGAGATTATCTTTATGTAGGTGATGCAGCTGATGCAATAATAAACGCCCTGGTGGCTGACACAAAAGAGACCATATTCAATATAGGGAGCGGAAAACCTTTAACCATAATAAAAATAGCTGAAACAGTCAGAAGAATCTATAAAAAATTTGGTATGTGGACGCCTGAACATAAAATATACCTGGGTAAGGGGCAAGAGTCAATCAAATTTCTAGATATATCAAAAGCAAAAAAAATGTTAAAGTTCAGACCTCAGACAAGCTTTGAAGATGGGATAGAAAAAACAATTTTGTGGTGGGAGTCACAAAAACCAAGAAAAATAAAAGCAATAATATTTGACCTTGATGGGACTTTGCTGGATGTAACTGAGAGGTATGCGCAAGGCTATATCGAAGCCGCCAAAAAAATGTCACTTCAAATACCAGAGAAGGAAAAGATAATAGAATTAAAAAAGTTTGGTCTAACGGGCTTTGAGATTTTAAAAACAATATATCAGGATGAAAGTGATGAAAAAATCAAACAGACGGATGAGCTTAGGATTAGAATAACCAATTCGCATGAGCTAATATGTAAGGATAAACCATACCAAGCAGCTAGAAATACACTAAAGAAAATAAAAGAAAGCAGCTTCAAAACAGCTGTAGTCACCCTAAGGCCAAAGGAATTCAACAAACAAATTAAAGACTTCGGTCTTTCGCAATTTATAGACTTGATAATTAATGAATCATCTAAAGAAAAGACAAATGCCCTAATAAAAGCTTCAAAAAAAATAGGAGTATCCACATTTGACTGCATTGCAATAGGCGATTCACCAGCAGATATAATCCAAGCAAAAAATATTGGAATGAAGACTATTGCAGCGGAGTATGCGCTTATAGGAAAAGAGAGACTTGCCAAGGAAAATCCAAACTATTTTGCAAAAAATCTAAATGATATAGAAAAAATAGTTAACATTCTCTGAATCGACAAAATATATTAAAACAAGATCATATAAAGTCTACTGAATTGTATATTATGAAAGTAATAATTGCATGCGATTATTATCCGCCAAGCAGGGGAGGGATACAGACCCATTGCTATGAACTTACTGAAGAACTACGGAAAAAGAAAATGGAAGCCATAGTTTTTACTAAAAAAGAGAAGAGAAATAAAGGCCATATAAAGGAGATACCCTTTCTCAACATAAAATATTTGAGGGGCTTTAGCTTCATGGTTTTATTAACTTTTTTTATTGCAAAATCGATGTTATCAAAAAACAAACCGGACATAATCCACAGCCATTCTTACCAACCAACTATCGCGGCAATAATTGCAAAAAAAATCACAAGATCGAAAACTCCTATAATAATGACTTCTCATGGCATTGTAGCTGAGAGCACAGTTACTGGAAGGCCTTTCTGGTACAGGAAAACATTCGGTTTTATTACAAAATCAATGGAAATCTATTCAATAAGGCATGCAGATTTTGTCATTTCTGTTGACAAATTATTTGAAGAATACGCATTGAAATACATACCAAAAGATAAAATAACAGTAATCTCAAACTGGGTAAACACAGATTTATTCAACAAAAACAACAAAAACAAAGAAATAGAAGCCCTCAAAGGCAAAGATTTAATTGTCTCCTGCCCGAGAAGGCTGGATAAAAAGAACGGACTCGAATACTCAATAAAAGCTTTTGGAATTTTAAATAAAAAAGTTCCGAAAACAAAGTTGTGGCTTGTTGGAGGCGGGGACTACGAAACTAAGTTAAGGGAATTAGTTGAAGAGTTAAATCTTCAAGAAAATGTAATCTTTTTCGGTTACCAAAAAAGAGAGGATATGCCCTACTACATGAATGCCTCTGATATAATTTTGTTGACATGCCCGATAGGAAATTTCAGCTTCACTCTTCTCGAAGCTCTTGCATGCGGAAAAACAGTTGTTGCGACAAATGTGGGAGACACACTCGATTTCGAAGGAATAGATTCAAACGTGATGGTTTTATGCGAACATGAAGTAAACCGGATAGCAAAAACATTGGAAGACACAATAAACGGCAAATATAAATTAAATAAAATTCAGACACAGGCAGTAAAGATAATCAAAGAAAAATACTCGAAAGATATTGTGGTAAAAAACATAATAAAAGTTTATGGAAACTACCAAAAATGAAAACAGTTCACAAATTTATCTTTGGGGGCTTCAGGCCAATATCCCCTTCTATAAAAATTTTATGCCATAATTCAAAATTAATGATATTCCATAATTTATGGTCATTCCTCACAATATCCGCATTTTCCAGAATACTTCTTATTCGCTCTTTTTTGAAATATCTTTCCATAGCGGGGTTTTCCAAAAAGCTTCCAGCAAACCCCCTCAGATCTTCCTTAAACCAGTCGCCTATGGGCACAGAAAAACCATGCTTTTTCCGCGTCAATATTTTTTTTGGGAGAATATTTACTAAGGATTTTTTAAGGATATATTTATTTAATCTAAGATTTCTTGAAAGGTTATTGCTAAATTCTACAAGAAGATGGTCCATGAAAGGAGCCCTTGCCTCAACAGATGAAGCCATAGTCATCTTGTCAACTTTCATAAGGAGCCTGTCCGGCAGCCAGACATCCAAATCAAACATCAGCATATTCTCGAAAATTGATTTTCCATTGAAATAATTTTTTATAGCAACATCTTTTAAATTAATGTTCGCCAGCTCATCAGAATAAATCCGGTTTTTTTCCTGCTCTGTGAAGCCCAGTGCACTGAGCCTGAGAAATGCCTGAGACGGATCAGTTAAGTTTTTCGAAAGCTCTGACAGGAACTGTATTTTCTTTGTGTTATTAAAGAACCCTAAACCTTTTGCAGCGGCTGACAATGTTTTTTTATTATAAATCAGCTTAGATAACCTGTTTTTGTAAATCTTTAGCATAATTCCATACTTTTCATAGCCTGCGAAAACCTCGTCTCCGCCTTCGCCAACCAAACTGACAGTAGCATATTTTTTAGTTTCTTGTGCCATGAGATATGTTGGAATTGCTGCCGGATCCGCGACAGGCTCATCAAAATGCCAAACTATCTGCGGGAGAACGCCCAAGCTCTTCGGCTCAACAAGAATTTCCCTATGGTTCGTGTCAAATTTCTCTGCAACAAGCCTTGCATACCCAAATTCATCTGTTTTATTTCCAAATCCGGCAGTAAAAGTGTTTACAGGCGTTCCAGAAAACCTGCTCATAAACCCAACTACAGCGCTAGAATCAATGCCCCCTGATAAATAAGCTCCTATAGGGACTTCTGAAGTCATCCTTATCTTGACTGATTCTTCGAGAAGATCAAGAATTTTCTGCCTGCAAAAGCCTTCATCAAAATACTTTTCAGAAATTTCAGCTCCCCAATATTTCTCAACCCTAATCCCCTCCTTTCCAGCGACAAGGATATGGCCAGGCCGCAATTTGAAAATATTTTTGAACATTGTTTTTGGCCCAGGGACATACTGGAAAGTAAGGAATTCATGGAGCGCTTCGATATTCACTTCTCTTTGTAAATTCTCATATTGGAGTATCGATTTTATTTCTGATCCGAAAATAAATTTCCTGCCAACCCGCGTATAATATAATGGCTTTTTCCCCACTCTGTCTCTTGCGAGAAAAAGCATTTTTTTATTGAAGTCCCAGACGGCGAAGGCAAACATTCCCCTCAAATACTTTACACAGCTTTCGCCGAAAATTTCGTAAAGATGGACAATAACTTCTGTGTCGCAGTTTGTATAAAATCTGTGGCCTTTCTTTTCTGCAAGCCTCTTCAGTTCTGGAAAATTGTAAATCTCACCATTAAAGACTATCCAAACTGTCTTATTTTCATTGTGCACTGGCTGATGGCCGCCTTCAAGATCTATAATGCTTAGCCGCCTTGAACCTATTCCGATGCCCCTGTCAATATAAAGGCCGAAATCGTCAGGCCCCCTATGCTCTATAACATCGCACATTTTTTTGAGCAAATCCCTGTCCTCGAGACCCAAAAACCCTGCTATGCCGCACATAAATATAGAGTTCACTATTTGGTATTGTTTTATATAAAAGAGGAGAAAGATCTATTTATGAGCTTATCCCCAATATCAGAAACCAGACAAGGAAAACCACAACTCTGCCTGGCTTGCAGTCCAGGAGGCCACATGCTGCAGATGCTCCAATTAGAAGGCATGTATAAAAACTATGATAGGTTCTATCTTACTTTTGAACGGGAAATGTCAACAGAACTTTCAAAAAGAGAAAGAGTAATTTTTATCACAGATTCTAGGAGGAGCCCATTGAGGCTCATAAAAAATATCCTGCAAAGTTTTTTTATTTTCCTTAAAAAAAGGCCCGATATTGTCATTGCAAACGGTGGCGGGTTTGTTGTGCCATTTTGTTATATAGCCAAAATTTTCAGGAAAAAAATAATATTTATGGAATCCTTTTCCAGAGTCGAATCCGCATCGTGGAGCGGAAGGCTTATACACCCCTTTGCAGACCTTTTCATAGTCCAATGGAAGCCGATTTTGAGATATTATAAAAAAGCCATATACGGCGGCTCAATCTTTTAGGCAAAAAGCTTAGCGGCATAATTTTATAAACACATATTTTTACTATATAGCTTATGTATTACTTAGGCATAACTTCCCTCTACCACGACCCTGCAGCCTGCCTTATCGAGGACAATAAAATCGTTGCAATGGCTGAGGAAGAGAGGTTTTCTTTAAGCAAACATGCAAGAGGCGAATTCCCGTGGAGAGCAATAGATTTTTGCCTGAAAAAGGCAGGCATTGGGATGATGGATGTCGACAAAATCGGGTTTTATTTTAACCCTTCTTTCAAAAACTTGTTTGTAAAAAGAAAGATCATTTACAAAAACCCACTCAATGTTTTAGGGACAATTTATTACAGGAAAAACATCCTGAATAATCCTGTAGCCGGCCTGAAAAAATATTTCGGCTCTGAGAAAAAAATACATTACATAGACCACCACAAAACGCATGCTGCATCAGCCTTTTACGTTTCTGGATTTCAGAAAGCGGCAGTCCTTACAATGGACGGCGCCGGTGAAGCTACAGCCACAGGATTTTACCTTGGCAACGGGGCTCAAATAGAGGAGCTTCAAGATGCCTGTCTGCCAAATAGCCTCGGCGCTTATTATACATGCTTTACTGAATGGCTTGGTTTTGAACCAAATGAGGGAGAGGGAAAAGTAATGGGCCTTGCGCCTTATGGCTCAAAATACTTGGATGTTTTTAATAAGATTTTACAGATCAATAAAAACAGCAAGATTCCTTACAGATTCAATTCAAAAATATTAAATTTTAATGTGGGAAGGCTGGAAGCAAATTATAGGGAACAGCTTATATCTTTTATAGGAAATCCTAGAGGGAGGGGTGAGCTGTCAGACCACCATAAAAATGTAGCTTACTCTTTACAAAAAAGGCTCGAAGAAGCAGCTCTCGCACTCACGGAAAAAATAACCAGCATAACAAGCTCAAAAAATCTCTGCATAGCCGGAGGCGTCGGCCTCAACTGCAAAATGAATGGCGTCCTTCTCGCATCGGGCCTGATTGAGGATATTTTTGTCCAGCCGGCTGCATATGATGCAGGATGTGCCTTGGGTGCTGCGCTCACGCTGGCTGTTGAAGACGGGCATAAATTCCAAAAGATGGATCATGCATATTACGGGTCCGAGTATACCGATGAAAGTATCAAAAAATCGCTTGATATGGCAAAAATAAAATATGAATACCACAAGGATATAGCCGGCATTGTGGGAGATATGCTTGCAAAAGACAAGATCGTCGCATGGTTTCAGGGGAGGATGGAGTGGGGTGCAAGAGCTCTAGGAAACAGAAGCATACTTGCAAATCCATGTTCGCCAAAGATAAAGGACAGAATAAACTATCATGTGAAACACAGGGAGCCTTTCAGGCCTTTCTGCCCTAGCATCTTAGAAGAAAAATCAAAAGATTACGGAGTAAACAATTATCTGCCTTTCATGATTGTTGCGACCCAAGTTCCAATTGAAAAGAGAAATGAAATTCCAGGTGTTGTCCATGTTGATGGCAGCATAAGGCCGCAGACTGTAAGGAAATCTATCAACCCTACATATCACAAGGTTATAAGCCAATTTTATAAAAATACAGGAATACCTGTTTTGCTTAACACTTCGCTCAATATCAAAGGCCAGCCGATAATAGAAAACCCAAAGCAGGCGCTTTCACTTTTTTATAGCGAAGGTGTAGATGCTCTTGCAATAGGGAATTATCTGGTTAAAAAATAGGAGGCTGATGAATTATGCTGTTTGTAACTGTAGGCACGCATAACCAAGGTTTTGACAGGCTGATAAAAGAGGCCGATAAGATAGCGCCTCAATTAGCTGAAAAAATTTTTATGCAAATTGGCTGCACAGGCTATAAACCAAAAAACTGTGCGTATAAAGATTTTTTGCCACAAAAGGACTTTGAAAGGGCATGCATGGAAGCATCGGTTATTATAACCCATGGTGGTATAGGGTCTATAATGACGCCTCTGATAATGGAGAAGAAAATTGTCGTAGTCCCCCGCCTAAAAGAATACAATGAACATACAGACGATCACCAGCTTCAGATAACCAAAGAGCTTGAAAACCAGAAAAAAATAATCGCGGTTTACAACATTGCAAATTTGATGGATGCAATTAAAAAAGCCAAGAAATTCAAAGTTAAAAGTTTTGAAAAGAATAAAAAAATCCCAATCCTAATAGAAACTTTTATCCAAAAAAATTATGAAAATAGGTATAGTATTAAGCAAATGCCATAGGTTCGGCTCTTCAAGATATTTGATAGAGACAATCCCATATTTTGCATCAAAAGGGCATGAAATACACCTTTTTGCAAACAGCTGGGATCCTATAGATCACAAATCAGTTTTTTTCCACAAGACGCCAAGGATATTTTCAAATAATCTGGTTTTGAGGGAAGCAGTCAACACAATTTCAAACAGCTTCATACAAAAATTCCACAAATTTGATGTAACACTTGCACAACCTACCAGATATTTTACGCCAGATATAGGCGAAATGCAGTTTGTTTACAAGGCATGGATAGACTATAAATTGTCTGCTCGAGTGAAAGATGGATTGAAAATAAGGCTGGCAGATTCTTGGCTTTCATGGATGGAAAAAAGGAATGTGAAAAAGTGCAAAGAATTCATAGCATTAGCAAAATGCGTTAAGAAAACAATAGTTAGCGGATACGCGATACCAGATGAAAAAGTCACAGTATGTTACAGTGGTGTGAATATTAAAGAATTCCATCCTAAAAACAAGAAATTATATAGAGACGAAATTAGAGAGCAGTTTAAAATAAAAGAGGATGAGAAATTAATCTTATTTGTCGGCAACCCTTTTAGCAGGAAAGGCCTCGACCAATTGGTGAGAGCCCTTCCATATATAAAAAACGAAAAATTCAGGCTTCTGGTTTCAGGAAAAGACGATCCAAAACCTTACATAGAGCTGTCAAAAAAGTTAGGCCTTGATAACAAAATAGTCTACAACATAGGTCTGACATCCGAAATAAGGAAAATTTTTGCTGCCGCAGATATGTTTGTTTTCCCCACCCTTTACGAGCCATTTGGTCTTGTCATCTTAGAGGCAATGGCTTCCGGACTGCCTGTTATAACCAGTGAAATTGCGGGAGCCGCCGAGCTGATAACAAATTATAAAGATGGTATAATACTTAAAAATCCTGAAAACGTCGATGAGATAGGCAAAGCCCTGAAATACCTTTTTGAGAGCGATAAAAGGACTGGAATAATACGAAATAGAGCAAGAGAGAAGGCAGAAAACTATACCTGGGAAAGGACAGCAAAATGTATGCTGAAAGTCCTTGAGAGGGTGGGAGAGGACAAAAAATGATTATGGACGAGAAAAAAAGATTTGTGGTATGTACCCTGCTTTTATTCGCAGCTTTCTTTTTTGTTGGGGAATCTGTTTTCGACAGAGCAGACGTAAGCGAGGAGCAGATAGAAGGATTTATGGATTCTCTGGGGAATGGAAAATCCCTGAACTATTTTTCTAAATTCAGCGCAGCCCTTAAAAATTATGACTGCATGAAAATAGAAACAACAGGAAAATACAAAAAGGAACGCTTCTTCTCAATTTCGAAAGGCATGCCAGAAAATATAGGTAGATGCCCAGAGCAAATAAAAATAAAATTCAATGACCATGCAATAGCAGGGATCTTATACGGGTCTTATAATATGAATGGGGCGCTGTTTTCAGAATTTGCGACAGGCAATCTTCAGATAGAGGGGTTGTCTTTCGGCGATATGGCGAAACTGCTATGATAATCTTTGCTGCCATCTTATTTTTCATCCTCCACTTTTTCCCAGGCTATGCTTTCCAAAAACAATTTTATAAAGAAGCACGCTCTGCTGAAAGGCTTTTTATACCGGCAGTTTTGAGCCTCTTCCTTACACCTGCCTTATTCACAGGCTTAACCTTTGCAATAGGCTTCGAAAGCTCGCTCATATTTTTACCTGTGATTATTACAATGATCGGGGCATATATTTTTTTGAAAACAGGGAAACAAATACCAAAAATTAGCGCACAATCTGTGAAGAGCAAAATTAAAAAACCAGTTTTTGTAATATCAGCCTCCCTTTTCTTGATCCTGCTCCTGCTCTTTTTTTTAGCTCTTCCGCAATTTGCGTTCTCCAGGATAACAGATTCTCACTTCCATGCGGCAGCAGTTAATGAAATAAGGACATACAAGTCCTTGCCGCCTGACACTGCATGCCTCCCCGGGGAGAAATTGAAATACAGTTGGTTCCCACATTTAATGACATACCTTATCTCAGAATATTCTGGCCTGCCAACATATTCAATTTTCTCTTTTTATGGCCTCTATCTTTTCATTCTTTTCGCATATTCTGTGTACATTTTAGGGAACACATACTTATCTGGCAATAATGCCATTTTATCTGCATTTTTGGCCGTGATTTTAGTCTATTTTTATGCATCATTCTTCCTTTTCAGCACTCAGGGTTATGCCCTCCCGATAATCTCCTTGGCGTTTTATTTCATGGTAAAATCCTTTAACAACAACGGGAGAAAATATAAAATCCTTGCCGGGTTTTTAGTCAGTTCCCTTATTTACATACACGGCCTTTCTTTTGTTTTTTGCTTAATAGCCTTAATCTCAATCACAACTTACAGTTTGGCGAGCACCGGAAATTTGAGGCGCAAAATGCAATCAGCAGCTCATTACCTGCTTCCACTTTCTGCAGCTTTCCCGTTTTATCTTCTTAACACAGCTTCTTCCAAAGGCCTTTACATGTTCCAGCCGCTTTCAGGTTTGTTCCTTTACGTCAGCCAGATGCAATATTTTAGCATACTTCTTGTTATCCTGCCGTTTGCAGCAGCAAAAGCCCTGAAAGAAAAAAATGGCGGCCAGATACAGCTTCTATTTTCTTTAGTAGCCATATTTGCTTTTGTAATAATGTTTGTGATGCCAAGAAATCCAAACATCTACAGGAACATCTTCCTCAGCATTTTTCCACTCTCTTTATTCGGCTTTTACTATTTGAAGGGCTTCAGCCATATCAAGATCGCCGCAGCCGCTTTCCTTTTAATTCTCCCGTGGATTTTTGTCTATGTAGATGACCTAAAAAATACATTCTCCGCTGAAAATTTTTACGGCCTCCAGCAATATTCAGCCTCTGAATGGGCAGGAAATAATTCTTCCCCGCATGACAGGATTTTGGCTGCACCAAACCCCCTTTATTCAGGCGTTTCAGAAAGAAAAATGATTGTATGCAGCGATGATTTCCTCAGGGGTTGGGGATACGATCAGCAAAGGCTTAAGTCAAGCTTTGGGGATACATTATCCTTATTCAATAGCCCTTCCAAGGACCTTATAGAGAAATACATGGTAAAATACATAATCTATGGAGATGAGGAAAATAAATTCCTCCAGAAATATGACGTCCAGCCATTTGATTTTGCCGCCTCGTCGGCTTTCGCAGCTGAATATAAATCAGGAAACTATACTGTTTATTCGGTGAAAGACATCAAAAGCCTGCCCGAAAAGCCTGCTGTAGCCTTCAATTTCACTAGATATTCAAGGTGGTGGGAAATTTGATGAAGAATTTTGACCTGTCGCTTGTAATCCCATTTTTTAATGAGGAAGGCAATATAGAAAATGTTTATAAAAAAATAAAGCAGGCACTAGACGGTAACCTTTCCTACCAGCTTGTCATGGTCGACAACGGGTCTTCCGACAATACAGCCAGGATATTAAAGCATCTTTCAAAAGATGACAGAAGGATAAAAATCGTGACAGTGAAAAAGAACATAGGCTACGGCTTTGGCATTGTCTCAGGCCTTAATTCTGCCGATGGGGAAATAATAGGATGGACAGACGGCGACGATACAATAAATCCAAACTCCTATTTCAGTCTTTATAGAAAAATGAAAGAAGAGGGTTGCGATGCAGGCCTTTCCGAGCGGACAGACAGGGGCCAGACAACATATAGGAAAATAGCCTCTTTCTGGTACAACACACTGCTGTTCATAATGTACATGAAAAATTTCCGGGACGTAAATGCAAAGCCAAAAATGATAAAAAAAACTGCATACAGCACCTTCAATCTGAAATCAAAAGACTGGTTTGTGGACACTGAATTTTTCATCAATGTTTACAAAAAAAAGCTAAAAATTTGCAGGATACTCACAGTGGCGGGCGAAAGGAAAAAAGGAAAATCGACTGTCAGAAGGTCAACAATTGTAGAATTCCTGAAAAATGCAATTTCATATAGATTTTTTAGCAAAGTTTAATTTATTTTCCAATTTTCAGAATACCATTTTATGGTTTTTTCGAGGCCTTCAGACAGGGAAGTTTTAGGCTCCCAGCCAATGAGCTTTTTTGCCTTTGAATTGCCGCAATACATCTCCCATATCTCATTTTCCCTATATTTCAATGCTCCGATATCAGGTTTTATTGGGTTTCCCATTATGTCAAGGATAGTTTTAACAATGTCAACAATTCTATACATATTTCCTGTGCCTATGTTTATTGTTTCGCCTACAGCCTCTTTTTTCAGAGCTGCTGCCATAAAGGCATCTACAAGATCATCGACAAAATTTATGTCCCTTTTCTGCTCGCCTTTTGTCATTTTGAAATCTTTTTTTGAAAGTGCAGAAATTATCAGCTCCGGTATAAGAAGATCCGGCTTCTGCCTTGGGCCATAAGTTAGGAAAGGCCTTAATATCACAACAGGAACACCAAATATCTTAAAATACATTTTGCATGCAAGTTCGGCAGCAGCTTTCGAAAGCGAATAAGGGCTCACAGGGTCTATTGCCTGGGTCTCTACAAAAGGAGATTTATTGGACCCATATACATCTGATGTGCTTGGAAAAATAAACCTATCTACAGATACTGCTTTAGCTGCATCCAATAAATTCAATGTACCTTTGAAGTTCACATCCATCAACTGGTCTATTATCTTTGGATCCCTTTCCCTTTTAAGGCAAGCTGCTAGATGGAATACTATCGATGGCTTGACATCTGAAATTATCTGGCTTATTTTATTCCTGTCGCAGATATCCGCTTGATGGAATTCTATATGGCTTCTGACATTTTCCAGATTTTCCATTTTCAGAGCAGATTTTTCTATTACATGGGGATATGCACCTTCCTTCACAAGTCTTTCAGTCAATTGAGACCCTATAAATCCCGAGCCGCCTGTCACAACAATTCTTTTTCCGCGAAAACTTTCCATAATAAGCAGGTGTAAAACACCCTTATATTTGTATCCCAGAATGAATTTAAATACCACTTAGCATGATTTGTATTATGCCAAAAAACTCCCAGGAACTTACAATTCTTATACCGATTTTTAATGAGAAAGAGAACATACCATTTCTTGTCTCCTCCCTAAAAAACTTTATAAGAAAATGGAAATACAGGACCGAAGTTTTGATGGTTAACGATGGCAGCACCGACGGGAGCAGAGAGCTCCTTGAAAAAATTGTAAAAAAAGAAAAAAAATTCAGAGTAGTGCACCACGAAAAAAATAAAGGCTTCGGGGCCGCACTGAAAACAGGGTATAGAAATTCCTGGGGTACTGTAATATCAACAATGGATGCTGACCTTACCCACGATCCAGATGAAATAAAAAAATTTATGGAAAAAATAAAAGAGGGTTATGACATAGTCATAGGCTCCCGTTACGTAGAAGGCGGGAAAATGATCGGCGTCGCATGGTACAGAAGGCTTATAAGCGATACGAGCAGAATTCTCATAAGAATATTGTTCAACATGCCGATAAAAGATGTCACCAATGGGTTCAGGGCTGTTAGAAAAACTGTGGTGGATAATATTGACCTAAAATCTGACAGCTTTAACATACTTCCTGAAATGGTGGTCAAGGCCAGAAGAAAAGGATATAAAATAACAGAGGTGGCAATGACGCTGAAGAAAAGGAAATATGGAGTTTCCAAAATGAACCCTTTAAAAGATTATACAAAGGAGATAGTTACTTTGTTTAAGCTTAGACTAGGTCTCGGGCTTTAACTCATACGTTTTTCTATGAAAATCGGGTAAAAGGATATAAATGTAAGCAGACTATTTAGCTCTAATCTATGATAAAAGATAAAAAAATCCTAATAACAGGCGGGGCTGGTTTTGTCGGCTCCCATCTAGCAGGCGCCTTGGCAGAAAACAATGAGATTATACTTCTGGACAATTTCCTTTCAGGATTTAAGCAAAATATAGAATACCTCTTGAAAAACAAAAACGTAAAATTCATTGAAGGTGATATTAGGGACAAGGAAATTGAAAGAAAAATAGGCAAGGATATAGATATCGTATTTCATGAAGCAGCTCAGATAAACCCCACTAAAGCAGTGAATGAGCCTGATTTTGATTTTGATATAAACGTAAACGGCGGTTTTAACATCCTCAATTGGGCAAGGCAGGCTAATGTCAAAAAATTCCTTCTCGCATCCACCAATGTCTACTTCAACCCAAAATACATTCCAATGGATGAAAAACATCCAATACAGCTTGTTTCACCTTATGCTGCAGCCAAATATGCAATGGAGGCTTATTGCATGTGCTTTTTTGAGGCTTACGGGATGGATACGGTTAGATTGAGATATACAAATATTTATGGTGAAGGACAACGATCTGAAAAATCAGAAAGCGGCGTGATACCAATATTTATAAAAAAAATATTGAATAACCAAAATCCAATTATATTCGGAGACGGCAAGCAGACAAGGGATTTTGTGCATATTTCCGATGTTGTAAACGCTAATCTGCTTGCAGCAGAAAGTAAAAATACAAAAGGCGAGGTTTATAATATAGGATACGGAAAAGAAATAAGCGTTCTTGATCTGGCGAAACTGTTGATAAAAATTTCCGGGAAAGATCATCTACAGCCTGTTTTAGGCCCAGAGAGAAAAGCGGATTTTAAAAGATGTATACCCGATATTTCAAAAGCGTACAAAGCCTTTGGATATAAGCCGGAAATTGAATTTGAGCACGGGATTAAAAACACTTTTGAATGGTGGGTTAATAATCCGGAATAAATGCAAACACAGATTTATGCCGCTTGCCTTTGATGTATAGTTCAACAACTCCATTCTTTAAAGCAGAAAAATAAATAGTCTACAGATTAAAAAGGCAGGCCATGTATGGATTTTGGAATAGCTCAGCTTTTAATAATAATTTTTATCACATCTTTTTTAATAAGAGCTGCACCTGTGATTATTTACGGCTATCCGATAGACTCCAAAGACACAGTCGATAATACAATAAACATGCTGTATCTCCCAAAATATCCTATAGTCATGCTCAACTACGATAGAACTGGTACATATGCTGCACTAGATCCTGTTTTGAAGTCGCTATCCTACAGGTTTTATTTGCAGGACAACCCGCCCTTTTTCTATTTAACAGTTGGAGGCTTAGCCAATTTAATATTGCCATTCACAAAGGGCGTAAATTCAGGGTTCCTTGCAACAGCGATAGTTTACAGCTTCCTCCCAATCATATTATTTCTCTTTCTAAGATTTGTTACCAGAGACAATATACTCAGTTTTTTTGGAGGGTTAATACTTGCGATCTCACCGTCCACTCTCCGCCACCTTTTCAATGGGGATTGGGCTTTAATTACAGGCTCAATGCTTTTCTTGCTGTCGATATTCTTATCAATCAAGTATATCCATAATCCTCAAAGGAAAAACTTCTTCTTATTGCTGCTCTCCCTGGTTTTTATGATTACATGCTACGTGCCATATATTTTTCCTTATGCAATTTCAATGGTTTTTTATTCTGCGACCAGAAGAAATAAAAAACCAATTTTCAAGGTCCTTTCAAAAATTTTTATACTATCCGTTTTAATATCCATCCCATTTCTTATAAACTTCATAAACTCCTATCTAATAAGCGAAGTTCCAGCACAGCAGAGTGCAGTCTACTTAACAGAAATACTAGAAATTCTGGCACTGAGTAATATCTTGCTTATATTTTCTGCGGCAGGCGCTATAGGAATTCTTATCTCGTTTATAAAAAGGTTCAAAATAGAAGAGTCAATACAGATATTTACTCCGGTGATAGGCATATTACTTTTCTTTTTACTGGGCGATATTTTTTTGCATTTATCCTCTTACCCAAACAGGGTATTCAGTTCCTCTACTCCAATCATAATAGCGCTGTTAAGCTCATATGCCGTATATTTCTTCTATGAGTATATAGTGAGGTTTCTAAATACAGAGCATCGCCTTAATAAAATCGTGGCAACGCCTACATCAAGGCCGGTTTTTACTGGGATCTTGGTAATCCTGATATTTGCTGCATCAATTGGCCCATTATCTTTCATGTTCGATATCAAACCATTCTTGACTAATGATAAATACGATGCCCTTCAATGGATAAGGAATAATACAGAAAAAGACTCAACGGTGTATTTCATCGGCTTTTTTTCTCATTGGAAATCATTTTCCTATAGGAATGCAACCAATATGTTTCAACAGGAAGTTGGCGGCCGGATCCAGTGGACTGCCAATTTAATAGAAGGTTTCAACGCTGACTATATTGTGCTATCGCCTCAGATTTTTAGAACAGGGTACGCCCCAAAAATAATAGAGATTGCAAAGCTTTTTAATAGCTTAAACATACCCATTGTTTATGGCAATGGAAATGTTCTGATATTCCAGATAAAGCCTGAACAAAGGCAGCAATTTAAAAATAGAATAGAAACCCCGAATAACATTACAGTCGGCGATGAATGATATTTTAATATACGCTAATCCCAAAGTGGCATAATCTATAAATACACACTTATTTCTCTTAGATAGTATGCCCAGAAAACAAATTGTTATATTAGGCGCCGGATTTGCAGGCTTAGGATGCGCCCTTAAATTATCTGAAGAATTTGATGTCGTTTTAATAGAAAAACAAAATAGTTTGGGCGGTGTAGTGGCAAGCGTTGATTATAATGGGGCAAAAATACCATGGGGCTCCCATTGGATCCTTAGCACAGATAAAACACTGCTCGCCATAATCAAGGACCTTGGATTAGAAAACAAACTGAAATGGGAAGATGTAAGGATGGGCTTTTATTTTAAAGATGAAATTTACGGAATAGCAAACCCTCTAGGCCTTTTGAGATTTAAGCCATTGCCTGTTTTAGACAGGATAAAATTTGGCCTATTTGCAGCCAAACTCAGAACAATAAAACAAAATAATCTGGAAGGCCGGAGTGCAAAAGAATGGCTGGCAAAATCCGCAAGCAAGAATATATGCGACAGTCTTTTTGAACCCCTTTCAAAAATAAAATTCAACCAAAGCCTGGAGGAGGTCTCCGCTTCATGGCTCTATAACAGGCTTATCGACACTGTTAAAGGAGGAGAAAGATACGGATTTGTGGAAGGGGGCTTTGAGTCAATAATCAAAGCAATTGAAAATAAATTGCAACAAAAAAAAGCGAGAATAATAACTTCAGCTAATGTAAAAAAAATAGTTATATGGAAAAATAAAGCTAATGCTGTTGAAATTGAGGCATTAGGGAAAAAACAAACAATAGACGCTGACGCTGTTGTTAGCACAATTCCAACTCCAGTTCTTCCAAAGCTTATTGACCTTCCAAAAGATTTTGCAGACCAGATTTCCAGCATAAAATACAAATACATAATCAATGCATTCTATATCCTGGACAAAAAATTAGTCCCTGAATTTGACTGGATTAATTTCTGTTACGGTGAGTGGCCTTTTGGAGGCATACTTCAACATAACCTAAATATATATTCTAAGGATGGTCATGGGACAATACTTTATGTTTTTACTTATTTGAATGAAAACAATGATTTATGGAGTAAAACAGAAAAAGAAATATCTGAAGCTTATCTTTCGAGTTTAGAAAAGGTCAATCCTGAAATAAGGAAGATGGTGAAGTATGAAAAAATCACAAAAAGCAACTTAGCTTGGCCAATATATAATAAAGATTACGCAAAATACATGCCTGGCCCAATCACGCCTGTTAAGGGCCTCTTTCTCGCAGGAATCTATTGCACATACCCAAAAATGCCGTCGACCGGTGTTGCAGCTGAGTCTGGATTTGAAACAGCTGAGGTAGTAAAAAAATATTTAATGGAGAAAAATTAATATGGATAAAAAAAGAATAAGCATACTTCTCTTACTGATAATAATATCAACTCTGCTGGAATTTAAATTTGCAAACCTTTCCCTTACACATATCCAGGGGAATTGGGAAAACAACGACCAAACATTGCAAATTCCAGCAGCATACAGGCTTTCAGAAGACCAGTATTTTGTCAACGATCCTGTGATCAACGAATATATAAAAATCTACCCAACACTGCTTTTTTCTCTAATAGCTGCAGTTTATAATATACTTTCTGACATGATGCTAACCTATTTTATCCTTTTCCTTGCTCTAAAAACAGTTTTTGTAATTTCAGCCTATCTGCTGGCTAGTCTGCTTTTAAAAAACAAAAACCTAGCCCTGTTAGCCGCCTTTTTGCTGGCATTCACCCATTTTATGGGTGCAGATGAAATAGGGGTCAGCGAGCTATTGCCTAAAGATTTCGTCTTTGCATTTGCCCCTCTGATATTATATCTTTTCCTTAAAGACAGGGAAAAGTATTCAATCCCGTGCTTTGCTGGGCTCGGGACCCTTTCATATTTCCATATCTTTAGCATTGTGCCTGTTCTTTTGATGCTTTCATATTCCCTGATATCAGAAAAGAAATACAGGCTTTTCCTGCTTTCAGCATTAGCCTTCGCAGCCATATCATCCCCTTTCCTCTTCGAAAAAACGGCGCAGGGGCCTGAAGCAACAGGAGAAATCCTTCAGGCTGTCCCGTATGCAAACCTCATGAGCGGCCTGATCACGACAGCAAAATATTTGCCTCTGATAATTCTAGGATTTATTGTAGCAAGGAAAAACAACACAGAAATATTCGGCTGGTTTCTTATAATTTCTATCTACTCGCTTTCGAGCCTGGCTGGGCTGTTCAGCGAAAAAATCCTGCTCTTCACATTATATCGGGCCTATAAATACGTAATATTTTTCTCCTTCATATTCTCTGCATGGTTTGCTGGCAACCTGTTCAAAAAAAATAAAGCCGCCGGAGTCTTGTCGGTCTGCATACTCGCACTTTATTTCAGCAGCATACATTACTCGACAATTTTTGACGGGATAACAAAAAATATGGCCGACTACTCAAGAGACATAGCTGACGCTGTTGCTGTAGGAAAGTGGATAGACTCTAATACAGGGAAAAATGAGACATTTATCGCTCCGCCTGACTGGAGCATCCTGAAACCTTGGGCAAAACGGCCCATAATCTTCACCGAGTCAGACCAGTATATAATAAGCTACAGCCCGTCAAAATTCCCTGACAAAAACATCTATGTAGAGATTAAAAATGCCTACAAAGAAAAAACCAGCCAAAGGATATTTGAGATTGCAAAAGAAAAAGGTATACAAATAGTAGTGCTCTATAAATCTGCGTCTGGGCAGTCAATATTCCAGTCAGGGAACTTTAAAATATACAGGGTAAGTTAAGCTTAATCTGTTTATTAATCCAAGGAGAAATAAAATATTATGGAAACGTCTCTTGAAAAACCCATAGGTCATTTGAGCCTGAAAACTCAGCCAACAGCAATATCTGGAAAAAAAGAAATTGTTATAATATGGCCTGCTGAGATAGAAAAGCAGAGCTCCCTTGCCCCTCCTCTGGGGTTGACATACATAAACTCTTCGCTTAAGAATGCAGGCTACAGAACACGCGTGATGGATATTCTTTTTGATCCGGGGATGTCTCAGCTGAAAAATTCAAGCATATCAGGCGGGATTTACCTTATCTCGTTCCCGACAGCATTGTTCAACCAGGTGAAGCAGATGATCTCAATAATAAGGCAGCGCGACCCTGCCTCTTTTATAATAGGCGGCGGGCCTCACCCTTCAGCAAGCAGGGAAAAGACACTTGAGGAACTCGATATGGACCTTGTAGCTCTCGGGGAAAGCGAAATAGGAATTGTAGACATCATAAAGACGATAGAGGCAAATGGGGATTTTTCAAAGCTGCTCGGCGTGATCTACAGGGATGCCCATGGAAAAATAATTAAAACAGCTGACAGGCCATTCATAGAAAACCTTGATGACCTCCCCATTCCAGACCCAGGCGATTTTCCGATGGACAAGTATTTCGCGCTCAAAGGCTACAGGGAGATGTCAGTGTATACAAGCCGCGGCTGCCCTTACAGGTGCACTTTCTGCCAGCCAATACTTGTCAGCCTTTTTGGGCCTAAGGTAAGATACCAGTCGCCAAAAAAAGTTGTTGACACGATAGAATACTTAGTAAAAAAATTCAAGCTGGACAGCTTTGTTTTCACTGACGACACCTTTGCTTTCCATCAGGAGAGGGTTGTTGAAATTTGCCAGGAAATTATAACTAGGAAGATACCGATTTTCTGGAGGTGCCAGACAAGGGTAAACCTTTCGAGAAGGACTCTTGAGTGGATGAAACGGGCAGGATGCATATTTGTGGCTTTTGGAGTTGAATCCGGAAGCCAGAAAATCCTGGACAATGTGAACAAAATGGCAACCGTCCAGCAGGCAGTTGACGTCTTTAAAAATTGCAAGGAGCTGGGCATACTGACACATGCTTATTTAATGGTTGGCAATCTTGGAGAATCAAAAGAAACTGTACAGGAAACAATAAACCTGATAAAAACAATAAAACCCTTTAGCTGGAATGTTTCAATTTCAACCCCATACCCAGGAACATACCTTTACGAATATGCAACCAAAAACAATCTGCTTGTCAGCAGAGACTGGAGCAAATATGATCATATACTTTCCTCCACAGTCGGGATAAGGCATGAGGATCTGACACAAGACGATCTTATAGACTGCAGAAGAATAGTGGAAAAAGCCTGCGAGGAAAATGCAGAAAAAATAAAGGATATTTTTGGAATGATAGACAGATGCTTCATCTTAAGGCTGGCCCAAATAATATATACAAATCCTGGATTCCTCCTTAGAATGGGAAAGCTCACTGCAAAAAGCTTCATGAAAAAGGGGTTTAACCTCTCAAACCCAAAGCTGGGAAAATAACAAGACATCTCTTTATTTTTTCAAAATAAGCTCATTATCCTGAACATATTCCAAACAGTATTTCAATGCAAGTTCCGCTTTTGCAAGCTCCCTCCCCAGATAGGCAGCATGGTCAGGCCTGTCGATAAGGTTCTCCCTTAAAATTGTCATATAAATATCCAAAGCCTTTTTCCCTGTTACCGTTACCTCAACTATATTTCTGCTCCTGCAAAATCCCACTTCTATGCAGCCCTTCCCGCGATCAACTCTTATCAAAAAATAGCCTTTGGGGTCCAGAACAAATTCTTTCTCATCTCTGTATGAAGCTTTTATTTCCTTGAAACCACTGGCCACAGAGACTGAAGAACTCACAACTGTTTTACCTGTGGCAAGATCTGTCACATTTATCGCATTTACAGGGCACGATTTTGCAGCATTTATTGTCTTTTCCGAGTCTCCATCAGAGAGCTCTTTCACCAGCACAAATTTTCGGCCGTCCCTAACTGAACCTTTCAGCAGAGCCTTTCCTTTATCAAACCCAAATGATTTGGGGTCGTTTTTAATGCATTGCTTGTTGCCGACGCATCTCGCCGGATAATATTCAATTTTTAGTCTTGCCATATCGATAAGCTCTGCGTTGGTCTTAACACGATGGAATATAAATATATGCCTAAATAAAAATCCATTTATGGAAACCGGATTAGCTGATAAGGTTTTTATAAAAAAATACGTCCCAAGCGCAATTGTACGGTTTGAAAAAATACAGGACGGTTTGGAAAATGCCAACCTCAGCCTTGACATTGGCTGTAGCATAGGGGTGCTCACATCTGAGGTTGCAAAAAAAAGCAAAACGACAATAGGGATCGAAATAAGGAAAGATGCAATAAAAATAGCAAAAAGAGTTGCGCCAAGTTGCCTTTTTGTTGTTGCTGATGGCACGGCTCTGCCGTTCAAAAATTCCGTATTTGAGCAGGTATTGTCATCGGAAGTTATAGAGCATATAAAAGACTTCAAAAAATACCTTTTGGAAATTTCAAGAGTTTCAAAAAAGATGGCAGCTTTTATATTGACTACGCCAAACAGGATAATAAATTTTCCTGCAATAGGGCCAATCCCATCTCCTTCATTATCTTGGATTATCGGAAAGATGACAAGTAATCCGTTATTCCTTTACCCTTACGGCCATTATTATGGGGGATTTTCACCAGGCAAACTTAAGAAAGAGCTCGAGTCAGCAGGCTTTAAAAATGAAAAGACAGATTACTGCGGTTTTTCCATAGTCAAACTAATGGATGATATAACATACATTTTTGCAGTCAAAAAGAAAACTCTTGATGATATAGACTGGTTCAACAGGCCTGACAAAAAAAGCCTGGCAACCTACAAAAAATTTCTGCCTGCCATAAGAAAGCTTATAAAAATTGACAATGTTTTCCTAAAGCTTGGCTTTCAGGGCTATATAATTTTCCTTAAATCCAGAAAAACCTGAATTAGATTTTAAAAAGCCTCCACAAACATTTCAAAAACCTAAAATACCCAATCGCAGGCAGGTTTAGGATATTTTTTACTCTTCCCTCCCCATACATATTCTCGCAAAGCACTTCGAATATTTTATAATCAGCGACCTTTCTCTGCCGCTGGACATAATGTCTTTTTCTTAAGTTCTTTTTTAAATCTTTCAAATTCCATGACAAAGCTGAAATTTCAGCTTTTGCAAGGTCAGCCCTTTTTGCTTTCAAGAAATATAGCAATTTCAAGGCAGCATCTGAAACAATAAGCGGGGCAAGCATAAGAAGCGTCTTAAATTTAAAAAAAACCAGAAGGTTCGCAAGCCTATTCCTTTCATTATAATAGACTTGCGTCCTGCTGAAAAAGCCTACGGTTACAGAGCCAAGATGTGCAACCTTTACAGGATTTGATTTCACTTTATACCCCCTGAGCCAGGACATCAAGCCAAGATAAATATCTTCACCATACAAAAAATATTCAGAATCGAAAGGCTGCGGGAAAAGGTTTCTTCTGAAAATGCAGGCGCCGCCCCATGGGACAACAGTTTCGCCTGTTCCTTTTGTGTCTGCCCTGCCAACCAATACAGGCGACGCGTTCAAAAGCTCCCCTTCAGAAAGGCTTACGTCTTCCCCATTCACCATTATTGCAGTGGAAGCGGCAAGGTCTTTGTCCTTCTCCATGAAGTCAACCATCTTCTGTATCCAATCCTGCGGGAAAAACATGTCATTCGCCATCAACGCTACATACTCGCCTTTTGCATATCTGCAACCAAAATTTGCTCCCCCCGAATAGCCAAGGTTTCCACCAGAATTCACGACAACAGCATTTTTATATTTTTTTTTGGCAAATTCCCTTGACATGTCAGAAGAATTGTTATCTACAAGAATTATCTGAAGGCTGCCTCTGTACTTCTGGGCCGCAATTGTGTGGAAGCATTTCCTGAGCCACTGTTCCCCATTGTAGTTCACTACTACTATTGAGACTTTTGGAAACATAGCGTGTATTTGCTCCTGCCCTGATATATTGATACACCAAAATATGGGGCAAGCTTTAAAAGAGTCGTTTCGATCTTATAGACTAACGGACATGCATTTAGAGGTTCTGATACGCACATTTACATAATCCTGTATTGAGGTATTTTATGTTTCATGATATATTCCAGGGAAAGCGGGTTCTTATAACAGGAGGGACAGGCAGCTTTGGCAATACGATAGTTGGCAGCCTGCTCCAGACAGATCCAGCTAAAGTGATCATATTCAGCAGGGATGAAAACAAGCAGTACCACATGAAAAATAGGCTTGAGGATTATGGAGACAAGCTGAAGTTTATCATAGGTGATGTAAGGGATCAGGAAAAGCTTAACCAGTCTTTCAAAAATGTGGACATAATCTTCCATGCAGCTGCCTACAAACACGTGCCAGGATACGAATCCTTCCCAATGGAAGCTGTCAAGACAAATGTTCTTGGGGCACACAATGTAAAAATTGCTGCAATGGCGAACAACGTGGAAAAGGTTATTGCCATAAGCACAGACAAGGCAGTCAAGCCTGTAAATGTGATGGGCATGACAAAGGCCCTACAGGAAAAAGTAATGCTGGACGACACGGATAGCAGCACAGACTTTATTTGTGTAAGATATGGAAACGTGCTTTCAAGCAGGGGAAGCGTTGTGCCTTTTTTTAAGGAGAGGATACTCCAGAAAAAACCCTTGCCAATAACCCATCCAGAAATGACAAGGTACCTACTTACATTGGAGCAGGCAATCGGGCTGGTCTTCCATGCCACAAAGCATGGCAAGAGCGGGGAGCTTTTTGTAAAGAAAATGCCGGCCTGCAGGATAGTAGACCTGGCAAGCGTGATGGGCGAGGCTTTTGCCAACAAGCCAGACTACCCGACACAGATAGTGGGCATCAGGCCCGGCGAGAAAATACACGAGCTTCTTGTTTCTGAAGAGGAGATGCGAAGGGTAAAGGAGACCGATCATCATTACATAGTCTATAAGCACGGTGTTGTTGAAAAACCAGACATAAAGACCCCAATAAATGAATATGGATCCAACACATACCCACCTCTTTCAAAAGAGGCTATACTCGAAATCCTGAAGGTCGGCGGTGAGATCCATTTGGAGGGTGACATCCAACACCAGCTTTATTTGATATGAAATTGCTTCTTACAGGCGGAACAGGCCTTTTAGGAACTTCTTTAACACGGTCTTTACCAGAAACCTACAATACAACAATAACATATGTTAAAAATGCCCCGCAAAACAAAAAAATTAGTTCTATAAAAATGGATCTTTCAGATCCCAGAGAAATAAAAGAAGTTTTAAAAAAAACAAAGCCTCAAATAATAATCCATGCAGCTGCCGCAACAGATATCGAATGGTGTGAGAAAAACCCAAAGGAAGCATTTTCCATAAACTCTTTTGCAACAGAAATCATTTCAAAAGAAGCTGATTCTTTGAAAGCTAAAGTTATTTACATCTCAACTGATTTTGTGTTTGACGGGGAAAAAGGAAATTATAATGAAGAAGATATGCCGAACCCTTTGAATGTGTATGGAAAAACAAAATTAATGGGCGAAGAAGCTGTCTTAAAATATACAAATAACCTTGTTATAAGGACAAACATTTATGGAATAGACCCCTTGCCAACAAAACAAAGCTTTGCGTCTTGGGTCATATCCAGCTTACGATCAGGAAAAGAAATACTCACAGCAACAGACCAGATTTACAACCCAATATTTGCAGACCAGCTTTCTGGTTATATTTTTGAATTAATAGGGAAAAATCAGGCCGGTGTTTGGAATATAGCCTGTTTAGATAAAGTAAATAGATATCAGTTTGCTTCACTTGTTTCTGTTATTTTTGGATTAGATAAAAATCTAATAAAACAAGTTAAGCTTCAGGACTTAATAAACAAGTTTGGCTGGAAGGCAAAACGTCCAAAAGACACTTCCCTTGATGTTTCAAAAGCAGGGAAAACCTTTAAATTGCCGACAGTGAAAGCGTCTCTGGAAGCGTTTAAAAATGCAATTGAAACAGATAAGGAATAATTATGTTTTCTTTCAATGGGAAAAAAGTTTTGATAATATCACCGCATCCGGATGATGAAATAATAAGCTGCGGCGGCCTTATTAGCCGCTGCAAAAAGGAGGGCGCAGAGGTTTTTGTATTCTACATCTGTGTAGGGAAGACAAGGCAGCTTGTGACAGGATCGACCAATGAGAATATAAGGATGACTGAGGCCGCAAATGTAGCCAAGTTCTGCAATTCCAAATACAAATTCCTTTTTGTTGGGGACGAATTTGTAAGGCTGGACAAGGTTTTGCAAAAGGACATGATCGACCCGATAGAAGATATAATACAGGAATTCAGGCCAGATATAATATGCATACCTTACAGGGATAGTTACAATCAGGACCATCGCGCAGTTTTCACAGCCTGCATAACTGCGCTAAGGCCAGTGCCAAAAAATGTCAGGCACATGCCGCAAATTGTTTTGGAATATGACGAGCCTTACCTCTGGTCTGTTTCAGAAAATGCTTTCAAGCCGAATTTCTATGTCGAGCTCACAGAAGAAATCCTGCAAAACAAAATCAAGGCAATGAAATTACATGAAAGCCAAGACAGGCCAGACCCCTTTCCAAGGAGCGCTGAAAACCTCAGGCGATGGGCAGAGATAAGGGGAAAGGAAATCGGTTCGCATGCAGCTGAGGGGTTCAAATGTCATAGGCTTTTTATATAAGGAGGAGGCAAACATGAAAATTGCTTTTCTAAGTGACGGACGGGATTGGGCGTACTTTATTGCAAAGGAGCTTTTAGCCATAAAAAACAAGAAATGGAACATAGACCAGATAGTCACAACGCCTGAAATTTTATTTCCAAGATATCCCATAGACAGGCTCAGGATCCAGACAAAAATAATTGATCCAAAAGAACTGTTAGAAATATATTCAGAAGCTTTTTTTGATGGATTTGATATCCTCCTTTTTTATGGCTGGTCATGGATTGTCCCAGCTGAGATAGTGAAAACAAAAATATGCATCTGCCTCCATCCATCACCGCTGCCAAAATACAGGGGAGGGTCCCCTATACAGCATCAGATAATCAACGGCGAGACAGAATCGATGGTTTCACTCTTCCAGATGACAGAAAAACTGGACGACGGGCCTGTTTACAAACAAAAGCCGCTTTCCCTGGAAGGCCACCTTAAAGACATAATCCATCGGATTGGCGATGTAGGGCTAAATGCAACAATTGAGATGCTGGATGAACTTGCTGATGGTAAGTTAAAGCCTATTCAGCAAAATGAATCACAAGCAACCGTATACAAAAGAAGGAAAAAATCAGAAAGCGAGCTCACAGAAGAAAAACTAAGGAAAATGGGCTCAACCCAGCTCTTTAATTTCATATGCTCTCTTGAGGATCCTTACCCAAACGCCTACACAAAAATCGCCGATGGAAAAATATTTTTCAAGAGAGTCGAGATTACTGCAGTGAAAGAACAAGGGAATATTTTATCTGTTATGGAATTAAAAAACATAAACAAAGATCAAGCCAAAAAACTACTGGAACAAAACTTAATCCTGAAATGCATCGATGGCGGGCATATAGAAATACAGGAGGCTATTGTAGAATAGTATGATTATAACCCCGCTTAAAACAAAGATATTCCTTCCGCCAAAAGGCGACTTGCTAGCCTTGATAAATGAAGGCCTTTCAGGAAGGAAACTAAAAGAGAAATCTATATTTGTTGTGACATCAAAAGTGGTTGCAATCTCACAGGGCAGATGCATAAAAATCGGCTCTGTTGAAAAGGATGAGCTGGTAAAGAAAGAGTCATATATGTATCTTGACAGGGAAGAAGTCCCGAACAAATATGTGATGCTGACAATAAAGAACAATATACTTATCCCGACAGCAGGAATAGATGAAAGCAATGGGAACGGATATTATATACTCTGGCCCTCAAAGCCATTCGATGTGGCAAAACAGATTCAAAAATTTCTTAAATCGAAATTCAGTCTGCAAAACCTCGGTGTGATAATCACCGACAGCCACACAATGCCCCTTAGATGGGGCGTTACAGGCATAGCAGTCTCCTATTATGGGTTTAACCCGCTACGCGATTATAGGGGATCAAAGGACATTTTTGGCAGGGAAATGAAAATCTCTCAGGCAAACATAGCAGACGCAATAGCTGCCGCTGCAGTGCTGTTAATGGGGGAAGGCAACGAGCAGACGCCAATGGCAATTGTTGAGGACACAGATTTTATAAATTTTGTCGATTTGGACACAAAAAACCCAGACGCACTGGCGATAGATAAAGCAACAGACATATATTCGCCGCTGGTAAACTCTGTCAATTGGAAAAAAGGTGGTTCAGGGATTTAACCCAGCTTGTTTTTTTGCCGCTATCACCGTGTTTTCCAGCACCATTGCAACAGTCATGGGCCCAACACCGCCGGGAACAGGGGTTATCATGGATGCTTTCTCTTTCACAGAATTGAAATCAACATCGCCCACACCTTTGCCGTCGATGTAAGTCAGTCCGACATCAATAACTATAGAGCCATTTTTTACCATATCCTTTTTGAGGAAATCCGGCTTTCCAACAGCGCATACAATTACGTCAGCGCTTTTTGTAAATTCTTTTAAATTTTTTGTCTTGCTATGGCAGACAGTTACAGTCGCATCCCTGTTCAATAGAAGTTGTATAAGAGGTTTGCCAACATTCAAGCTCCTGTTTATAATGACAATGTGTTTTCCTTTAAGTTCAATCGCGGATTTTTCCAAGAGCCTAACAATCCCTTTTGATGTTGCAGCAGAAAACGTTTCATCTCCTAGAGCAAGATTCCCGAGATTATAAGGAGTGAGCCCATCAACGTCTTTTTTCGGGTCAACTACCTCAAGAACATTGTTTTTATTTATGTGCTCTGGGAGAGGAAGCTGAACTATTATGCCAGTTATTTTTTTGTCAGAATTAATAGCGAGTATTCTGCCAATAAGCTCCTCTTCTTTTACAGTTTCATCAAGCTCTTCCAGCTCAAAGACAATCCCAACCTCTTTGCAATATTTTTCCTTAACCTTTACATAGATTTTTGACGCAGGATTTTTGCCCACCAGAATAATATGTAATGCAGGATTTATCCCAGCATTTTTTAATTCAAGAATTTCTTTTTTTAACCCGGCCCTTATTTCTTCTGCGATCTTTTTGCCGTCAATCACGATTGCCATAAATTATGGATAAACAGGGAATTTTTTGCAGATTTCAGCTATCTCACCCGCGATCTCCTTTATTTTTTTATTCTTGCCTGCTTCCTGATAAAATTTTTTGATTTGGATTTTCTTTTCACCCTCATCTTCAGGCAATCTGTAGGCAGAAACTTCTTTCACAATAGACGAAACCCATTCCCCTAATTTTTGCATCTCTTTTTCCCCCATTCCCCTTGTTGTCACAGCAGGGGTCCCAAGCCTCAGGCCGCTCGGGTAAAATGGGCTGCCAGGATCTTTTGGTATTGTATTCTTGTTTGCTGTTATGCCTGCAAGCTCCAGGCCTTCCTGGGCGAAAAATCCAGCGCCTTTGCCAAATTTGGCAAGGTCGACAAGAACCATATGGTTGTCTGTCCCCCCAGAAACAAGGTTCAGATTGTTCTTGATGAGAGAATCAGCCAAAGCTTTCGCGTTTACTACAACCTGCCTTGCATATTGCCTGAATTCCGGTCTCATTGCTTCAGCCAATGCGACAGCAATCGCTGCAGTCGTATTGTCATGCGGCCCGCCCTGCAGGCCGGGAAACACAGCCTTATCTATTTTTTTTGAAAGGTCAAGATCTTTTTCAAGGCCTTTGCCTGTCACCATTATTATTGCGCCGCGCGGCCCCCTAAGAGTTTTATGCGTTGTAGTTGTGACAATGTGCGCAAATTTCACAGGGCTCTTGTGCACTCCGGAAGCAACAAGCCCGGCTATATGGGATATGTCAGCAGCGAGATAGGCCCCTGCTTCATCCGCGATCTCCCCTATCTCCTCAAATAAAAATTCCCTGACATACGCTGTCGCACCGACCCAGATAAGCTTAGGCTTATTTTCCTTTGCCAACCTTTCCAATTCTTCCAGATCTATTCTTCCATCCCCATTTACACGGTACTGCACGCTTTTGTAGTTTTGGCCTGTAAAGCTTGCTTTCCAGCCATGCGTAAGATGCCCCCCGTCAGGAAGGCTCTGGCCCATTACAACATCGCCAGGCCTGCATACTGCGGCATACACTGCTAGATTTGCAGGGCTTCCGGAATATGGCTGGACATTCGCATGCGGCACAGAAAAAAGCTTTTTTGCCCTATCAATTGCAACAGTCTCAATAGAGTCTATAAACTTGTTGCCGCTATAATACCGTTTTCCTGGATAGCCTTCAGAGTATTTATTTGTCAGCGGAGACCCTAGCGCCTGCAGGACAGCAAGGCTAGCATAATTTTCAGAAGGGATAAGGGTTATACAAGTTTCCTGCCTTTTAATCTCCTTTTTCAGCAGGACTGAAATTTCAGTATCCGCTTTTTCAATAAAATCCGTTGCCTGCATAAACAATCCTTTTCTCTGTTATGACCTTTGAAACAGCTATATCCTTCTCCTGTATTTCCAGCTTATCTGCAAGGAAATTTTCCAGGCAAAGGCCAACGATACGCTTTTTATCAACCCCTTTTAAAAACCTATCCCAATATCCATAGCCATAACCTAGCCTATTGCCATTTTTGTCAAACGCAAGGCCAGGAACAACAAAAAGGCCTATATCCTCTTTTTTGACAAGCTCAGCTTTTTTAGGTTCCAATACCCCAAAAACTCCGGGGGCAAGCTCGTCGAGATTATTTAAAGTGCATGGAATAATTTCATTCATGGTTTTATCTATTTTTGGAACAACTAAAACCTTCCCCATACCAAGGCCTTTTTTGATTAATCCATGTGTACAGACTTCTCTTGTTTTTGAGACATAAGCCATCACAACACCCGCCTTCTTGAATTCATCCAAAGAAAGAAGCTTTTCAATAATAGCCGCGCTTTTAGACGCAATTTCCTCGATGCCAATACCGTCTCTTTTGTCCAAGAAATATTTTCTAACGTCACTATCCATAACAATAAAGCTGGCAAAGGCTATTTAAAATGGTTATCCCATCATAAACGTGCTATGGAGAAGATACGGAGAAGGAAAGACTGCAGGATTTGCGGTGGAACAGATATGGTCAAGTTCCTTGATTTCGGGAACATGCCGCTTGCAGGCGGTTTCATCAGGCCAGATCAATTAGATCAGGATGAACCCTTCCCTTTAGTGGTTTACTTTTGCAGAAAATGCAAGGAAGTCCAGCTTCTGGACATAGTCTCCCCGGAAATTTTATTTAAGGACTACAGATTTTTGGCTTCTACTACAAAAACCCTTTCATCTCACTTCTCAAATTATGCGAAAGAAATGAAGGAACGGTTTCTAACTGAAGGGAGGGGCGGGAACCGTAGGTTTCCGCTGGTTGTGGAGTTTGGCAGCAACGATGGGGTGTTGTTAAAGCCATTCATGGATTTGGGAATAAAAGTTGTTGGCGTCGAGCCTGCAAAAAATATAGCTGGAATCGCGAGATCGAAGGGATGCATTGTTGTAAATGATTTTTTTAATGAACAAACAGCAAAAAAAATTATTGATGAATATGGAAAGGCGGACATGATATGTGCAAACAATGTTTTCGCGCACATCGATGACATGCATGAAGTAATGAAAGGAATAAAAACTTTGTTGAAGCCTGACGGAATTTATATTTTTGAGGTTCATTATTTACCTGAACTTCTTAAGACATTCCAGTATGACATGATTTACCATGAACATCTGATGTATCACTCACTCACATCATTAACTTATCTTCTGGACCTTTTTGACATGGAAATTTTTGAAG
The DNA here is from genome assembly GCA_964631205.1 of uncultured archaeon. Taxonomy (GTDB): domain Archaea; phylum Aenigmatarchaeota; class Aenigmatarchaeia; order QMZP01; family JACQNV01; genus CAYYYJ01. The sequence continues at coordinate 25,479 of CAZVWU010000002.1, read as the reverse complement.
TAAAAAGGATTCCAATACATTCAGGCTCTGTCAGGGTATATGCTCGGAATAAAGACCCCAAAAAAGAAAAAGACAAATCAGTTGAACGCCTATTGAAGCTGGAAAATCAGAGCGGATTAGACAAGGAAGAAACTTTTTTGGAATTTTCAAAACATGTCTTTAGAAAACGCGATGAAATAAAAAATACAATCGAAAAGTTAAAATCACAAGGCAAAAAAATTGTCGGCTACGGGGCTTCCGGGAGATCGGTAATACATATGAATTTTTCCGGCTTAGGGAAGGGAGAAATAGACTATGTTGTTGATGAGTCTCCTGAAAGGATAGGCAGGCTAATACCCGGAGCCCACGTGCCTATAGTTTCCCCGGAAGTTTTCAGAAAAGACAAGGTTGATTACGCCGTGCTTTTTGCTTACAATTATGAAAAAGAAGTTTTGGAAAAAGAAAAGGAGTTCCTTGCCAAAGGCGGCAAATTTATAATACCATTGCCAGAAATAAGGATTGTGGGATAATTATGCAAGTAATAATATTCGATGTTGGGAATGTGATAATAAAGGCGACGCATGAAATAACAATGAGAATTCTTGGGGAGTATGGAGTCCCTGAACAGAGGAGGGGAAAATTTTTTGACAACCCGGATTATGATGTCTATAGCAGGGGAATGATGACAAGCCGCGAGTTTTATAACAGGCTTGTTGAAACGCATTTGAAATTCCCCCTGAAATACGAACAAATTGTCCGTGCGCACGATGAGCATATGTATGCAGTTGATTCAGGCGTTGCAGGCATCCTTGAAAAATTGTGGGGCAGCGGCAGGGAGTTGGCTTTTCTAACCGATACGAATGAATGGCAGACAAGAAGGGAAAAAGAAATGGTCAATTTGGCAAAATATTCAGAAAAAATCTTCAGATCCCATGAAACACATTTTCTGAAAACGGATGAAGGCTGCTTCGAGCATGTAATAAAGGAGCTTGGCGGCGATCCGGCAAGTTTGCTTTTGGTTGACGACAGTCCTGAAAAGATAGAAATGGCCAGAAAACACGGATTGCAGACAATTCAATTTCTTTCAGCTGAGCAGCTGGCTTCCTCAAAGTTGGAAAAAGCTTTTAAAACATGAATGTGGATCTGTTGCTTATGTATCAAGGAAAAACTTGGAAAATCCTTTTGCCGACTAAAAGAATTGATGCTTATACAGCAGGAGACTTGAAACTTGTACGCGGAACTGATAACCAATACAATGCTGATTTTAAAGAAAGGTTGGAAAAGGCAAAATCAGAGGCTGCGGAATTGGCTAAGAAAGAACAGCGGGATCTTAGAGACGGCAAATTGGCTGGCTTAAGATATACAAGAGAAACAGAGACAGGCGCAGAAGTTGGCTTAATGCAAATGGGTTATGTTGCCTTTGAAGCGATGAATCTTATGGCTAGAAAAGGAGAAAATATCCCCAACGAATACAGGGAAAATATAGGCGTGATGTCAACTGTAAGAACAGCAGACAATAAATCCCTTCACAGTACAAGATCGCCAGCCACGGCAACATGGGGTGGTTATGACAGCTTATTTGGACGGGGCTTGACAGGTGAGGACGGGGATGTAGACAAATTAGTTGAGAAAGGAACAGGCCATTTATTTTCAGTAATTGCAAGGCAAGTAGCTCTTGAATTGGGCATAGAAGAAAATGAAATAGATAAATTATATCTTAAAGGCATAGCTGAAGGGTTTACTTACAGAGACCATACATTCGCTTTTCACGCCGCGCTAAAAACAGAATCAGAAAAAATTGTCGGCAAAGATGGAGTCCAGACAAAACCAAAAACACCCGGAAAATATCAGAAAATTTTCCGGATAGATGCGAGCGGCGAAGAGATGGCAAAATATCTTGCAGAGAACAGGATTATTGATGTCGCAATCGCGCAGATTGTGTTAACAGGATCTGGCATTTTTGGGGAAGAGTGGGTTAACAGGCTTGTTGAAAATGGCATTGTAGACAAATAGCTAAACTTTATTTTACTCATTGCCTCCCAACGAATTTTCTGCCAGCCCTGCTGAAGGGCATTGATTTTATCTTGAGCTTTCTCTCAACAGCCTCAATCACAGCAATATCCTCCGCATCAAAAACCCCGGACACTAAAACCAGAGTGAAGTAGCACCCAATAAGCAATGTTATTTCTGCCACGGATGCCAGCAATCCAGCAGGAAATAAAAGGCTTATTAAAAAAAATCCCGCAAACACAAAAGCTCCGGAAGCCAGAACCTTGCAGGCGCTTTTGCTGTAAGGGCTTAGTCCAAGCTTGTATGCAACATACGCAGTTGACAGCCCGATAAATGCATATGTCACAGTTGTCGCTATGGCAGCCCCGATAAGGCCGTACAGCTGGATAAGGATGTAGCCTAATGAAGTGTTTAAAAGCACTGCAATGACAGAGATGTAAAAATGCACCTTTGTTTTTTTGAAAAGGTTTATAGCGTCATTTGAAGGGTAAAGCGCCACGCTTATGAAATAGCCAATAGAAAGTATTGCAAGGGCCACTGAGCCTGAACTATATTCAAGGCCAAAAAGCATGGTTAATATCTGGGCAGGGAAAATTATGAATATCAGGAAAAGAGGGAACGTCGCAATAAGGACCCACTTAACAACTTTCGCATAAAGCCTTTTAACCTCATCCAGATTTTTCTTTCCGTAAAGCTCGGATATCACAGGGAGGAATAACGCCATTATTGAAACCGGCAGCATTATCATCATATCAGCCGTGGGTACAGCGGCATTGTAGACACCCACATCAGAGGCCGCCTTCAGGTAGCCCAGAAGAAGGCTGTTTATCTGGGCCATTATTATGAAAACTATCGAGCTCATCATTATGGGCCATGAATAAGAAAGGATGGACTTTTTCTCTTTTGGCGAAAGCCCTGTTTTTTCACGCGCTAGTTTATTGAAAAAATATATCCCCGCAACCATTGCAACAGCAAAACTGAGAGCGTAAGAAACACCAGCGCCTACAAGGCCCAATCCGAAAAAAACCGCAAAAGCCAAAAAAACCAGCCTTGAGCCTGGCTTGGAAATATCCTCTGCGTAGACCCTGTACTTGGGAAATTTCATCCCCATTATCACCCCCAAAAAAATGCCTGCCGCGGCGCTAAAAGGCAATGCGAGAGAAAATATCCGGAGTATGCCGGCAAGCTCCTTTGTGTGGAAAAAAACCTCTGAGATGTAATCAGCAGAAAAAAACATTGCAATGGCGATCAGGCCTGAAAGCGGAACTGAAATTTTTATTGAATAGTATGCCATAGGCCGGATCTTGCCTCTCTGGTTTTTCCCTGAAAATTCAGAGGAGAACCTTATCATCCCTCCCTGGAGGCCAAGCAGCCCAATCACAGAAACAATTGAAAACAAGGAGAACCCGAGTATCAAAAGCCCATAGCCTGAAGGGCCCAGATACCTTGCCGCAACAAGCCTTGTCAGATAGCCAAGAAGCCTGCCTAGCACAAGGCCAACAAAAACAAGCCCGGCGCCTTTTGCAAGCATCTTGGCTTCAGTGAATTCTGCTTTACTATGCATAACTATATACTCTCAAAACCCGCCTTTAAAATAATGCCAGAATCAACTGAGGTGAAGGCTTATAAATCTATCTGCTATATTATGCCATAATTTGGAGGTTCTTATGGAAAAACAATATTTAAATATGATTGAACGGGGCTACAAAACACTATCTATAGGCAGAGGTAACAAATGGACACCATGGACCGGCGATGTTGCTTCATGTATTGATCAGATAGAGGCATATATAGGCCCAAAAAAAGTTCTTGCTAGTTCTTGCTAAATGTTATTTGAGAATTCAAGGAGACACTATGCTCGCAGATGGGTCTGCAAGCTACACAGTAGAATTTACTAAGTCTGAATTTGCAGCTTTTTGCAAAGACGAAGAGATAGTATTTTCAGAAAGGATGAGCTTAAACTCGCCCATAAGGAAAAGTATATTTTAGTTATGCCAGATAGAAAGCGGTATCATGTGCCTTTCAGCGGCTACTCAGGAATTAGAATAGGAAGTTTTGACCCCAATACTCATCAGATTCCGGTTGGTGATAAAGTAAAAGGGAAAACTTTTGCCCAGTTTATTTCGGAGAAGGAAGAAATCGAAAAGTTGAAAGGAGGCACTTTTTTTGATGATCCTATAGTCGCGATTTCCATGGATCCAGCAGACATCAAAGTTGAAAATAATCATCTTGTTTTTAAAGGAGTTGCAAGCTCGTATTTCAGGTTTGCTTTTTCAAGAAGCCAGCCAACCTCTCTCCAGGCCGCATACGTCAATGCAGTGGTTTTAACTAAACCAGATGAAACAGGAGAAAAAATAGTCTTTGGCTCAAGCACGAAAGCAGAAGGAGCCTATCTTGGAAAGCTTGGTGTGCCTGCAGGCGGTTTGTTGATATCACCAGATGGCCATCCTTCTTTCGGAGCGCAAATATATCGCGAATTGGGAGAAGAGATAGGTGTGAACCATGATCTAGATATTTCGCGGATTATTCCTGGCTGGGCTATCGGAGCAAGTAAAAGGGAAGGGACATATCACCCTACATTTTCCTTTGTTGTTCAGCTAAACACTGATGGAAAACAGACAAAAGAAAAATATGAAGACTGGAGAGCTACCCAAAAGAAAGCTAAAAATGAACCTGAATTTGGAAAAAATTTAAGGCTGCTCCCTAATGATCCAGACTACATGATGAGGTTTATAAAAGAACAAGATGCTATGGATGCGGGGACAGCAAATATACAAGGAAAGTCTCTTGATGTGATAGATTTTTGGGTTTACAGATACGGCTGCGACATTTCAAAACTGAAAGCTTCGCAGGCAGAAGGAAGTAAAATAGAGCTCCCCCAGCCTTCAATATCTGATTTATGAAAGCAAAAATTTATTATCAGCCTGGAACAGGGAAAAAGATTTCTGAAGATTTTTATTTTATTGATTTTAATGGCCACAGGCTTAAGGTTGCAGTCGGCGATTGGGCATCCAACCTTGTTGGCGGGCCTTATACACATGAAGAAACAGCAGTTTTGAGAGGCGAGCCTGCAGACACAAAATATAATGGCGGTGTTATTGGTTCCACTCTAGTCAAGGATGTAATAGAAAGGACAGACGAAACCGGATACAAGCTTATTCAACTCGCAAATGAGAGGATAAGAGGAGCCTATGAACAGCTCGGCATAAAGGGCTACAGGGAAAACAGGGCGCTTACATTTACAGGCTACATAGCACACGCAATAGTGGCGCCAGAGAAGACTGTTGTTACAGGAGTTGGCGATGTCAGGTTAGCAGCTGATAGCAGGATACTTACAGGAATTACAAAAGCGATAGACACCCATCACACTGAGCTCAGAAAGTGGTGCATTGAAAATGGATCTGAAGACTGGTTCAAGAAGATGCTTAACGCCTTTATTATTTCCCAATATGAAACGCAGAACGTACTTGGCCACAAGTTCAGCTATCCTGCAATAGACGGGACAGAAACCCTGCCACAAGAAGGCATCACATTTATTGAAATTCCAACACCAAAAAACCTGCTTCTCTGGAGCGACGGTTTTGAAGAGCCTGACAACCAAGACGGCTTTACGATAGAGGGGTTAGAATCCAAACTAAAAAAGGTTTATAATGAAGACCCACAAAGGTGCAAAAACTATCCTGGATTAAAAGGCGACAGGCTTGATGACAGGACTGCTGTGCATGTTGAAATTGATGATTGGGATTCTATTAGAATGGATCAAATATGAGAAAGATAAAAATTGAGACAGACTGGCAAACGGATGACGACGGTCTTTCAACTGTCTATACCAAGGCCTTGATAGATACAAAATCAACAGTCCCTTTAATGTATTTGGGAGTCGTTTATCAAGGTGGCGACATTGCCTGCATTAGTTTTATGTGGGGGGATAGTACAGATGGCATGGCAAGGCGTAAGAATTATGTGTGTGATGATCTGAATCGGGGAAAGTGGCAACCTCAAGACGCAGATCGTATTAGTCCGCTAAATCCAGAATACAAAAAACATTTTGATGCACTGGCAAAAAAGATCCCGGATCTAAGATGTGGATTAGATAAATACACCAGCCTGCCTGGAAAACATTAGGATTAAACAGGCGCGTTTTGTTAGATTGACGTTAGTGGCAAATACAGGATTAGCTTTTTATACTTCCAATAAAAAACTCTGCTATGCTTCTTGAACAGCTTCTAGAAAAAGTCAAAACAAATGGATTTTCGATAGGGATTGTAGGCATAGGGCGGGTAGGCCTCCCTTTAGGGCTTGTTTTTGCGAATTCTGGAATAAAAGTAATTGGGATAGACGTAAACAAGGAATACGTTGAAAGCATAAATAAGAAAATCCCGCCGTTTAAAGAGGAACTGATAGACGATTACATTAAGACAAATAATTTTACAGCGACAACTGATGCAAAGGATGCAATTTCAAAATCCGACGCGCTGATACTTACAGTGGGGACTCCAATAGGCGAGCACATGAGGCCTGATTACACGCAGCTCACATCTGCTCTTGAAGGCCTTGTGAAAAATCCATTGAATGGCAAGATGATAATAATGAGGTCGACAGCTTCCCCTGGCACTCTTGAGGAAGTGATAAAACCTTTCATAGAAAAGAGGACGGGCCTGAAAGCAGGAGAGGATTTTGGCTTGGCTGTCTGCCCTGAAAGGATTGTGGAAGGCCAGTCGATAAAAGAAATCATGGAGCTTCCAGAAATTATCGGCTCTATGGATAAAATTTCAGGCGACATTGCTGAGGAAATTTTCCGAAAAATAAACAAGGACAAAAAAATTCTCAGGGCGACTCCAAAAGCTGCAGAGCTTGCAAAGCTTTTTGCAAATGTCTACAGGTATATCAACTTCTCACTCGGAAATGAATTTGGCCTGCTTGCAGAAACTTATGGGGAGGACGGGCATGAGGTAATAAAGCTCGTGAATGAAGGCTACAAAAGGGGAGGCCTTCCAATTCCAGGACTCACAGGCGGCCCCTGCCTGAGCAAAGACGGGTATTACCTTACTGCACACCTTTCTTTCCCTGATTTCATTCAAGTTGCATGGAGGCTTAGCGAATCTATCCCCCAACACATGATTAACAGGCTGAAAGGAAGGCTAGAAAAACAAAACAAAAAGCTCCACAACTCAAGGATAGCTGTTTTAGGCCTTGGATTCAAGGCAAACAGCGACAACACAAAATACTCGCCTTCTGTAAGGATAGTTGAGATACTTAAAGGAAGCAATGCAGAAGTTTCGGTGCACGACCCTTTAATCCAAAATACAGAATCGCTTGAAGAAGCTGTAAAGGATGCCGACGCAATAATAATCGCAACTAACCATTCAGATTTCAGGGATGTGCATAAAAAAATAGCAACGATCGGCAGCCACAAAAAAGATTGCATATTGGTCGACTGTTGGGGAATAGTGGACAGGGAAGAGGCGAAGGCATCAGGTTTTGATTACATCAGGTTTGGGAGCGGGAAATAATTGTATGAATTTCTGGCAAAACAAAAAAATCTTGGTTACAGGTGGCGCTGGATTTATAGGATCTAGGGTTGCAATAAAATTGGTTCAAGCAGGCGCGAATGTCAGGGTTGTTGACAATTTATCTAAAGGCGAATCGATAAATCTGGAAAATATCCTTGATAAAATAGAATTCAAGCAACTTAATCTACTCAACACAGAAAATGCAGAAAAATCAATGGAGGGAATTGATGTCTGCTTCCATTTCGCGGCAATTATAGGCGGAATAGGCTATTTTCACAAATACCCTGCGACAAGCGTAAGGGACAATTCCATCCTAAATTTGAATTTATGGGACGCATCAAAGAAAGAAAAAACAAAGATCGTATGCCTGTCGTCCTCGATGGTTTTTGAGCGCGCTTCTGTTTTTCCAACACCGGAAAAAGCAATTGAAACTTCGCCGCCTCCTCTTACAGGATACGGATTTTCCAAACTGGTTTCAGAATATATTGCAAAAACCTATTTTGAGGAGTTTGGTGTCCCTTATGTTATTGCAAGGCCTTTCAATGCATACGGACCAGGAGAGGTTCCAGGGGATTATATTGGATATTCGCATATCATACCAGACCTTGTCAAGAAAATACTCTCAGGTCAATACCCGCTTGAAATTCTGGGATCAGGAGACCAAACACGAAGCTATACATATGTGGACGACCTCGCGGACGCAATAATTTTTATTGCTGAAAAAGCGGAAAATGACGATTTCAATATAGGGACTGGAATTGAAACTTCTGTCAAGGAATTGGCAGAAAAGATTTGGAAAATCTGCCGAACAGAAAAGGAGATAAAATTTAAAAATCTTTCAGCATTACAATATGATGTCCAGAAAAGAGTGCCTGACATTTCAAAAATAACGGCTCTTGGATGGAAGCCAAAAGTTGATTTAGATACAGGGCTGGGAATAACAGTTGATTGGCTTAAAAAAAGACTCTCCATATACCCAGCAAAAGAACCGAAGCCGCAAGAAATTTTGTAAGCAATGATGGCATCCAGAATGCTGAATATAAAAACCATTTCAAATACCTTTTACTCTCACCGATGAAATTGAAGTTTGATTTTCCAGCATCCCTGTTTTTCCAGACTGTCGGGACCTGCGAGATTTTATAGCCTTTTCTTGCAGCTTTAAGCGGAAGCTCTATTGAAAGATCGAAATTATTTGATTCTGTTTTAATATTTTTTAGGACTTCTTTCTTGTACATTTTGAACGCATTTGTCAGGTCCCTGCATTTTACACTGCTGAAAATATTTATTAATAAAGAAACTGCAGAGGAAATTTTTTGTTTAAACGCCTCTCCTATTATCCCGCCGCCTTTGCAATACCTGCATCCTGAAACAATGTCATACCCTTTTTCCATTTCTTTTTCCATCAATCTTATTGTTTTTGGATCATCGCAGATGTCAGCCATCATCAAAACAACTACATCCCCTTTTGCCTTTTCAAAACCCAATCTGACAGCTGAGCCAAAACCTTTCTGTTTGAACCTGAAATAAGCAGTGGTTTTGTATTTCTTTTTTAATTTATCAGCCAGCTCTGCCACCTTGCCTTTCAGCTCCGGCTTCGTGACATCCCAGACCAAAACAATTTCCCCGGCTTCTGCTTTCTCCCTTATGTTTTTTACCGTTGCCTCGACCCCTGCTTCATAATTAAAAACTGGAATTACAACAGATACTGCCATACACAATAATCCGGCTTTAATAATAAGCTTTTATGCCTTAATTATAAATTAGGGATATGCAAGACGGTTTAAGGGATTCACTGAAGAGGTATATTGGCGAACTCGGGGAGAAGGCAGACCAACTGCGCAAATCTTCCGAAATTTTGAACAGGCATCCAAATGCGCCTGTTGGCTATTTCAATAGCGGGAGGGAAAGCGCATACCTTGAAATGATTGCCAATTTAAACGAAATGCTCGGCAAAGAGGAAGGGCCAAAAGGCTGATTTTCTGTCGAAGCCTGATTATCCTTTTAAAAACCCTACATTCATCTATATTATACTCATCGATTCTTTTTATGTCAGACATTGGCATTGTTGGTTACGGCGCTTATATTCCTAAGTTTAGGATCAAAGTAGAGGAAATAGCTAGGGTATGGGGCAAGAATGCAGAAGATATAAAAGAAGGTCTAATGGTCCATGAAAAAAGTGTGCCCGACCTGGACGAAGACACCGTAACAATTTCTGTTGAGGCTGCAAAAAATGCTTTGCTCAGGGCACAGATTAATCCGCTTGACATAGGAGCTGTTTATATAGGGTCTGAATCGCATCCTTATGCTGTTAAGCCTTCAGGAACAATTGTGGCAGATGCCCTTAACTTAAGCAATCATATCATGGTAGCCGATTTTGAATTTGCGTGCAAGGCTGGAACAGCTGCAATCCAGTGCTGCTATGGGCTTGTGAAAGCTGGGGAAATAAAATACGGGTTAGCGATAGGCGCTGACACATCACAAGGGAGGCCAGGCGATTCTCTGGAATTCACAGCAGCAGCAGGCGGAGCAGCTTTTATTATAGGCAAAGATCCTCTTGCAAAATTAGAAGGGACCTATTCTTATACAACAGATACAGCAGATTTTTGGAGGAGGGAAGGAGAAGATTACCCAACCCATGCAGCAAGGTTCACAGGAAAGCCTGCATATTTCAAACATGTTGTGACAGCAACAAAAAACTTCATGGAGAAGATAGGATTAAAAGCTTCAGATTTCGATCATCTTGTTTTGCATACGCCGAATGGAAAATTCCCAGCAAAAGCAGCAAAGGACCTTGGGTTTTCACCTGAACAGATTAAACACAGCCTTGTTGTAAAACATATAGGCAATACATATTCAGGGGCAACGCCCATTAGTTTATGCAATGTTTTGGATATAGCCCAGCCAGGCCAGAGGATATTGATGACATCTTACGGATCTGGCGCAGGATCTGATTCATTCTCATGGCTGGTCACAGACAAGATTTTGGATAAAAGGGATCTGGCGCCCAAAACATCCGAATATATAGAAAAAAAGCAGCACATAGACTACGGCACTTATGTGAGGCTGAGGAAAAAATTAAAGAGTTAGAGATGCAGATCCAAAAAAAACTAAAATACAAAATCAGTGGTGAATTAACTATGACTAAACGAATTGCAATAATAGGGGCATCAGCCCTTTCTTTTAAAAAAGAAAGGTTTGAGATCGTGTCTCGCCTGTTCGATAGGACACGAGACATCTCTGCATCTTCTTACAGAGAGATGCAGATCCCAAAGAAAATGATACAGGAGAAAAATGTGAAATATGTCTAAACGAATTGCAGTAATTGGAGCAGCCTATACCAAATTTGATGAGCATTGGGAGAAATCGCTGAGGGACTTGGCTACAGAAGCTGGTGGAAAGGCCCTTCACGACGCAAAGCTAGAGGGGAGGGAGATACAGGCGTTATATGTAGGCAATATGTCAGGCGGCCGTTTTATCGGCCAGGAGCATCTTGCCGCGCTTGCTGTTGACCAAGCAGGCTTGAATCCAATACCTGCAACAAGAGTTGAAGGCGCATGCGCATCTGGAGCTCTGGCCTTCAGGAAGGCGGCCATTTCGATAATGGCAGGTGAGCATGATATTGTAATGGCTGCAGGCGCAGAGAAGATGACTGATGTGAAAGGCGAACAGGCTGTGTCTGCTTTAATGGGCGCAGGCGACCATGAATGGGAGTCGGCTATAGGCCTTACTTTCCCAGGTCTGTATGCCTTGATTGCAAGGGCGCATATGAAGCAGTTTGGGACAACAAAAGAGCAGATTGCAATGGTCTCTGTGAACAACCACAAAAATGGGGCGTTAAATCCTCTCGCACAGCACCCATATCCTGTCACGCTTGAAGATGTCCTGACATCACCAATGATTGCTGATCCATTAAGGCTATTGGATTGCAGCCCGATAACAGATGGAGCTGCGGCAGTTATTCTGGCATCCGAAGAAATGGTGAAAAAATTAGGCATAGAAAGACCTGTCTGGCTGCTGGGCTCTGGCCAAGCTTCAGACACGCTTGCTTTGCACGACAGGAAGAGCATCACAGAAATGGCAGCCACAAAAGCAGCAGCCAAAATTGCATATGCAAAAGCTGGCTTTGGGCATGAAAAGATTGATGTTGCTGAGGTACATGACTGTTTCTCGATAAATGAGATTATTGCAATAGAGGATCTAGGATTCTGCAAAAAGGGGGAGGGCGGGAAATTCGTGGAGCAGGGGAAAATATCAATAGGATCTGAAAAGCCAACAAACACAATGGGAGGCCTAAAATCAATCGGCCATCCGGTTGGTGCATCTGGCATAAGGCAGATTGTGGATATCGCTAGGCAATTGAAAGGCGAGGCAGGGAAGCTCCAAATTAAAGGCGCAAAAATAGGATTGGCACAAAATGTGGGCGGCACAGGCGCAACTGCTGTCGTGAATATTTTTGGGAGTGAATAATATGACTCATGTATCAACGCCATTGTTCTGGAGATTGAAAAAATCCAAGTACAGCCTTATAGGGACAAAATGCAAAACCTGCAACCAGGTTTTTTTCCCACCCAAAACTTTGTGCCCTGACTGCAGGAGAAAGGGTGTTATAGAAGAGTTTAAGTTTTCTGGCCAGGGAGAAATACGTTCTTATACAATAATACATGCACCGCCCGACGGTTTTGAAGAGTATACGCCTTATGCAGTGGGCATGATAAAATTGGTCGAGGGAACAACTGTTTCAGGCCAAGTAGTCGGCGATTTATCAAAAATTGAAACAGGGAAAAAAGTCAAACCAGTGTTCAGGAAAATGTATGAGGATGGGAAGGGCGGAGTAATACATTATGGAGTGAAATTTGAAGTAGTTGAATAAGGCCGATCCCATTTAAACCACCTCTTCTATATAAATAATAATATGAACCAGCTTTTTATCATCCTGATAACAGCAGTTGTTTTTGTATCAGGCTGCACAATCCCCGGGCTTGATTTTGGCGGAGGCCAGCTGCAAAGCAAATATGAAAATGACATTGTTGTGATAAAAGACCAGAGTGTGTTCCCGCAATCAGTTAAAGCCGGCCAGTCAATAACGCTCACAACCTATGTCCAGAATCTTGGCGAAAAAGATAAGATTAAGGTTAATGTATTTTTGTTTGATACATGCGGAGTTTTTAATCCGATAGGGAGTGAGGAACAAGACGTCGAGCTTTTGCCAAGGGAAGTTAAAGAAATAAAATGGACTCTAACAGCTGACCCTAAAAAAGTCCTTGTCCCGATACCCTCATGCAAACTAAAAACATCTGTCGAATATGAATACACAACATCAAGCCAGACAGAAGTCTATTTTATTAACAAAGATGAAGCGCAGCGGCAGCAGGAGCAAGGCAGGTTTGTCCAAAAGAGCTCAGTTCCGCAAAAAAGCGAAGGTCCTCTAGTTGCTTATATCCTTCCTGACCCAAGCGTGAGGCAGCCAATCCCAGACGATTTAACTCAACAGCCAGCTTCCCTTTATATAGAAAATAAAGGGTCTGGGTTCTTGTCTGTGAGCAAGGAGATCAAACCAACTAATATCGCTATAAAGATAGATAATGCAGAAAGTAAAACCAGCTGCACCTTCGATGACGATAAACCAATAAAACTAATACAGAAAAAATCCCCACCTATAATATGCACATTAGTCACACCAAAGAATATCCAGAAAGAGAAAACAGTAAGAGTGGAGGTTACACTCAAACACTACAAATACGAATTCCGTAAAGAAAGCACAGTGACAATAGAACCCCTAAACTACCAGGCTCCTCCAGCTGCGGTAAAATAGGCCAGACAGATCTTATATAATTTATAAGCTTGTGCAAGTAATATTACTATACCACATATAGGATTATATGGGAAAATCAAAAAAACCCAACAAAAAATATATAACCCTGCTATTATTAGCCTCTATAGTTTTGGTTTCTGGATGCGCTCAAGGCTCTCAGGCGCCAGTAGGTTTAGGGAATGGGGTCGTCATTCTTGAGTTCAAGTCTAATCAGGAAGGCACACAATTAAGGCAGAATGAACCTGTCCAGTTTACTGCAAGGGTGCAGAACCAAGGCACAATAAAGGCAAAGAATACCCGGGTAAATATTGTAGAACTTTTAGACAAAGAAAAATGGTCAGGCATATTTGAACAAAATTTAGGCGATCTTACAGGGTTTAGCCAGGAGCAGAATCTTGCAGGCCCAATAAGAACAATTACCTTCAGTTCAAGAACGCCCCAATATGCTGTGCAGCAAAGCATACAGCCGAAATTAAGCATAAAATATGATAATGTGCTGAAAGGCAGCGGGACAATCACGCTTGTTGATGCAGACACATTCATACAAAGAAGGGATGCTGGCCAAGGGCTAGTAACACAATTTGGAACAGCTGATACAGGCCCGCTTGATATAAGGATAGAGGTTCCGGAAGTGAGGACAACAACCCAGGGGTCCACCTTCGACCTTCAAGTCCCTGTTAAATTGACAATAATCGATAAAAATGGGAACCCAGCCTTAGCCCATGTGACACAAGGTTTAGTATCCAGCCAAGATTTCACATATCCTGTTAGGGTTAATATCCGCTGGCCTTCCAGGTTAAGCCCAGACTATACAGGCGCAGACCCTGCCTGCCAGAACGGAGTGATAAACTTGAATTCTGGGAGGTCCTATGAAACAACCTGTATATTAAGGGTTACAAGCCCACCACAAAGGGGCGCTCCTGCAGAAAAAGCCACAATAGAAGTTGAATTGCAATATACTTATGAGATTTTGCAGCCCCTTGCGCAGCCACTAGCAGTGCTCAAATCAGCAACAGGATTCTAATAATTGCTTTATGTATGGATTCATCAAAAATCAATAAAAAATATACGCTTTTTCTATCCTTAGCTTTAGTGGTTTTCATTTCCGGCTGCTCATCTGGCGGCGGATCATCTGGCGGCGGAATACTCTCAATAGAGGCTTTCGAGCCGGATATTCAAGGGGTTGAAATACTTCCAGGGGAAGCCGTAAAGTTGAGCCTTATTGTAAGAAACACAGGGACAGAAAAAGCAGAAGAAATAGAGCCAACAATAACAGGATTGGATGGCTGGGGCATTAAAGTAGATAGTTGCGTAAAATTTTCTCTGAATCCGCCTAACCCAGAATTCAACACGCCCGGGCAATCCAAACAATGCATATTTTCTTATACTGCGCCAGGCAGCCTCCCATTAGACCAGACATTCCAGCCAAAGGTTTCGATAAAATACAAATATAAATCAATAACAGTTTCTAGGATAAAGCTCGTGCCAAGGGAAAAATTTATAATAAAAAGGGATTCAGGCGAGGCAGTCGAGTCTGAGACCGTGTTTAAATCAAGGAGCCCGATAGATATAGATATGAACACAAGAGGGCAGGCAAGCCAGATAAGGCTTTTGTCAGAAGGGAAAGTCAACTTCCCGCTTTTTGTCACAGTTTCCAATCTGGACACCGGTTTTGTATGCACCGATACTTCCTGTGAAAATGGGCTCAAAAAAATAAAGCTTAAGCTGTCAACGCCATCAACCGATATAGAAATCAAAACAGGAGAATGTATAAATTATAATGAAATTGATCTCTTCAAAGGCCAGAAAGGAGAATTCAATTGCGAGCTTGAGGCGGGGGCGAGCAGCGAGCTGGCTGAAAAGCTCGTTTCAATAACAGCTGAATCAGAACCATATTTCTATAATATAGAGAGGGCAGGCCCTTCCCTGTCTGTGAAAAGAAAAGTCGAATAATGGTTATTTGAAATCAGCCAAACTTTTCTGTTTTTTATTTTTATTTTGGTGAAATTCCTTTCCCATATTTTTGAGTCTTAATTTATTCAGCTTGTCTTCATCTTCCGGATTAAAAACAGGGATCCCATATACCCCGTCAAAGCCTGGGAGGAGCTTTACCTTGCCTCCCCGGATATCAATTATGTTTTTTGCGATTTTCTCGTCTATTGTTTTTGAAAGCTCTTCAAAGCTTGCATCAAAAACAACTTTGAATTCTGAGCCGAAACGTTCTATGAGTTTATTGTAAACCTCCCAAGCTTGCCTTGATGCAGGATTGTCTGAGCCCAGACTAAAAGAAATAATTTCTGAAAGCGGTATGACCGACCTGAACGCAGGCCTGCCTGTTGGTTTGAACCCTTCTGGCCTGTCGGCCAATTCTTCAACCCGGCTTAAGACCCCGACTGTCAGTTTCCTCTGGCATCTGGGGCATATCTCCCCTATTTTTTTAGATTCTTTTGGATCAAAGGAAACGCCGCAAAACCTGTGGCCGTCGAAATGGTATTTTCCATATGCCGGATCAGTTTCAAATGTTTCGATTAAGCCTTCTCCAGTTCTTATTGCATTCAAAATATTTTTGTAGGTCAATTCTTTTAAATCCAAAACAGTCGCCTCCCTTCCAAGCCTCCATGGCCAGTAGGAATGGATGTCGGAAAAAGAAACCAGCTGGATATTGTCTAGCTGGGAAAGCCTCCAGTTCATCGACGGATCAGACGAGAGGCCTGTTTCAATTGCATGAATATATTTTGATTGGTCCTTGAAACACTCCTCAAGTGAATTAAAGCCTGATTTTGAGCCAAAAACAGAAAACCATGGGGTCCAGGCGTGAGCAGGGATGATTTCAATATCTCCGCTTATCGATTTCATCATTTCAACAAAATCCGCGCAGGGAATCCCAAACATCGGGCGCCCGTCATAGTCTACGCGGCCCTTTTTCAGCAGGGCTTCTGTTATCTGGTCTACAGTGCCAAAATCCGGAGCCAAAACAAGATTATGCACCCTCCTGCCTTTCCCGCCATCAGAATAAATCAGCGCAATCTCGAACTGAAGAATAAAAGGAAACCCTGTCTTAGTTTTTAAAATTCCGGTATCATCCTCAGTCAATTTATTTTTTAATTCCTGTATCCATTTTGGATGGCAGAAGTCGCCAGTCCCTAAAAGCTCAACCCCTTTTATCTTGGCAAACTTTTCCAAATTCTCAAGAGAAATGTCTTTGCTGCACGCCCTTGCATGCGGGCTGTGGATGTGGAGGTCTACAATAGTTTTCATGCCTATCCTCTCTATATTAGGTAAACAAATAAATATAAGCAAACCAAATCAGAGCTATGAAAACCCTTTTCTTAAACCCGTCCTTTGAAAGGAATGGCAAATTGCTCAATCTTTATTCCAGGCAGTCAAGGTCGCCATGCGTGACTAATGGCGGGACTTTTTACCATCCGTATTATCTCGCATATGGGGCAGGATGGGTTGAGCATAACGGCTTTAAGACCTGGCTGGTTGATGCAGTGGCAAGCGAATGGTCCCATGATTTCACAGTTGAGCAAGCAAAAAAATACTTTACAGACAGGAACGGCCTCATCCTGATGGACACTTCAACGCCATCTATTTTGAATGACATCAGGCAGGCAGCGAAAATAAAGGCTGCGATCCCCGGAATCCATATTTCTGTAATGGGAATACACCCTTCTAATGTGCCTGAAGAGACGCTTGTTCATGGCAAAGGCGCAATTGATTCTGTGATCAGATGGGAGGTTGATGAAACTGCGTTGGAATTGGCGCAGCACATTGAAGCAGGGAAAAAACTGGATGATGTGAAGGGTCTGGTTTTTATGCAAGGCGGAAAATTTATCCACACTCCTGAAAGGCCGTTAATTCAAGATCTTGACAAACTCCCTTTTGTTTCAGAGACTTATTACAAACACCTTGGAGAAGAGGGGATGAAAAAATATTTTTATGCGTCCCTGACATGGCCTGAAGTCACGATACTGACAGGGAGAGGATGCCTTTACAGCTGCTCTTTTTGCCACATCCCTTTCAAATCATCCTATAGGCAGAGGTCAGTGAAAAATGTTGCTGACGAGTTTGAGTATATCAAGAATGAGCTGCCTTTTATAAGCGAGATACAGCTGGAGGATGATACATTTCCATTAAACAAGCAGCGGACAATCGATCTTTCGAAAGAGATAATTCAGAGAGGGATAAAAATAAAATGGTCCTGCAATGCGCGGGTAAACACTGATTATGAGACTCTGAAGGCGATGAGGGATGCAGGATGCAGGCTGCTGTGTGTTGGTTTTGAATCGCCTGAGCAGGATGAGCTGAACTCTGTGAAAAAAGGCACGACAGCAAAGATGCAGGAAGAGTTCATGGAAAGTGTCAGAAAGGCGGGTTTAATTACAAATGGCTGTTTTATATTAGGGCTGCCAAAAGACAACAAGAAAAGCATGCAGGCGACAATTGATTTTGCGAAAAAGCTGATGCCTGACACAGCGCAATTCTTCCCTTTAATGGCTTACCCTGGAACAGGCACATTTAAATGGGCAGAGGAAAACGGCTACCTTACAACAAGGGATTATGATCAGTGGATCGATAGCGAGGGGAAACACAACACACTTGTATCAAGGCCAGATTTAACAAACAAAGAATTAGTGGAATGGGCAGATGTCGCTCTCAAGCAATATTATTCAAACCCAAAATACCTGGCCTACAAGACTGTGCAGTCTTTAAAGAGCCCTTCAGAAGCTGTAAGGACAGCAAAATCAGCTGCAATTTTCTTCAAAAGGCTGGCCCAAATCCATGGCCTGAAAAAGGAATGGCAGAAGCAGCCTGAGGTCCAGAAGAGCGCAGGAACTCTTTCCGGTTAATTCTTCCAAAAGAACTAGAATACTTTATTTAAATCTGGTCTTGTTATATTAGTCTTATGGGCCCGTGGCTCAGCGCCCTTTTTCGGTTCATAAATCAAAAAAAGCGCGCCCCGGAAAAAGACGAGCAATGGTAGAGCACCTGTCTTATAAGGCACATGGATTTTATTGAAGTCAAACTTCTAGTCCATGAATAAATCTGCATTGCGTAAATGCAGGTGGTCCTGGGTTCGATTTATACCCTTTCTCTTTAAAGGGACGACACTGATCTTCAGATCAGTGTCCAATTGGAATCGAGAAAGCCTTATAACCCAAAGAGAAAACATTTACAAAAATAAATTTGGGTTATGGAAATATGAAAACCCCAGCGGGCCCATATATCACACTGTTATATTAATTTACAGTATTTGCCGAACCCCTTAACCCCACAAAAAATGAAGGTTTAAATATCTGTGGGGTTAAATATAATTGGGGCAGAAACAGGCTATCCTGCCCCAAATCCCTTATGGTCCATGTTTCTAGGAAAAGGATAAACGGGAAAGAGTACACTTACCTTGTAAAGTCTGTCAGGCTTCCTGATGGGTCTGTTAGAAAACTGGCTAAATTGGTCAAAGAGGGCGGCAGCCAGAAGAAACTGGAAAAGAAATATTCCGGCTATTTTCTGGAAAAGGAAAAGGAAGCGAATATCCTGTGGGCATTGAAAACCTTCACTGCAGGCAGCATATTCACAGAAGAAGAGATTAAAAAAATCGAGGCGACAAGAGTAGATTACAAACGCCTCCTGAAAAAACTCAAGAAAGAACAAAAAAAGGACATCTTTGACAGGTTCATCCTCAATTTTACATACGAATCAAACGCCCTGGAAGGGAATTCCCTTACGCTGAAAGACGTGGCAATAGTTATTTTTGACAAAACGTCCATTAAAGGCAAGGATTTGAGGGAAATATATGAAACCAGGAACTCAAGAAGGGTTTTAGACCTTCTTCTGGCTGGAAAGTTTAGTGTAGACCATCGGAGCATAATAAAAATGCATGCGCTCCTGACGAAAGACATAGATACGAGGCAGGGATATAAAAAACTCCCGAATTTTCTTCTTGGCAAAAGGCTGGAGACAACCTCGCCGGAGAAAGTTTATCCTGAGATGTCAAAACTTATCAGCTGGTATGGCCGCAACATCGGAAAGATGCACCCCCTTCAGGCAGCCGCCATTTTCCATTCAAGATTCGAAAAAATCCACCCATTTGAAGACGGAAATGGGAGGACAGGAAGGTTTCTAGTGAATGCAATACTGGTGAATAAAGGCTATCCGCCGTTGATTGTAAGAAAAACATCCAGAACAGCATATTTTAACTGTTTGGAAGCCGCTGACAACAGCCATTATAGCAAGATAGAAAGGTTTTTCCTTGAAAAGTTCAAAAAAACATACAGAAATTTCTTTGAGATTTATGCGAAATACGCCTGACAGCTGTTACAGGACAGAGGTATGCATTCACTAACCCCAACAGGGGATAAGTTCCTTTAGGCCAACAACCAGACCCTCTCCAAAGCCTGTTTGGAAAAAGCTTGAGCTGGAAATATGATATATATCACACTGTTATATCATTCTCAATTTCCCGAAAAGCTTAAATGCTTTAACCACAATATTACTTATCCGTTTTTAAGGCGTGAAAAATACTTTAATTTAGGCGATAAATATGGTGCAAGCGCAAATAGGCAGTTTAGGCGGACAGCCGATATTGATTTTGCCTGAAGGCACACTCAGGAATAAAGGAAGGGATGCCCAGAAAAATAATATTGAAGCTGCGAAAGCTGTGGCTGATGCAGTGCGGACAACATTAGGTCCAAAAGGCATGGACAAGATGCTTGTTGATTCTCTTGGCGACATCACAATAACAAACGACGGCGCAACAATACTTGAAAATATGCAGATCGAGCATCCTGCAGCAAAGATGATGGTTGAGATTGCAAAAACACAGGACCAGGAAGTTGGAGATGGAACAACAACAGCTGTGGTAATCTCCGGCGAACTCCTGAAAAAAGCAGGCGAGCTGCTTGATGAAGAAATACATCCCACTGTCATAACAAAAGGCTTCAGGCTGGCAAAGGAAAGGGCACTCGAAGTTTTGCAGGCAATGTCAAAACCAATAACATTAAAAGACGATGCTTTACTGATACAGATAGCAACAACTGCAATGACAGGCAAATCAGCAGAACGGGCAGGCGAGGACTTGTCAAAAATTGCAGTGTCGGCAATTAAAAAAGTCGCTGAAGAAAGCCCAAGCGGAATTAAAATAGACAGCGAAAACGTAAAACTTGAAAAGAAAAAAGGTGGCTCAATACAGGAGAGCATCTTAATTGACGGGATTGTGATAGACAAGGAAATCGTCCATCCAGGAATGCCAAAATCGCTTGAAAAGGCGAAGATAGCGCTGCTTGATGCGGCACTGGAAATCAAGACCCTTGAAAATGATGCAAAAATAAACATAGACTCTCCTGACAAGATACAGGCCTTCCTTGACAATGAGGAAAGGATGCTTAAGCAGATGGCCGACAAGGTTATCAACTCAGGCGCGAATGTAGTGCTCTGCCAGAAAGGCATAGACGATATGGTCCAACATTACCTTGCAAAGAAAGGGATAATCGCCGCAAGAAGGGTAAAGAAATCTGATCTTGAAAACCTTGCGCGCGCTACAGGCGGAAAGATAGTGACAAGCCTGAACGACCTGACTTCAGCTGATCTTGGGTATGCAGGTTTGGTGCAGGAGAAAAAGATAGCAGGCGACCAGATGTTATTTGTTGAAAAGTGCAAAGACCCAAAAGCAGTCACAATCCTGTTGAGAGGTGGCACAGAGCATGTTGTTGATGAAATAGAGAGGGGAATGACAGATGCTGTAAAAGGCCTCGCATCAGCCTTGGAGCTCGGGAAGATAGTCCCTGGAGGCGGGGCGCCTGAAATAGAGGTTTCAAAAGAGTTGAGGAAATACGCTGACAAGTTCAAAGGGAAGGAACAGCTTGCAATACTTGCTTACGCAAATGCAATGGAGATAATCCCAAGAAGCCTTGCAGAGAATGCGGGATTGGATGCAATAGACAAGCTTGCCCAGTTGAGGGCAGAGCATGACAAAAACCCAAACATGGGCTTGGATGTATTTACAGAACAGCCGGTTGACATGCTGAAAGCAGGGGTCATCGAACCCTTGAAAATAAAATTGCAGGCATTGAAATCAGCAACAGAGGTTGCAGAGCTTATTTTAAGGATAGACGACATGATTTCTGCAGCAGCCTCAAGGGGCGGACCCCCAATGCCAGGCGGGATGCCTGACGGGATGGGCGGCGAGTAACTTTTATTTTTTGGCCGATAAGATTTCGGTCAGCCTAAGGCATCAGATTTATATTTCTTACCAGTATAGATAATATTATGGATTCAAAAGTTGAAAGCCTCCTGGAATACCTGAAAGAAAACCAGAAAACAGCCAACCAAATAATAAGGCTATGCTCTGCAGAGCAAGAACAGCAGCCTCCAAAGATACAGCCTCCTTCTAATGGCTTGACCTTCTCAGAAGTGCTTGAAAAAATGACAGAGTTGATAGAGCTAAACAAAGTCACGCTACAGACAATAGACCTCCTTGACAAAAGGGTCAAGAGGCTGTATACGTACATGAGCTCTGAGATTTCAAAAATGTCTAAGGTGCGGGAGCAGGAAGAAGTCCCAACCGAAGAGGGCGAAAAGGTCGATTATCCAGAATAATGCGTTAAGCTTTATTGCCTAAATTTTTAATTTTAGCAACAAATACCCCGTACCCTATTGCCAGATTCCTTAAATTGATGAATAAGGGCCCTATGAATAAAAACTTTTTCTCAAATTTTGCAATATAAAGCGTTGAAGGGAGTGACAAAAGTATAAGCAAAAGGATTGCCGCTTTTGAGAACAAAGCGCTGAATGGCAGCGAAACAACAAATAGAAGGCTCAAAAGGCACGTCGCCATGATATGCAAAAAATAATAGATGGAATTGTAAGACTGGCCAAACCTTTTTTCAGGGTGCTTTTTGTACAGCAGCTCGCCCCAATAACCTCTCCCATATTTCATTTTCAAATACCTTTTCAGCGTGTCAGGATGCGAGTGGTAAACAACCGCCTTTGGCGCAAAAACCATTTTCATCCCCTTATCCGCGATCCTGTAGGAAATTTCAGGATCCTCCCCTGAAGCTTTTTTAAAAGATGTATCAAAACCGCCAAACTTCAAGAAAACATCCTTTCTATAACCAGCAGAGTACGACCCTATAAAATCAATATACTTCTGCTTCTCCATCCGCTGGTATCGCTCCTCTATCTCATACTGCACAAACCTTGCAACCAGGCTTTCTTTATTGTATATTTTGTATCTTCCTTGAACCCCGACTACTTCCTTGTTTTTGAAAGGCTCAACCATCTCTTTTATCCAGCCCTTTTCAACAACACAATCAGAATCAGTGAACAAAACTATTTTTCCTTTTGCAATCTTTGCGCCTGCATTTCTGGCTGCTGCAGGGCCCTGATTTGGCTGGTTAAGCAGTTTAATTTTATTTTCGGATTTTTTAATTATTTCTTTCACTGTTTTTTCTGTATTGTCTGTTGAGCCGTCATTGACGACAATTATCTCGTATTTTCCTTTGAAGTCTTGGTTAAGCAAAGAGGTTATTGAACGTTCTATATTCTTTTCCTCATTGAATGCAGGAACTACAATCGAGACATCCATAACACTATAACCTATTAAGCTCTCTATTTTTAAATAAACAAACAAAATATACAGATGGGATTTTTTGAAGAGAATTTTGTCGCGCCAATAATCCAGAACGGCTGGTTCAACCCTTACAACACAATAGCGTACGGGGCGATACTTATTATAGGCGTCGTACTTGTATACAAGCTTCTGGAAAAATTAAAAATCAATATAGACAAGAAATTCCTTCTTGCAATCCTGCCTTTTGTTGTCTGGGCGCCTGTGACACGCGCGATCCGCGATTTTGTTTTTGGAACAATACCCCTCGACATAAAATCCAACCCGCTTTTTTTGACTGACCTTTCTCATAATCTGGGCGCGGTATATAACCAGGCAAACGCCCATCTTTCTTCAACCCTCCCAATACCAGGAATATCCAGCCTATACAGTTCGATAATAACATGGTTTGTGACCCCCGGAAGCTACCTTATAACAGCAGCCTTAGCGACAATTGTTTTATTAATCAGCTATTTTATCCAAAAGAAAAAAAATGTCCCATACTGGAAAACAATGTTTTTGACAGGTTTTTTGATTTTAGCCGGAGCAATAATCAGCCTGCCAATAAAATCTCTATACCCTTTGTTTTTAATAATCCCGACAGCAGCGGGCCTTACAGGAATATTTTTTGGAGTTTCCTATTTTGTAAAGAGCATGCCAAAATTAAAAGAATTTTTCAACTACCAGAGCTCAGGCATCCTCGGCGCGCACTTCCTTGATGCGGCAGCCACTTTCTGGGCCCTTGCCGCTTACGGGTTTGTAGAACAGCATGTTGTGCCCCGCCTTTTTTTCGGCTCTCTTGGAACATGGTCTTTTTTCATCCTCAAGCCGGTTGTGGTGATCCCTGTCCTCTGGGTCTTTAACAAAGAAATCGACAATCCAAGGATGCGCAATTTCCTGAAAGTCGCTGTAATCATTTTAGGGTTGGCTCCGGGCTTAAGGGACATGGTGACGCTGCTTCTTTTAGGATAATGTTGTATATCTGACCCGGTGCATTTTATTTATTCTCTTTGACTATAACATTTTCCGGATGAACTCTTCAGGAGAAAAAACCTTGTCTTTTAGCGCCGGAAAAACAACAAAATCCTTTTTGTTAAGCGTTAAAAGATAATCTGAGCGGGAAACCAAAAAGCTTGCCGCTATTGCAGTATCCTGATACCCTATCTCCTTTTTTTCCGCAAGAAGATAAGCTAAAAGCTGACCTGTTTTTTCCGCAACTTCGCCATCAAGGCTTATCCATATAAACTGGTTAAGAATTTCCTTTGCTGTAAGCACAGACGTTTTCACATCTTTCTTGAGGTAGGCCCCAGTCAGGATTTCTGAGACTGTGACAGCACTGATAACCATTTCTGTTGTGCCATCCACAGCTAATTTTTTAAATAATTCTACAGTCTCTTTTTTCTGCCTGTCAATATCAACTATCAAAGATGTGTCAATCAGAACCTTCATATAGTCCGCTTCCTAGCCTATGATTCCAAATCTTTTCAGCCTCTCTTCTGGAGAAGCTTTTATTTGCCTAAGTGTTTTTTCAAAATTTTCAGGCAGAAAGTTGCCTTTTTCAAAAACATCCGGATTCCTTTTGGAAGCAATTATCAACTCGCCCATAGTATTTACAATAATCACATTGCCTTCCTCTATATGGAGCTTCTCCCTGATGTCTTTTGTTAGCGTTACCTGCCCTCCCCTAGTCACAATAACTTCACCCATGAAATTACTATAAACTTTAGTATTTATAAAGATTACTAAAATATAAAGTAAATTCAATTTCTTTATGGCTCCTGGTCGGAGAGACATGGTGACATTGCTGCTGGTAGGGTAAACTGTTTGCACCAGCCTACCCCTAATCCCTATCAATTTATAAAACTTACTATCCAAAAATTGACAAGTATGCCATCACCTTCTGGAAGATTACCAAAGCCCAATAAGGACGACTTTGACGAGCCAGTTCTAGACCAAGATATTAGTTTGCCTCCTGCGCCACCACCACAACAATATTCTGTTATAGAAAGCCAAGGAGAGCTAGAAGGTGCAGCTAGGTTATTGCAATCATTAGATACAGCTAATAAAAATGAACAAGATATTCTGGCGTTAACAGAAGCAGTACGAACATTAAGAGAGGAACTTGCTAACGCAAAGAAAGATATTTCTTATCAAGGAAAAGACATCACAAACAATAGAGAAGGCATGAGGAGCCTAGAATCAAGAATCAACGGATACGAAGCTAGGGTTGCCACTATAGAAGCAGAAATCAGGGGTTATGGACCAAGAATAGAATCTCTAGAGAGGGATAGGGCTGGTTATATGGCTTTGCTGAAACAGATCGGTCAACTTTCAAGGCCAAGGCATGGCAGTTTGCCAGAGAGCGGGCAGCGGGACATGCCCAGATAGAATAAATTATTTACTATCTCCAAGATACAAACCATGCAAAGGTTTAAATAGTTTACTGTCATATTATAGATGCATTTCAGGCAGTTATGGTAACACGTCAAGAAGTCTATAATAAAGGTCATAGGGAAGGGGCAGTTAAAGGAGGGTTTAGAGGATGCCTAGGCGGATTA
>CAZVWU010000001.1:111328-192737 GCA_964631205.1 uncultured archaeon | reverse complement strand
CATACCTATGTCAACCAGAAAGAGCGGATGGTCGTGGGTTCAAATTCAGCCCTTTCTTTTCCCGAAAAGAAAGTGTTGAGATCCCAAAGAAAATGGATCTACTTAACCAATTGGTCAGTATATGAAAATCCCATCAGGCCCGCTAAAAAATAACAGTTTAAATCTTTGTGGCAAAGGCTTATCTGGAGGCAATTGCATGCTTTCTTTTAGTGCAGGTTTTCTTTTATCCAATATAACAGAAAGAAAAAGTGCTATTTCATCCTTTTTGTCCTCTGCACGTCTTTCCATCTCCAGGAATATGTCCGTAGTTTGGCGGCACGCCCATATCCGCATGCAGAGCATTTGACCTTGTTTACATTATAGGAATGGCGGCCGCATCTTCTGCATTTTATATGATTAAGCTTGTGTTTTCTTCCAAAACTCGGGGTTCCTTTGCCGACCATAAGAATCGTTTTAGTTATATTGATTAGTATTTATAAATAGAATTGTATTGGTTATTTCCCTGGTGAAACAAGAATTATGTTGTCCCCTCTTACAAGGACTTTTCCGAGCTTGACGCCGTCGCCGTTTGCGCTCTGCATTTCTGCGTCATCAAGCCAGATATTTATATGCTGGTCGAAAGCTTTCAGAACACCTGTTATGCTCTCACCGGACTTCATCCTTATTATGACCCTTTTGTCCTGAGAGCTGCCCAAAACATCAAGGGGCCGCTGAAGTTTGTCGTTATTGTCCATACAATTAAACCGATTAAAGCAAACAATTCGGTTTGTATATATGTAGTTTATAACATTTATAAACGTTGTTTACATATAGAGTTCATATGGCAGAATGGCATCTTAGGTCCCATAGAAAACCAACAGGCGGCCTTTTGAGCAGCCTTAGGAAGAAAAGGCGGTCTGACAGAGGCTCTGAATTTTTGGGGACAAAATTAGGTGAAAGAAAATACAAAATAAAAAGGACGAAAGGCGGAAGGCAAAAGGTCAGGATGATGCTGGGAAATACAGTAAATGTTTCTGATAAATCAGGGAAGTCTTCAAAGTCAAAAATAATGACTGTTGTAAGCAATCCCGCCAACCCAAACTATGTTAGAAGAAATGTCCTTACTAAAGGCGCTATTGTAAAAACAGAGATGGGCACAGTAAAAATAACGTCAAGGCCTTCGCAGGATGGGGTCATAAACGGGGTTTTGGTGGAAGAGAAAAAACAGTAATTTTGAGGCTTATAGTGATGTAACCTTCTAATTTTCCATTAAGGGTTTCTTTGGATAGAGTGTATAGAAAGAAAGGCTTATTTTTTAGCTTCCAGTTTTTCCAACCTGACAGACCCGCATTTTGGGCAGACCTTCTGCGCAGGCTCCATTATGATTGGCTTTATTTCCTGGCTGCACTGAAGGCACCTGAATTTTGCCATATTTTAATTTGACTTTATTATTTTTTTATAATAATCCAGCTCTTTTTTTGCAACTCTTGTTTTTGGCCTCTTTGATTTTCTCTTGCGGATAAAGATAAAGCCTAACGCAGCCGTTGTTAGCGCGGCAATAATATAAAATATATAATCTGGTACACCATCTGCTATTGCTTTTGCTGAGACGGCGGATGACTGTTCTGATGTTTGGTTGGCAGGGGATTCTTGGGGATTTATTGTCTGGTTTGTTTGGATTATAGGCGCATTTGTTTTTGACGAGACTACAAAAACAGAGAACCCTGGTGTAGTGGAGGTGAATTCCAGTGACTGGTCCTGGCTCTGGGATGAATTCTGATGAGTGGGGAGTTCTGTCCAGTTGCCTTGTGAAAACCTTAGCAAAACTATGTTCTCTGCTGTTATATTCCCTAACTCTTGTTTTGTGAGCCTGAAGGTTATGTTTGCTTGCTTTATTTTATCTTGGAGTTTTCCCAACGGGGTTATTTGGAAAATTTTCAGCATCTTTTGCGTCGAAGCCGGCAAGGCTTTTAGCGTCTGGTTTTTGTCGTCCACTGCTGGGATTGTGTCAAATATCTTGGATTCTATTGCTGCATCAGAGGAGTTTAGGGTATCTGTTGATTCTATCTGTATTCCGACAAGGCCGCGATCCTCCATTTCCTTGGGCATTGGAAAAGCGGCTAGTTTTCCTGGTGTCAGGTTTCCGGAGGCTGTTATTGTTTTTGCAATTACGGACTGGGCAACAGAAGGTGTAGAAACCTGGCTTGTTGTTGAGCTGGCTGCAGTCGGGCTGGATGGGACGGAAGAGTTGTCCTGTGCTGTTGTATCCTTGACTTTAAAGGATCCTGTTTTGGTTACAGAGTTGCCTGCCTTGTCCTGGACAGTGAAGCTGACACTGTAATCCCCTGTCTCTGATGTGTCGGTAAAGCTGTTTCCGCATGTATGTGTAACTTTTGTGCTGCTGACTGGCTTTGTTATTGTAACTGTCTGAGTTGCGTCAACTCCGGACAAGGAATCTGAAGCTGAACATGTGAGGTTGGTTGAGGTCAGAGTCGAGCCTTTTGTGGCATCTGACGGCAGAGTTAGGCTGGCTGTCGGCGGAGTGAGGTCAGTGGTTATGGAGTAAACGCTCGAATTCTCAGCTAAAAAGCTTTCTGTGTCTGTTACAAGGAAGGTAAAATTATGCTTACCTTCAGGGAAACCGGCCACTGGAACTGTTGCCTTTCCTGACTGGCCGGCTGCTTGGATGGCCATTGATTTATTAGACAGGGTCCCATTTGAAAAACCTATTGTTAAAGTTACAGAAGAAGGGTTGGCTTCATTGAAGTGTACTTCAAAATCCCCTGTTGCATTTGATGTGAAAGCATTGTTTGCTTTTGTAGGCGAAGAGAACCTGAGGTTTGAAGGCTTGGATGAATCATTGAGGTATATTGTTATGGTGCTGGATGTTGTGGAGCCGTCCTGGTCATAGACATAAATTGTCGTGTAGATAGATTTGTTTCCGGCATTTTCTTTTGAAGTCCCTCCTGGGGAGTTCAGCTTAAAGGAGAAGTAGCCTGTCGCTCCTGATCCGCCAACTAAAAGGTTTGGATTTGAAAATGTGATGTTTACTGGCTGGGTCGAACTGGAAGTTATGGACGGTGTGATTGAAATGTTGGCAGCGGATGGTTGCTGCTGGCTGGCAGAGAACGGTCCCACAGGAAAAACAAAGCTTATTCCTGTTATGTTTTTTGTGCCTGTTTCCTCTGTCTTTATTGAGATGTTGGATAATGCATCTATTGCGCCGGACTCTACTGTTATGGAAGGTATTGTTGTTGAAAAGCTTGCGCTTTCTGTCAGTTGTGTGAAAAGCAGTGTTAGACCGATTGAAAGAATAAATATGGCTAAAGCGGTTTTTTGTATTGACATATTTGTATTAACAAATATTGGTGGGGTGTATATAAGTATATTATTTGGTTGTTTGGGGTTGAAGATGTTCAGTGTTGTTCAACAGGCATATTTCATATTTCTGGCCGGATTTGATTTCAATTAGATTTATGCAGCAGTTATTCTGTTCCAATTCGAAAGTGCTTTCGTCAAGGGGTTTTTCCATGATAATTCCCAACAATACTTTGTTAAATCCGCCATGTGAACAGATCAGCACGGTTTTATTTTTGTACTTTTCAAGCAAAAATCTTAGGAATTTTGAGGCCCTCTCCGAAACTTCGATATAATTTTCACCGTTTTCAGGCTTGAACTCATGCCTTTTCTTTCCTTCCATTTCACGGGCTTTCCTCATTTCTTCAGATGGCCTGCCTTCAAAAATGCCAGATAGCCTTTCTCTTAAATCATGCCTATAGTAAACAGGCCCATTGTGGAATTTGGCAATTTCTTCTGTTGTGTCTTTGCATCTCTTCAGGTCGCTGGAAAAAATTGCATCGATCTTTTCATTTTTCAGTCGGAGCGCAAGCTTTTTTGCTTGTTCAAGCCCTTCTTTTGTCAATTTTCCGCCTTTGTGGCCTTGAAGTATCTTTTGGACGTTGTCCTCTGTTTCCCCGTGCCTTACAAGAAATAGTTTCATGCTCTACCGACTTCCTGCCTGAGGATTTTGATAACCAAACTCCCTGGAGCTTTTCCCTTGACCTCTTTCATAACCTCTCCCATCAGGATCTGTTCCGGATTGTGCTTTTTCAAGGCGTCCTTGTTTTTGGAAATCACTTCCCGGATTATTTTTCTTAAAAAGTCTTCTGAAAGCGCTGCGCCTATTTTTTCTATTTTACCTGTTTCCGAGGCTGATTTCAGGAGTTCATAAAGGGCTTCTTTAGAGATATTTTTTGGGGATTTTTTGAAGGCTTCGAGTATAATTTCCTCGCTCATCTCCTTTTGGGCCTCCTTTTCGATTTCCGGAACCATCGATGTGAGCGCCCTAAAAACAAGGTTAGGTTCGAATTTTAGCATAGCTATCTTTTCGAACAAATCGGATTTCCCTGACTTTACAAGCTGGGTTGCCGCATCCTTGTTTATTTTGTAGGATTTTACAAACCTCTCTATTTTGGTTTCCCAGAGCTCTGGCAGGTTCTTTTTCAGGTAATCCAGGATATTTTTGTCCACTATTATTGGTTTTGTATCTGTTTCTGGATATAACCTGGCAGCCCCTGGAAGAGGCCTGAGGAAGGTTGTTGTGGCATCCTCTTCTGCTTTTCTGACTTCTTTTGGCACTGGTTTTTGGATTTGCAGATTTGCCCTTTCAATAGCTTTTTCAATTGCTTTTTTTGCTGTTTCAGCCTTATCTCCCACCAGCAAGAAGGCATCATTTTCTTTGCAGCCAAGGGAATTTTTTATCTGCTGTATTTCATTGTCCTGGATACCGTATTTCCCTTTCAGGTCTTCATCTGAATGTATCAGGCCTTTTACTCCTGCCAGTTTGGCGTATTCAGAAAGTTCTGTCCCGAACCTTTTGTTGGGCTGGATTTCAGTTCCAAGAAATCCTGAGAACCCAGAAAGTTTTGCGCCAAATACATTTCCGCCAGCAGATATTATATTGGAAATGAGTTTTGATTCTGTGCTCCTGAGGATCTCTGTGAGGCCTGTTATTTTTTCTTCAGAAAATTTTAGGGATTTTAGTTTTTCATGTATTTCGATCAGTTTGAGCTGCCTGCCGGCTTCTGTTTCGACCAGTTTAGGGATCTGTTTCAGGTCCTGGGCCCCTTTTATTTCTATCCTGCTTCCTCCGGCAACAGAAACATTCACATCCTGCCTTATTGTGCCCAACCCCCTTTTTACAGCGCCTGTTGAGCGGATTATAAAGCCTAATTTTTCAGCGGCTTCTTTTGCCTGTTCAGGGGTTTTGATGTCCGGCTCTGTCCCGATTTCAACAAGCGGGATGCCAAGCCTGTCCAGACCGTAAGTGATTTTGTTCGATTCCCTCCCGACTATCTGGGCGCTGTCCTCTTCAACAGAGACGTTTGAAATCCTGACCTTTCCAAAACTTGTTTCTATAAAGCCGTTGATCCCTACAATCGCTGTCCTCTGGAAGCCTGCTGTATTGGAACCATCAACAACTGTTTTCCTCATTATTTGGATCTCATCGGGGATTTTGCAGTTGAGCACGATTGCGATCTGGAGGCTGATGGAAAGGGCATCTGCATTCATCCCATGCGGCGGCTCCTCGTCTGTTTCAACTTCACAGCTCTCTTCAGGATAAACCAAATATTCAAATACTTTATTTTTCAGCAGCTCGTGGGCGGCGGCGATGTCAATCTCTCCTGTTTCCCCTGTAACAGGCCTTAGGGTTCTTGTAATTCTTCCTGTTGGCTTGCTATCTGACAATCTGGATATGCAGTTGCAGAAAAGTTTCTTTTCTGTGGCCAGCTGCTGGTGGATTTCCAAGCCCGCTTTCAATCCAATCTTTTCATAGTCCATAAATAGATCGTGATAAACAATATTGAATTCTAATAAATATATTTAAAAATAGGATTATTTAGGAAGAATTAGCCCTCCAATGTAATGTTGTCTGAAAACTTCCTTTCCTTGATATAAAATGTGCTCTGTTCCTTTGAAATCTGTAATATCTCCTTCACTTGCATCAGTGTATTCCCATTCTCCATCACGGAAGTTTTCAGGTCCTCTGAATGGTCTTGATTCTTCAACTCTCAATAATGCTTGTTTTAGAAATGTGAATGTTTGTTTGGCAAAATCTCTTTGTCCATGATATTCTGGTCTCATTCCGCCGCTATATGCCATTGCCCAGACCGGGCTTCCTTGAAATCTTACAATTTCTTGTCCCGGTGCAAAATAGAAACCTGCATAACTATCTCTATATTCCCAATCTCCTTCTCTGAATTCCAATTCTTTGAAGCCCTGTCTTTGCGGCGGAATTTCCTTCCCATCTCCTGCATATGCCTGACATTTTGCCTTAACTAAAAATCGCGATAATTCTTCAAGATTGATCCGCATACGAATAAGTAATAGACTTAATTTTATAAAGGTGATTTTATCAAGTTTAAAAATAATTCAGTGGCTGTGATTGGATATATTAAAAAAATTTAAAAAAGAAAAAGTAGCAGAGCAACTAGTTTATTTCTTTGCGCCCATTGCTGCTGCCAACCATGTTAGCCCGCCCAGCAAACCTGTTATACCAACAAGCCAACCTAATGCTGGCATTGCCGCTTGTCCAGCTGCAGTCCATAAGGCCCAGACGCCGGACAAGAGTACAAACAGAGCTGAGAGAACCTGTGCCATCATTCCTAAACTCATAGCTTGTTCACACTCCTTTTAGTGAATTGTTATATAATTAGCGAAGGCTATATAAATATGATGGTTACAATAACCTTTATAAAGCTATCTTTTTGGTTTTTGGCCTGAAAAGATCCCCTGTGTTGTGGTATAGACAAATAGTCGAAAGATCATTCGTCGGGGGGCAGTTAGCATATATAACAGTGTTATATAATTCTGCCTTCCAGGAAAATTGAAAAGCCTCGGTTTTAAGAAGCAGAATTTTAGGGCAGCTTTATCTCAGCCAGCAGCTTCACATACATATTCAGCCTTTTTATCTGGCTTTCGAGGATTTCAAGGCTGTTCAAGACCTCTGCTTTTTCCTTCGAATCAAGCTTGTCCAGCTCTTTTTTGCTTGCCTCGAACTCACCAAGAGAGGATTCTATGCTCTTCTCGACTTTTATTGTGATCGCCCTTTTCAAACACTCCAAAAGGTCGCCTGCGAGAGATACGTACAGCTTCCTGTCAGCCTCTTTCTTGACTTTTTTGATGACCCCCAGCACTTCAAGGAAATCCAAGCTCAGGGAAAGCATAGAAGCAGAATAACCAGTCTCTTTTGCGAGATCCTGCAATGAGATAGGCTTGTTTTTCACCAGAAGAACGCCTATTATCTTCCCGTGGAGAGGCGAATAACCTATCGAACTTGCAACCTCTGCAAATGTTGAAAAGATTTTATTCTGGATGTCTGTTTCTGGGGACATATGCGCTTTATTAAGGCAAATGTATTTAAAAGATGTTAAAAAGAAAGGATAGATATGCCTCTCGAACTTATAAAAGACTGGATGAAAGTTGAAAAAGTTGTTCAGGAAACCCCTGACACAAAAACTTTAAGGGTCCAGCTAAAAAAGCCCATCAATTTTGTCCCAGGCCAGTTTGTGATGGTAGGCCTTAATCTTGGCGAAGGAAATAGCCAACTTGTCAAAAGGGCATTTTCTATAGCTTCTTCGCCTTTACAAAAAGCCTGCATAGATGTAACTTTTAATTTATATCCTGATGGAAAACTCTCACCTTATTTATATAACTTAAAGGAAGGCGATCTGGTTTATATCGAAGGGCCTTATGGAAAGTTTAATTTTAATGGAAATCCCCAAGAAGATATAGTTTTTTTAGGGGCTGGAACAGGACTTACACCGCTAATGTCTATGATCAGGTATATGATAGATAAGAAAATGGATAATAAAAAAACACTAATCTACAGCGTGAAAAAGCCAGAAAATATCGTTTATCACCAGGAGCTTCTAGAGATGGAAAAATCAAAATCTTTGAGGTTATTTTTAACCATAACAAGGCCCGACGGGACAGACTGGCACGGATTAACAGGTAGAATCGACGGCGAAATGATAAAAGAATGTGCGCCTAATTTCAAAAACTCTGTGTTTTACATGTGTGGGCCGCCAGAAATGGTTGAGGGCACTGTAAAAATTTTGGAAGATTTAGGAGTTCCAAAAGAAAGGATTAACAGGGAGCAGTGGTGATTTATGTTTTCTGGAATAGTTCAGGGATGTTTTGAAGTTGTGGAAGTTGTTAAAAAACCGGGTTTGATTACTTTTACTGTTAAAGTTTCTAAAAAAATAATCAAAAATTTAAAAAAAGGCTCAAGTGTTTCTGTTGATGGCGTCTGCTTAACAGTTTCCAAGATATCTGGCGGGAGAATTTCTTTTGATGCCATGCTTGAGACTTTAAATAAGACAACTTTAGGAAAACTAAAAGTAGATGACGAGCTGAATATAGAAAAGTCAATAAAAGTTGGGGATGAAATCGGAGGCCATCCTGTATCAGGCCATATTCATGGGACTGCAGAAATTGTAAATATTGAAAGGCCTGAAAACAACCATGTTGTGACTTTTAAATGCGATAAAAAATGGATGAAGTACATTTTCCCAAAAGGGTTTATCTCTTTGGATGGGGTCAGTTTAACTGTTGTTGATGTAAATAAAAAAGAAGGGACTTTTACTGTTTACTTTATTCCAGAGACTTTAAGGCTGACAACTTTCAGTTTTAAAGGCCAAGGCGATCTTGTAAATATGGAAATTGACCAGCAGACAAGAACGATAGTGGATACTGTTGAGATTATTATCAAAGGTTCAGACTATGCCAAATAAAATTGCAATAGTTTGCGGCTCGTTCCACAAGAAAGAAGCTGAGAAGATGCTGGAAGAAGCGCGGAAGGTTTCAGAAGAAGTTGGCCTGGAAATAGTAAAGGAAGTCTGGGTTCCAGGCTCTTTGGAGAAGCCTTTAGCAATCAAAAGACTCTTCAAGGAAGGCAGAGCTGATGCAATAGTTGTTTTAGGGATAATAGAACGCGGTGAAACAAAGCACGGGCTGGTGATGGGGCAGGCTGTTATTTCTGCTATAATCCAGCTTCAACTAGAATTCATGAAACCTATAGGTGTAGGGATTCTGGGCCCAGAAATTTTGCCAGAGCAGATTCCTTCCAGGCTTCTGCCTTATGCAAGGGGAGCTGTTCTGGCTGTAAAGGATATGCTGACTGGCTAAAATTAGCTACCCATCTTTTTTCAAGAAAACATCATAATAAATTTCTCCGGTTTTCTTGTCTGTGATGTTGTAAACTTTATATATCTCAGTGATCATGTATCTTCTCTCCTGCGAGCCCATCTTTAATGTTATCGGGCCATACCTCGGTTCAACAACATCATCAACAATAAAATCCGGCTCTTTCTTGCCGTTCTCTTTCCCATTTTTATCAATGAACAGCCTTACCTTAAACATATTCTGTTTATTTTGAATAAAGTTTTATAAAAGCATTGTTTAATTGTGACCCGATAAATCATAAAAATAATATCAAACCGTATCCAATCAGGCAGCCTGCTGTCAAGAAAGGCATTGCAGGATAATAATGGCCTTTTTTTCCAAAAACTAGAAGCAAAAGAAGGCTTATTCCTGCAACTATTGGGATCAAAAGGGCTTTAAAAAATACAGCAGGCCCGAGAAGGCCAGCCTTTATCAGCGACTCCATCACAACAGCTGCGAACAAAAGTGGGAACGCTATATCGCCCCCGCCCAAGATCGCTGTGGTAACTTTTGTCTTCTGTCTTCTGCCTTGAGTCTTGGATTTTGTTTGTCTAGATCTGTAAGGTATTGACAAACCTGCAAAAACTTCTGATTTTAGCTGGAACTCAGCCATCTTGACCATATGCTTTGATTTCCAGACAGCAAAAATGTCATATGCCGATATCATTAGCAGGAGAAGAATTATCCAAAACGGCTGAAAAAGAGGTGCAAATAAAACAGCTATTCCAGCATAGATCAGCAACTCTGTTCCATTGTGGATAACCAGATTCCTTTTCCAGAGTTTTAAAATTGAGAGAACAACTCCTACTATTGCAGCTATTTCCCAGCTGACAAAAACCCCAACCGCAATTGTTATTGAGAAGAAGACTGCTGAAAAGAAAAACAGCTTCCAGATATTTATTTGATTAAATTTTACAATCAGCAAAACAAGGCCAGTACCAATCAGTATGGAAATTAAAACCATTATAATTGCATCAAAATTGTAGACTTCAGGCCTTGCTCCTAAGGCAGTATCAGGGTGGCTGACCTGGATTACTGTTTCACCTGTTTCTGTTAAAATCTCCTGAACTTTTATATCGCTGTAAACTATCCCCAAGCCAATTATCTGTGCCAGCAAATAAAATGTGAACAGCAGGGCTGTAATCCTGAGATCGTGTTTCATGCAAAGGTATTGGTTTAATATAATAAATAATCAGAGAACAATTTTAGGCTCGGGCTTAAACACAACTTCCTGCGGTTCTTTTTCTATCAGATCTATAACCCACTGACCGACTTCGAGAGGCTGGAAAACTTGAGATTGCCAAAAATCATTTAGAGCACTTTCCAAAGCCTCACCTGCAAGGCCTTTGCCAACCTTTTCTATTGCAAGTTGCCTGAAATCGTTTCTAGCAAGCGGCGTATTCACTAAACCTGGGCATATGGCATAGGCCCTTATCCCATCTTTTGAATATGTCCTGTCAAGCTCTTTTGCATCCTCTACAATAAGTTTCATCTGGTTGTGATAATTTACTTGGTCTGGAAATATTTGAAATGCCGCAAGAGATGAGATATTTATTATTCTACACGCCTGTTTGGATTTTTTCATCTGATGGATTGCTTGGGCATTAAGATTTCTTTTAGCGTAAACATTAAGGTTGTATGCTGAATCTATTTTTTCCATTGGATCTCTATCAAGAGGGTGAACCCCGGCCGCATTCACAACTATATCCAGGCGTTGTTTTAATTTTAGTGTATAATCAATAAGTTTTTTTGGTCCATCTCCAGTTGTAATATCAACTGCAAAAGGGTACACTAGTTCTTCCCGAAGTGTGGAATTAATCCCCGAAGCTGCTTTGTCTAATTCTTCTATTCTCCTTGCAGCTATTACTACATAGGATTTTCTTTTAGCTAGTGCCTCAGCAATGCCTCCTCCTATACCAGAATACCCGCCAGTAACAATTGCAACCTTCCCATTGAGATTATACATGGATAAAATATGTAGTCAAATTTTATATGCCTTCTTTTAACTCTTCAAGTAATCCTTTACCTGCGTGTCCGTGACCTGGGGGAAATTCTTATAGCAGGCCCCGACCGCGCCCATAATCAGGTTTGTTGACAAGCATATAACTTCATCAGCAATTTTCTTTAATTCTAATAAGGTATCTTCAGGGCAAACCGGGACAGCAATAACCAGTTTTCCAGGTCTTTGATTTTTGATGTAATGGGCAGCGGCCAGAATAGTTGCACCGGTTGCAATGCCGTCATCTGTAAGGATTATTGTTTTGTTTTTTATTGCAGGCGGTTTTTTGGATCCCCTGAAGAATTTGTATTTTTCCCTTACAAGTTTTCCTATATTTTCTATTTCTTTTTTTATATAATTTTCCGGGATTCCATACAAATCAATAACATCCTGATTCAAGTATACGGTTTTGTCTGGTCCGACAGCTCCAACTGCAAGCTCTTGATTGTAAGGCGCGCCAATCTTTTTTGTTATCACTATATCCAATTTCAGCCACAAATTTTTTGCAAGATAATAGCCTGTTTCAACGCCTCCCCTTGGTATCGCTAAAACAAGCGCATCTTTTTTATTTTTATATTTAGCCAGCCTTTCTGCAAGAATTTCTCCTGCCTGTTTCCGGTCTTCAAAAAACATAATCTAGTGTTGTTTATCCAACTTTATCGGGTGCCTGAAAAACAGAATGAAGCCGAAAATTCCGAAAAGGTAATCGACAACAAGGTTCATTATTGTATAGGAAAGTGTTGCCTCTGCTGTTATGCCGATATAAGAGAAGAAGAATATAAGGAGGGCGTCCCTTGTGCCTATGCCTGAAAATGATATTGGGAGGGCCAGTATAATCATCACTATCGGAGTTACCATTAGAAGGAAGATGTAGGAAATACTAAGCCCCATTGCGCGCGCAAGAGTGTAGCCTGCAAAAACTGATGTCAGCCACATTAGGACTGTTATGATCCCAACAAGAATTATCCTTTTTTTCTTTTTGAGAAGTATTTCCAAGCCAGAATAAAAATCGTGGTAGACTTTTTTAAGCCTCTCTGCGTATTTTTTTGGCGCAAACCTGTAGAAAGGCCTTAAAATTTTTGTTGCCCACTGCTTTTTTGAGAATATCAACATCGCTGCGACAAAAATAGCGAAAAGCCCGTAGGTACCGAATAATAGGAGATCGTTGTTTACATAATTAATCACAAAGAATGAGATCCCGATTATCGCCATGATAAACAATACAAATATGTCTATTACCCTGTCTGCTATCACAGTTGTGAGCGATTTCCCTGTCTCCATTTTGTCTTTCAGGTAGTAGGCCCTTGCAAAATCGCCGACTTTTCCAGGAGTTATCAGGCTTAAAGAAAAGCCTATCAGCCATCCCCGTATCAGGCTCAGAAGCGGAAAATTCACATTGTATGCCTGTATTATTAATTTCCACCTCAGTCCTTTCATGATATGCTGTGAAGCAAGTATAAGCATGGTTACGCCAAACCAGAAGAAATTTATCCTGCTGAATCCTTCTGCAACCTTGGCTACATCCACCCTTGAAATTATGTAGATGAACAATATTATTCCTATTACCGGTAGAAGCCTGGTTTTTTTCATAATTTATAGCTATAACTTAGCCAGGATAGACTTAAAAAATACCTTATCTTTTGGGTGCGTTAATAAATCAGCAACTTTTTCCTTTGGGACCCATCTGGCTTCTGGGTTGTGAGGATCCTTAGGCTTAAGCTCCATCTGATTTGTTTTAAATAAAAACATATGTATATTTTTAATCTCTGATTTTATTTCTTTATTTGGATCTTTATCCATAGGGTGTCTCTGGTAATGTCCAAGCTCCCTGGAAAATTCAAGCTGACTAATTCCTGATTCTTCTAATATTTCTCTTTTTGCCGCTTGAATATGAGATTCCCCTTTTTCAAGTCCGCCTTTAGGCAGGGACCAAGAAGTTCCCCTTTGGTTAACGACAAGCACCTCGGCTTTTTTGTTCAGAACAACACCGCCTGCAGTTTCTGTTTCCTTCATATGTCTTCTTATAGCCTCACAAAAATCGCCTGCTTATTTGATTCTTTTATTTTCAGAGTTTCTTCGGGATTTACAATTATCATATCTATATTATCAGCTATTAGCAAAGCCTTTTCCCTGATTATTCTAACTTCAGCTTCGCCATTTAATTCTAAAGGCCCTTTTTTTGGATAAACATTATTAAA
The DNA here is from genome assembly GCA_964631205.1 of uncultured archaeon. Classification (GTDB taxonomy): domain Archaea; phylum Aenigmatarchaeota; class Aenigmatarchaeia; order QMZP01; family JACQNV01; genus CAYYYJ01. Next base: position 179,336 of record CAZVWU010000001.1, on the reverse strand, counting down.
ACCAATCCTGATCCCTGATTTAAAAGGTTCGTAACCCGCAGCCTTGTAATAAGCAGTTGAACCGAAAGCTGTTGAGAAAATCAAACCGTCTCCAATAACCTCATCAAAATTTTTTCCTGAGGCATGCAGGCTGAACCTTATTGCTGTCCTCGGATCCTTGTTGTGGATCTGGATTTCATTTATCCCAACAAACTTTTTGCCTTTAAGGATAGCTTCAACCTTATTTATTTTTTCTTCCCGATAATCTTTCCTTTTTAATTTTTCAAACAAATAATCAAGGCTGTTTTTTCCATAAGAGATGCACATACTGCAGATCTTGCTGTTCCTGACAGGGACTTTCGGGATTCCCGGATATTTCTGCTCGGCCTTCAGTATTGTACCGTCGCCTCCGTAAGTTAAAACAAAATCAGGATTTTTTCTGCTGATTGTTATCCTGTTTTTTCTGGCCGAATTTACAATTTCAGATTTATCGTACGGGGATTCTATCCAAATTTTCATAATTTAATTCCAACAGTGCCGCCTTCTTTTATATCCAGTTTATCAGCCAACCCCACATTTATTTCCAAAACGTATTTCACAGGCTTTTCAGATTTGTAGGATTCGCAGTCAACAGCTTTGCAGGGCTGGGCATTCCTTTTGATGTTTACTATATTTCCATTTTCTGCAATAAAAATCATGTCGAGAGGGATCAGCGTGTTTCTCATCCAGAAGGAGACCGTCTTCTCTGAGCCAAAAACAAACAGCATGCCAGACGTTTCTTTTAGCGAAGTCCTGTTCATTAAACCCACAGTCCTTTTTATTTCAGTGTCTGCTATTTCAACATCAAAAGTTATTGTCTTGTTTTTTGTTTCAATCGAGACTGTGGAGGAGCTGTATTTTGGTTTTAACTGGGGAACCGAGATAAGGAGAATTATCACGACTATAATAATGGAAGCAATTAAGCCATAGATTTTCATAAAAAATTTCTTTACAAACATATTTAAATTAGATATTATAAGAAGTAGTAGAAAGGAGTGATATATATTCCAGAAGAGGCGCCGGCTGCATCGAAGAAGGGAAGAAAAGTCAGGAAAAGGGGAAAGAAACAGAGGAAAGGCCGGAAACACTCAACCCCGAAAATATACAAATTCTACAAAATTTCAGGAGATTCTATTTCCAAGCTCAACAGGAACTGCCCAAGATGCGGACCCGGAACAACCATTTCCCAGCACAAAAACCGTGCTTATTGCGGCAAATGTGGGTATACGGAATTGAAGAAATAATTAATTTCTTCTTCTTAGATAAAAAAATATTATGTTATCTCTCGGCATCGAAGGTACTGCACAATAAGATTGGAAGAAAGTCAAGTGTCTTTCTGTCTATTAGTAGAAATACTTTCGGTGTGTCAGTAGTGGAAGATTCAGGAAAAGTTTTGTCTAATCCAAAGGATGTTTACAAACCAAAAGCCGGCTGGGGAATAATACCAATGGATTGCGCAAAGCATCATGAAGAGGCTGCCCTGGATGTTTTGGAAAAAGCCCTTGGGGAAGCTAAAGTAAAATTGGAAGATATAGATATTATTTCATATTCTAAAGGGCCTGGGCTTCCTCCGTGTTTGAAGGGGGTTTTGAATTTTTCAAAAGATTTATCTAAAAAATATGGAAAACCCTTGATAGGAGTAAACCATTGTGTTGCGCATATAGAGATAGGGAAATTAACAACAAAATTAAATGATCCTGTTGTGCTTTATGTTTCTGGAGGGAACACGCAGGTTATTTCTTTGGTTGGTGGCAGGTATAGAATTTTTGGCGAAGTAATGGATATAGGGATAGGGAATGCGCTGGATAAGTTTTCAAGGGAAGTTGGTCTGGGATTTCCTGGAGGGCCTGCTATTGAAAGGCTTGCCTTGAGCGGAAAATGGGTAGAACTCCCTTATGTAGTAAAGGGTATGGACCTGTCTTTTACAGGGATTGTAACTGAAGCAATTAAAAAATATAAAAGCGGGAATAAATTGGAAGATGTCTGTTTTAGCTTGCAGGAAACAACCTTTGCAATGTTGGCAGAAGTTACAGAGCGAGCTCTCGCGCATACAGGGAAAGAAGAGGTTTTATTAACAGGAGGGGTTGCTGCAAATAAAAGATTGCAAGAGATGTTGGATATTATGTGCAAAGAAAGAGGCGCAAAGTTTGCTGTTGTTCCGAAAGAATATTCTGGAGATTGCGGCGCTAATATTGGCTGGACAGGGATCGTTCAATATAAATCCGGCGATAAAGGCTTACTTGCAGAAAAAGCTGACATAAACCCTGTGTGGAGGACAGATGAGGTGGAGGTCAGGTGGGGATAGCTTTTTATTTCTTTTGTTTCTTTAACTTTGGCATGGACGAAGCACTTGATATTGCAAAATATCTGGGATTTTATGTAGAATATGGGAGGAGCAGGGGATTGGCAGACAGCGAAATTTTTCATGGAAAAGACCACATTCAGAAAGGCAGGGTGCTTCTTACAAGCAGAAAAAATAAAGATGGATATTATATCCAGTGGTCAATTGGGGTGGATCCTGGAAAAAAAGAAGTTGTTAGCGCTTTGGTGACTCATGAATGGTTGGATGAACAATATTTTGTGAGTATGCTATCTAATGTGGTAAATAAGCAGGATACACATTATGTGAATTTCGCCAGATCTGCAACTGAGGTTTTTGCGTTCATGGTTTTTAATAAAAAGCCAGGGGAATTTGAATATTCCATAAAGACCGGTAAAGACATCAGCGCAGGGTCTATAGTTTCAAACCCCGAAGAAGTTGAAAATGTTATAAGGAAGGTTGTTGATCTGTATGCGGAGCTAGGGTTTTAATGAAATCATTTTCTTCAATAACAGACAATTCTATATGCCCGCATTTTACTGAAGTGTCGCTGAAAATCTGGAAGCCATGTTTTTTTGCAAGCTCACAGAAGAAGATGTCCTCCCCGACAGTTGGGGTTGTCACAAAAAATTGGTGCTGGCCATCGATAAATTTTACATGCTCGTTTAATTTTTCAAAAACTTCCCTTTTTATCAGCAGGCAGCCAGCCCCGACAGCGTCGCACTCGACTAAATTGTCTTTGTGATAGTCTTGAATTGTCTTCAGCTGGCTGTTTTCTATTTTATATACATGGGGCTCATGCGGCGGGTTCCTGTGGAAATAGAGCCCGCTTATTATGCCTTTGTCCTCTTTGAAAAGTTTTATCAGCGCATCTTTAGGGATCACCATATCAGAGTCGACAAAAAATATGTGCGTAAATTCCGGGTCGCTTAGCATATGTGCTGCTGCAGAATTCCTCTGCGAGTCTATGTAACCGCCCCTTGAAAAATAGAAGTCAAATTTTGGCGGCTTCACCAAATCAATAAGGCTAATGAAAGTTTTGGTGTACATCAAGCCTGTGTTTGGAGTGGGCATTGCTATCAGGACTTTTACCATGGTTTATATAAGAAGGGGAGGCTTAAATTAAATGTTTTCAGCTAAAGCAGTTGGTTATAAATATATTATTATTATAATTCTGGTTATGCTTGAGTACCGCGTGTATAAATTTCGAGACTTTGAGGAGGGCAGAGTATTTTTGTCAGGACTCGGTCTTGAGGTAAAACATAACAGGTATATACTACCTGTAAGGGTTCCACCTTTTTACCCTGTTACCAACAGACATGGACTTATCAGCGAACCTATTGGCAGGCTTGATGATGGGGCTCTTAGTTTTTATGCAACAACTTCTGTTGTAATTGGTGGGTACCAGAATACGATTATAAAAGGGCTTGAAAAGCTGGCGGAGGACTTGTCAGGCTTCCCGAGCGATTCCTCTTTTAGCTGATTAAAAGCCCCCGACGAGATTTTCAGTCTTGGGTGTTGTTATTGACCCAAGAGATCCTGTATTCTAGTTTTCTTTGGGATCTGCATCTCTTTCCTATATGAAAGATGCAGAGATGTCTCCTGTCACAAGACACTCCAAGAGACAGGATCTCAACACTTTCTTTGAAGGGACGAAGTTGATTTCCTAACCAATCGGTCTGAAATCAACTTCCAGCCTTCTTTAAAAGAAAGGGCTGAATTCGAACTCGTGGCCTTCTGATATCTTACCTTTCATCGGAATAAATTATTCCTTCAAAATATCAGCTACAAGTCAGACGCTCTACCGGACTGAGCTACGGAGGCGTATCGTATTATTATAGAATTAACCCTTTTAAAACAGCATCTAATTGCCTATATAATTCTTCTCTGGATCCATTGTTTTTCATTGTATAATCCGCAAGTTTCATTGTCTCGGGGATTATCTTTTCTGTAGGCAGCTTTTCACGTTCCAGAAACTGTTCAAATGTATGGCCTCCCTCCCCCTTCACCTGCTGCTTTATTGATCGCTCCCACCTTATTTTATCATCTGCCTCTACTGCAATAAGAATAAAATCTTTTTTAAATTTTTTTCTAAGGTAGTCAACTTCTTCCTTGAACCTCAGGCCTGAAATCGTGTAGCTACCATTTATTTTTTCAGCTATCATTTCTGTAAGTATATGCGTTCCTTTTTCTTTTCTGAGCCTTGTGGCCAGCTCCATCTGGTTATCCCTTGTTATGGCTTTGCCTTCTTTTTCAAGAATTGGGTTTAGGGCATCTTTTGAATAATCAAGGTGGTTGAAGCCGTGTTTGGAAACAAGGTAATTGCAGCCTTCATCTTTTCCAGAATATTTTTTCCCACAGAATGCGATAACCAGCATAAAACTCACTTGTGCAGCAGTCTCTTATAAACCCTGCTTCGATGATCGAGAACTTGGACTTTTAATATCTTATTGCTGAAATCCGCGTCTATCAATGCCCTATATTCGCCTATCCTGAGCTTGTAATAGTCTGTTCCATGAAGGCTTTCGAGAAAAACAAAAGGGTCGCCCTTTAATTGCCTTAACTTGTTTTTTATCCTCTCAGATAATTCTTTATCCAAACTCTCTAGAAATTTATTAACCTCGGGATGGAGAAGTACTTGCCACATAATATTATTCGAGTTTCTTGTACGCAGAAATAGGCGTTTTCCTTGCCTGTCCAAGCTTTTTTTTGGCGTCTTCTGTCAAGTCTCCTTCCTCGACTAGTATGTTTTTAATCAGTTCTAAATCTCTCTTTACAGATTCGAGGTCTTCATGCATATGCTCTAATTTTAGTTCTGTCATAGACTGTCTTTATCTTGCCTTCTTAAAAAGCTTTAAAGCCCCATTATCCCGAGCATGTCCTGAACTTCCTGCGAAGGCTTCCATGGCGGGTCGAAAACAAGTTCTATATCAACTGATTTTGCCCCGGAGTTTGTAAGCTTTGATTTCATGTCTGCAAGCAGGGCAGGCCCATAAGGGCATGCAGGCGATGTGAGTGTCATCTTTATTTTTACATTTTCCTGCTCAACCTGCAGATCATATACCAGCCCGAGAGTCCATACGTCAATCTGCAGCTCAGGGTCAAAACATCCCTTCAGGGCTTTTATCGCTTCATCTTTTGTGAATGCCATACAAATAGTGTAGCTTTGATATTAAAATAGCTGATTGCAAAATAGGTATAGGCCTGTGTGGCTCAGTACTTTCTTTCTTTTAAAAAAAGAAAGAACCTACACTAAGAAAGAAAACGGGTATTGGTAGAGCACCGTGCTCATAATTGGATATGAGAGTTGACTGCAGCTTTGCTGCGATGATAAGAAACGCGGGGGTCGTGAGTTCAATTCTCACCACAGGCATGCCAAATAAATTAACGTAAAGGCAGGATAACGTTTATATAGATGCTGGGCAAAATTATATCTAGTTATGGGAAGCGCAAAAGCATCGTATGGAACATGGAATTTTATTAAGGGATGTTTTGCAATTTTCATGATAAACCACAAGCTTTAAACGCCGTATAACTGACAAGCTTGTGAATTTTTCTGTTGTTTTTAATGGCTTGTTGGTCTACGCTGATGTTTATTGCTTGGTGTAAGGAGGAGGTATGGAAGCAGTTTGCACTGGGCAAGAAGAGAAAATGTCAGTCGTGCAGTTAGAAGGCAGAAAGACGTATACTTCAATGGAGCCGCATGAAAAAAGGCTGGCAAGTTACATCCGCGTTGAAGGAGTGCTTGCAAGACACGGTGTTTACACTAGTGTAAGGGACGAGAAAGGCTATGAGTAGAGGGCTAACAGATTTTCAGCAGGAATCTATTAGGGACTCTGTGAACTTGATGTTTTCAAATAGTAATATCTATAGTACAAGGTTCACTGGAGAAGGAGTAGTTCATAGAGATAAGGTTGGATTGGGTTATGCAAGACCGATGGGTTATACAGAAGTTGAATGGAAATATGTAGTTTCTGTCTGTGAACCCGATAAAACTCAGTGGTATATAGAGCGGATTAGAGTGCTAGATCCGGGTAATGACCCGATAATGCCTAGACATATTGAGCAGGGCAGTCTGGATAAGTTTGCATACGATCTTTCTCTCAGGTGGCCTCAATCAGAAATAGGATTCGAGATCGAGGATGATCCAAGACCGACATACTCAAAGGTTTCTTATGTTTCTGTGCCTTCAGAGCGCGGCCCGAAAATTGAAGACGAGCCGTTAGTTAGGGATGGGGTTATTGAAATAATTGGCCCAAAGGTTGTGATCGATACAACGAGGTTAACAGGTAAACTTAGACGCAGATCTAAGGAAATATTAGAAAAGATTGCTTCAATTTCAGGATCTGTTGCACAGTATTATGGACATTATGGTGGATTAAGGTTGGATATTACGCCAGGCCAAGCAAATTTAACAGCTCAGGAAAACTTTATACTGACAGATCCGAAAACTGTAGCTGGTGATGTTTCATATACAATAGCAGCTTTATCTAACCTTGTCCTGGCAAACAGGCAGCCTTCTGTAGGACACACAGGATATGAGAGGCGAAGGTCTCCGAGTCAAGCAGAAATACAAGATCGAGTTGCTTATATAGAACCTGCAAGAAAATCAGGGGATTTTGATCTGCCTGAACCAAGAGCTGCATTGGAGGGATAAGGGATGAAATGCTCAGAAACAGTCAGAAGGGATTTGCGAAGATATATGATTAGCCATTCCATTCAAAGGGTATTGGATGCTCAATACAGGCTTGCAACCTTGAGGTCAGACCCAAATTATACTAAAAATGAAAATCTGAACGCGAATGGGAAGTTGCAAAGGCCGAAGTTAGCCTTAGCCATCATCTGAAAGAATTAGCAGAACTGCTGCCGGGTTATAGCTTTATTAGACGAAGAAAAGCTTAAATATCATGTGCACATATTATTATACAATAGCTAGTTCTAGCTAATTATACTGATTTAACTTATGGATTATTTTAATGGATTTGGCGGCCTTCAAAGCCCTATTCTGAAAAAGGAAACTCTTGAGCTGCCAGCGTTAGGGATTACTATGAAAGATCCGCATGAAATGGAGATGAAATTGAAAACAGGAACAACAACTGTAGCGTTGATTGCAAAGGACGCAGTTGTTCTGGCTGCTGACAGAAAGGCGACAATGGGCTATCTTGTTGCAAGCAAGGACGCAAAGAAGATAATAAAACTAGATGAGCATATAGGCATGACAATTGCAGGTGTTGTAGGGGATGCGCAGACACTGGAAAGATACTTGAAAGCCGAATTGAAACTATACAAACTGCATGAAGATAGGAGAATAGCTGTAAAATCTGCAGCTTCCCTCACTGCAAATATACTTTACAGCAGAAGGTTTTATCCTTATTTTGTCCAGCTCATTATTGCCGGTTATGATACAAAGCCGCAGATATTCACACTTGCGCCAGATGGATCAGTGATTGAGGAAAAATATTACTCAAGCGGTTCCGGGTCTCCAATGGTTTTTGGGGTTCTCGAGCATGATTACACGGATGGCATGGAAGTTGAGGATGCAAAGAAGCTGGCTGTGCAGGCAGTGGCAGCTGCTGTGAAGAGGGATATAGCTTCAGGCGGAAGCGGGATTGATCTGGTTGTTATAGACAAAAAAGGCGTGCATGAGTTCACAGACGCAGAGACGAACAAGTTATTAAAGAATTAAATATGCTGTTGTTCAATTTAATTTGAAATTATTCTACGATAATTTTGATCTATCCACAGTGATTTTTAGAATTATGGCTATGCTTAAAGAATTGGAAGAAAGCCTGCCAAAGGACGCAGAAGTTACTGAAATAAAATTTGAGGCTTCAGAGCTTGTGCTCTACACTAAAAACAAGGAATTTTTCAGGGGCTGCGAGCCTTTAATAAAGGAGATAGTCGGCAAGCTGAAGAAAAGGATAGAGGTGAGGCCAGACCCTTCAATCACAACAGATCCTGAAAAGGCTGTCCAGATAATTAAAAGCATTGTTTCAGAGGAGGCTGGAATACAGGAGGTATATTTCGAACCGGAACTGGGCAAGGTTGTGATTGGCTGCCTGAAACCCGGATTGGTTATAGGCAAAGGTGGGGAGATTTACAAGAGGATAAGGGACGAAACCTTATGGCTGCCTAAAATCGAACGGTCGCCTTCGCTGAAATCTGACATAGTCAGCGCAGTAAGAAGCCTTCTGCATACAGAAATGGATTACAGGAAAAAATTTTTGAACAGGATAGGGCAGAAGATATCGTTGAGAAAAGAGGTTGAAGATGAATGGGTAAGGCTGAGCTGTTTGGGAGGATTCAGACAGGTTGGAAGGAGCTCCATGATCCTTGAGACGCCTTTCTCGAATGTGATTCTGGATTTTGGGATAAATGCGTCTGATTACACAATCCCGCAAATAGATGCCCCTGAATTTAATATAGAAAAATTGGATGCTGTAATTTTGTCGCATGCCCACATAGACCACTGTGGGATGATCCCTTACCTTTATGAAAATGGGTTTACTGGACCGCTATATTGCACAGCCCCTACAAGGGATTTGATGGTTTTATTGTGCATGGATTCTCTGGATGTTGCGCAAAAAAATGGGAAGCAGACATACTATACAAAAAAGGCCATAGAAAAGACCGTGAAGCATACAATCACTTTGGATTATGGGGAGGTTTCTGACATAACTGAGGATATGAGGCTGACATTTCAGCCTTCTGGCCATTTGCTGGGATCATCACTCTCCCATTTGCATATTGGAAAGGGCCTCCACAATATATTGTACACAGGCGACATGAAATTTGCCTACACAAAATTATTTGACCCTGCCTTCACTGATTTCAAAAGGATAGAGACCCTGATAACAGAATCTACTTATGGCGGGCCGAATGACATAATGACGCCTAAAAGGGATGCTGATGCAAACCTGCTAAAAATTGTGAAAGAGACCCTCGACAGGGGAGGTAAGGTTGTGACTCCTGTCTTTGCTGTAGGGAGGGCGCAGGAAATAATGGCTATACTAGCTGAGGCAGAGATAAACTGCCCTGTATGGATTGAGGGTATGGTTTGGGATGCTACTGCAATTCATACAGCTTATCCAGAATATCTTGGCAGGAACATGCAGAGGGAGATCTTGCACAAAGGGAGGAACCCGTTTTTGGCTGAAAATTTCAAGCATGTCGCGCCTAAAGAAAGGAATTCCATAATAGACGGTTCAGAACCCGGGATAGTTGTCGCGACATCAGGCATGCTTATGGGCGGGCCTATAGTAGAGTATCTGAAAGGCTTGGCAGCAGACAAAAAGAACACTCTGATGTTTGTAGGCTATCAGGGCGAAGGCACACAGGGCAGAAGGATACAGAAGGGTTGGAAGGAAATACCTATTTCAACAGAAAGCGGGAAGACAAAAACAATCAACATAGAGATGGAGGTCAAGACTGTGAGCGGTATGAGCGGCCACAGCGACAGGCATCAGCTGATCAATTTCATCAAAAAGCTGAGCTGCAGGCCTGAGAGGATTATAACAAATCATGGAGACAAAATGAACTGCATCGATCTTGCAAGGGACATCCACAAAATGTTCAATTATGAGACTCTTGCCCCAAAAGTACTTGATGTGGTAAGGTTAAGATAATTAGATTTCGGGTTAAAGTTTAGTTTGCTCTACCTATTTCGTTCCTTTTCTACTCGCACGGAGCCACCCAATATCGTTGTAGAAGTCGTCGGGCTGGACGCCGAAGTCAATTCTGGGTCTATTCAACATATTGTCGAAATAACGGAGAACAGCACCATTGCCTTTATAGGCTTTTAACGGTCTTCTCCAAAAATAGAGAGTTTCTATTTGTGCAATTTCTTGTGGTATGCCCGCATTAACCATGCTTTGGACAGCTTCATTCATGTTTTTTGTTAATTTTCCTGAAGGGATTCCTAGATAGGTGTATGGAGGTTTGTCCTCTGGCCAGATAACCCATCGTGACGGATTATCTAGATCATCGACTTCAGTAGCTTCAGGAAGCTTTATTATGTGCCTTTTACCGTCCCCGTAATCTATTTCCCACCTGCCTGATTTCGTTTGTTTAAACCCTTTTGGCTTTACAACCAATTCAACTATTGTGTCATTTTCTGTTAAATTTTGTTCTATCTCTATATCATTGTTTCCTGCAAGCTTTTCCACGTCCTTCATTGTTAATCCGTATCTTGCTATGTCTGCTGTGGCAGTTCCCTGCCCTTGCTGATGGTAGACTCCCCAGACATTTCTTGCTTGCTGGAGATGTTCCTGACTTGAGATTGGATTTGGGATTATCTGGTCTGCTAAGCCGAGTTCATAATACGCCGTGAGGTTGCCAAGGGTTATGTTTCCTTGTTTAGCTGTGAGTTTCTGGTAAAGTAGCCCTTTTTCTTCTATTCCTGATCCAATTTCATATAGCTCTGATCCATTTGAAAATTCTTTGATTGAAGAGAGGATTATTTGAAGGGCTTGCTTTCCATATTTTCCTCTATCGTTCTGGAGGACGTAAGCTGCGTGCTGTCTGGCTTCTGTGTGTCTGCTTAGTCTGGAATAAGCACCGGCTAGCCTCAACCTTGCGGCGAAATCGCTTTTATCAGCCAAAACCGCTCTTTCAAAACCTCTGATTCCATCCTCTACCATGTTCATTAGTTGTCTTCTTGGTTTATAAAGATTTTTGGGGAGTTGTTACTAAGGGATAATATTCCTGAATTATATAACAGTGTTATAATGCGATAGATGGAGCTCTTTGTGGGCACATGAGTATGTTTATATATTTGTGCTCACAGATTGGAGAAGAAATAACTAGTTCTGACAGCCCTGATTCTCTAAACAGCAGGTTTTTCTGGTTTTGCAGCCGGTGCAGCTGGAGGCGGTTCTGGCTGTTTGGATCCCATCCTCTTTTCCATTTTTTTTATTTTATATTTTGGGATTTCCTCTTTTTTGCTGTAGATAAGGAGTTTTGCTGTGGCTTCTTTTTTGCCCCTCCAGGTTGAGATTTTATCGACTATTATAAGGTCCTCTGGCAAGCCCAGTGTTTTTGATGCCTCAATCAATATTTCTTTTCTACTGGGGGTTGATGGTTTGTCGCCAAGGATTTTTACATCTGCTTCTTCCCTTTTCAAAAGGGGGTTTTCTTTTTTATCGACTATCTTGAATTCCATAAAATATATCCTGCTTAATTTTCCTATTGTTTTACAAACAAACAATATTTTCCAGGAGCTGTTATTCCTAGCGCCTTTGATATCTCAGAGTCTGAAGGATTGTTTACTACAACCAGCCCTTTCCAGCCTGTTGACAGGTTTGACGCATTGCAGACTGGGCAGGTTGGACCCTTCACGAACCTCCTGCACGTTTTACACACTTTTTCCTTTGTATCTTTTGGCATCTAGAAACCTGCTGGGAACTCTTTGCCGGTTCCCAGCCCTCCTTGTTATTTTTTAAATTTGGCCTTAGGTTTAGCGTCCTTGTTATCCTTTTTCTCCTTCGCTTCAGGACCTGCTGCCCTTTTTGCTCTTTTCTTGTCCTCCTCTACCCATTCTAGGGAGCCTAGGCCAGCTTGCCTTGCTGTTAAACCGATTTTATACTGTTCTTTTTCCATTGATACTGAAACTATTCTGGCTGCCACAATATCTGCTTCTTTTAATTTCCTTTTGCTGTCCCTTCCTAGAAGGGCGGCATTCTTCCCATCATAGCTTACAAAATCATTCATTACTTGGCTCACATGGATCATCCCATCGATTGGACCAAACCTTACAAATGCGCCGAATTCGGTGATGTCTATGACCTCGCCTTTTACTATCTCATGGAGCTCTGGCTGGTAAACCATAAACTTGAAAACTGCCTGGTAATGGATTGCGCCGTCGCCTGGCAGTATTCTGCCTTCTCCTACAGAGTCCACTGACAATACCGAAAGGACAACGCCAAACCTCTTGTCCACAACACCTTCCCACTTTTCCTGCAGACTTGCTTTTATAGCTTCCTGAAGAGGCAGGCCAAATTTGGCAGGCGGAACCCTTATTTTGTCGTCAATCTCAAGAATTTTATACATAGAGAGAAATTATATTCTTGGCCTTTAAATAGGCTATACTTGTTGGTCTGAATTAATAAGGGTTGTTTAAAAGCATATAAATCTGTTTGTCCTTATTTTTCAGAGTATGGGAAAAATAAAGCTTGCGAGGTTCACGCAAGAAGAGAGAAAGGATATAGTTGGTTGGAATGAAGAAGGCAGAAGCCCTGTTATGATAGCTATATACCTGAACACTTTGTACAGATGGCATCAGGAAAAAGATGAAGTCTCGCCTAGCCAAGTTGAAAGATACATAGGGAAAGTAAAGGATAGGGAATCTGAGCTTTATCAACTGTCTTTGAGGTCGCCTGATCAAATTGCTGCGTATTTATTTGGGGTTAGGCGGAACAGAAGAAATGGACAGGGCAACAGGACTCCGGCTCTAAAATTATATCAGCATTTTGGGTCTACTTGTCCGCTTAGAGTTGATTAATACGACTTTCCAAAATATGCCTTTTGTTCCGCAGATTCGCCGCAATAGAAGCATTTTCCTTTAAACTTTTTCTGGCCAAAAGGAATTGCCCTTGAAGTCGCTGTAGTCTCCTCTTTTATTTTTTCCTCGCAGTTTTTGGAGCCGCAGCATAGAACGAAAACCATTTTTCTGTTTTCTATTTGGTTTCTGAAGTCTTCTTTTGTCTTGACTTCCTTTATTGAAGACTCAAAATTCTTTTTTGCTTTTGCAAATAAATTTGATTGGATATCATCTAAAGTTTTTAAAACAGTTTTTGCATCGCTGGCTTTTGCTGGCTTTTTCTCTCCAGTGTCCCTTCTTACCAAAATCATCTGCCTCTTTTCCATATCTTTTGGCCCGACTTCAACCCTTAAAGGGACGCCTTTTATCTCCCATTCGTTAAATTTCCATCCTGGGCTGTATTCTTCTCTATTGTCGAGGTGGACATCCAGACCGAATTTTTCCAAGGATTCTTTTATTTCAGCGCATTTTTTCAATACTTCTTTTTTTGTGTCCTCAAAAATTATCGGAACTATCACAACTTGTATAGGCGCTATTTTTGGCGGCAGGATGAGGCCTTTGTCATCTCCATGCACCATCACAAGAGCCCCGAGAAGCCTTGTGCTGACGCCCCATGAAGTTGTATGCACATATTTTTCTTTCTCGTCCTTGTCCAAGAATTTTATTCCATAAGGCTTTGAAAAATTCTGCCCGAGGTAGTGGGATGTTCCCATCTGCAAGGCCCTTCCGTCAGGCATAAGGCTTTCTATTGTAGTTGTGTACTCGGCTCCCGCGAATTTTTCCGATTCTGATTTATTGCCAGTCAAAACAGGCACGCCGAGGATTTCTTCGGCCAGCTTCCTGTAAATTTCCAGCTGCTGGAAAACTTCTTTATCTGCATCTTCCTTTGTTGCGTGCGCTGTATGGCCTTCCTGCCACAAAAATTCCCTTGTCCTCAAAAATAGTCTGGTGACTTTAGTCTCCCATCTCACAACATTGCACCATTGGTTGATCAGGAGTGGAAGGTCCCTCCAGCTCCTGACCCATTTTGAAAATGAATCGCAGATAATTGTTTCAGATGTTGGCCTAAGGGCATATTTTTCCTCATCCTCTTTGCGCTTCTCTATCCATGCGACTTCTGGCACAAATCCCTTGAAGTGTTCAGCCTCCCTTTTCAAAAGGCTTTCTGGGATAAACATTGGGAAATATGCGTTTTTGTGGCCTGTCTTTTTGAATTCTGCATCCAAAAACTTTTGTATCTTTTCCCAAATTGCATATCCATAAGGCTTGATTACCATGCACCCGGAAATTATGGAATAATCTGCGAGGCCGGATTGCTGTATAATTTCCGGATACCACTCAGCTAGATCTGACTTCTTGTTTTTCAAAGCCATAGGATTAGTTACTTTTCAGATATTTATATATTCAACAAGTTTGCTTTCTTCCCTTAAAATATCTTGCTCTCTTGCCTCAGTCGCAGGATGCACAGGCCCCAAGGCATCGCAGTGCTCAGGCCCGCAGGAAGTTTCGTATGTCCCTATTTCTTTTGCAATATTAATTATTTCTTCTTTATCCAAACCAAGCAAAGGCCTTAATATAGGTATGGTTGCTGCTTTATCAATCACAGAAAGGTTTTGGAGAGTCTGGCTTGAAACCTGCGCGAGGTTTTCGCCTGTAATCAAAAAATCGCATTTTTCTTTTTTGGCAATTTTTTCAGCTAGCCTGTACATCAACCTTTTCATCAGCACGAAATAATACCTGTGTTCACATGTTTTTGAAATTTTTATTAATTCTTTACTTATGTCAAATGCAAAAAATTTCTCAAAACATAAAAATTCTGAAAGTTTTCTTGCTTTTTTCTCTGATTCTATATCTGTGATTATCGTACTGGAAAAATGTATTGCTGAAACCAGAATGCTTTGTTTTTGCATAAGGTAGCCAGCAACAGGGGAATCAAACCCGCCGCTCAGTAAAAGAAGGCCTCTGTAAGCTTTTTTATTTTTTAATGTTCTCATATAAACACTCTTTATCCAGAGTATATAAATTGAATATCTAAATAGAGTTATTATGAGAATCTCAATAATATCTGACCTGCATCTTGGCTTCGGGCAAAACACCGAGAGGGAGGAAGATTCTTTTAAGGCTTTTGCAGAGGCTGTTGAAAAGAGCCTTGACTGCGATTTGATAATTCTTGGCGGCGACATGTTTGATGTGAGGATACCGGGCACAGAGGTTTTTACAAAGGCCATTGGAATTTTGAAAAAAGCATTGGAAAAAGAAAATAGGGTCAAAGTTTTGGCTGGGATAAATAAAAACATTGGGGAGTTTCCTTTGATTAAAAAAGGCATACCAGTTGTTGGGATTGCAGGCAACCATGAGAGGAGGGTGAAAGGCCTTTTAAATCCAGTTGAGGCTTTGGAAAGGGTTGGGTTTTTGGTTTACTTACATTGTAATGGGGTGATTGTTGAAAATGATGGCATTAAAATTGCAATACAGGGTATGTCATCTGTTCCAGACCAGTATGCGGAAGCTGTTTTGTCAGAATGGAATCCAAAACCAGTCGACGGCTGCTTTAATATTCTATTGATGCACCAATCTATTGCGCCCTTTTTGTATGCGCCATACCTTATCCCATTGGAGAAGGTGCCAAGAGGGTTTGATCTGTATATTAATGGGCATGTACATGGAGCAGTAAAGGCGGAATATGAAGGGAAACCATTTATTATTCCCGGCTCGCTGCTGCCCACACAGATAACAAAGGATCTTGATAAGCACACGTTTTGCAAAGTAGATGTCCAAGGCCAAAAAATAAAGGAGATTAATTTTTTTGAATTAGAAAACCAGAGAGATATCTTTTACCTAGAGTATTTGGATGAAAATGTGCAGTTGAAAAATATAGAAGATAGATTGGCTCAAATACTAAAAGTTAAAAGGAATGCAAAGCCTATAATTAAGATTGTTATTGGAAATAACCTGCCTATCAAAGAGGTTATCGAAAGATGCAAAGACGAGTGTATAGTTTACTATAATAAAAAGGGCGCTGAGCAGGAAATAAAAAGGGCTGAAGCAAAAGTTGATACAATTGAGTCTGTTAATGAGCTTGGAAGAAGATTTCTGAGGGAAAACTTAAAGAAAACAGGTTTGGACACGCAATCTTTTGAAACTATATTTGAGCTTCTCGAAGATAATAAGACCCAGGAGGCAGAGGCTGTTTTGGAAAAGGTTGCCAGAAAGGGAGGAAATATATGACAGATGAAATGACTATAAGGAAGGTCGCGGAGATTGCGAGGCTGGATTTGTCGGAATCAGAGATAAAGAAATTTTCGGCTGATCTGAAAGATATAGTGCATGCGTTCAAGGAGTTGGAAAAAGTAAAGACTGATGGGGTCGAGCCGGCTTTCCAGCCGATGGAATTAACGGATGTTCTAAGGGAGGATAAGTTAGAAAATTGCCTTGATCAGAAGATAGCATTGTCTAATGTGGACAAGAATAAGGAAGGCGGATATTTTAAAGGGCCGAAGGCTGTATGAGTATGGATTATAACATGGATGTCAAGGAATTTTTGGAAAGGTCAGAAAGGGGTGGAATAGATTATTCTGATTTTATAATTAAATATTTAGAAAAAACAAACCAGCTAAACAACAAGTTTAATTTTTTCAGTACACTGATAGATAAAATAGAGCCTAGAAATCCAAGGCCTTCTCTTTTCGGCCTGCCGCTTTCAATTAAAGATTGTATTTGTGTGAAAGATATGCAGTCAGCCGCTGGTTCAAGGATATTGGAAGGCTATAAGCCGCCTTTTGATGCAACTTGCGTAGATAAAATCAAAAAAGAGGGCGGAGCTATAATAGGAAAAACAAATCAGGATGAATTCGGGTTCGGCACATTTTCCACAAACTCGGGTTTTGATGTTCCAAAAAATCCCTTGGATTCCTCAAGAAGCTGCGGCGGATCTTCTGGCGGGGCTGCTGGAATAGTTGCTGCCTTGGGTATGCCAAATATTTCTATTGCAGAATCAACAGGCGGGAGCATCTCATGCCCCGCTGCTTTTTGCGGCGTTGTGGGGCTTACTCCAACTTATGGCCTTGTGAGCAGGTATGGATTAATTGATTATGCGAATAGTTTGGATAAGATCGGGCTGATAGCAAAATCTGTTTGGGGCATTGCTCGTGGGCTTTCAATAATTGTTGGGCATGATTCTAAAGATTCGACTTCTATAAATAAAAAAACAGAAGATTATGAAAAAGGTTTAGATTCTGATTTGAAAAAGGTTAAAATTGGTGTGCCGAAAGAGTACATGGAAAACCTGGACAAAAAAATCGAGAAAATCATATGGGGATCTGTCAAAAAATTAGAAAGTTTGGGTGTAGAATATAAGGAGATAAGCTTGCCGCACACAAAATACAGCCTTGCAGCTTACTATATTATCGCCGCTGCAGAGGCTTCAACAAATCTTGCAAAATTCTGCGGGATGAGGTACGGGGAGGAAGGCGAGATTTTAGAGTCAGGTAATTTCAACGAGTGTTTTTCAGGCGTCAGGACAAAATATTTTGGAACAGAGGCGAAGAGAAGGATTCTTCTGGGAACATATGCAAGGATGGCTGGATACAGGGACCAATACTATATTAAGGCGATGAAGGTAAGGAGCTTAGTAATAAAGGATTTCAAAAAGGCTTTCAGCGAAGTTGAACTACTGGCTGCGCCGACAATGCCTGTTATTGCGCCAAAATTTTCAGAAATAGAGAAGCTCACACCGCTAGAAAATTATATGATGGATATTCTGACGGTCGCGCCAAACTTGGCAGGCGTTCCTATGCTGTCTGTGCCTTGCGGGAAAGTGGATGGTATGCCTGTAGGTTTACATATCATCGGCAACCATTTGCAGGAGAAGAGAATTTTGCATGTCGGGCACACTTTTGAAACAGGTTAGAGCGTTACTTATTTATCCTCTATTGTAATATATTCATCTCGATATGATAAAAGCAATATTCTTCGACCTCTGGGATACGGTAATATACCTGTGCGGGTCGCATCCTGTAGTAGAAATAAAGAAAAAGCTAAGTTTGCCTGAAATGAACATTTTCGAGTTTTCCGCGATTCTTGAAAAAACAATAATGACGAGAAGGTTCCAGACAGTTGAGGAGGAGTTTACACATTTGTTGAACGTGTTGAAGGTAAATACAACAGATTCGCTTGTTTATTCAATTTCAGAAATCTGGAAAAAGAATATCCACAATCTTTATTTTCCACCTATCATTGAGGAGATGCTTGTGGATTTAAGGAAAGATTTTAAGCTTGGTTTAGTTACAAACACTGATGCCTTTTCTTTCGAGTTTGTAAAGCTCAGATACGGGATTGATAAGTATTTTGATGTCGTCTTGCCATCTTTTGAAACAGGTTCTGTGAAGCCGGATACACGAATGTTCAATATGGCCTTAGAAAAGCTTGGACTGATACCGGAGGCAACAGTGATGTGCGGCGATAATCCTTTTGGTGACATTCTGCCTGCAAAAGGACTTGGGATGGGTACTATGCTTGTTGATACTAAAAGAATATTCGCAGATTTTAAAGACGCGGATTTTACAGTAAATACAATAAAAGATTTTGTTGACAAGCTGAAAACAATAAGACAGATAGAGTTTCAGGACAAGTTTATTTCAGGTAAAGCCTAGACTTTAGGCAGTAAAAGTGCAAGGCTATAGACTATCAAGATGCCGCTGAATAGAAAAACAAATTGAATAAGGCTTCTCTTGATATCATTTTCCTTGTTTATTTCCGGAAGTAGATCAGTCAGAGCCAGGTAAAGAAGTCCTCCGCCACCAATACCAAGGAGAAGGGGGTTAAGGTTTCCTATTGAAGATGAGGAGAGATAGAAAGCTATAAGGCCGCCAGCCAAGGCTGTTATTGCAGAGATAAAATTAAATATTAGGGCCTTCCTTATGCTTAAGCCTCCATGAACAAGAATTGCAAAGTCTCCTATCTCCTGTGGTATCTCGTGGAGTGCTACAGCAATTGAAGTGACTATGCCTAATGGGATGTTTGTTATAAAAGCGGCAGCTATAACAGTTCCATCAAGAAAATTATGGACCCCGTCTGCCATAAGATTTGTGTAGATGAAGGGCTTGTGGTGGTATTTATCATGGTCTTTATCTTTGTGGTGCTCTGAAGGGTTAATATCGTGATCGTGGTGGGCATGGTGCCAGCCAACAAATCTTTCTACAATAAAAAAAAGCAGCACACCTGAAACAAGATATAAGGAAGCTGAAGAACCTGCCCCCAAGGCTTCGGGCACCAGATCGAAAAAAGCAACCCCTATAAGTGTTCCGGCTGCAAAAGCGACAAGTCCGGAAAGGATTTTTTCGAGGAATTTTCTTTTCAGAGAAAGTGTGATAACGCCGACAAAAGAGATAAGGCTAACAAGAAAGGTTGCCCCAACAATCCACAATATTATTGACATAATCTAAAGCGTTATGAGCCTCCATGATTATAAATAGATCTCCTTCCTCTAATAAATAGGCCATCTGGGCATAAGAGCAATCTCCATGAAAATCGACCTTACAAAGCCGTTTGAAATAAAACTGGAAAAGTTTAGCCTGGATGCCGCGAAGGATTCGGTAAACCCTTACATGAAAGGGAAGATCCTGAGGAAAAAATACGAGTCAGAAGGCTATAAAGTCATCCAGTCATCTGATTTCGAGAATAGCCTGTTAATCTGGTTTATAAGAAAACACAAATTTCTGGACAAGTACATCAAAGTGAAAGTCGGCGAATATAAACACAACACAAAAATAGAAGATTACAATAAACAAATAATTGAAATAATGAAAGAGGAAGATATAGAAAAGCTGCTTTTTGTTTGCAGGATCTGCAGCTATCTGGGGGATCCGAGCTTTCCAGATTTTATAATTAACAAAGACAAAAAACCATCTTTAATATATGTGCACACAGGGGACGAAATGCTCAGAAACAAGATCGCCTTTATCCTGCTTTCCAGCGGTATATTGGATATAAAGATAAGCTTCTCCTGCCTTGATTTCGTGGATTATAAGATGCCTGAAAAGCTGGATATTGATATGGAAAAAACAATGCAGGATATTCTCCAAGCCTTTGCAGGCAGGGTTGATATTGAAAAATCCTTTGAAGAAACAGGAATTGATCTCAGGATCTTCAAAAATTTTCTGGGAGAGAAGACGATCGACACAGAGGCCATAAAAAAAGCGCATGAAATTTTTATGTCCGCAGTTTCAGCTGAAAATAAAATCAAAACCTTGCTTAAAAAACTCCAGTCTGCCAGTCAGCCGCATACTTTGGAAGGGAAGCCAAAACCTGAGCAGCTGGCCGCCTTGAGGGCATCCCTTGGCATAAATATGCTTGAAGCAAACGACCTGCTCAACCTATATGAAATAACAAAAGCAGCCGATTAGTTTTTTAACCTTTATTCCAATATACATATTTTGGGGGACTGGTCACGATGCAAATAAAAGACATAAAGCCAAACCAGAACGCAACACTTGAAGAAGCAGAGGTTATAAGCGTAGGTGATGTGAGGGAATTTGAAAAGTTCGGCAAGATTGGCAAGGTCTGTACTCTGAGTATAAAGGACATGTCAGGGGAAATCGACTTAAGCCTATGGAACGATGATGTGGAAAAATTCTCTGTTGGCGATAAGATAAAAATCATAGATGGCTGGGTAAAGGAATGGAATGGCCGGCTTCAGATCTCTTCTGGCAAGAACGGAAAAATAGAAAAAATCTGATAGCACATGTAAGCCTTGTCTGGTATCAAATTAAAGCTAATTAATAATGTCAGATAAATAATATTCAGGTGTTTTTGAATGCCATCCTACAAACAAGTGATTGTTGTCCGTTCAGATCTAAAACTATCAAAAGGCAAGCTGGCGGCGCAGGTTGCGCACGCAAGCCTTGAAGCTTACAAAAAGGCAGACAAAAGGGATGTTGAAGAATGGGAATCAGTAGGGACGAAAAAAATTGTTTTGAAAGTCTCTGATGAAAAAGAATTGATGGAAATTTATCAGAAACTAAAAGATGCTAAATTAAAACCTTCTTTAATAAAGGATGCTGGTTTGACAGAAATCCCTTCAGGGACAATCACCTGCCTTGGGGTAGGGCCTGTTGAAGAAAAAATTGTTGATAAAATAACCGGGAAATTGAAAATGGTTTAAAACTGCTTTATATATCTACTGAATAATTAGTTTGATATGGCTGAATTGGCTAAAGATTTGCAGGAGAAATTTGTCTTATACCAGCTTTTAAACCAGAGGTTAGAAGAGATAAAGCAACATGCAACCATAATTCAGCATAAATTGTTGGAGTTTGAGACCAGCAAGAATGCTTTGATTGAATTAAAGGATGTAAAGGCTGATAGCGAGATGCTTATACCTCTCGGCTCTGGCCTATTTACTCATGGAAAAAGCGGCTCACAGGAAAAAATATTGGTTGATTTAGGCGCTGGAATAATAGCAAAAAAGAGCCTAGAAGATGCTTCAGGATTCATAGACAAGAAAAAAAAGGAAGTAGAAGATGCTGTGCAGGTTCTTCAGATGGAGGCCAATGCGATTACTGCAAAACTGAATGAGATTGTACCGGAGCTCCAAAAAGCCGCGCAAGATCAGGAAATGGAAAAGGGTGCTGGGGCAGGCTAGTCGTCTTAAATTCTAAAACCAAAAATATATAACAAGGCTAACAATACAGGCTGATGGACAAGATATATCACAAGGGATTTCTTGCCTAAAAAACATATTTGTTTCAGGAGTGGGAAATTTAGAATTCTTTTTTTGTCTAAAGACTTTTTTTTGGAATAGAAATCTCCTGTACACATCCCCATCAAAAAAAGGCCAAACCACGGGAATAGCGGCCAATAATCAAATGTCTGGAAGTTGTGCGGCGCTAGACCGAATAAAAGGAAAAACGGGGTATCAAAGGTTAAAGATTGCAAGAAGAAGCCGGATATAAAAATCGGAACCCCCAGAAATAATTTGTTTAGGTTGAATTTCAAAAAAATTACAGATAAGACTATTGATAGGCCAATTAAATGCAGGATGCCAAAATAGATTGTGTATTGCGGATAAGAGATAATGGTTGCTGCAGTTATCCCTATGGCAATTAGGCATATTTTAAATCCCCTCGAAATTAATTTTGCCCATATTTTTCTTTTTTCCAGAGTTTTTACCCTGTTATAGCTGAGTATCAGTGAAAGCCCTGCAAGAAAGATGAAAGTCCCGCCTATGATTCTCGGGAAAAGCCACCAGTAAAAGAAGCCGCCTGGCAGAGTGTAGACATTAAGGAAACTGAGTGTAAAAGACCAGTTGAATAAAACCATGAAAATTACTGCCATTCCCCTTGCAAAATCTATTTCTGGAAGCCTTTTCATTTGCATATGTAAATATTCTTCGAAGCGGTATATTAGATTCTTTTATAAATCCTTATTCTATCGATAAATTGAGAGGTATGGTTCCAGGGTTTGTTTCAAGGAAAAAAGAGGGTCTGGATCCTTCTTATGTAAGGCTGTATACAGATGCTATGGACTTTAGCAGGCTGGATTTGCGGATTCCATCTGGTGGGTTAAAATGCGCTGCGGGATATTTTGAAAAGCTTCCACAAGAAGGATTGAATTTTAATGGGGAAGCGTTTGTTTTGCCAGATGTATATAGGAGGCAGATAGATGAAAAACTTAGAGTGTGTGTATTAGAAACGGCTGAAGAGGCTGATTCGGTACCTCAAGGACATAGAAGAAATTACCATAGAGCAGCTGCTTCTATCTTGGCTCCTTTTCTGGCTTTGGCCATTGGGTGCCCTGGAGATTCAGGATCAAAAAAGAGTGGAGGCGGGAATTATACATTGAACCTCAAACCTTATAAAAAACAGCAAAGAGGTGAATGGGGAATATACGAAATTGAGCTTACCAGCAAAAAGGGCCCTATCTGGAACTGGCAAACAGCAATCAACATAGGCATAGACGATGAGAAAGGGGATATTGATGCTTCCAGGCTGAACATTAGGAAAGGCTACATAGATAAGCTAGGTGTTGTCAAGCTAGAGGAGCTTAATAAAATAGAGCGGGGGACACTCGGCTGGGCAATACCTCTCCAACCACAAGCTAAGGAACTCCAGGAAAAAATTGATGAAGCCACTGAGAAAGCTGTAAAAAGTTTGGAGGATTTTAAAAAAATACTGAAGCCTCTTGGGATTGATGTTTCGGCAGAGGAGGAGCAGAAAATAAAAGATGCTGAGACTGCTTTAAAAAAGAGCGGGCTTTTTTTAGGCGGGATGGAAACTACAGGCTTTAGGTATGTCAAAGTCGGATCCAGTGAGGTAGTGATACATGATAGGATTGCTGCAGAATTGCCTGTTTCAGTTATTGGGGAGCCTGCAAAACTGAAAGTGGTTGCCTATACTCAAGGAGAATTTGTGATAGGGGATTTCCTGATTGATATCGAGGGTGAGGGCACAGAAGAAACCAAAACAGCAACTAAAAAGACTGAAAAATGGTTTAATCTGGAAATTGAATCGCCTAAAAAAGCAGAACAGGGGGAAAGGGTTAACGTTTATGTGCAGCTTTCCTCCACCCAGAGTCTTGTTGATACTATATTTGTTGCAGGAATAGATGGCTATCTTGGAGATATAATAGCAGGGGATATAAAAGCTGAGAAGAAAATATCAGACAAAACCGGAAAAACAGGATATGTTTGGCTTCCTGCAAACTATACAAATTGCCAGAATCCAGGCAGGTTTTTACAGGCTTCTCCACAAGACCAGAAGATAGAGGAATCTGTTTCAGATCCTGTTCTCAGAAAAAGGGTCGAAAAGGCTCTTCTGCAGAAGAGAATGGAATTGTCAGGGGTTCCTGTGCTAGTTGAAAGGTCTGGAATTTTTGTCCGCTTCCTGGAGGGATTGCCATTGTGGTTTGCCTCTGATCAAACAGAAAATACAGGCATTATACATAATGATTTGGCGGTCGATAGAAAAGATGATTGTTATGGAGTAAGATGGAAAATACCAGTAAAAATAGATGAAAAAATATCAGGAAGAGGAAAGTTTGCAGCCCATACATCCATACACCCAGGCCCCTCTCTGTCCAGAGAAGCAGATATAGAGGTTCAGAAAAAGCCTAAGGGTACTGTTTTAATTCCTAAGCCAGATACGCATGTAAAGAAGGGTGAAGAAAAACCAAAATCGCGTAAAAACAGTGCGAGGGAGCATCCATTATGGTATGGACTGGTAGAAGGAAGGTCCGTATCTTATGCTGATGAACGAGGCAAATGGTGGGTTTATTTCGACGTGCCATTTGATTTTGTTCTCGGTTTGACAAAAGATTGGAGAGAAGGCGGTAGAATGGAGCATGCGATTGAACTTACGTCAAGAAAGCCTGATCTAGAAAAAATTGTGTATTATAGTAGAATTATAAGGGATAAGGAGGGTGATATACTTGATTTGAGGTCATATGGAGATCTTTCAGGTAATAGGGATTGGCAGGTAATGGAAGGTGTGAATGCAGGATTATTAGGTGTTAGTGCTCCGTTCCCAACAGATGAATATAAAGTAAAACAGAGTCCTGCACTTGAAAAACACAATAATCCTTCAGCGCTCTCTAAAGATGGCCTGGAGCTTGTTGAAACGATAAAGCATCATCGGCCGTTTTCTTCTATGTTTGATGATTCGGAGTCAACAGGATTTTTATATTTTGATGCTAAAGATAGGTTTGATAGGAAAGGCATTGCTGGTCTCAGAATAGAGTTGCCAGTAAACATTATGCCAAAAGCTACTGACACAGAATTCGGTGAAATGGAGTCGGTAGTTGTGGTGCAAACAGTCGATGGCAGGAGATATTGTTTAGAAATGAACTGGGGCACAATAGCTGGCGGGCTGGTGAAAGAACGCTGATTTATTGAAAACCTTTATAAATTTCCCTGCTCTTTTATTTGTATGAAATTGACTTTGGCTATCATTGCAGTATGCATTGCGGTTTTTTTTCTGCAGATTGCAACAACTGCCCGTGACCCAGTTACTGGGGCTGAATATTCGTTTTTTACAAAAGAATTTGCTCTGACGCCATCGCTTGCTTTCTCGGGCCATGTATGGCAGTTTGCAACTTATATCTTTCTCCATGGGGATGTAATGCACCTTTTCCTGAACATGTTTGGGCTGCTTATTTTTGGAGCAACAGTAGAAAATACTATAGGTAGGAAAAAATATCTTTTGCTCTTTTTTGTTTCAGGCCTAGGGTCCGCTTTTGTCTATATTTCACTGACCTTTGCATTTACACCGGCCTTTTTATTGGAGGCTGAAACCAGCAGGCTGCTTTTAGGCGCTAGCGGCTCTGTATTTGGTGTAATGGCAGCTTATGGCTTGTTATACCCAAGAAATTGGATAATAATGTTCCCCGGGATTCCGATGCCGGCAATAGTCGCAGTTGCTGTATTCGCTGGCATAGAAATATTTTATGGTTTGACTGGGCTTCAACCTGGAATTGCAAACTGGGGACATCTCGGTGGGCTGGTTATAGGAGTTATAGCGATAACATACTGGAAAAGGAGGGCTAGAAGGCCGAAGCTTATTATAGACGAATTGGAAGATGATCGGAATAAGGGGTGGGATTATATCTGGGAGTAACTATAGCTCATTTAAATTTCTAATATAACCATCGATTTCACTCTCAATCTCCGCTTTTCTGTAAAGACCTTCCCTATCAAGAACATATCCTTGAAATCCAAAGTTCTTGGCTGATAAAACAACTTTCAGGGAGTCGTCTATAACTACAGATTTCGAAGGATCAGCTATTCCAGTAATTTCGAGTACCGCTTGCCAGAAACCTTCTGAAGGCTTTCCATATGGATCTCCTGTAATTATATTGGATCTTAGCAAAAGATCTGGGCATTGTTTTTCTATCCTATCTCTCTTAAAATTTTTAGATAATTCTGGATCATAAAACAATGAATATTCATCAAAGCCGAGTCTCATATCGCTTCCGGTCACGATAAATATTTTTTCCTTGTCCAATTTTAGCAGGCAATCCTTTGAATCAGGAAAAATAGGGCAATTCTCCGGAACATGATCCCAGTATATGGATGCTAGTCTGGATATTTCCTTGTCGCTGATATTTAATCCAAATTCATTTGATATGTATTTCAGCCAGAGTTCCCTGCTCCAGAGAAAATCTGGTTTAGCACCATCGAATGAGTTTGAGACTCTTATTTTATAAAATTCTATAGCACTTTTTATTTTTTTATTCATTGTATCCGACTTGCCTTGATAGGCATCCAGGATGCCATAGAAGATGTTTGAGAAGGTTTTTCCTGCGTCAGTCCCTTTTCCTGGAAACATTTTCTCTAGGGCTTCGCTTACTTTTCCAGAAGGATGGTCGTGGTTAAGAGGTGCGAGGGTATGATCAAAATCGAAAAGATAAAATTGATAAAATTCCATCACTTCTGTTGTTATTGCTCTTTTTATATGTTTCCCCACTTTAATAGAACTAGCTTGTAGCCTTCAACTTTATTGTCAGAAAATCCCTTGCTGCTTCTGTGTTTGGGAATATTTTTTTTGCTTCATCTACAAGTGGCCTTACATCCTGGTATCTTCTTGAGAAATGGGTGAGAATCAGCTTTTTTGCCCCGGATTTTTTGGCTATCTCGGCCGCGTCAGCCGCGCGTGTGTGCGCCCTATCAAATGTGTCGTCAAACTCCTGGCCAAAAGTTGATTCATGGATCAGCAAGTCTGCGCCTTCAGCCAGCTTTATCAGGTTATTGGATGGCTTTGTGTCTCCTGAAAAAACTGTTTTCATCCCTTTTTTTACATAACCTACATCCTGCAGATTTATCTGTTTTCCATTTAAAATAATCTGGCCTTTTTCTTTTAATTTTCCAACCAAAGGGCCCTGCTTTAACCCGTATAGCTTGCCTGCCTTTTCTATATCCACATTTATTTTGTCGTTTTCTTTGAAACAGTACCCGACAGCCGGAATTGAATGCCTTACAGGTATAGAGGATATTTCGAACACTTTTTCTTTTACTAACGTTGTTATCTCCTGGCCTTGGAAAGGGACATTCACCGGCTTTATTTCGAACCTTGCTCCCCAGTAGTCCATGTCAAGTATGTCAGCTACAAATTTTTCAGCCTCAGGCCCGTAAATCTCAAGAGGCCTTGTCCTTTTCTCCAGGTTCATTGTCTGGATCAGCCCTATCAGGCCGGCCCAATGGTCTGCATGCCAGTGGGAAATAAATATTCTGTCTATTTTCATGAAGTTCAGCTTGGCTAAAAAAATCTGCCTCTGTGTGCCTTCCCCGCAGTCCCAGAGAAAGCAGGAATCGTCATACTTCAGGTAAATCGCTGAATGGTTCCTGTTCGGCAATGGGACACCAGACCCCGTCCCCAAAAAGGTTATCTCAAGCATATAGATCCCTAACATATAGATATAAATTGTATTATAAAAACTCCGGAGATTGCTGTTCGCAGGCATGTGTTAGAGAACAAAACCCCAATTATCAATAAATACAAGTCTAACAATATTATATAGGATTGGTCTGATGAGAAAGCTACAGCTCGTTGCTATAATTCTTCTTATCCTCGGAATAGCACTATTAGCGCTCCCGCAGGAAACACTTAAACTATACAAATTAGATTCTGTTTTCGATCCAAGCTCAAGGCAGATATCTGGCGGGCTTATTGCAGTCATTGGTTTCATACTGCTGATCTTTGCAATAAAAAAATAATGCCCTAAACATTAACTCCTTTTTTCAAATCCACCAGCTTTCCCAAAAATGTCCCGTCCAAAAGAAAAATCTCTGTCTGCTTTTTGTCTATCAATTTTGTAATCGGGCCCAAAAAAGTTTGTTCTGTTAATTTTTTTCTTTTACCTGTTTCAATATTCAAAGAAACTCCTCCAGACAAATCATTAAAAGCAGGCATAAGTATTATTTCAGGTAACCTTTTACCAGCAATACCGTATTTTTTAAAAATCTCTTTTTTTTGGAATAATGCCCTTACCCAAACCCTTTCAGAAAATCTGTAGCCAAGTTTGTCCCTTATCTCGATTAAGGGATGGGTGTGTGAGATTATAAGATATTTGCAGCCAAGAAACTCCTTTTTCGGCCAGCTGTGCCCGTGCATTATGTAGGCATCACTCAGCCTGAACCCATCTGTGCCATGTATCTGAACTCCACTACTAAACCCTTTTCTTTGGGATCTCAAACCTTTCTTTTCGGGAAAAGAAAGGGCTGAATTTTCAACCAATGCTGGTATTTCACTGTCATGGTTTCCCAAGCAGATATGGGTCTCAATCTTTTCTGAAAAGTTTTTGAAGAAATCCGGGATTTCCCTCAGCTCCTGGAGGCTCACCCCCGGAACCTGGTGTTTTATATCTCCTATAATTATTAGTCTTTTTGCTTTTGTTTTTTTAATTAGATGATCTATCCTGTCCTTGATTTTATCAGTTTGTGTAGGCACCTTTATCCCAGCATCATAAAGCTCTTTTTCTATCCCTATGTGGAGATCAGCTATCACGAGGTTTTTATTGAATGTTAAAGCAGTCTCATTGGTTATAAATTTCAGCACCATAAATAAGATAAGCCTGGTGGTTATATATTATCTTAAAAACAAAGCTATTCTGATTTACTGTGTATGACAGCGAACAATTATAACAAATTGAGGAAAAAATACAATTTGCCTGATTTGGGAAAGCTGATCGAGAGGCTGGAAATAGAGGTTGAAAAGGACAAGGAGCCTGTGATACTATTGCAGGCAATCAGGAATTCCATAACTGAGCAGCTCTATGATCTGATGAAAGTTTTGGAATCTATCATGTTCACAGGGGAAGGCAGCGATGCAAACCTTCTATATCAGGAGCACATGATAAAGGATGTTTCCGGTCAGGGGTTTGAACTGTACAAGCAGCTTAATGAGCTCCATTATAATGGGCTGAAATTGAGGTTCTCGCATAAAAGGGAGGAAGATGCCCAGTTCATAAAAAAGATTTTTGACATCTGGTCTGACATGGAGCAAAAGCTGTTCTTATTTTTCGAGGCGCTTGAGAAAGGATGGAAGGAAATAGATGTCCAGAAGGAGCTGAAGGCTGAGAATTATCACGGCTAATATCCCGGCTATTTGAGTATTTATAAAATATAGTTCAAATTTACGGTAATATGAAAGACGGCGATTTTGTTGAGATTGAATTTGTTGGGAGGATTAAGGACACTGGAGAGATTTTTGATTTGACAGATGCTGAGCTGGCTAAAAAAGAGGGGATATTTGACAAGGAACACAACTATGGGCCTGCGCTAGTTGTTATTGGTGAAAAATCTGTTATCAGTGGTGTTGAGGAGATGTTAAAGGAGATGAAGGTGGGGGAGGAAAAGGAGTTTGAGCTGAAGCCTGACAAGGGGTTTGGGAGAAGGGATCCGAAGCTTGTGCAGATAATTTCCATTGCAAAATTCTATGAGCAGAAACTAAACCCTGTGCCGGGGGCTTTTGTCAATATAGACGGCAGGAATTGCAAGATACAATCTGTCTCGGGAGGAAGGGTAAGGGTCGATTTTAATCATCCGTTGGCAGGGAGAGATGTTGTATATAAGGTCAAACTTTTGGATGAAATAAAATTGTTGAAAGAAAAAGTCGGGGCTGTTTTAAGGCACCTAGCAATTGAAGCTGAGAGCTCTGTTGATGGAGAAACAGCAAAAATCAGGCTTAAGAAACCGAATAAAATGATAGAACAGATAGTTGAAAAAAGCATGCTTAAATGGGTAAAGGAGATAAAAAATGTGAAATTTGAATCTGACGAAAAGAAAAATGAGGATAAAAAAGAAAAACTTGAAATTGAAAAGAAATAGGAAAATTAAGCAGGATATATTTTATGGAATTCAGGATAGTCGATAAAAAAGAAAACCCCCTTTTGAAAAGAAATGGAAAATTTTAAGCTATTTAAATCTTAATTGCTTATAAATTACATAATATTTTACTGATTAAGGATGTAACATGGCAGTGGAGTCAATAATTGATTCTGCTTTATCAGCAGAAAAGAGTCAGCCTACTTTTAATAGACCCGAAGATGAGGAGCTTAGGAAGATTTTGGAATCCAGGAAGGCTGAGATAAAAGTTGTCGGCGTGGGTGGTTCAGGAAACAATACTATTTCCCGGCTGATGCAGGTTGGCATAGTCGGCGCAGAGACAATTGCAGTGAATACAGATGCGCAGGACTTACTTTATACTGATGCTGACAAGAAGATCTTGGTTGGCAGGGAATTGACCTCTGGATTGGGGGCAGGCGCAGATCCAAAAATAGGGATGGAGGCTGCAAAAGAGTCAAGGGAGGATATAAAAAGGGCTCTTGATGGGGCTGACTTGGTTTTTATTGCATGCGGCCTTGGTGGAGGTACAGGGACAGGTGCAGCTCCTGTAGTCGCAGATGTTGCAAAAAAGCTTGGGATATTGACTGTTGGGATTGTCACATTGCCTTTTGCAATGGAAGGGAGGTCTAGGTTTGCAAATGCGCAGATTGGCTTGGAGAACATGGAGACAACTGTTGACACATTGATAGTCATTCCAAACGATAAGCTGCTTGAAATAGTTCCTGATGTTTCAATCACAACAGCCTTCAAGGTTGCAGATGAGATTCTTGTCAATTCTGTAAAGGGTATAGCCGAGCTTATTACAAAACCCGGGCTTGTAAACCTGGATTTTGCTGACATCAGGGCTGTGATGGGATCTGGCGGTCTTGCAATGATAGGGATGGGGGAGTCTGACACAGACAACAGGGCTGTAGAGTCTGTAGAAAAGTCCTTGAATAATCCTTTGCTGGATGTGGATATTAATGGGGCTACTGGAGCATTAATAAATGTTTCAGGGGGCCTGGACATTACGATAAGGGAATGCCAGGAAATCGTTGAAAATGTGGCTTCCAAAATAAGCCCGGATGCAAAGATCATATGGGGTGCTATGGTGGATAAGGCAATGGGGGACAATATAAGGTCTATGCTTATTGTAACAGGGGTAAGGTCCAATCAGATTTATGGGCCTCAAAGGACGTACACATCTGAGAAGCAGAAGGAAATAGAAAAGATTTTGGGCGTTGATTTTATTGATGATAAGTGAGGATGGGTCTGCACAGCCCAGTTCTTCGAAAATCTTTCCTGTGCCTGACGTTTACTTTATAACTCACTTCTGATTAACCTTTAAATAGCCAACCATGTTAATCTATACAAATAATATATGAATCTTAAGGAAAAACTGGCTGAATATAAAAGGGTTATGCAGATAGCCAGGAAACCGGGGAAGGATGAATTTAAAACAACAACGAAGATATCTTTTGCAGGGATTGCATTGATAGGCACAATAGGGTTTGTGATTTATCTTGCTTTCATATTAACAGGTCTATAGTTAGATTCGATAAGAAAGAGCTTTAGTAAACCCTTTTCTTTCGGGTTATAAGGCTTTTCTTTTTGGAAAAGAAAGGGGTATAATGCCAATATATACTATAAGGACGACTTCTAGAAGGGAAGATATGGTAGTTGATATGCTTGCCCTCAATGTAAGAAACCAGGCATTGGATGTGAAGGCGATTTTACATCCGGCAGAGTTAAAAGGATATATTTTTGCCGAAGGGAACCTTACTGATATCCATAAGGCTGCTCAGGGAATGATGCATATAAGAAGCTTCCTGGAGAAGCCGATAAATTTATCGGATATACAAAAATTCCTCGAGGTCAAAAAAGTCGCAGTTGATATTGGGGACGAGGTTGAGATTGTTGGAGGCGCATTTAAAGGCGACAAAGGGGTTGTTACCAGAATTGACAAGACAAAGGATGAGGTAACAATAGAGTTGAGGGAAGGCGCGATACCGATCCCAATGACAATTTCAGTGGATATGATTAAAATTCTGAAGAAAGGCGCAAAGATAGAGGTTGCTCAGGCAGCTGCAGAAAGCAAGAAGGAGAACAGGAGATTTTCTTTCGAGGACTTGAAGAAGAGCGTTGGGTAATAAATAACCTATTTAAATTATCAAATAAAATGTGAGCTAATTATATGGTATCCCAATCAGTTTCTGTGATGGTGGAAGGCGGGAAGGCAACAGCAGCTCCGCCTATAGGGCCCGCATTATCGCCTTTGGGTCTGCCGGTGGGAAAAGTTGTCGAGGAGATAAACAAGCAGACTTCGAGCCTGAAAGGCATGCAGGTTCCTGTGAAAATTATTGTTGGGCCAAACAAAACATTCACTATTGAGGTTGGGAAGCCGCCTGTCGCAGCCTTGATAAGGAAAGAGGCAAAGGTCGAGGCCGGGTCTGCATTTGCAGGCCAGGAATGGGTAGGTAATATTTCAATGGACCAGGTCAAGCTCATTGCTAAAACAAAATTCGGATATGATGAAGAAAATTATGTTAAGCAGGTTTTAGGCACCTGCAGGAGCATGGGCGTTTCCATAGGGGAAGAAGGAAAGGCTTTGCTAGGCAAGAAAAGGGAGGTCAAGAAAGTCGAGGCGGCTGAAGCCCCTGCCACGCCTGCAGCTCCTGGAGCTGCACCAGTGCCTGCTGTACCCGGAGCGCCTGTGGCAGCAAAGGGGGCGCCTCCAGCAAAGAAAGAGGAGAAAAAGAAGAGGAAAATTAAAAAGGGTAAGTAAGACCTGAAAACAACCCTATTTTTTAAAATTTATATAAAACAAACTAATTTATATCTATATGGTTGGGAGCCTCGAGCTAAAAATTAAAATAATCTTAATTCTTTTAGTCTCCACAACGGCGATGTTTTCTTCAGCAACCATTTTATTTTACCAGGACACTCAGACAAAGGCTGGAATAATAAGCATCCAGAAGGCTGACATAGAAAATAAAACTCTATCAATTGAGGGCCAGGAAAACACGATAGGCGGTTTGGAAGCCACAGTTGAAAACCAGACTAATGTAATAAATGTACAAACAAGAAATATCACAGCGCTTAACTTTACCATTTTTGACCAAAAAGACATAATAAGCAGGCAGATAGTTGAGCTCAGGAGAAGGGCAGATTCTATCAGCCTGCTTGAAGGTAATGTTAGCAAGCTGAAAGGTGATATACAGACAAAGGAACAGGAGATAGTTTCGCTCACCCCATTAACCAAAAACTATTTCGTTGCTGCTGTTAAAAGTGATGGGGGAGGCGCGATAATTCCGCTCGAAGTGAAAATACTGCCAAAGGGGACAGGATTGTTGTCAGTCAACATAAAAAATGTGGAGCTGAAGAGCGGGGCTCAGGATTCCATAAGGCTTGCTGCAGCAGTTGCCAGTAAATTAAGCAAAGTATCAGTGGCTGACAAAGATATTGATGTGAGTTTTGTAAACCAGGTTGGAGATATAGTCACTGTGGACGGCCCTTCTGCAGGCGGAGCTATAACTGCGACAATTTATGCATCTCTTCTAGGCAGGAGCTTAAGCAGCGGGACGCTGATGACCGGCACAATAGAAACTGACGGGACAATAGGGCAGGTTGGGGGGGTTGAGTCAAAGGCACAGGCTGCCAAAAACCAGGGGGCTTCGAGGTTTCTTGTCCCGAAAGGACAGAAGGTGAGTGTTAGTGGAATAGATGTTATAGAGGTAAGCATTATACAGGATGCTTTAAACTATGTGATTAGTTAAAATTATCTGAATAAGGCAAAGACTTATAATAGAAAATTGAATTTAAAAAAATGGCTTATTTTTTGGATGATAAGGCTAGGACGCCCCACAAGAGTACTAGAACAGCCCAGACATATTGCAGATAGCCAGGCAACCCCATATACTGAGTCAATGCAATCAATAAGCCGACAACTACTGCTGGCACACCCATAACTGTTTTTGAAAGCTTCATAGAAATCCACCTCCACTATAAATATATTTATTTTCCATTCTTATAAAGGCTATAAAGGCACTTCTTTTCTGAGGAATAATGACATTCGGTCAATTCTCTCTAAATAACCAGAAGATCAGTAAACCGGTAGCTATAACAGCTATCTCTAGAAGCCAGACATTCAGTTCAAAATAGAAAAACATGATGAAGGATGCGAGCAAGCCAAGGAAAGCAAGGAAAGGGAATCTTCCTATGCTCGGGCTTTTGAAGCGGGGTTTGTAGCCTCGTGCAGCATCTGCACGAGATGTGCGCTGCATCTCGTGTGCTGGCGCACACGATTTTGAATACCTGAGTTTTATCAGGGCCATATTTACAAAAAAATACACAATAAATATCCCCAAGTCTGTGACAGATGCTATAAATTTCAGGTTTCCTAAATAGGCGAAGGCGGCTGTAATCAGACCGACTATTAATACAGAAAAGTAGGGGGTTCCTGTTCTCCCTATCCCAGAAAATATTTTTGGTAGGGAGCGCTGGCGCGCCATGCCATAGAATATTCTGGACACAACTATCATTGAAATCAATACAGTATTCCCTGTTGCAAACAAAGCAATTATCGACATTAGCAGGGTTGCGTCTGGTATTGATTTTGAAACTGCCTCTGTCAAGGGGGCTTTTGATTTTGACAAAGCGTCTGAACCTAAAATTCCAACAGCCGAGATTGAAACAAGGATATAGAGCACAGTTGAGATGGCTATTGAAATGATAAGGGCCTTTGGGACAATATTTTTTGGATTCTTGACTTCCTCTGAAAGGTTTACTATGCTTTCAAAACCGATATAAGCAAAGAATATGAGTGCAACCGCAGACATCAGGCCTGCAAACCCTGCCGGCGGCAGTTGGAAGAAATTTACATTTGGGTTGTTGGAGCCTGTAAAAATAAAGAAGATTGCTATGACAAGCAGAAGGCCTGAAGCTTCTATAATAGAGGCGATATTGTTGAATCTTGCAGAATCTTTCATCCCAAGATAATTCAATCCGGTCATCGCAATAACTAAGCTTAACGCTATCAGGTTCAGGTTTCCGCCAAACAGGAAGGAGAAATAACCTGCAAAACCAAGGGACACTGTCGCAGCGGCCACTATGCCTGCAATTATCAGCATCCAGCTCACAAAAAAAGACAGCCAGTTCCTTCCAAACGCTTTTTTAGTGTAGTTATACTCAGCTGCTTCTTTTGAAAATACACTGGAAAGCTCGGCATAGCTCAACCCTGTAAAAATGGCTATTATTGCAGCTATTACAAAGGCCAGCCAGAGCATGTCGCCTGCTGTGCCTGCTCCAACCCCTATAAGGGCGTACACACCTGCCCCAAGGATTATGCCGATTCCGAGAAGGACTGTGTTAAAAAGGGTGAGTTCTTTTTTCAGCTCATGCCTTACTGTTTTTTTCATTAAGGGTCTATTAGATATTATATTTCCCTCTTATATGCGCTTTTATACCCCTTTAAGAAATAAAGTCTATTTGCCTATTTGGCAGATAAATATGAGCCTATGGAGGGACTGATATGATCAGGCAGCCGATAATAGCGGTTTTGGGGCATGTGGACCATGGCAAGACGACCTTGCTGGATAAGATCAGAGGCAGCTCTGTAGCTTCAGGCGAGGCAGGCGGGATAACGCAGCATATAGGGTCCTCTGAAGTCCCAATTGAAATAATAAAAACAAGGTATGAAGATTTGCTGAAAAGGATGAAGATAGATCTTACTATCCCAGGGCTTCTTTTTCTGGATACGCCTGGACATGCTGCGTTTGTAACTCTAAGAAAAAGGGGAGGCGCAATAGCTGATATTGCAGTATTGGTTATTGATGTGAACGAGGGGATCCAGCAGCAGACAGAGGAGTGCATAAAATTTTTGAAGGAATTCAAGACGCCTTTTGTTGTGGCTGCGACAAAAATTGACAGGACTCTGAGCTGGATGCCGCATGAGGATCAGGGCTTTTTAAAAACTTTTGGAGACCAGCCTAAAAGAACAATGGAAGAGGTCGAAAATAAAATTTACAAATTAATTGGCCAGCTGGGAGCTCAGGGATTTGATTCAGAAAGATATGACAGGGTCTCTGATTTTGGAAAACAGGTTAGCATAGTGCCTGTTTCAGGCAAGACCGGCGAGGGCGTGCCTGACCTGCTGGTTGTGCTGGCTGGATTGGCGCAGAAATATTTACAGAAAAGGATTGAATTCACAAAAGATGAGGGTAAAGGAACTATATTAGAAGTAAAAGAACAAAAAGGCTTGGGAGCTGTTATAGATGTGATTTTGTATGATGGCGAAGTCCAAAAATCCGACTGGCTGGTTATTGGGGGAAAAAAGATTGTTGTCACAAAGATAAAGGCTTTGCTTAAACCAGAACCTCTAAAAGACATCAGGGCAGAAAGGAAATTTTTGCATCTGGATTCTGTTACAGCTGCTTCTGGTGTAAGGATATCTGCTCCCGGCTTGGAGGAAGCGATAGCTGGATCGCCTATAAGAGTTGTGAAAGACGAGAAAGATATTGAAAACGCAAAGGAAGAGGTGAGGGAAGAAGTTGAGGATGTTGAGATAGAGACGGAAAAAGACGGAGTTATGTTAAAAGCTGACACACTTGGAAGCCTTGAGGCTATGATAAAGATTTTTCAGGAAGCTGGGATACCTATAAGAAAAGCAGAAGTCGGAGCTGTAACAAAACAGGATGTTTTTGAAATCAAGACGTTGAAAGAGCCGCTAATTTTTGCATTCAATTCGCAAATACAGGAAGAGGCGAAAAATTCTGTGACATCCAAAGTCAAGATATTTTCGTCTGATGTTATTTACAGGCTGATTGAACAATACCAGGAATGGGAGAAAGGGGAGAAAACGAGGAAAGAAGAGGAAATGCTGAATACTGTGACAAGGCCGGCCAGATTAAGGGTTTTGCCTGGCTGCGTTTTCAGGCAGTCAAAGCCTGCTGTATTTGGGGTGGAAATAACTGCAGGTGTCCTGAGAAATCATTATAAATTATCCAAAAAAGGAAAAGTTGTGGGGGAGATCAAAGAAGTCCAGAAATCAGGATCTCCTGTGGACGAAGCTGTCTCAGGCGACAGGGTTGCGTTATCTATGGACGATATTGTGATGGGCAAGGATATTCTTGAAGGGGATATTTTAGAGACCAAGTTAATGTCTCAGGATATTAAGGTTCTGGAAAAAATAAGGCATAAACTGAGGGAAGATGAGAAGGCTTTGTTGGAAGAGATTAGAAACAAATAATAGTTTTATGATTGATAGTGAAAAGATAATACGTTTATTGAAAAAAGAATATCCGAACGCAAAATACTACTTAAATTTCTCTAATCCGCTCGAACTTTTCGTGGCTGCGATTTTATCAGCCCAAGTAAGGGATGAAGTTGTGAACTCAGCTACACCAATTTTATTTAAAAAATACAAAACTGCAAAGGATTATTCAGAGGCTGATTTGGATGAATTGATTAAAGATATCAAAAGGATAAGTTTTGCAGGGAATAAGGCAAAAAATATAATAAGTGCCTGCAAGATTTTAGCTGAAAAATACAATGGAAAGGTTCCAGATAAAATGGGGAATTTGGTTAATCTGCCCGGAATCGGAAGGAAGACTGCCAATGCTATTTTACAAAATGCTTTTAATGTTGTTGAAGGAGTTGTGGTTGATACGCATGTAATCAGGGTTTCTTACAGGCTTGGCTGGACAAAAAATACAAACCCAGAAAAGATTGAACAGGATTTGATGAAGTCTGTTAATAAAAAATATTGGAAAGATCTGCCCCACCTCCTAAAGGCTCATGGGCGTGCTGTCTGCAGGGCTCCGATTCCCACATGCAGTAAATGTATTTTGAATAATCTTTGCCCTAGA
This sequence comes from uncultured archaeon, assembly GCA_964631205.1. Lineage (GTDB taxonomy): Archaea > Aenigmatarchaeota > Aenigmatarchaeia > QMZP01 > JACQNV01 > CAYYYJ01. Next base: position 141,783 of record CAZVWU010000001.1, on the reverse strand, counting down.
GTTGGTGTTAATAAGAATATTTAATTTATGGATAAAGAAGAAAGGGTATTGAAAATAATCAGGCTGTTGAAAAGACAATATCCGGATGTCAGATGCAGCCTGGATTTTAAAAACAATTTCGAGATGATGGTTTCTGCAATGCTGTCTGCGCAGTGTTCGGATGCGGCTGTGAATAAGGTTACGCCAAAACTGTTTGAAAGGTTTAAAACCCCAAAGGATTTTGCAGACGCTCCTCTAGAAGAAATAGAAAATTACATAAAAACACTTGGACTTTACAAAGGGAAAGCGAGGAATATAAAAAAGGCCTGTGAAATTATTGTTGAAAAACATCATGGGGAAGTTCCTTATGAATATAAGGATCTTATAGAGCTTCCAGGAATAGGGAGGAAGATCGCAACAGTTGTCTTGGCTACATGCTTTGGAAAATTAGAGGGCATAACAATTGACACGCATAACATAAGGCTTAATTACAGGCTGGGGCTCACCAGGCACAAGGATCCCAAAAGGATAGAAAAGGATTTATTGCGTATTGTCCCAAAAAGGTATTGGGATCAATATTCTTTGCTTATGATTTACCATGGGCGGGAAATCTGCAAGGCAAGGAAGCCACTTTGCGATGAATGTGTTTTGAATAAGATTTGCCCGAAGGTTGGAGTTTAGACAATTATGGATAAAAGGAGATTGCATGTTGTTGTTTATGAAATGGAGGATGGGAAAGAATATGCTGGAAAAGTATCTCTTGGGGAAAAATATATCAGCTACTCACTGTATTTTAATGGAAGCATTACAAATAATGATCAGAATGCCAGCTTTCACCTGCACACCGGGAATCTGGAAAAAATGCCCGATTTAACTGAAAGGCAGGGATTGATGCTTTGCAGGCTCCTATGTACTGCTGCGAGAGTAATGTATGAAAATCCATTAAGAGTGAAGGAAAGGTTGTTATTTCTTAAAAGAGATTCTGCTGACTACAGAGTTCATTCATTCTCTTTTTACTATTCTGGCGAAGATGAGGAAGTTTTCAAAGTATTCGAAAAATAGTTATGGCTTTTGAAAAATCTGCAGGCGTTGTTGTGTTTAGGAAGGCGGAAAACGGGGAATTATTATATCTGGTCCTCAAGAGCACATCAGGGCATCTGGATTTCCCAAAGGGGAATGTTGAGAGGGGCGAGACTGAAGAGCAGACAACTTTAAGGGAGGCCGAGGAAGAAACCGGCCTTAAGGACATAATTCTGTTTCCAGGGTTCAAGGAGAAAATAAAATATTTTTACAAGAGGCAGGGGAAGCCAATAAACAAGGAGGTTATTTATTTTCTAGGGGAAACAAAAAATTCTGTTGTCAGGCTCTCATGGGAGCACATAGGATTTGAGTGGCTTTCTTATAAAGACGCGATGGAAAAAATAGATTTTCAAAACACAAAAAATGTTTTAAAGAAGGCGCATGAGTTTTTAACCGGGAAATTGGACAGCTTTTTAGCAAAATAGTTTCTGGAGCCAATTGGATACTAAAAACTACTTATAAGTTTCTAGAAAATAAGATATGGCATCAAACTCCTCTCTCATAGTATCAGTAATATCACCTATTTCTATGCATCTAAGTACAGCACGCAAGCTCACACGATCTGCTTCAGAGCACTGATCATCTGTTATACCGTTTTTCAACCCTCTGGCAAAAAGTAAAACTCCATTCTCTACATCGTCTTGGAGAGCCGACCTAGTCCTTAAATATACCTCCTTGAGACCAGCATCTGGAAGATTATTCAAGACATATGCAGCTCTTTTAGTATCCTCTCTTGCTCGGGCTCTTTTAAATGGCCTGAAAAAAGGATAAGTTTTACCAACTTCTGGATGTGCTACTATATTTTGTGCGGCCCTAAAATAACAATAAGCTAATGATATGCTACCTACAATCTGTTCCAATCCACTTTCATATAGGTTCGAATCTGCAGAACTTTGCAAGGCTGCAGCAGAAACTCTTCTCTCCAATTCCGTTACCCCAGTACTTGTCATCTCCAGCAAGTCTTTTTTACCTCTTTTATCTAGCCATGAATAAATATAAGTACGTACCATCTCCCCTACTTCTTTTTTTACCATAATGGAGAACTATCTATAGGAAGTTATTTAAACATTTGGAAGGGGCTGGAACAGATACAATCATAACGGTAGGTTTCTTTTCGATAGAATGAACAGAAAAGAAAAAGTGCTATTCCACTATTTCGCCCTTTCCGGAGGGAATATGGATCTGGATTTCCCCTATTGGGATTTTTTCTATAAAATATCGGTCTTCAGGGACGGATTTCAAAAGAATTTTATTTTTGATTTCTCTTGAGAGTTCCAGCGAGTCTTTATGGCCGGGCTGGATTGTGAGGAAATAATTTGAATGCTTTCGGACAGCCATCACAGGGCCTGAAATTACTTTTGCCAGGTTTTTGTCCCTGATTATTTGGATGCCAACAGAAAGTTTCAATGGCATGTCCCTGAACCAGATTCTTTGGCCTTGGATTACAAAAGAGCCTTTTGGGAGGGAGCCGGAAGGTTTTGTTGCCTGCTCTGGCCTGAAGGCATAGACATCCACATTTCCAATCCCCCTTATCCATGCTTTTGAGCAGGCGGCTGAAAATTCAGAAGCTTCCTTCATTGTCACTTCGTCTATTTTTTTGCCATCTGATTTCACTAAAACAAATGCTGCGCCATGTATGTCAGCATGGAAAAGGAAATCGTTTGGTTCTGTGTGCTTTTTTACTATGTTTTCGTTTTGGGTAGCATCCCTTCCGGCAATCACAAGCATGCTGCTGGAGGATAAGAACCACTTGAATTTTTCATACCACTTCTTTCTCTGCTTCACTTCAGGCGTTTCTCTGTCTGCTGGCTGGATAGTTTCTGCTTTAGCTATGCCTTTTTCAATTGCAGATTTGACGCCCTCAAGCTTGCTTTTTGTTTTTTTGGCGTCAACAAAATACATCTCAGCATTTTCTTGGACTGATTTATTTATGTCTAATTCAAATTTTTTGCCTGACAGGCTGATAATTATGGTTCCTCCATGCTCTTTTATTTCGTTGATTGCATTTGCTTCAGGAGTGTCTTCAGCTTCTATTAGCTGCTTGATTTCAGGCCATTTTTTGCCGAGTTTCAGAAGCTTGTTTATTGTGGAGAGTATGGATTCTACGAGGGTGTAGTTGAGATATATGAGATCTGCATTTGATTTTGAGTCATCAAGCTTTTTTGAGAGCTTCTCCTGAGCCTCTTTCTGGGTTTTCAGTATGTGCTCCATTTTCTTTTCCTGCTGTTCAGGATTTTTGGCTGGCTTTTCTCCCTGGGCCTTTAGTGTTTTTGGCGAAAAATATTCATCAAAGGCTTTTGAAATTGTCTCTATGTTTTCTTTTACAGGCTTTCTGTTTGCAAATGTCTCCATTGGGAAAACTGAGACAAAATCTGTATAGATGGTTGGCTTTACCTGGATTTTATCAAGATTTTCAAGAATACCATAGATGCTGATAATCTGCTCAAGTGTAAGGTCTTTTGAGAGCTTTGCAGGGTCTATTTTTGCTGAATGGCAGATTTCGGCTGCGTATTCTTTCCCGAACCCAAACCCTACTGCGAAAACAGAGGAGATTGTTTTTTCTTCCTTTGAGATTATTTTCCTGAATGTATCAAGGTCGATTCCAAATGGATTTATTCCAGAAGGCGGGTATTTATAGTAAATTCTGGGCTTTATTTCCCTGTCCTTCCACCTTTGCATTTCCAGAGGCATTATTATTTTTCTGGATGAATCCGTGAGGATCACATTTCCCCGCGAAAACAATTCGAGTATTAGGAAGTTGCTTTCTGTTTCTATTTCAATTATTCTGTCGAATCTATATTGCGAGACCCGCCTGATCTTGGAGCCCATCAGATGTTTTCTCAGAAACATGCAGAAGCTCGGCGGCTCTAAAGGGGATGCTTTCTTATATTCTGTGAGGAAAATAGTTGAGGAATCAAAATAAAGCCAGAGGTTTTCCTTGTTTTTATATATTTCAAAAAGGAACTGGTAGTTTTCTTTTGAGCCATATTGGTAGATTTTTTTGATTATTCCGCCGGCGAGGTTTCTTTCCAGCTCTTTAACAAGAAAATGCATCTCTAAGGACGCTATCTCTTCTTTTGGCATAACCATTGTTATTTTAGAATTAGTGCTTATGAGGCTTAATAGCCCATGAAGGTATTTAAAGCTTTGGGCATAAATTACTCGCTATGGGAAATCAAGGAAGGAGAGTCACAGAATATACTTATATGCCGGAAGATGGATGGACTATCAGGGACGGGAATCAAGAAATTACTGCTTATCCTTATAAAATAATTGGATATGGTGGGAGAGAATTGATTTTTCAGCAGCAAATTAGAAATGGAAGGGTTTCTGTTACTGTTCCTGGTTTTGTAATAAGTGGCCAATATGGAAAAGGGATGCATCCTTTTACTTATAATGATCTTGATGTTCTTCCAGTGCGTTTAGAAGAAAGGGGAGATGTAAGAGAACGATTAAAAGTGTTTGCTACAGGAGAAATAGATTTCTGGGACTAGCTACTTTTTCAAATCGTCTACAGTCAATTCCTTTATTCCAGAAAGGTCCTGCTTTGCAGCCACTTTATTTATTGGCTTGGTTTCCGCAGGTTTTTCTTCTGTTTTGATTTTTTTGTCTTCTTTGGGGTATTTTATTTTTATTTTTACAGGCTTTTCCCTTTTTATAGGCTTGAGGTTTTTTGATTTCTGAGGCTCTTCCAGAGCTTCATCGTCTTCTGTAGTCATTGCTTCTTGTTTTTTGGTTTCTTTTTTGTAGTGTATGTTTTTCTTTAGAAAAGAAAATGGCAGGGCTTCATCGTCTTCTGTAATTTCCTGCTTTTCATTTTTATTATTTTTATTTTTCAAAAAGGTGGCCTGTTTATCTAGAAAGGAAAATGGTATATCTACTTGTGTATCCGCATATTCTTCCAGGGTTTTTTGATTTTCGTTTTCCGGTTCAGGCTTTGAATCTGCAATATCAAAATTTTCCATTGCTTCTACAAGCCTCTTTTTTATTTCCTCTTTGGTGTCTCCAAAATAGTTTTCAAACTCGGATGCAATTTTCAATAATTTTGTGTGGCCCTTTCTTTCAGCCTTCAAAAGGCCGCGCTTTTCCAGCTCCTTTACATATACATAGGCTTTGGTTCCCTGTGTTTTTACAAGCTCAGACTGTTTTAGCGGCTCATGGTATAACACAAGGGCCAAAGTTTTTTTGCAGCCATCTGAGAGGTCTGCGTGCTGGGTGAGGCTTGCTACATTCGGGAGGTATTCCTTTTTGACTTTCATCTGCCAGCCTTCTGGGGTTTGTATTATTTCCAGCCCTTTTTCTGAATAGTCTTTTTGCAGGCTTTTGACTGTTTCTTTCAGGTATCCAAGAGACCCTATTCCGCTTATCCTCATCAGCTCCTCGAGGCTTAATGGTTTTGTCGCCATAAACAAGGCTGACTCTATCAGGTTCTTCTGCACATCAGAGGATGTCATTTGGGTTTCCATAATTATTTTTTAATTTTGGCTTTTCTTGGCTTTATTCTGTCTTTGCTGCCTTTTATTTCTTTTATATTTTCCGGCTCTATTTTATCAATACCCTGGCCATTTGATTGCTTCTTAATAAATATCTCATCGAAAAATTCTTCCTGCCTGCAGCTGACTTTTTTTTCATTCTCGAGATAGATAAGAGGCAGGAAATGCTGGACAACTGACTGCTTTTCCCATTTGTCAACTACCTGGGAGAATGGGACTTCCTGCTGCTGAACCCTGCCTAACATCGAGTTTATTTTTTCGTAGACTCTGTTTATCCTGTCGATTATGCTGTCTGTGTTAATTTTTAATTTTTCCCTTGCTGCAGCCATTTTTATCTGCCGGATTTCCTGCTTGCTGAGGACTTTCCTAAGGGCATAGATGAGGTCTGTAACCATTATCTGCTTTGTGGGCCTCCTGCTTTCCTGCGCATTGAAAAGAGCCATGTTGAACCCTTTTGGCAGGCTAAGCTGGCTGAACTGCGGGTCGAAGCTTTCTTCTTCGGCAATCCCGTTGTCCGAGTCAGAAGGCATGTCAAGGAGCCTCATATTGTCTGATTTCATCCTCAGGATGACTGAGGAGATTATGATGTATTTTGCAGGGATTCTGAAGTCGAGTTCATCTATTTTTTTCATGTAAGAAAGGAAGCTTTGGGAAAGAAGGTTCAGGTCAAGGTTCCAGGGGTCAAGGCCCTGAGAAGCAATAATGTCGTAAACCACCTGTTCCCACGAATAATCAGCCATCATCAACTGCACAATCTTATTCTCGGTGCCAGAATTCCCATTTAGATTGTTGAGCATACATGATATAGTATTGTTAAAGTGGCTTATATAGGGTTTGATATAACAGTGTTATATTTATGGCTATTAGTTAGGTAGCTTTTGTATAACAGTGTTATATAGCCATCTTTCGTCTTAAATTAGTGATAACATTTATAAACCCCCAAACCATCTTAATGGTATAAATTTTGAGTGGTTGCTGTAATGATGAGGTTTTTGCCTCTGAAACACGCCACTGGAATTCGTTCATAATTATGCAAAAATTTGATGTGAGGCTTGACGAGAAAGGGAAGGTTTTGATACCAAAGGCTGTGATGAACAGCTTTAGAGGCAAGAAGCTTGTTTTGGTTGTTGGCGAAGGCGAGATGAGGATAATGCCAAAGACAATGTATAAGAATATGGAGGCTATGTAGATATGGTTAAATGGAGTTACACTAAAGGTCTGGAAGGAAATGAACAATGGGAGTGTAGTGCTAGAGATATGAACACTATTCGAATCAGACTTTATCCTGCTTCTGATTTATTGGTTTTTCGATTTCCTAATCAAGTGGATTCAAGCTTTTCTGATACTTACAAATTCAGAAGAATAGATACTATTGATGAACTGGGGGAAACAAAGGCACTTTTTTTCTACGAAGAAAAACTTCAGAGAGATGAAGATCCATACTTAACAAATCGGGAAGATCCTTGGATAAGGTATTCTCGAGAATTGGATGAACTTCCTCCAGAAGCGTGGGAAAAAATTGGACCTAGAATGGTAGCGAGCTGGAGGCCTGAAGATAAAGCTTTAGCAAAAAAGCTGTCTTTGGTTACAGACAGTGATTATAAACCAAAGCCTATGAGAGATAGTCGAGAAGACGATAAACCCAATTTCTTCAAGAACCTTGAGAAGGAATAAGAAAAATATGGGCACCCCTTGAGCTGCTTAATTTAAAAATCATGGATAATGCCAAAGACAATGTACAGGAATCTGGAAGAGGCTTGATGGTGGCTGTCGCTAAACTTTTTATTCTGCCTGCTATATTCTATATATGCATGACAAAAGAAGGAAATACCAGTTTATAGGGCTTGCAATGATTTTTATAATGTTTTTCTCTACTATTGGCTTTGCAGCCCTGAACAGCGTGAGGAATACCGGCCTGGAAAACGAGCCAGCCCCCGCTGAAGAAAAAACAATAGAACGCCATACAACACGGGCTTTGACTGAAGAGGAAAAGGCAGCCCTTCTCAAAAACGGTGTCACCATATTTGAGTTTTTGCACACAAAAGATTGCACAAAATGCGCAGAGTATAGGCCCGTGTTGGAGGCATTCTCCACAAAATACCCTAACACTGTGTTGGTCGACGCAGACGCGGACAAAGACTTGATTCAGGTAACAGGAAGGTCAACAAAGCAAATCACCGATGTGACAGAAAAAGGCCTTCTTGACGCTTTCTGCGATGTCGCCCTTCTCCAGCCAAAGGATTGCATACTGAAGAATTTCTAATCCAGTTGCTTGATAAGTTTAGATTTAATATTTTATAGAAGATTATGTCAGAAGATACTGTTGCCAGGAGAAGTTTAGGGTGCGGCATGGAGCTGTCTCTTAGAAGGATAAATTCTGTTGGCCCTTACTTTGACATGCTTGTGCTGGAGCTGAAATATGGAAACGGCTTGGTGCGAAGAACTTACCCAAGCGGAAGCCTATGTGCAGGTGAATACCGTTTCAAAGAACTGTTCACATATATACAAACAGCTGAAGAATTCGAGGCTGTTGACCAAGACCTTCTAAGGCAGCTGGAAATTATGGCAGAAGGAGAAGACAAATAAATCAATGCTGCAAATCTTTCAATTTCCCTGGATCCACCTTCCCCTGCGCGAAATCAGGCCTGCCTCCCCCATACCCTCCAGCCTTTTTTGCAATTTCCTTTATCAGCTTTACACAATCCTCTTTTCTGCTCATCACAATGATGTCTCCTTCCTTGTTTGCAAGGATTATTGTAGTGTCTGGTTTAATTTTTAAGACTTCAGAAGCCGCCAGTATAAGCTCTTTTCTGCCAAGGTCTTCAATCCGGGAAATTTTTTCGCCCCTGATTGAGTTTATCAGTGAGGCTACAATCCCTTTTGAGGCCTGCTCTTTTGATTTGTCAGCTTCCTTTCTTTCAGATTTCCATAACTCGAATATAAAGCCAGAAGCCTGCCATATTGTCTCGACAATTTCCGGTTTTGCTGTCTTCTGTTTTTCCAGACCCTTTATTTCGTTGATAAACTTTTCGAAAGTGCCCTTGACTTGGTTCAAAGGAACTCCAAAATTTTTTGCAGCCTCTTGAAGGTCTTTGGTTGCAGATTCCTTGTTTGTTTTTAAACCGCCTATTTCCACAAAGCCTGATTTGTTTAGGACATCTGCAATGCCTTTTGCATATTCCATATTCTCATCCAGATACCTTTCTGCAGCTTTCCCTGCCTTTATTGTTATCCTGACAACACCGTCCTGTATTTTTTCAGTACCTACAATTATTATTTTCCCTATGCCACCGGTTTCATGGACATGCGTCCCTGAACAAGCCTCTGTATCGTGCCCTGGTATCTCCATTATCCTGAGATTTTTTTCAGGTATATGCCCGCCTTGGTAAATCCCCAGGCCAAATTTTTTCTCAGCTTCCAGTCTCGGGACAAAACTGCTTTTTGTCTTGATATTTTTCCTGACAACCTGGTTTGCCAGTTGCTCTATTTTCTTAACTTCTTCCTCTGTGAGCCCTTTGTAATGCGACACATCTATATGCGCCTTTTCCACAGATTTGTGCGTCCCAGCCTGCCAGGCATGCTTGCCCAAGACAATTTTTGCCGCTCCATTTATTATATGGATAGCCGAATGGTGGTGCATCAGTTGTGTTCTCCTATCCCAGTGTATTTCCCCCTTCACTTTCTGGCCTTCTTTAAATTTTGAATCCGCAATTTTATGCGCAACTATATGGCCAAATTTCTGGACATCAAAAACTTCAGACCCGCCAAGATTTCCTGTATCCCATTCCTGCCCGCCGCTTTCAGGATAGAATAGTGTTTGGTCCAGGACTATCCACTTATAATTTTTATCTTCTGGTTGCAGAACCCTTAAAATTTTCCCTTCGAACACTTTCTTGTCAGGATCTTTATAAAATAACAATTCGGTATCTGGGAGGCCTGTCAGATCCAGTTTTATTTTCTTTTCCTTTGGCTTTTCAATTGCATGCTCTTTGGAAATAGATCCGTAAAAATCCTGCGGTATCTTAATTTCTATCTTATTTTCCTTCCCAACTTCTTTCACTGTCTCCGGCGCTATCCCATTCGACTCGTAAAGCTTTTTCAATGTGGGTGCATCAAACTCTTTTTTTGTTTTTAAAATGGATTCCACTACCCTTCTGCTTTCAGAAAGCGTTTTCGCGTATTTTTCTTCTTCAACCTCGAGGATTTTTTCCATGCTCTCCAGCCCTTCAGCCAGTTCAGGGAACATCGGCTTCAAAAACTTCGCATGCCTTTCAGCAATATCCATCAGGTTGAAATTAAAATTATGTTGTTTCAGGAAAGCAAGGCTTCTCCTCAAAATTACCCTCAGGTTATAGCCGCCTCCAATATTGGACGGTATCCCACCGTCCGCAATAGCAAACAAAAGCGTCCTTGTGTGATCTGCAATCGCATAAATCGCTGTAAGCGGCTCTATCTGGTCGACAAGATCGTTCACTGAAATCCCTATAGAATCTGCAATTTTTCCCCTTATTTTTCCCACATCTATTTTTTCATCTATATTCAGGCTCCCGGCAAGCTTTGAATATTTAGAAAATATCTTCGGGTCAATTTTCACACCCGATGTTTTTTTCAGGTGCTCTGTGACAGGCCCGAAAACACAATCATATTTAGTCTCTGTCCCGTTTGACAGCCATACAAGCCTTTCATGTCCCCAACCCACATCTATCACCTTCATGTCAAGCGGCCTGAAACTTTTCTGGTCATCAGACTGGAATTCCATGAAAACAGAATTAACAAATTCTAGCCCATGGCTGAAAGTTTCAATTGAAGGGCCAAAGGCAGAAAAATCAGGCATTGCCCAGAAATCTTCATGGTAAACTATGTCCTCCTTTCTGACCCCCAGAACTTTATTTACAAAATTGAAATTCAGTTCTATGCATCTGTCCTTAAAATAAGACCCTTTCTCTTTTGGATAATTGAATGCATGCTGGCCTGACATGACAAACCCAGTCAGATGCCTTCCTGTTACGCCAACATTCTGGATGTCCCCGAACCTTAGGGATACCTGCGGGACAATAAGCGGGTTTGCAGGGTAAACAAAAGCCATGTTCCCGTTATCCAACCTCTGGAAATCCTGAATTGATGCAATTGTAAAGTAGAGGTCCTGCCTCCACCTGTCTATCACAGGGTACCTAAGTATCGAAGTGTGGCCATTCTTTACAAAAAACCTCTCAAAAGCCTTCCACATCTCTATATAATCGTATTTTTTGGCTGTAACCTGCTTGCCAATAAACTCATAATTCTGGCAAGGCGAATCGCCGCAGACAGCCCTGTCCTGATTGACTGTCCAAAAGGCCCTTCTGCATTTAGAACAGATCTTCCTTCCAAACCCTTCCGTTTTGAAAACCTCAACCTGATAATATTTTTTCCAGTCCTTCGAGAACTCCTTTTTAAGGGATTCCTTGGTGAGCATACGTTTATTTGTTATTTAATTTTTAATAGGGGTATTGCATAACAATGTTATGATATATAAAGAGCCTCTACCTTATAATAATATGAGTTATGCCTAGGCCTATCTCTGACATTATAATAAAAGAAGTTGTGCCTGCAATGCGGGCCTATATAGCCAAAAAGCTTGTTGAAGCCTATGGCCTTTCCCAGAAGCAGGCTGCGCAGAAGCTTGGGACTACCCAGCCAGCCATCTCGCAATATAAACGCGGCGTCCGCGGCTATAAGGCATCATCCCTTTTTCTTCAGAACCAGCAGGTTGTGGATAACCTGAACAACCTTGCAAAAACAATAGCAACATCAGAGGTCTCTGATTACCAGATAACTCTTGAATTGTTCAAGGCATGCGAGCCGCTACTGGGGAGCATTGGGCAATGAAATAACCTATCTTTGTGCCTTCAATCTTTGAATAAAATCCGATGCTTTTCCATGCTTTTCTTCTCGCATAGAATTATATTCGTGTAAAGCTTCCTTTATCGCAGTTATATCGCCGCTTATCCATGCCATTAAAAGCCTGCTCAGTTCTATTTTTGCCTCGTCCCTTCTTCCCAATTCCTGATCCCTGCTCTTAATTATTCTGTTCTTTTCAGATTCTGCGCATGTTTTAAGCCTTGTATTTGCTGAATTGTATCGGTGGTCAATATTATCTACAATTTTTGAAGCTATTGTTATACATATATAAAGATCGTTAAAAGTCGCATATAAGTGGCTTACATTTTCAATGCCAGGCGTAACTATTTCATCGGGCATCAAATCTAACTCCTCAGGGCTGGCCGATGCTGCTCTCAAAAAATCGTCGGTCTCTGTTAACGTGTTTCCTAAATTTGTAAATAAATATCTTACCAGTTCGAAATAATCCGGAAATCTCGTTTGCGGATGGTAAATCAATGAAGTTCTTTCTGGCATAATGAGGCCTAGTTGCAACTTGTCGTCTACGGCAATATCGCCACTTGCCTTTTCCCCGTAAGAAATGCAAAAAACCATCCCTTCTGGAATATCGTCTAGGCAGAAATTTCCCTTTTCTATGTCCCTTTGAAAATCAGGATTTGTTCTGCTGCTCCCGCTTCCACGGAACACGTAAGGACGCCTTTGGACTGGCTCTATTCCAGATTTCGGGTCAAGAGTAAGCTCATTGATCTCGACCAAGCATATTGAAGGCACTTTGTTTTCGTGACCCGCCACTATGTAAGCTTCTCCGTCTTTTTTGCTTCTTAATTTAAACTTCTTTTGAAAATCGTCGAAAATCCTTTGAGCTACATAAGAAGGCTCATAAGCCTGCCCTTCCAGCTCAAGAAGGTTTTTTTGTATTGCTTCTATCCTATATCCTTTTCCTGTTGCAGTTATTAAATTCCCGCCTCTGGAAACAAGCTTTTGCACATTTGTCTTGTCACGCCCTCCGCTAGACTGGCTATCAGAGCATACATAAACTGCCCTATCATTCCCATAAGGCACAGTAACTGCCATTATATTTGTCATTCGGAAATATCGGCAAATAGCTTTTTAAGCTTTCTTCCTCTTCAATAAACCAATATGCCGGTTCTAGAAGATTATACAGGGGGTTTTGGAAGACAGATACTCAGTGGCCTGAAAAGAAGGGGCTGGAATGTATACTGGCTCCATGTTCCGGATCCCGACGAAGTCATAAAGAAGGGCCCTGTGGACGAATTAAAACTTGATTTTTCCTATTGTCTGCTGCCAGCCGCGGATGACCCGGCTGATTCTGAAAAGGTTAAGGAAGCTCTCGAGAAATTCAATGAAAGAGAACGACGGTGTCCGTATATTGAAATACTCGCCCAGAAGCATAACCTTATTGGCTTTTTCTTAAGGAGAATCTGTGTTGAGCTGAAACCGCAAAGTGTGTATGTTTCTTATAAGGATTTTATAGATTCGATAGATACAATCCCAGCAGGGGCCTAACCAGAAAGAAAAAGTGCTCTGGAACCTCTCGCATGTTTTCTTTCGCTGAAGCGTTTCTTTGAATAGAATTAATAGAAAGAAAGGCTTCATTTCTTCTTCCTGAACTCGTACTTGAAATCCCTTTCAACCCTGTTTACTCCAGGGGCCTGGTTTTGTTTCTGCTCGGAAATAGAATACTTAGGGGTCCTTATAAGCCTCCTGACCTTCGGCAGCCTGGTGTGGTGTTTATATGTTACAAGACCAAGCACAACTGCTATTATCACGATGCCTACAGTTGTTCCTATTGCACCGCCTGTGAGATAGCTGCTTACCCTGGATTTGTCTTGCTCACATGATTCCTGGGATATTTTCAATGCGTTTACTTCAAATTCCACCCTGTTTGCAAGCTCCTGCCCCTTTTCCTCCTCAATGCTTGCTGTGACAAAATCATTTTCGTCGACTGCAGACTTGACCTTATCAACTATCCCCTTCAGCTCCTGCAAACTGCCAATTATCTGCTTCGGCGTCACCGCTGTGACATCGCCTGCCTCAACAAGGACGCAGCCTGTGTCTTTTACTTGCTCAAACTTTTTCCCAAGGCTTTCATACCTGTTCAGCAGGACAAGATAATTATTGCTTATTTCAAACTTCTTTTCCGGTGACGGGGCTAAAACCAGAGTAAAATCTTTTGTGATGTCAACTCCCCTGCCCTTAATCCTCAGCTTTGAAGGGTATTTGTTTACCACATCCCCTGAAGAAGGCAAAAAGCTTACTGTAAACACGCCTATGCTGCCCTCAGCAACAGCCAAAGAACCCGGCAGAATAGAAGCTGATATAGGGGCTGCTGTCTCTATTTCCAACTCAACTATGTTGCTTAATCGGCCTATGTTTTTCACAGGCACATGGGTCATTGTGGAAGATGCTGCAGAGATCTCCAGCTCTGCTGGAAAATCAAGGAAAACAAAACCATAGTCAAGAGTTTGTGCAAAAACATAGGCTGGCAAAAGCAGCGCCACAAAAATCGGGACAAGAAGAATAGCTTTAGGTGACATATACAATTATTATTCTTTGTTGTATTATATATAAAGAAGCTTTAAATTGATAAGGGGCTGCCAATCACATTTAATAAGGTATTTTATAATAGATAGGCTATGGACGACCAAGGCGAATTAGAGAAAAGGCTCAAGGTTCTTGAGGAATTAAAAAAGCTTGGGATAAATCCATTCGCATATAATTACGACAGGAAAAACTTCATAAAAGACCTTCTTGCCAAATATTCTGGAATTGAATCAGGCCAAAAAAAGGAAGATGTAAAAGTCAAGATAGCTGGTAGAATAAGGGCCATACGGGAACATGGCAAACTTCTCTTTGTTGATGTAGAAGATTATACAGGAAAAATCCAAACATGCCTGCGTTTTGACCATGTCGGGCAGGAGCAATTTGAGCTGTTTAAAAGGCATTTGGACATAGGCGATATAATTGGGGTTGAAGGATTTATTTTTAAAACACAGAAGGGAGAGCTTTCTGTATGGATAAACAATTATATAATCTTGACAAAATCCTTGAGGGGCCTGCCAGCAAGCTGGTTTGGAATAAAGGATGTTGAAACAAGGTACAGGCAGAGGTATCTGGACCTTCTGATGAACCCAGAGGTTAAAGAGATCTTCAAAAAAAGAAGTGAGATCATTAACTCCATCAGAGAATTTATGAGGAGCAGGGGTTATGTTGAGGTAGAGACCCCAATACTCCAACCTATCTACGGAGGCGCTTTGGCAAAGCCTTTTGTCACTCACCACAATGCTTTGGACATGAAGATGTACATGAGGATCTCAAATGAAATGTATTTGAAAAGGCTGATAGCAGGCGGCTTTGAGAAAGTTTTTGAGTTTTCTTTCGATTTCAGGAATGAAAGCATAGACACCTCTCACAACCCTGAATTCCTTATGATCGAAGCGATGACAGCATATTCTGATTATCTGGATGGGATGAAGCTGTTTGAAGAGATCGTTGAGTCTGCAGCAAAAAAAGCTTTAGGAACAACTAAAATTAAATACGGAGACCACATTATTGATTTCAAAGCTCCATTGGAAAAACTTACAATGCTCGAAGCAATTAAAAAATATGCAAAACTAGATGCAGAAAGCATGTCTGTAAAAGAGCTTGTAGCTTTTGCAAAAAAACATGGCATCGAACTTCTGGAAAAACAGCCTTCAAAAGGGGAGCTTATAGCCGCAATCTTTGAAGAGTTTGTGGAGGCCAAGCTTATCCAGCCTACAATAATCTATGAATTTCCTGCAGAAGTCTCCCCATTAGCCAAAAAATGCAGGGACAAGCCCGGATTCACAGAAAGGTTTGAAGTTTTTGTATGCGGCAAAGAGCTTGGAAATAATTATACAGAGATAACAGACCCTATCGAGCTCAGGAATAATTTCAAATATCAGCTAAAAAGAGGTGAATCAGGCGATCCAGAATCCCACCCGATGGATGAGGATTTCCTGAAAGCAATGGAATATGGGATGCCTCCAACTTGCGGAATAGCGATAGGGATAGACAGATTTGTCATGTTCCTGACAGGCCAGCATTCAATCAGGGAGGTTTTGTTGTTCCCTCAGCTTAGAAAAGAAGCCAAAGAAAAAGAAGAAATATTTGGTGATGAGACAGCTACAACTGTTTTCAAGCATCCGCACAAACCTGTTAAGAAAAAGAAAAGATAAAAAATTAGGCAAAGTATGAAAATCCGTCTTTGTAAAAAAGAAGACATACCAGAAATATTGAAGCTGGGGAAAGACGCTTTCAAGCATGAGAGATGGTACAGCAAAAAATATCTTGAAAAAGTTCTCAGGGAGAATTCGAAAATTTGCTGGATTATGGAAGATTCTGGTAAATTAATAGGTGCCCGATTTATTTACGATGATTCTGATGGCAGGGCTTGGGGATGGATCCTGGCCATCGAACCTGATCTAAGACGAAAGGGTATAGGATCTTTACTTTTCTATGAAACAGCTAAACGCCTGAAGAAACAAGGCTTTAGAAAATTGTATGCTGAATGCAGCGTCAGGAACAAGCCATCCATAACCTGGCACCTAAAACTCGGCTACAAAAAAGCTGGTATTTTCAGAGACTGGTATGGGAAAGGTCATCACGCAGTATTTTTTGATTATAATCTATAAAATAAAAATTTACTTGAAACCAAACAGCGTTCTCTGCTTTTTCTCCTGCTTCTCATCCTCAACCGTATTTTCAGGAAATCCTGAAACTCGCACACCACACCTTCGCAGTTTTTTTCCCGGATTGCTTTCCAAAAATTCCTTCATCAGATTTTTGGTCTCTGTTTTCACAATTTCTATATCATCTGTAAAATTCTCCAGGCTCCTGCTCTTTGTGTGAGTCTCCAGATTTGTCAAAATCACAATTATACTGACTGATTTAAACTGTTTCTTTTCTTTATCTATTTTAATTTTTAATTCATCAGCCAATTCAAAAAGTTTATCGCAAATAAAATCCAGATCTGAACTGTCCTGTTTGAGGGTCCCTATTTTCGAAAGCTGCTGCCTCTCTGTTTCCTCAACCTCAGAATTGTCTACCCCATTCGCATGCTCCCAGATTTCTTCCCCTTTCTTTTCTCCAAAATTATCAATCAAAAATTTCACATCTGTTTTTGAAAGATCCTCTATTGTTTTGATTCCCATCTTTTCAAAAATCTCAAGAGATTTTGGCCCAATACCAAAAAGTTTTTTTACAGGAAGCGGATTTAGAAAATCTTTAACTTCTTCTGGTTTAATAATTGTTAATCCATCCGGCTTTTTTGCCTTCGAAGCCATTTTTGCAATCAGCTTGTTCGGACCTATACCAATAGAGCAAGTTATTCCTTCCTTTTCAGAAATTTCTTTTTTTAATTCATCAGCTAATTTTACTGCCTCTTCAAAATTTTTTACCCTAGAAGACAAATCCAAATAAGCCTCGTCTATACTCCTCTGTTCGAATTTTTCAGAATACGTTCTTATTATATCCATTATTCTTTCTGAGACCTCTTTGTAATAATCCATGTCAGTCGGGATAAAAACAGTCTCCTGGTTTGCAAGCTGCTTTGCCTGCATGATATACATCCCTGACTTTATCCCGAGCTCCCTTGCCTTGTAATTGGCTGTTGCGACAGCGCCAGAGTCTTCTGTCCTTCCAGAAAAAACACAGACTACAACAGGCTTCCCCTTTAGCTCAGGCTTCCTCTTTTCTTCAGCAGATGCGTAGAAGGAATCCAAGTCCAGCTGGAGGATTATTCTGTTTGGCATGAATTGATTTTATAATGAGTTTTTAAATCCGTATATGCAAAAGTTTTTAGCTAAGGGAAACACTATGCCCCACATCCACGAAAAAATCGACCTCTGCGCAGAAGTCTTTATTGTTTTTAATGGAAGGGTTCTGCTTAGAAAACACGATAAATACGGCATATGGCTGAGTGTCGGCGGCCATGTTGAATTGGATGAAGACCCTAATGAGGCTGCAGTACGTGAAGTCAAAGAAGAGGTTGGGTTGGATATAGAATTATTCCATGGCTCTTCTTACCCGCTTACAAAAACCCAGAACTACAAGGAGTTAATACCTCCCCAATTTTCAAACAGGCATAAAATTAATGACGCCCATGAACATGTAACACTAGTCTTTTTTGCCAAATCTGCTACAGATCAGTTAATCCTTTCAGAGACAGAAAAAACTGATGCCTGCCGCTGGTTTACTTCAGAAGAGCTGAATGACCCTAAATACCAGATTAATGATAATATTAAAATGTATGCGTCAGCTGCCCTTGAAAAGCTGAAAAATCAATAAAAAAATAAAAAGCGGACCCGAGGGGATTTTCAAACATTGAACCAACTGGTTTAGTAACTGTTTTCTTTTGGTTATACCTTTTCTTTTACAAAAGAAAAGGGTATAATTTGAACCCCCGACCTGCGGATGTCTTCGCAGCTTAGAAGTCCTGCGCATGGGTTTTATCCATTCGACGCTCTATCCAAGCTGCTCACTTTCTTTCTTTCTGGTGCAGCTCTTTCTTTTCTAAAGAAAGAGGTGCTGAGCTACGGGCCCTTACTATTGTCTTGGGTTTTGAGTCTTGGGTTTTGTTGTCTATGTAGATATTTATAACCCTATTTATTAAAATAGGAGATTATGTCCGATGCTGATCACAGGGTTACAGTTTATAGAGAAAATAATGATAAGGAAATTCGTTTTTTAGTTATAGGTTTTGTTGGAGATGCCGATAAAAGAATAGAAGAAGATGTTAGAGCTGAATACGGAATAAATGGCATGCATCGGAGGCTAGAGCCTTATAGAGTAGAGAATGGCTGGGAAATTATATATGTCAGGCAGAATTGAAACCCTAATTAGCTTTATTTTTAACAATTAAACAACTCCTTCCAGACTCAAAGTAGGAAGATAAGTTGAGCTCTTCTATTTTAGAAGTCAGGAGACCTTCTATAGGGCAGGCTATATTAACCCTATCATCTGAATAGCCATAAATAATTTGAAAATGACCTATACCATTATAATCTACTCGAATTATAGAAAGGGAATCGTCCCCTACCTCTCTTAAAACATCGTGAACAAAAAAGCTCCGAAGACGAACCTTTAAGCCAGCTCCTTTAGCTTTCTCCTCGTCTATTAAATATCTTTTTAGAACACGCCTAAATCTTGAATATTCTTCCTCTGAAGAAAAGCTTTTTTGGGTTATTAATGCTGGATCCTTATGCCATAATTCGACATCAAATCCACTTTCAACTAAAAAACGACCTATCGAAGGAGTAGATAAAGTCATATCTTTAGCTGGTCCAATTTTTCTATAGATTTCCCACTCTTTAGCTGGACTATATTCTATCTCTATCCCAAAAAAGTTCAGAGCCATCATTATACATGCGGAGCCGCATGTGTATGAAGTCTGTTGAATATAAGATTTTAGTGTCTTCATAATACTTTCATTTACCTATTGCAACAAGATAAAGAGACCCTTCTTTCCAGCCGTCTAAGCCTAGTAATTTATCACAACTACTTTCTTTTATTGCTGGGGTCAAAAAATTCTTTAGGTTTAAGGACGTTGCCGATAAAATAAACTTGTGAGCCAATCGACCTGCATCTGTTAACAAATTAATATACGCTCTGGGATGCCTATACCTCCACATATATCGTGTGTACACTGCAGATATTAAAACAACGAAAGATGATTTATCTACGAATTGTTTTCTACTTATATCGTATATTTGATTTGTATAATCGCCATTCTTGATAATCTCCAGCTCATTATTTTTCATGTTGTAATGATATACTCCCTTTTCCAACCCTTCAACGTTGAGCACGACTAGATAAACTTCAAATGGGGTAAATAAAGAATAGGTTAGTAAATGAGGGTTCTCATTGAACTTTTCTTCTGCATATCTCCTAATACGAAGAGCCTGCTTGCATCCAATATTTAGAATATTAGAAAGATCTTCTACACTAACTGGAGCACCTGCGAAAGATCTGCACGTCCTCCTATCAAGCATGACTTTTTCTAAACTGATGCATGGTAGTTTTGTAGGTGAAGGTAATCTTACTATTTCGAAATTTTTATAGATTTTAAAGAAACCTGGAAAATCACCTTTTTTAATATATTTTTTTATCTCTGGTATCACTTTTTCTATTTTATTTTTGACTTTCTTATCTATAAAATCTTGATCTCGAATTTCCGAATAAAGATGGAGAGGATAAAACCAACCCATTTCTACCCATTCGTTAGCTGAAAAAAGATCCTTTTCTTTTATATCAAGCTTTTGATAAACATCGGACTTTGAAATTTCATTATTTCTAATTACTTCTTTTGAAACTTCAAACGACTTGTCTAAAATATGAAGGTTAGTTTTTCCCTGAGAGAACATAATTCTAGAAATTTTGGAAATGTCTTTTTCATTCATAACCTAGGCATCTTCTACCCCTTTCTATTATGTGTTCTACTCGCCTGAGTTTTACAGGTGCTCTGCTTTCCATATTAAAAATTGTGATGTAGGGGTATCTTACTACACTATCTGTATCACCCGCGAGTATTCGTATGGTATCATTAGAGATGAGTGAACTTAGTGCGGCAAGTCCCGAAGGATGATTCCCTCTTTCTGGATTATAAGGTGTGTGACCAAAAAGATCGAAATATGAAGGGTCTTCAGGGAACAATGTCAAATACATGCCCTCATTTCCTGCCCATGCGGCTGTTATTATCGGCTTACCAGTACCCTTTCCATATCTATGAGTCAGTTTTCGTGCTTCCAAATCTCCAGAACTGTCTATTATTACCTGAGCTTTTTGGAAAAGAGGATCTATATTTTCTTCAGTTACTGCATATCTTTCTGCTACCACATTCACCTCTGAGTTGGCTCTCTCTAAAAACTCTTTCGCTACGTCGACTTTATACCTACCCAATGTATCTGAAAAACAAAATGCCTGTCTATTAGCATTAGAAGACTCAAATTTATCTGGGTCAACAATCACCAGATTACCAAGACCAGTCCTTACCAATAGCATTCCTAAAGACTGCATACCTCCGAATCCTAGGAAACCTACACAAGACTTCTTTAACGTCTCAAGATCAGTTTGTGTATAAGGGTTTCTAACCCTTATATCATCAAATGTAATCTTACCTCTTGCTTTTGACGAACCTCTATCGACAACAGGATATGTTTGCCTTATTATAGAATTTGGGTCCTCAAAAAATCTAGGATCAGCTATTATTAACTCTTCGTAGACTTCGGCAATGGCCAATTCTTGCGCTTCCAAAAGATAATCTTGGAAACTCTCCAAAATGTCTATATTCTTTTCGCCGCTCACAACTTTCTCTTTCAATCTCCTTTTGAGTTCGTCTACTAGAACTCTTTTAGGTTCCAATGATGACACAATAAAACACCCCCTCCTTAAATCCATCTAATCCAATAAACTTCTCAAGCTTTTTAGAGTTAAATCCATAGCTTATATGCGCCTTTAAACCATAGCTTTTGCAGAGCAGGCTTAAGGTTTCTATTACATGTCCCATATCAAAAAATACTGATCTGAATGTTCTAGGTTCCCTGTACCTCCACATATTTCTCTCAAATAACGAGGTTATAAAAATAATTGCTTTTGGATCAAAGTTCAAATATTTCTCATCAAATTCGAAAAGTAGTTTCTTTAATAAATTGGTATGATCACCTCCTTTGATACATTCTAGTAAATGTTCCTTGACAGAATAATGAAATAGACCATTTAGTTTTTCATTATTGTAGTATACATACGCCTCTGTCGGATGTCTAGAACCACCGGAAGGACTGGTCTTCAATAAAGATTCTCCCAAAACAGGGAATCTTATAATACCTGTTTTGCCAAAAGTGTAGAAAAGAATATTTGAAATAGACTTTAAATCTGCTTGACCTTTTGCATAAGACCCGGCTTCTAAAGCATCCTCGATTGATGTATCACTAATAGTCGGGTGAGGGAGTTTTATTTTAGAATTTTGATATATTTTATAAATATCTGGGACATCGCTTTTTTCTGAGTATCTTTTCATTGTTGTATAATCTGTCTTATCATAGTTCTCTACCCTGTCATAGAATGGGTAATCCTTTGTTGCAAGTAAATAAATGAATGGTTCTTTCCAGTTATAGGAATCCCACAAACTATACGCAGTTTCCAATCTTTCAAACTCCGGGGATTTTTTCACTGTTATATTTTTACACAATAGTTTTGCTTCTTCTCTATTAAGATTTAAATATTTGGCTATATTTATTTCCAGTTTATGTAATTCAGTCCACTCATTTGAAATTTCAAAGAGTTTAGTTATGTCCACATCATTTAAAATAAAAGCTGTCTTATCTAGAGGATTTTCAAATAAAAGTCCATTGTGTTTAGAATTCTTTCTAATTATTAAAAAAGGGTTAAATCTAAATAAATTAGTCATATTAGCTCAAGGGATTGAAGCGTTATCTGGGCTTTTCAGAAGAATAGCCACAGCCTCCCTGAAGTAGCGCCTTTCTTTTAGGGATCTGTTTTATTTTCATAAAAACCTCCTTTATATAATAGTCTGTTATATAATTTGTTAGCTTAGCTTTAAAAGCTCAGCATGGACATCTATATTTCCTTTATGTCAGAAATTGACTTCAAAAAAATTGAGAAGAAGTGGCAGGAGAGGTGGGAGAAGGCAGGGATATTCAAAGTAAAGGAGAATGCAAAAAAGAAGAAGTTTTATTGCCTGGAAATGTTTCCGTATCCTTCTTGGTCTGGCCTTCACATGGGGCATGTGAGGAATTATGCAATGGGCGATTGCATTGCTCGGTTCAAAAGGATGCAAGGTTTCAATGTGCTTTATCCAATGGGCTACGATGCCTTTGGCTTGCCAGCCGAAAACGCGGCAATAAAAAACAAAAGCCACCCGAAGGCCTACACGGAAAATGCAATGGCAGGGATAGAAAAGAACCAGAGGGCCCTCGGGCTCAGCTATGACTGGACAAGAAAGTTCGCGACTTGTGAACCTGAGTATTACAGGTGGAACCAGTGGTTTTTCCTGCAGTTTTTTAAAAAAGGGCTGGCCTACAAAAAAGAGGCCCCTGTTAACTGGTGCCCAAAATGCAAAAGTGTCCTTGCAAATGAGCAGGTGGAGAATGGAAAATGCTGGAGATGCGAATCGCTGGTGGAGGAAAAAAGGCTTGAGCAATGGTTTTTCAAAATAACAGAATATGCTGAGAGGTTGCTAAAAGATCTCGACAAGCTCCAATGGCCCGAAAAAATCAAAAAAATGCAGGAGAACTGGATTGGGAAAAGTGAAGGCCTGCTATTTTCTGCAAAAGTAAACGGCATGGATATTACTGTAGAAAACTTTAACAGCGTGCCTCAGATGGCCTTTGCAGACACTTTTTATGTGATTGCGCCTGAGCATCCTCTTGTAAAAAAATTGGTAAAGGGAACTGTGTATGAAAAAAAGGTTATAGATTTTGTTGATATGATAAGGAGGAAAAAGTCATCAGGGGATTTCAGCATAGAAAAAGAAATTGAAGGCGTTTTTACAGGGCGGTATGTTGAAGACCCTCTTGGGAATGGGAACCTGCCAATATGGGTTGCAAGCTATGCGCTCGTTGATTACGGGACTGGGATTGTGAAATGTTCTGCACACGATGAAAGGGATTTCAGGTTTGCGAAAAAATATGGGATACCTTTGAAAGTTGTGCTTGTCCCAAGAGACTCTAAAAGAAGAAAAAGTGTGGAGGCTTTTGAGGAATTTTACAGGGATGATGAGGGTGTATTGATTGAACCAAAGGATATGGAAGGAAAAAATTATCTTGAATCAAGGGAGCCTATGATGGGATGGCTTGAGCAAAAAGGTTTTGCAAAAAGAAAAACTAACTATAAATTCCGCGACTGGCTGATTTCAAGGCAGAGGTATTGGGGGACGCCGATACCAATAATTTACTGCGACAAATGCGGGATGGTCCCTGTTCCAGAAAAAGATTTGCCTGTTCTACTTCCTGAAAACGCGGTGTTCACAGGGAAAGGAAACCCTCTTGCAAATACAGAGGAGTTTGTAAATACAAAATGTCCATCTTGCGGAGGCCAGGCGAAAAGGGAAACCGATACAATGGACACATTTGTTGACAGTTCCTGGTATTTCCTAAGGTTCTGCAACCCCCACATAAACGGCTTTGCTTTTGACAAAAAGGCTGTAAACTATTGGATGCAAGTGGATCAGTACATTGGGGGCGCAGAGCATGCTGTAATGCACTTGCTGTATGCCAGATTTTTCACGAAGGTGTTGAAGGATATGGGTCTGGTGAATTTTGACGAGCCGTTTTCAAGGCTGTTTAACCAGGGGATTGTTTACAAAGACGGCCACAAAATGAGCAAGAGTGTGGGAAATGTTGTCACGCAAGAAGAGATGTCTGAAAAATACGGGATAGATACTGCACGGCTTTTCCTTTTGTTTGTAGGCTCCCCGGAGAAGGAGATGGAGTGGTCAGATAAAGGGGTTGAAGGAGTTTACAGGTTTGTAAATAGGGTTTACAGGCTCGGCGAGCACAAAAGCGGGAGTGGTAGCAAGGATGCATATGTCGAGAGCAAAATGAACAAAACAATAAAATATGTTACCGAAGAAATAGAGGGCTTTGGGTTTAACAAAGCAATAGGGAAGATAATGGATTATGTAAACACTCTCCATTCAAAATCAGAGTATATAAGCGAAAAGGCCTTCAAAAAATCGGTGGGTGCCCTATGCCTGCTTTTGTCACCGTTTATGCCACACCTTGCAGAGGAGCTATGGGAAAGGCTAGGCAATAAAACATTTGTTTCTGTTGAAAGGTGGCCAAAATCCGATCCCAAGAAAATAGACGAAAAAGCAGAATATTTAGAAGACATTATTGATAAATCTGTTAAAGATATAAAAGAAGTCCTAACACTTTTGAAAATAGAAAAACCGGAAAAAATAAATCTGTTTGTTTCAGAAGATTGGAAATACCTTTTATTTAAAAAAGTGAAAGCCCTTCTGGAAAAAACCCACAACACAGGTGAGATTCTAAAGGAAGTTATGAAAGATTCTGGGATGAAAAAACACGGGAAAGATGTCCCCGGGATAGCAACAGCTCTGGTGAAGGATCCATCTAAAATACCAGAAATTATTCTAAATCAAAAAGAAGAATTGGAAATGCTGAAAAAATCAAAAGAAATTTTCGAAAAAGAGTTTAATTGCAAAATAGAAATTTTGTCTTCAGATAAATCAGCTTCCCCTCGCGCAAAAAAAGCTGAGCCAGGAAAACCAGGCATTGAGATTATTTAAGCTGGCAAAGGGGCCGCAGATAAATCCGTATGTTGTTTGCCTTTTTTCTTTTTTTCCATTATATACCCTATGATTGCGGGGACAAAAGACAATAGCACAACAAAAATCACCAGGATTCCGATATGTTTTTCTATATTGGGGACAGAAGAGCCTATGAAATAACCTATTAGCGTCATGCTCATTACCCAAAGCACTCCGCCGACAATATTAAACATTGCGAATTTTTTGTAAGGCATTTCGGCTGTCCCTGCGACAAGCGGAGCGAACGTCCTTATTACAGGCATGAACCGCGCAAGTATTATTGTTTTTCCGCCGTGCTTGTCATAAAATATTTTTGCCTTGAGGAGGTGCTTTTTCTTGAACAATCTTGAGTTTTCTTTTTGGAAAAGGCGGCGGCCGAGCCTGTTGCCGCACCAGTAACCTGTTGAGTCGCCTATTATTGCAGCGGCTATTAAAGTAATATTAAGTATTACTATGTCAAGCTTTCCGCCCGCCGCAAAAAGGCCCGCAGTTATAAGCAAAGAATCCCCTGGAAGGAAAAACCCTAACAAAAGGCCTGTTTCTGCAAAAATTATCAGGAATAGTATTACATAGCCCCCCCAGCCTATAAGGTCTGGGATAGAATAGATTGCATTTATAAGAGCCAAGATTTGGTCAAGCATGATGAATATTGCATGATGCTTTATATAAAATCTATTTCAATCCAATTATCCCTGTAACAATCAAAATAATCCCAGCTAACTTTAACGGCGGCAAAGACTCTGACAAAAAAAGAACAGCAAATATGACAGGGATAACTATTGAAATCCCGTTCATTATTGGGGTGATCATTGTAACCCTCCCTGTTTTTAGGGCTTTCTGGAAAAGAATGAATCCTACAAGGCCAAGAAAAGCTGCTGCATAAGAAAGCGGGCTTGTTAAAACGGTTATCAGGAAAGGTTTTCCTAGAACGAGGCCTGAAACAACTGTCTTCATCACAAAGCCTGCGAGACCTATGAGCAAACCAGCTGCAACAGCAATTAGGATAGTGACACGAGTATTATGCCGAATATTACCAGACATAACAAAATCCATTCGAACCTCCCTACTTTTTCCTTGAAAAGAAAGACGCCAGCTATTACAGGTATTATCAATGTCAGCGCAGTCACTGGCTGGACAGTTGACAGGTCTGCAAGGCTCAGGGCAATGATATAAACTATTATTCCTCCCATCCCTATCAATATGCCAAGAAGCCATGTTTTGCTATAGATGAAGTTTTTCACGCTGAACTTTTTAATTTTCTTTAGGCCGTATTTCTGCAGGACTATAGATATTCCGAAAAGAATAGATGCTGCAATCGATAATGCTATTCCGAGGACCATACTATATCTTATTTTGAGAGAATAAAAACAATTAAATCTTATTAATAAAGCTACAGAATATACAGATTATGGAAGTAGCCCCGTCGTCTAGTTAAGCCTTTTTTCAAGAAAAAGGCTTATGCCAAAAAGGAGCCTAAAATTTCTTCGAAAGGGACGAAACAGATCTTATCCAATTGTTAAGGATCTGTTTCCAGCTTTCTTCAGAAATTTTTACGGCTTCCAAAGGCAAATGTAGACAATGGCCAAGGATAGTGGGCTTTGGTTTTCAGCCAAAGATTTGAAACAGGCAGAAGCCTGTTTGTGAAAAAAGACACCCATTGACCCAGGTTCGAATCCTGGCGGGGCTATCATAAGCAGGAGGGGGATCAGGAAGAGCGTCAAACTGAGGGGGAACCTTGGTTCCCCTGCGGTTCCGAAGAAAGGAACTTCATCCCCTTTTGTGTAATTGCAAAAGAAGTTTCCCCCATTGGGCTAAGGATGTCTATCAAGCCGCCGCTTTTTAACCTCTCAATTGAAGCGATGACAGTTGTGTCATCCGGCCCCTTCACGGTATTTAAGAGCTCGGTTTTTTTGACTAGTAGCTTTTGAGAAACAATCTGCAATATCGATATCTCTTGGTTTGACAGCATATTTAATGCACGAGGTCCCTTTTCAGCTGGGCGGCCTTGTCCCTTCCAACAAGAATTTCAACTAATTTTAAAGAAAATTCCATTGCTGTTCCAGGGCCCTGGCTTGTTATAATATTCCCATCTACAACAACTTTGTCTGCTCTTGGCCTTGGTATCTCCTTTTCCATCCCCGGATATATTGTTGCTTTCTTGTCTGAGAGGACTCCTGCCTTGACCAATACAGTAGGCGCAGCGCATATTGCACCGACCACCTTTCCCCTGGAATCAAAATCTGCGATTGTGTTAAGTATTTTCTCTGATTTTAGCATCACCTCATAACCAGGCCCCCCAGGGAGCACGATTGAATCAAAATCTCTCACATTAACCATGTCAAATTTTTTATCGGCCATCGTCTGTAAACCATGCGCACCTTTGATCATTGTGCTTGGCATACCCACTGTTGTCACATTTATCCCTGCCCTTCTCAGCACATCAATAATAGTAACAGCCTCTATTTCTTCAAAGCCGTCAACAAGCGGGACTAGAACCTCCATAAATAACCAACAATGACCCTATACATATAGTGATAGTATAATATTTAAAACTAACATACAACTAATAGTACTTGGTAAAAGGATTTTTATGCCAGTTGTAGGTTTTACAATAGTCGACATCCAAGCTAAACGGGGAAAAGAGATTGCAAGCTCGAAAATAAATATAGTTTCCACCCCTACAATAAAGGGTGTCAAGGAAGTCGACATGCAGGGCCTTGAAAAAAAAGCCCTTGAGGTGGAGTTTGATTTCTTGACAGCCTATAACCCTGATATGGGCTCAATAAAGATTTCAGGCCAGCTTTTTTACATTTCCAATAATGACAACCAACTGGCCCTTGATTTCTGGAAAAAGAAGAAAACCTTGCCTGATGAGGAAGCCATAGAGGTTTTGAATTTCCTTTTCAGGAGATGCGTGATGAAAGCCCTCCAGTTAGCTGATGATCTGCAGCTGCCCCCTCCAATAAATATGCCTGTTGTCACTTCTGTCCCTAAGGCAGAAAGCAATGCAAACACAACGAAAACAGCGGAGAATTCTACAAAACCTGCTCCTGGAGCCTCCTCCAATTCTGATGAGGAGAAGCAAGAAAAGGAGCTGGAAGAGAAAATCAAAAAACTAACAGTAAAATAAGCCTTTCTTTCCATAAACTCTTTCCAAAGAAAGCCTTAAGGGAAAGAAAACAGGCAATTGGTTCCATATCATAACCTTTTCTTTTCAGCCCTTTTCAAGAAAGGGCTGAGATCCCAAAGGAGCTGTCGAAGGGACGAAGCTGACCGATGTCAGCTTCCAACTGAAATCCACTTCGTTCGCATCGCTTCCACTTCTTTTGTAAAATGGTATACGTTAACGAAAAGAAAATCTGCTCTTGCAAAATTACTTAAATGACACTCGTGACAGCTGCAATAAACATGATTAACCCAAAAACTAATAGAAGGATTGAATTCTTGCCTAGATGGAAAACATATCTGCCTATAAAATACACAACACCCCCGACAATCAGGGCAGATAAGATAAAGCCTGTTGGACCTGATGTCGAAATCGGGCTTATCGCTTTTAGCAGCTCTATGAAAAGCTTGCCTAGATGGATAATTATCCCTATGCTTTCGGATATTATTGTCCAGATAATTTCTTTTATAACATCAAAAACTTCGCTCATAGCAGGCTGGCGCGAACACAAGTTCTTTAGAGAATCTACTATATTTCTAATTGCCTTTTAATAGTTATTTCAAGAACTTATTAAGGCTTGCAGCAGAGGATTTTTTTAGATTGGCGAGCTTTTCTGATATCGAATTTATCCTATCTTCTGCAAATCCATGGTTGTCAACGAGCAGCTTCTTTAACTTCTCGATGTCCATCTTATTCTTCTCAATTTTCATATCCTCAGATGGAGGTGTTTTAAAAAATTCCAAAAGAGCCTCAATAGGTATCACAAAATCCCAGTTTACTGCAGCCTTTACTTTTTCTGCTGTTTTCTCTTTTTTAACCAACTCCAAAGCTTTTAAAGGTCCGTAGCCCTTTACTCCGGGATTGAAATCAGTGCCTATTAGAAGGCCGATTAAAATCAACTGCTCATTATCTATCCCGAGATTGGAAAAAAGGTCTTTAAGCTCTATGATTTCTGGTTTAACTTCAACATAAACCTGCTTATTAGGGAGTTTTTTCCTTCCTGTAATATTTAGGTTTCTTATTAATCTCTGTGAGCCAAAAAGCAGGCTGTCAAAATCCTGGCTTGCCCCTGCCCATAACTGGCCATCCTTTACCATATAAGCAACCTGAGCCTCCCCCTCCGAAGGCGCCTGAACCCAGCTCACTCCCATAGCCTCCAGCAGCTTTTTTGCTTCTTCAATCATTTCATCTGTTAATCTGGACGCGCCTTGCGCATATTTTATCGCCTCTTCACCTTTTTCTACAGCTTCTTTCCATTTCTCTTCAGCTTCTTGCCTAATCTTTTTTCTTTCCTCTATTGTTCTCTTTTTCCACTCAGGAGGCTTTCCGTCAAATACATACACTGGTATTATCTCTGCCTCTAACAGTCTTGCTGTTCTGTAAAACAAACCTGAAAGATGGGATGTGATCTTCCCTTTAGGGTCTCTTAGAGGCTCCCCAGTAAACCTGTCCCTTATTACGGAAAGGAACTGGTACATCCAGTTGTATGCATCAATCCCTATAGTCTTTCCTCTCAAATATTCAAAATCTATTTCTTTTTTTGAATCTGCTACCAGTTTGCCCAGAGAAACGCCCATATCAATCGTAGACAGTGCCCCTCTTATCTATTTTCATTATGTAAATCGCCGAAGCAGGTTTATCTATAAAGTACAGAACTCTATATTTCCCTATCCTCATCCTAAAAGTAGTTTCCTCGCGGCCTTTAACTTTAATAACACCAGGGGGGTATGGATCATTTTCAAGCGCCTTGATCTTTTCTAGGATGTTTAAAGCAAGGCCCTCTGGAAGGCTATGGAGAAATTTCAAAGCCTCTTTATGAATTTCTATTTTGTACATTCTTAATAGACCTCTTAGCCTCTTCTAGTGGGACAAAATCAGACTTGTCGCCTTTTTTTATCTTGCTCACGCTCTCATCAACCATCTTAGCTTCCTGATCTGTAAGCACAGAGTCCTCTAATATGGACTTTATGCAGTCCAATTCGTCTTTTAACCCTTGCATTGAGTGTTCCAGTTTGTCTATTTTCAACATCAGCTGCTGTTCTGTCATAATAAAATATTCTCCCTGTTCTATAAATACCTTTCCCGTAAATTTATTTTCAAGTATTAAATTAATTTTAAAATCAGCTACTTGTTGTCAGCTTTCATTTCAATGTCAATCTTCACGCCTTCCGGAATATTAATCCTGACTACTTGCCTGAGCGCCTTTTCATTCGTGCCTATATCGATGACCCTTCTGTGTATCCTCATCTCCCACCTGTCCCATGTCGCATTCCCATGGCCTGTTCCATCGCCGCACGGCGTTTTAAGCACAGGTATCCTGAGTTTTTTTGTTGGGAGTGGCATAGGTCCCCTTACAGAAGTGCCGTGCTTGTCTGCAATTTCCTTTATCTGGCTGCAGATGCTTTCCAACTCCTGAAAATTCCTTCCTGCCAGTTTGATGCGCGCGAATTCCATATTTATCATCAGATAGAAAATTATTCCCACATTGAACTATCCAATTATTGAGTTAGCAGTATTTAAATCCTTTCTA
>CAZVWU010000001.1:0-111228 GCA_964631205.1 uncultured archaeon | reverse complement strand
GTGCAGGTCTTTCTTGGCCAGAGTTAACAGAGAAAGAAGTGCATTTAAATCCTTTCTAGTGCAGGTCTTTCTTGGCCAGAGTTAACAGAGAAAGAAGTGCATTTAAATCCTTTTTAGTGAGGGTCTTTTGAACAGGGTTAACAGAAAAGAAGTTTTTTAGTGCAGGTTTTGCCGCTGCAAAAAGTGCTAGTGCAGGTTTCTTTTGACAGGAATGTATAGAAAGAAAAGTGCTAGTATTGCGTTATTATCCCGTTTTTGTAGCCTTTTTTAAGGCCCCTTGAGAAAAGCAAAGACCCGGCAGCCAAAAAAATGATTAAAGGGATATTTGGGAATTAAATAAGTCAAAGACATTTTAAAAGCCCAATTACTCTGTCCTCGTATATCGGTTCTCGAGTCTCAGAGTCTCTATAGCTATGGTCGGCATTTGATATCTCGTGATAAGTTATATTTTTTGAAACAGCACCATTCAAGTCCTTCTTTACAACATCAATATTCCCAAATTTATCCTTTTCTCCCTGGATGATTATGATCTTTCCCTCGAAATTTTTTAATTTAACATCTCCAGTTACGTATCCAAGTATGATTACTTCATATAATTTCCTTTCTTTTTCACTTAGGCTATTTAGATAATAACTCACTACAATTCCACCAAGTGATTTGCCAAAAAGTCGAATGTGAGCAAATTTTTCAAATCCAGCAACCGACAACATCTCTCTAAGCACATCCAATTCTTCTTTTAACTCTGGGCCAGAAGAGCGTTCTTCTCCCCTTTCCAAAAAAGGGAAGTTAAACATGATTACACTATTCCCTTGAGTTTTAGAGCTTTCAAAAATCTTTTGCATGAAGGGGGAGTTAATACCTTCCGATCCACCATGTAAAATTACATCTAGAGTCGTGGCCTTACTATTGTGGATGTGTAGAAAACTGGTCAATTTTCTCATTTTCCGCCTTATAATTGTGGCAGATTCTCAGCAATCATGCCAACAACCATATCTGGAGTCAAAGTAGAAGTGTCAATCACCATAGAATGAAAATGTTTCTTTGAAAAATCAACTAAGTAAGCCTCCATTTCTAAAAATTTTTTAGGCTTAGCAAGAACCAGCAACTCTTCAGCCGCAATTTGATCTGGCTGATACTGTGTCCTCATTTCCAACCTTTTAAGTCTTTCCTCGATACTGGCAGTAAAAACAAACGAAGCATCAAACTTAGGATGATATGGTAACATATCAATTAAAATATCTTTTATTCTTGGAGTGCCTCTTATTGTATGAAAAGCTAAGGACCTTAAAATAATTGTTGAATCTTGAATAGTATCCCTGTCTGGCCATTCGAATGTTCTAATATCCCCCATTAAAGCTGCTACATATAAATTTCCTAGAACTTCAGCATCATAAGCATCTGCCCTACGCAAACTATCTGCTAACTGATAGATCGGATTATCGGAAACAATGGAATTCCGTCTTATGCCCCATTCTCTACCGCTTTGTTCGATGAAATTCTTAGTAGCGGTCGTTTTTCCTGCCAAGTCCATTCCCTCGAAATGTATGTATAAAGGTCTTTGTTTCATATTACATCAATATATATAAAACTGATACAGTGGTAGACTTCATTATTTTACGCAATATCTTCTCAAAGTCAATAATTTTAGCCTTCTTATAGTCCAAAATATACTTTTCAACACCCTTAGGTTGATAGAACAAATCCCCTGGAATTTCCTGCCCACCCGTGCCTTGGGAACCACCGTTACATATAACAATTGCCTTAATAGGTATTTTCCTTTTAATTGCTTCGGGAATTACATTCTTTCCTGAATGAAGATATGCTGCATCTCCAATGACCGAAATGACATTTTTTGCACCTGCCAAAAATCCACCCATTCCCACACTTAGACTGGAACCAAAACACAAGCATGCATCTATAGTGTCAAGTGTATCCTGGGTGTACTCTCCCAAATCGCCTACCACAAAAGATGATTTCATTTCCTTTATTGCCGAAAAGAGTTTTCTATACCTGTTTGAGATGATATAACTATCTGACTTATCTGGAATAAAACCTAATATACCTACCCTTTTTCTATTTTCAGGTTGATTCCACGGACTGCATGGACTGTTTCTTTTCCATCATCAAAATCTTTTCTTAGGTTTTTGGTTTCTATCGCGTACATAGGATATCATTATTTCTACTTCTTATAAATCGGGCTATTATTATGTAGTTATTGGAGAATCCTACAAAAGTTGGAATCTAGGTATTATTAAAATGTTAAAACAAACTGTAATATTAAACTAGTTTATAGAGTTTCCGAGTAAAACCCTAGACAGATCTCTATCTAGCTGCTTAAGACATCTCTCAATCTTTTTATTATGAAGGGCTATACACGAAGAATCCCTTGAAAAATAGATACATCCTGGTCTCTATTGAATTTTTTAACCGCTCTTTTTGCTTTGCGGTCAAAACCCTCGCTTGATCTAACATCTCCGTCTGCAATACTTAAGCCTTCAGATGATAGACCGACATAAACAGGTAAGCCTAGATTTTTTATTCCAATAACGGTTCTCATGACATCATGTATTTTAGGTGGCCTATAACCAGTTTCTTTCATTTGATGTGCTAGACGTGAATCTCGAGCTACATATGTAGGGTTAAGATAAATTACACACTCCGTATTCTCTTTGCTACACTTCTCACCTATATATTGAGCAGTTTGAACTGCTTCTTTAATCCCTTCTTCATCTGTCATATTGGGTCCTGGTTTAAGCATAACATAAGAAGTTAGCCGAGCGCCTATCTTCCCTAAAAGTTTAATTACATCTTCAAAAAGCTGCCTGCTCATGTGTTTATTTAAAACCCTGTTCCGAAGATCGTCGTCAAGTGTTTCAAACCCTACTGTCAAGTCTAGTTTTTCTGCTGTTGATGAATCCATGATCTCTCTTAATCTATCTTCTCTTGCATATTCTGGTCTAGTTTCCAAAGAAAGGACTCTGAGAGAAGGCATAATTCTGGATTTATCAATCAAATAATCAAAGGCTTCTGGAGGGAATCTCTTACCATCCAATATAGATCCTTCATTCCCTACTGACAATTGTCCGAATGTCGGGAGCCAATCAGTATAAATATCAAAAACCGTGTCTACTTGATCCCTAATTCTTTGTGGATTAACAGGCCTATTGCTAGATCTTTCTGGTAAACCACAAAAACTGCATCTGTACTGGCATTTTTCTGTGTAAAAGGAGATAACAAGGTCTTCAGAGCCAAGAAAATTACGCCTCCCGTGATATATAGGAACGATCTCTGACATAGATAGATTTTAAAAGCTAAACCCCATTAAACAAATATGAAGCAAAAAGCTTTAAATATACTAAATGATTATTCTTGCCCAGATTACATGAGGTGGCTTTCTATAATGGATTTAAGAAAAGAGAAGGGCAAAGATATAATAACTTCATTAATAGACTCGCTTAACAACGACCCTAACTCTATAATCAGGCATGATGCAGCGTTTTTATTGGGAATATTTGGAAAAGAAGACGAATCTGCAATTACTTCTATCATGAATAAAGCAATAAACGATTCGAGTTTTGTAGTTAGGCATGAAGCTGTAGAGATCTTGGGATATATACAACTAACAAACAAAATAAAAGAAGTCTTGCTGAAAGCAAAAAAAGATCCAAATACTGATGTCAGCATGACAGCCCAGCTCATGTTGGATGTCCATATGAATACTGATAGTACTATCGAAAAGTCATATTTTCTAGATTACTCCCAACCGACGTATAAAAGATGGATCGCTGGCTACAAGCTATTTGATTCTTTAAAGAAAAAGAGAACACTGTCAGAGATAAAAAATCTTATAACATGCCTTCAACAAGACCCAAATCCTATACTTAGGCACATGGGAGCTTTTTTGCTTGCTGAAATTAGAGGTAGGGAAGCTATACACGCGTTAGTTTATTCTGCAACGAGGGATTATAGCCCTCTCGTAAGACACGAATCAATTGAGACTTTAGGATTCTTCAGATTATCTCCTAACTCTAAGGCTGTTATAAAATTCCTACTCAATGACGCGGTAAAAGATGTTAGGGATACAGCAAAGCTTGTTTTAGAGCTTCATGAAAATTCTAAAAGACTATTAACAGTGTAAAACTATTTTTGGACCACTTGGAAAACAAATTGGTCTGCTATAATTTCTTCAAATGAAGGTGTAAATCCATGGAATTTAAACAATTCGGTAAGAAATTTTTTAGAATAATAATGGTCTCTCACGATTATCCTGCCTTTTGATGTTGGTATTATAGTACTATAGACATCACCTTCTTTTAAAATCCTACTATCTCGCTTAGAATAAAAATCTTTAAATTTCTTCCCTAACGTTTCTGTATTTGTGTTTACAAATATGCACCTCCCGCCATTTTTAGTAAAAGAATATACATCGTCTAATAGCTTATGTAGCTTTTCTAAGTCGTTACAGATTAAAACCATAAAACAGAAGACAATATCATAATATTCCTTTTTTAGAAGAGGCTTTTTTGAAATATATATTATTTTTCTTCCATCGTTTTTGTCCAACGCTTTTTTGAGTTCTTCTATAGATTCATCATATGCTGTTACGATAGTGCCTTTGTCATTTAATAATCTCGAGAATCTGCCTTGGCCACATCCAAAATCTAAAATTTTTAGACCTTTCACGTCTCCGATACCATTAAGGATATTAGGGAAGACTACATGGGATGACACTCTGTTTGGATTATCATCAAAATATGCTTGATATTTGTCAGCAATTTTGTCCCATTGATTTCTATTTAACTTCTGGATACGTCCTATATTTGTCATAAAATTCACAGAAAGTGGTCACATCTTTTTCAAAATCTTCGTCTTTTCTGCCAAGTCCAATACGTGAAATAGTAAAATCCCAATTTGGGTTCTGATTGAATAAGCCGCCCAGTTCGATAAACATTTTATGTTTCTTAAGGAGTTCTCGAAAAAATTGAAAATTGTTATTTGGATATGGACTTAATTTTGTCAGAAGCATCATCAGACTAGAGCTATATTCTGGAACTATGTGAGGTATTTTATATGCCATGAGAGATTGGCTTACCCACCGTGCTCTTTCTTTAAGCTTTAACAAGTTTCTTCTAAACTGCCTTTTGCTATCATCATCTATTGTGCCTCTCAGATGATTTATGAGAATATTTGTGGCAGGTTCAATCACAGATGCAGCTATAGAGGGGGGTGATGCACAGGTAGCATCTACTTGGGTAGCAATTATGTCTAGGGCTTTTTTACCTTGGTCTATAGTGTCTTTAATGCTATCTGTGCAGGACATATAACCAAAGCGCAATCCTGAAAGCCCGAATGTTTTTGAAAAACTGTTTACTCTTATCAGAGGCAAAGAGTGATCAAGCCATTTCCATCTAGATTTGTCTGGGACAGTTAGATTTAGATCTGATAACGTTTCGTCAAGAATTAATATCCACCCCTCGTTTTTAGCCTGCTCAGCTAATTTTTTTATGGCTGACGGTGGTAAAGAAGTCCCCCAAGGCAATCCTGGATTCGAAATCACAATAGCGCCTAA
This sequence comes from uncultured archaeon, assembly GCA_964631205.1. Classification (GTDB taxonomy): domain Archaea; phylum Aenigmatarchaeota; class Aenigmatarchaeia; order QMZP01; family JACQNV01; genus CAYYYJ01. The sequence continues at coordinate 105,659 of CAZVWU010000001.1, read as the reverse complement.
ATCCGGATTCTCCTTTATACTAAGAACTATATCTTTATAAGATGGTATAATATCCCATGGGTTTACTTTTATTTTTTCATCGAGTTTAAAATCTGTTTTATGGATATGCTTCCAAGGTATTTTAAGATTATTACTGCCTATGGTAAACTGATAATAGCTTGGGCAATGAATAAGAACTCTTTTTGCCGTATTTTTCAAAAAGCCATGAAGCACGAGCCAAAAAGCATTTGCGGCACCAAGTGTTATAACTATGTTATCTGATTTATAAAATCTATCTAAATCTATATATAGGTTTTCATAATTGGCTATATGTCCTCTAGAGTTGTCAATGCCGAGGGATCTGCCATATATTGTACTTAGTTCCTCAAACTTATCGATAAAATTATTTTTTATTGAAGGCGGTATTGGGAACGCTCTGGGGTCAAGCTCAAAAGAGCTGAGATATTTGAGGTCTGGATGATATAGATAAAGACCGGACTGTTCTTTCGCCAATTCTTCAAATTTGTAGAACGCTTCATGATCTTTAGGATGTTTCCTGTTTTCTTCTCTCCAATAAGAAAGTAGGTCATTTATAGAATCTGCTTTCATTAGCGTTGTCTCGCCTTTGGATGGGTGAAAATATATTTTTGGCCTGAGTCTTCCATTAAAAAAATTATATTCGGAGTATTCATAAGAGCCTCTGTCATCAAAAATTATACAGTCTGGTTTTTCTCTATTACTATGGCTACTTGTCGAAATCACGTCTCCAGCAAAACAGGAGTTTCCTGATAGTATAGTTTTTCTGCCATTCTCTTTTTGCTGAGGATGAATAATCCGAGGTCTATATCCATATTGGAGTAAATTAGGGAAGTGGCTTATATTGGTGTTTAGGATTAAGTGATCTTTATTTAACCAATCCTTCCTTTTTTCTATGATACCTGCTACTAATACAGCTGCAGAGCCGATAATAAAATCTCCAGGTTCGAAGAAAACATTAAAAGACTCGCTTAAATTGTTTTTATTTGTTTCTAAGAAATACTTTACATTTTTTTCAAGAATTTTAACAGTTTGTTCATTAAGTTTTGGAGGTATTATTACATCCTTATTAAAATCCCATGAGGGAGGGAAAATACCGCCTCCTAGATTCAGGTTCGTGAAAGCGTAAAACTTAGAAGATATATTTTTTATTTTTTCTGTTATTTTTTTCAAGCTTTCAGTTGAATAAGCAAATGTCTGCGCCTGGCACGATATGTGAAAATGGAGGCCAAATTCTGTCCTATTATATTTTTTGCATATCTCAAAAGCCTTTGTCAAATCTTTAAGTGGTATACCTAGCCTGGATTGCTTACCGCCTGCTTTGTATAGGCTGTGCTCACTATATCCTATTCCAGGGTTTATTCTAATTCCAAAAGGTATATTTTCGGTGGAGGATAAAAAATTATTTAAAGAGATTAAGGAATCTAGATTTATAACATTTGGCCGAATTTCTGTAAGCAAGCCGACATCCTTATTGCACATTGCTGGATAAGTTAACGAAATATAAGCTTTTCTCCCCAGAATCGCTCTTACCATTAATCCTTCCGTGGGAGAAGATGCGTCAAACCCGTCTATCCCATTTTTATAAAGTGTGGCTAGTATAAAAGGCGAGCTTGCAGCTTTAACAGAGTAGAGACATTTTCTTAAAGGTATGCCTTTTGTCAATTCGAGTAGATATTTTATATTTGTTTTCATTATATTTTCAAAATATATAAAAGCAGGCAATCCATCTTCTTTCAGTACATGTTTTTTAGCATCTTCTAGAATAGTCATTTTTAAACCTTAGCAAAGGATATATTAAGAGAAAGTTAGTATTAACATTTATAAAAGGATATACTATTCGGCACGTGCAGGTAGTTTTTTTATAAAAACTATACAGTTTATGCAATGAGGCATTAGAAAAGGAAAAAGGCGATTTCGCTGCAAGAGAAACTTTGACGAAAGGACAAGGAAAATAATTCTTATGATCATAAGGGTTGCTGAGATAGCGGATCAAGAAGAAATAATAAAGTTATGGCTAGAATTTTTTACAGAAGATACAGACGATATAGTAAAAACTTATCTAAATAAACGCTGTAAAAATGGAGAGATTCTTGTTGCTATAGAGAATGATAAACTTGTCGGTTTTATCGGCTTTGCGAAGGATGTGTTTTTCGAATCAGATTATATAGAAGCTTTGGTTGTTGACAAAAATTTCCGTAGAAAGGGTATAGCCAAATCATTGGTACAGGAATGTGAAAAACAGGCTATGAAAAGGGGGTGTCGAAGGGTATTCAGTTCAGTCGAGCCTTCCAACCTTGCGTCATTTCAGATGCATCGGAGTTTAGGGTATATAGAATGCGGATATGTAGATCATATATGGGGCGAAAACAAAAGAGATATATTTTTTACGAAAAAACTTTAAATGGCTTTTGATTTTTTAAACCTTTAGGTTAATACAATATTGTTTTATGAAGATATTCTACTCTGAAGATCATATAAAGCATAACCCTCCACACGAGATATGGTATGGCAACACACAAGATTATTTGGAAACTCCTTCTAGAGCTTATTGTATACTGACTGCTATAGAGAGGGAGAACAAATGGCACGTTCTAGAACCTTCTGAGGATCCTGATCATTACATCCAATTAACGCATAGTCCTGAAATGATAGAATTTTTAAAAAGTAATGATAAGCAGAGGCTTATGAAACTTGATGGAAGGACTGAACTTGTGCTAGAATCTGATGAATCTGTATCGTTGTCTCCAGGAACATATGACGCAGCCCGTTCTGCAGCAAGCAGTGCACTTTCAGGGGTCGATGCTCTAATAAAGGGTTTGGATAGATATGTATATGCTTTATGTAGGCCGCCTGGTCATCATGCTACAAGGAACCAGGTCGGTGGGTTCTGCTTCTTCAATAACGCCGCAATAGCAGCTAAAAAATTGCTAACCCAAGGAAGAGTAGCTGTTCTAGACATAGATCTGCACCATGGAAATGGGACACAGGACATACTTTACGATCTGGATGGTGCAATGTATATTTCTTTGAACGGCGCTGACGTTTATCCATATCATTTAACTGCTGAAAGGCAATCATCAACACTGAATACAGATAAAATAGTAAACTACACTGTAGCTCCGGATAATGGAGATAAAGATTATCTATCGTTGGTTGACGAATGTATGTCTAGGATTAAACTATACAAATCTGATGTCATAATCGTATCGGCTGGTTTTGATACATCTCAAGACGAATTATTGGATTTAGAGAAGGTTGATAGGGTGAAATTAACAAGAGATTGCTATTATAAAATAGGCAGAAAATTGAGAGATTCGGGCTTGCCAATTCTCGTTGTTCAAGAAGGAGGCTACAATATACTGTCTCTTGGAGAAGACGTTGTTTCTTTTCTGGAAGGTGTCTGTAGCAGATGAGCATATAAACATTTCTGCCAATTTTACTTATTGTAGGAAATTATGACAACTGAAACAGTTTTTCTTAAACTTCCCGATTCTTTAAATGGACGACATCTTGAACTCATAGGCAATATAGATAGCCTAAAAGACCAATATGGTAACACTTATATGTTTATCAGGAGATCTGTAAAGCCAATTAGAGTCTTATTTTACAGATCTATAGCAATCAAGATATATCATATGATAAGAGAAACACAGCCTTTGCCACATCATCTAGTTGAAAGCTTGGACTCCTTTATAAAAAATGAGATTGATAGAGGTAATTTAGAACCAAGACAGGGCATCGGTTTTGCAATATTATCTCAAGGTTTTTTAAGTATAAATATTTGGGGTCGTGGGAACGTTTTATTTACACAAACTTATACAGTTGAGAACGATCCCAATAAGTTGACAAGAGAACCACTTGAAAAAACAGGCGTGGCGTGCACTTGGGAACAAAAAATAATGGGCCACGAATATGAATTGTGGCACAAGTATTTGATGTCAGCGATGTCTATAGAAGATAAAAAAGAATATCTCGAAAAATTCATCTCTGGCAATTTGTGATGTCAACTTTCAGGTAATCAATTGAAATTAGATGGGGAAGCGCCAATGCTACGCTATTTGATTATATCCGGTTGAGATATTCTAAAGAGATAGAAAGGATGCAATTCAATCATTTAAGATTTAAATTATTTAATCTCTTAATTTCTATTGTGATTTCTTATAGCCACTGTAACCCTTATAAACGCTAATCTTGTTCAGGTGCCTGCAATTGCCCCATATGCACTAGATATTATAGGAACTGCTTTGAGGCTAGAGGGCCATGAAGTTGAAATCCTAGATCTGACACCTTCTGCTTCAGATTACAAAAACGTTATTGGTGCCTATTTCTCAAAAAATGCTCCGGACTTCGTTGGTATAACTTTTAGAAATATCTGGGATCTGTACTTCGGATCATTCCTTACACTTCAAGAACAAGGATCCTTTGTCCCGTCTCATTCAAGAGTTACAAGAGAAGTGCTTAGGTACATAGAGAGGGATAGAATAATTGCTGGAGGTGTTGGGTTTTCTAGTTACCCTGAATATGTGCTTGAACAGACAGGACTTCGTTTCGGAGTTCTGGGGACACCAGAAAGAGATATAGGGCACATTATTTCCTCTCTCAAAAATGGAGTAGTACCTCACCATGTTGAATCTTTCTTTGAATACGGTCATCCTTATAGTCGGCAGAAAAAACAAAATATGATCGACGCAGTTATTGACAGGAAAAATTTTGTCGATAATAAATGGTATTATCTTAATAGTGGAAGCGTCCCATTAAGAACAAGCAACGGCTGCCCTATGGCATGTTCGTATTGTTTAGAACCGACTGTAAAAGGAAAGAGCGTCTCTAGAAGGACAGGAGAACAGGTGCTTGGTGAGGTAGATCAGTTATTGGGTCTGGAGATCATGGATATATATAGCGCAGACAGCGAATCGAACATCCCATTTGGGCACTCAAAAAAAATAAAACAACGAATAATTGAGAGAAAATACCCCCGCGATTTGCATTTTTGGGAATACTGTACAATCACCCCATTCGATGAGGAGTATGCCGAACTTGCTGCGGAAGCCGGAGTCAAAGGAATTTACTTTACAGCAGATCATATAAAACCGGAACTAATTAAAGCGTTGGGCAGATGGCATTCGGCAGACGATGTCAGAAGAACCGCTAATATCTGCAAAGAGTTTGGCATTAGGACTATGTTTGAAGTTCTTTTGGGGATGCCTGGAGAAACAGAAGATACTATCAAAGAGGTCATTGATTTTTTTAAAGACGTCGATCCAGATGTCACAGGTATGATTTTAGGAATCGCTGCTATTCCATCTTCACCACTCTATAAAAGTCCTTTAATAATGGAAGGCCTAAATTTGAATCCTGAAGAACGCAAAAAGCATGGCATTTATTGTAGTGGGGAATTATTCAAGGACCCTACATATTATATTGATCCAGCCATTAAGGTCCCAGAGATATATGATGTAGTAAAAGAATATATCGGTAAAGATGTTCATAGATTTATGGTGCCCACAAGAGAGGGTAGAGCATTCACAGACGACACGCTGATTAATAATAATAGGGTAACCAGGCAGATACGCGAAAGGAAAATGGGGGCTGATTGGTATTATTATAGAGAGATGATGACCACAGACTAGTCTCGTGGATAAAAGCAGTATAGGTATATCAGATATCAAAGCGAATATTCGCATTTTCTGTCTGCTTCAATAGATTTAAGAAGAAGGTATCTAAACAACTGAGAATATCTGCTATCGTATTCGAGCTACCGAGGGGCTTTTATTAATCTTTGAGAAAATAATTTCCTTTTTCCCTTCTTTAAACATATTCTTGATTTCTCCAGCCTTTATAAACCCCAATTTTTTATGAACTGCTAAGGACACACTGTTTGTTGAATCGCAACTACTGAATAAACGCACATCTTCAGTAGCACATGCTTTCTCTATCATTAAGACAAGAGATTTTCCTATGCCCTTTCTTCGATGCTTTTCATCTAATGCTAATTCCTCGATAAAAAAATTTTTATCCCAATATTTTCGTCTAAAAGAGACAAAACCTATAACACAGTTGTTATCATCAATTGCTACAAAAAGTTCATCTTTCTGAACTCGTTCTTCATAATACCCTGGATCTATCCACTCTGATCCCCATAAACTTTCATTTATTTTTTGACAACCTGCAACATCAGATAATTTCGCTATTCTTATTTTCATATGAAAGGATATCACTAGTCTATCTGAACCAATTGAACCGTGACTAGTGGTCAAACGATAGAATATTTGTTCTCAAAGAAATAAAAATGACGCAGGGAGCGAAACCTACCCTTTCTCTATTTTCAGGTCGATTCCACTGACTGCATGGACTGTTTCTTTTCCATCATCAAAATCTTTCCTTAAATTTTTGGTTTCTATCGCGTACATAGCATATGTTTATTCCAACCAACTTAAAAAGAATAAATCCAAATCAGTATCCATGAACTACAGGCAGTTTGGCTCAACCAGCATGAAAGTCTCAGAAATAGGGATGGGCTGCTGGGCAATCGGAGGGAACCAGTTTGGAAACAGTTACGGTTCAACAGATGATGCAATTTCCATCAAAACAATAAAAAGGGCTGTTGAGCTTGGGTGCAATTTTTTTGACACTGCAGATGTTTATGGTCACGGCCACAGCGAAGAGCTTTTGGGGCTGGCATTGAACAAGGTAAGGGAAAAAGTTTTTATTGCCACAAAAGTTGGAGGGGCTTACATGTATGGGGAAAATTTCGGGCACATTAATTTTACTGAGAATTACATAAGATTCGCTCTAGACAAAAGCCTGCTTAGACTGAAAACAGACTATATAGATTTGTATCAACTGCACAATCCTCCGCTAAATATGATCCGAGAAGGGAAAATCTTCGGTGCTCTGAAGGAACTAAAAAAAGAAGGTAAAATAAAATTTGCTGGCGTTTCGGTCCATACTCTGGACGAGGGCGTGGCTGCATTAAAGCATGTTGATTCGATCCAGTGCGTTTTCAATATGCTTGACCCAAGGAATTATGAACTTATAGAAGGCGCGAGATCAAGAGGCGTTGGCCTTATAGCAAGGGAACCCCTCTGCAATGGTTTTTTATCTGGAAAGTTTAAAGGCGGAGAGATTTTTGAAAAAGGCGATATAAGGTCAGGTATGCCTCCAGCATATACTGCAGATTTAATAGAAAAAGTCAACCAGCTAAAAGAGATGTTTTCAAAAAGGCCTGAGCCCTTTTCACAGATTGCGTTAAAATATGTCCTGTCTTTTAATGGAGTTTCAGTCACAATACCCGGGGCAAAAACCCCAGAGCAGGCTGAACAAAATTTAAAGGCATCTGAAATTCAGGATTTGACAGAAGAAGAGCTAAAATCGTTGGGCAGCTAGTATTTATTTTAAAGAGGATAATCCTTCTAACAATATGGCCGTGTTCTCCCATAGCAGGCTGAAGACATTTGAGCAGTGCCCGCTTAAATATAAGTTCAAGTACATAGACCAGGTTGAGTCGAAAATAGAGCAAAGCGTGGAGGCTTTTCTTGGCGATCTTGTGCACAAAACTCTTGAGAAACTTTACACAGATCTGAAATTCAAAAAAGAAAATGGCCTCCAAGATTTATTGGATTATTTTAATTCTGAATGGAAGAAAAACTGGAATCCCGCAATAATAATTGTGAGAAAGGAGTATACAGACGAAAATTATAGGAAGATGGGGGAGCAGTTTATAAAAGATTATTTCAATAGACATAAGCCTTTTGATGATGGAAAAATTATTGGGTTGGAGAAAAAGGTAACAATGAAGCTTGACAATGCGGGGGCTTACAGGCTGCAAGGGTATATAGACAGGCTCATGACAAGAGGGGATGGGAAATATGAAATACACGATTACAAAACTAGCGCAACGCTTCCGTATGAAGAGTACATGAAAGAGGACAGGCAGCTGGCCTTGTATGCTCTCGCTGTCCTGAAAAAATACCAGGACGCAAAGGATGTGAAATTGGTTTGGCATTTTTTGGCCTTTGATAAAAGCATTGTCTTGGAGAAAACCCAGGAGGAGCTGGAGAAGCTTAGGCAGGATACAATAAAATTGATAGACAAGATAAGTTCAACGAAAACTTTTGAACCAAAGAAATCTCAGCTCTGCGACTGGTGTGAATTCAGACCTATCTGCCCTGAATGGAAGCATGTCTACAAAACTGAGAGCCTGCCGCCAAACGAATTTTTGAATGAGCCTGGGGTTCAATTGGTGAACAAATATGTTTCATTGCAGGAAGAAAAAAAGAAGCATTGCGAAAGGATAGATTGTGATCTGGAAAAAATAAAAGAGGCTATGATAAAACTTTGTGAAAAAGAGGGGTCTTTAACCCTAAATGGGTCTGATTATATGGCAAGAATATGGGTTAAGGATGTTTTGAAGTTGCCTGGAAAAGCAGAAGAAGGCAGGAAAGAGCTCGAGACTTTAATAAAAGAATCTGATCTGTGGGGTAAATTTTCTCAACTAGACACCTTCTTGCTCTCCAAAATTGTAGAGGGGAAAAACCTACCGCCTATATTAACAAGCCAGATCCTTCAGTTAGCAAAAAAGGAAAGGGTTGAAAAGATTTATTTGAAAAAGAAAAAGGAAGAGGTGTAGTTAATTATTTTTTTCCAATTCCTTTATCCTTTCAGCAACGCCTTTAGTCTCCTTTTCAAGTGTTTCCTTGTATTCCTTGAGCATTTCTATTTTTTCTTCCTTTGTAAGAAATCCCCTTTCTGTTGTGCAACATCCACCGTACATATTATCACCTCCCTTATTTACTGTGTTTTTTTATTACAGTATCAATCTTTTCCTTTTCTTCAGCTGACGGTTTTTGTATTTTTTCAGTCAGCTTCCAGTACCTCCCTTTATGGTAAGCCAGCGGTTCTTGTCCGTCAGCCGCTGCTTCCAAAACTTCACCGAAAAAAATCATGTGGCTGCCAATTTCAATTATTTTCACAAGCTTGCATTCTGCAGTCATCGCAGCGCCTTGGACCATCAATGCTTTAATTTTCTTGCCTTTGTAAAATCTGAATCCAAGATCTTGGAGTGCTTTTATTTTATCTGTTTTGTGGCCTTTGCTTCCGCCTGCAACGCTAGCCATAATCGATTGGCGTGTTGATGCTAGGCTGACTCCGAACTCTTTTGTTTTCCTGATATTTACTGCAGTTTCCTTGTTGCTTCTGTGTATGCACACTGCAATTACGCCCGGCTCATAGGAAACGTGATGCGTCCATTCAGCAGCCATTATATTGGGCCCAATTGGACCATCGGTTGTTATCAGGCCTACATTGGTTATGAATTGTACGCTTCTCTCATCACCCCATGGAAGGTCCATAATGCGCTCCTTTATCGGATATACGATATATTGGTATAGCATATATTTAAATATATCGGTCATCCAATATTACAGTGTATGGGAAGAACAGATGAAGAGTGCTGCGACATGCGCGGGATGCTCTCCTTCCTTATCCTTTTCCTGCTTTCAAAAAAACCAATGCATGGGCAGGAGATTGCTTCTGAATTAGAGAAGAGGAAAGGCGAAAAGCCCAGCCCCGGAACTATTTATCCGGCATTAAGGTGCCTGAAAGAATCTGGCTATATAAAAGAGAAAAAGAAAGGGAAAGTTATTACTTACACCCTTACAGAACAAGGCAAAAATGTTTTAACTGTTGCAAAGAAAAGGTTCTGCAGAACGTTTAGTGATATATTCTAAAAGTTTATTGCTCTTTTAACTTAGTCACCAATATCTTGTATTCCCCACCCACCTTTTTGATTTCTGCATAGAAAGGCCATTCTTTTTTTATTACTGCTACAAGCCTGATACTTAAACCGTGCACATAGCATCCTTCAGGTGAAGTTTTGAAATCAGGCTCGGAAATGCAGAGGGCGGCGGTCTTATCCTTTCCAAAAAAATCCCTAACCAAAAAGACTGCATCTTGTTTTCCATCCCCATCAAAATCATCCACGCCAATAGGCTCGATTTTTATGCCTCTATATTCTTCCCGAATTTCTTTTGAAAAGGCGGGCTTAGAAGATTCTTTGTATTCTTCAGTAATTTATTGTGAATGATAAGAAGAGCATCCGGCTGTGAGGTATAATCCTGCAAGGAGCGAAAAGAATTTGGATTTGTAATTGGGGCGCATATTAAATATTGAAGGGGAGTTTTATATCTTTGAATGTGAATGCGCCAGCCGGGATTTTCAGAACGTTTGTTTTCTTTGAACGTGCAGGGCTTTCTTTTACAAAAGAAAGCGGTGCATTTTGAACCCGGGTCGCCACCTAGTTGCTTTTCCGTTAACGCTTTTTCAAGCTCGCACGGAAAAGGGTTATTGGCAAGGTTATTCGCCTCTTCTGGGCATGGAATCCTACCACTAGACTACTGGCGCTTGCATAGACAGATTTATTCTTTTGAATAATTTATACCTATTTATTTACTAATATAAGTAATCTATATGCGGGGGTTCCCGAGAGGGTTGAAACTGATCTGAAGATCAGTTTCGGTCTGGGACTGGTCAAAGGGGCAGGACTCAAGAGTCTTGAGTGTTGAGTCTTCAGTTATGAAGACAGTGAAAATAAGAAATCCTGTGGCTTAGTGCCCTTTTTCGGCATGTAAATCAAAATCAGCATCTCACTGTGAAGTGAGTGCTGAGATGTCTCGTGTCTTTATAGAGCAGACGAGACACGAAAGCGCACCCGGAAAAGACGCGAGCAATGCCTTCGTGGGTTCGAATCTAAGCCTTTCTTTCAAAAAGAAAGGCTACAGCCTACCCAAAGAAAAGGATATACAATATAAGGCTGTTAAATAGTAGAAAATCCCATCTCCCGCATTTCCCCTTCGGGGATGATCTGTGCAAGGTTTTGAGTGTTGGGTGCTGAGTGTTGACGACTACAAAAATTTGACATAAGTCAACACCTCCCAAATTATTAAGATAGTTTTAATGCTTTAAATATGAAACCGGAAAAAATTTACATTGGAATTGATGCTTCAGGAAGCCGTGGGTTTCAAATGGTTAGCGGATCCGAATTTTTTACTATTGCGGCTGTTACTACCACTAACATAGATTACGCTATGAACGCTACTAATGAAATCGAGCAAAAATGGGGCAACAAAAAGGGTAAAAATCTTCACGGCGAGTGGGAAGCTGTCGTTGACATCATTAATAAGTATCCCTTCAGGTACTATCTCTTTTTTTTAAACAGGACTTCAATAAATCCAGAATTTAGTAAATATTTTAGAGTTTTAAAATTCGAGCAGTCTTCTTATAGTCCGATTGTGAAAAAGTATTCGATGCATGGTTGGTTGATCGTTGACATTCTAAAAAATTCTGGATATCGCGGTAATCTGGAAATAAGAGTAGATAAAGACTTGAACGGAACCGACTGGGATCAATATTTAAAAGAGGTTAAAGGATACGCTGATACAATAGGAAATTGTGATTTGACAAGATCAGATGATACCTATCCCCTTATACGGATAGCAGATATAGTAGCAAACTTTACCTACTGGCATATGAAAAGGAAAATCATGTCAGGTGATGATTATGCAATAAGTAAGAAACTGGGTCGAAACACTATTTATATGGTTCTTAAATTAGATCCTCTCCAGAATGGATTCAACATGCAAATGATTCCTTATGGAATGGTGGATATAAATGGTGCTTTTTCTTTCAAACCATGGTAATTAAATTCTGGTTTGCTTTTTTAATCCGGGTTGGCACGGATTTATTCGCTATTGACTTCTCCACTCAGTTGCTGTGAAATCGCCTTATACAGTAGCGTATCTTCCGGGTTTTCTAGCAAAGCCTTAACAAACTCAGCAGGCTGTTCCCTCCAGCCGAGCACAGTCCTCAAATGTTTTTCAAACGTGGCAAAAGCTGTTTTGCCTGGCTCAGCCACATCTACTTCAAAATCAAATTTACCAGTGTTTATGCCTCCCCTCAAAGCCACGAATAGCAAAGATGTTTTTACAGAATTCTCAGGGATGCCTTTCTTGATGGATATCAGTTTTTTGTAAAGAGCAAGCTGCCTTTTATGCTCAGAAGATCTATCAGTATTTTTGTCTGTCTTGAAGTCCACTATAAGATATCCGCCATCATATTTGAAGATTGCGTCTGTTTTCCCTTTAAACACAAGTTTTTCATCGGGATAATCAATTAGCGCTTTTAGTGGAGGCGTGACAGCTTCCTCAGTCGAATCCAATTCGAGCCCCTTAAAGTATTTTTTAAGCTCTTCAATTGCCAACAGTGTATTTTCCACCGCCTTTTTTACATCACCTTCAAGACTGGCAACTTCTATTTTTTTATCTAGAACTCCCTTTATCGCTTCATGGACTTCGCTTCCAAATTCTGCGGCTTCTTTATCTCGCGGCAAACTTATTATGTTATCAAGGAGGAATTGAAAAGCGTCCGTCCTAACAAGCGAGTATGAGAGTTTGGAGAGGTTAGAAAAATAATCATTTATCATTCTCACAAGCCACTTTTCTTTATTTTTGAGCAGTTCCCTAGACTCTTCAGCATTTCCCGACAAAAACATAGAATAGGCTTGGACGAGCTTGTTGTCTATTTTAATTTCCACCTCTTCTTCAGCCGAATCATCGATCTCTATCTCTGAAAATCCGTCTATAAAATAGTTCTTCGATTCCTTGTCGCCTGCTATTATGAAAAGGCTCTGCTTTGCCCTTGTAAATGCCACAAAATCAACCCTTAATACTTCCTCTTCTATTTCCCTCTCGACGTCTATGCCTTTGGCCGCTAAGATGGATTTTGTTATTATATCTATAAACCCGGTTTTTGTGTTTGGGGCTGAAGGCAAGTAAACCACGATATCAAACTCCCTGCCTTTGGCTTTGTGAACAGTTGTAAGAACAACTTTCGACTCGCCTTTTTTCTCTTTGTATTTTTCCTCTGTTGTTGATAGGAAGGAAAACAAATCTTCATAAGACGGCATTCCAGAGAAACTGAAATATTCGTTGATTTCAGCCATCACAAGCGAGGCTGTTGTAAACCACTCGCTTCCAAGTGGCACACATGTCGGAAGTATTATCTTATTGAAAAGTTCATTTATCGAAGACTTCTTCAACGAATACTTTGACCTGAGCTGTTCAAGCTTTTCCAACCCATCTAATTTTCTTTCTCTGTAGCTGCTTGAAATGCTAAAAGACTCTTTTAGGGTATATGGGGAGAAGATGGTAAAAGTAGATTTTATCCTGTCTTCTGGGGAATCTGAAAGCATCCCTTTGAGGAAATCTATAACTTCTGTCCTTGCAGCCTTTGTTGTTGACTGGGAAGACGTTGAAGAAAACGGTATATTGCATTTCTGCAGGTGTTGAGAAATCTCTATAAGCTGTTTGTTCGTTCTGGTGATTATCCCTATGCTTTTTTCCGGGTTGGAATTGATTATATCGACAATCCTCTTGAACGGCGATTTTGCCGATATTATTTTCGGCTTCGGCCCGCTTATTTCAGACTGAAGGCATTCGAGTTCTTTGATGAAAATTTCCTTCTTCAAAGTCTTGCTGAGAAAGTGGGTCTTTGAATAGTCAAGAACCTGCTGGCAGCTCCTTCTATTTTTGCCGAGGAGAAAGGGTTTGCAGGTTGTCATGAACTTCTCAAAGTTTTTAATTGATCCACCTTGGAAGCCGAATATTGCCTGTTTGGAATCCCCTACAAGAAAAAGGGTTTTCCCTACTTTTTGGACAATCTCAGCCTCTATTTCATTCATGTCCTGCATTTCGTCAACCAGCACATAATTGTATTTTACCCCGTCAAACTTTTCAAGGAACCTTAACAGCATGTCAGAATAATCTATTGTATCCTTCTTGGAAAGTTCGTATTCTTTGTATGCCTCTATAAAATATTTGAGAAATGTTTTCAGCTCGTCTAAAGTGTAAGTTGACTTTTTAGCTATTGCGTAGAGCTTTTCAATTTCTTTTTCTGTTTTTGGCAGGTCTATTTTCTCAGGAGTTATCCCAAAACTCTTTATGTACCTTATTGCATTTTCTGTCTTTGGAACCATTTCCGAAAGGATGTAGGCCTTTATGTAATTGAAAGCTTTGTTGTTTTCAAAGCTCTTCAATATTGAAAACCTTAGAAAATTGTTTCCTGCTATTTCGCCTGTTGTCAAGCCTCTGTCAGTAAGGTACTCTAAAGCGAAGCTGTGGAAGGTGTGTATGTTCAGCTTCATCAATTCTGAGCCGTTAATGCTTCCATCTGAAATTTCCCATATTTTATCAAACATCTCCTTTTTGGCCTTTTCAGTGAAAGTAATACAGAGTATATCTTCTGGTTTTGCGCCGTTTTTCAAAAGATGAAGAACCTTGTGGGCTAAAGTTGTCGTCTTTCCTGTGCCCGGATTGGAGACAACAATGATATTTTCCGGTGAGTTTATTATGTCCAGCTTCTCTTGGTCTAATGATTGCATAGAGGTATTTGGAACGGAAAGATATATATCGTTTATATAATAAAAACAAGTATAGTTATGCCATTATTTTCTATAAAGGCTAAAAAGCTACAAATGGTGAAGGAAGTGGATTTTGGATTAGAGAGGGATATCCAAACATTAACAGAAGAAAATTTAGAAGCTGTTTTTAATCTCAAATTTATAAAATCTGAATTTTCGCTGAACAATCTCAGAATAGACACTTTAGCCTACGATGAACGGTCAAAGAGTTTTGTAATCATAGAATTTAAAAATGATAGAAGCTTTAGTGTAATAGATCAGGGTTTTGCATATTTGTCTTTAATGTTAAATAATAAAGCCGAATTTATTTTAGAATACAATCAATGTGGCAATAAAAATATCAAAAAGGAGGATATCGATTGGACACAATCAAAAGTTATTTTTGTATCACCACAATTTTCAAAATATCAGCAGCAAGCCATTAACTTTAGAGACCTTCCAATAGAGCTATGGCAAGTTTCAAAATACACCAGTGATCTAGTCCAATATTTGAAATTGGAAACCCCAGATTCTTCAGAGTCTATAAAAACGATAAGTAAGAAAAGCAAAGTTGTTGAAGAAGTGAGCAGAGAGGTCAAGGTTTATACAGAAGAAGATCATTTAGAAAGAGTTGGTGACTCTATCAGAGAAATATACAATAAAATCAAACAAGAGATATTGTCCGTTGATGACAAAATAATTTTTAATCCACAAAAATACTATGTTTCTCTGAGGAAAGATCGCAATTTTGCCTTCATCAGTTTTAGCAAGTCGAAGATGAAAATAGTTATTATGTTACCATACGAAAAAGGGGAACAAATGGTCAAATATAACAAAATAAGCCCTTTATCTGATGGTGTCCAAAGGTTTTATAATGGACATTGTTTTGAGGTGCAGGTGGAAGAGGGTTCTAATCTGCCTGAGATTTTAGAATTAATTAAGATGTCAAAGGAAGTATAATTCGATTAGTAAATTATGAAATTCCCAGAAGATTTCCTAAATAAGATCATTTGTGGAGATGCTATAGAGGTAATGAAAAAAATACCCAACGAAACCATAGACTTGATTATTACTTCTCCCCCATACAACCTAAAAAACTCCACTGGTAACGGTATGAAAGATGGGCGAGGTGGTAAATGGGCAAACGCAGCCTTGCAAAACGGCTATACAAATCATGATGATTGTATGCCGCATGAAAAATATGTTAAGTGGCAGAGAGACTGTCTTACAGAAATGATGAGGCTAGTTTCTGATAATGGTGCAATTTTTTACAATCACAAATGGCGTGTTCAGGATGGAGTTCTACAAGATAGGCAAGATATACTTATTGGATTTCCTGTTAGGCAAATTATAATTTGGAAAAGAAAAGGTGGACTTAATTTTAACCCTGGATATTTTCTTCCAACATATGAAGTAATCTATTTAATAGCAAAAAAGAATTTTAAGCTTGCACCAAAAGCAAATTCCCATGGCGATGTTTGGGAATTTACCCAAGAGATGAAAAATGATCATCCTGCCGCATTTCCAGTTAATTTAATTGACAGGGTTGTTTCATCAACCTGTTCAAAAATTATACTTGATCCATTCATGGGATCTGGAACAACTGCGATATCGGCTATTAATTTCAAAAGAAACTATATAGGTATTGATATTTCGCCAGAATATTGTAAAATGGCCCAAGAGCGAATTAAAAAACAATTATCTCAATCTAAATTGCTATAATATGGGAACGATAATTTATACAAAACAAATATTGATTGAAAAGTTGAAAGAGATATCAGAGAAAGGCTGGATACTCAATAGTCGTAGTGGTAATCATGGTGGAATTGGTAATACTCTTGAGGATTTACTTGGTATAAAAGAAAATAATTTACCAATACCTAATGCCGCTGAATGGGAATTGAAAGCACAGCGTCTTAATTCCTCATCTTTAACAACATTATTTCACATTGAGCCATCACCAAGAGCCTTCCGATTTGTACCACAAATACTTTTGCCAAAGTATGGTTGGCCTCACGAAGAGGCTGGATTAGACTACCCAAAAGATGAAATGAGTTTTAGACAGACTATTCATGGTTTATCAAGAAGTGATCGCGGTTTCATGGTTATAATCAATAGAAAAGAAAGGAAGATAATTATATCTTTTGATTATAAGGCAGTTGATGTACGACACACGAACTGGCTTAAATCTGTTAAAGAACGCGTAGGTTTGAAAGAATTAGAACCGCAACCTTATTGGGGTTTCGATGATCTAGAACATAAAGCTGGTACCAAGCTTCTAAACTGTTTTTATGTTCAAGCAGAAGTCAAAAAGGAAGGTAACCTAGAATTCTACAAATATTCAAAAGTTATGATGTTGGAAAAATTTAATTTTGAAGGTTTTTTGAAAGCAATAGACTCTGGAAAAATATTGATAGATTTCGATGCTCGCACAGGACATAATCATGGAACGAAATTTAGATTAAGACAAGATTGTCTCCCTTTGCTTTATCAGAAAAGTACGATAATTGTTTAACTTTAGCCGATTTTACTTGTTCTCGTATCAAAACCATAAAAGCCGCTTCGTTTTCACTCAGCTAGGCATTTAATGGTTTTGGGTTTCGCTTTTTCTGGTTGGTCAGCTCAACCTCCGCTTCCACTTGGGAGGGGGACACGGTAGCTCCCGCTTACTCGTCCCCTGTAGCCCCTAAGAAAAATGGTATCTCAAAAACATAGGGCGGGCAACCAAAGTTCTGAGTTCAGGGTTTTGAGTGTTGCCGACTGCTCAAGGGAGGAATTTATGGAAATTCAAAAGCCAACATCAAGCGAAATAAAAAGGGTTAAACATGTTCTCGAATTCGAGGATGAAGAGGAACTCACAGACCGTGAAATCTGGATAGCAAGGGAGTTTTTAGATGAGTAAATCCAAATAGTAAGGAGTGTGAAAATATGAACAATCCATATAATCTTGAAGTCTACAAGATAGCTTATGAGCTGTCAAAAGATGTGATAAAGGAAATTGAAAACTTCAAAGGAAAATACAGACTGCAAGAACAGCTTCTTGGTGCAATAACGAGCATACCAGCAAACCTTATGGAGTTTTGTTCGATGAATAAACCAGCTCAACAATCTGAAAAACTGAGGGTTTGCATTGGTGAAGCTTTTGAAGCAGAATACTGGCTCAACATATGCAAAGACTTGGAACTTATAGACAAAGCTAAAGCGGAGAAACTCCTTAACAGATTGGTAGAGATTAGGAAGATGTTGTTCAACCTGAGGGATTCTGTGAAAGGCAGGGAAGATTAGAGGAAAGGCGTTTATAAGCCCTGAAATTGACTATAATTATATGGCAAAGCCAATAGAACCAACACCTGAATTGAGAGGTGAAGATGCAAGGAGATTTGTTCAGAGGATGATAGAAAAGCAAAACTCTCCTCCTACACAGAAAGAGATTGAGCTAGCCAAAGAACTGCAGAAATTAGCAAAGGTTTTTAATGCTTAGTTTCTTTGTACATGGGAGCCACATTCAATAAATCGTAGTACATTGGAAATGTTTCTTTCTCGTTCTCCCTTAAAACCCAGAAGCCCATTTTCTTGTAAAATTCGACAGCCTCTTTCTTGGAATCCAAAACAAGAAACCTGCATCCAACATCTTCGCCTATTTTTGAGGCTTTTATCATTGCAAATTTAGTGAGGAATGTGCCTATACCTCTTCCTGCAAACCTATTGTCCACACAAAGCCTTCCTATTTTTAGCGCAGGCAAACTTTTGTACAAAATGCCTTTTTCAACAAACAGTTTTTCCAGCTCTGTTTCCCTTATCCTTAGGGAGTCGTTTAACAAGGATATGTAGGCAACCAGTTCGCTTGTTGGGTTGTAAAACCAGAGATATGTTGTTGATATTGAAAGCTGTTGGTTTTTGAGGGCATCTTCAACAAGAAAGGCTTTCAGTTCCTTATTTTCCGTTGAAAAGGTAGCCAGAAGCTTTGCATGTCTTTCTTCCAGTTTCTCTGTTCTGATGTCTTCTGATTTTACTTTTTCTCCCATAAGAAATCATATGCTTCCTTTGACATATACCCAGCGTTTACCTTCTGGTAGCCTACGAAGTGTTCTTTTTTTGACGGCCGCCAATAGAACTCCTGAGAGGGTTGTTACTGGATATATATGCCCCTTTTCTTCTAGTATTTTTTTCACCTCAACTAATCCCTGTGGCTTATCAAAATAGCCCTCCTCTCGCATTTCCAGTAGGAGATCAGAAAGTTTAGTCCCTTTGTTTTTTGTGATTTCTTTTGTTGATTGAGCTCTGATTCTACCACTTTCTTCCCTTCGTTGAACAACTGATATAATTTCTGATATTTCTTCGCTTGTGCCTTCTATTGTAATTTTTGTGCCAGATTTAGTATCGATATTTGCTTTCGCCATAAATATCCTCATATTGCAATAATGCAATAGTGTAATATAGAATACTTGGATATTTAAAGCTTTCTTTCATGTTCTGTACTATTTTTCCACTTCCTGAACATCTCCATCATAAACTGTTGGAAATCATTTTCAGTTTTGTCTTTCAAATAAAAAGCCTCTTTTTGATCAAGAACCATCCCACATTTTGGGCAGTATTTGGAAGAGGCGTCTGCTTGCGTATTGCACCTTACACAAATCTGTGTTTTTAAAACAGCAGTATTTTCCTCCTGCTTTACAATCCCGTTTATCTTTAGCAATTTGTTCTCAACATCTGTGCCCGACAGATGCACATAGATCTGTGTTGTTGCTAATTGAGTGTGGCCAGCGAAAACCATTACCTCTTGGCTTGTGAGATGTTTTGATAGGTGTGTGAGTCTGCTGTGCCTGAACAGATATGCGTACATCCTTCCTTTGTTTATTCCTGCCCGCTTTGAGCATTCCTTTACAAGTCTGCTTAATTGCTGAGGGTTAAGATGTGTCTTTGTATATCTGTCCTGCCTGTAAAATAAAGGCGCATGCGGATCTTCCCTGTATCTGTGCTCTTGTAAATACTGGGCTAGCAAAGGGACAGGTTCTATCAATCTTAACCTTCTGGAGCCTGTCTTGTTGATCTCCCTCACCATCAGGACAGCCCCATACTGGTCAAAGGTTAAATCCATTATTCTGGCGCTTGTAAGTTCCAAAGGCCTCAAAGCTCCGTGATATAGAAGGCTGAGGAGAGCTTTGTCCCGAATAGAATAAGCGGCTTCTATCACCATTTTGATCTCATCCTCTTTGAAGATTTCTTCTGGCAGTTTATGCTTCTTCTTGGTTTTGAGCCTGTAAGTCCTGACTCCGAGATTTGGGTTCAAGTATTCAGAAAATATCCTGAACATATTCCAGTAGTCTTCCTTTGTCGGGTCACTGAGGTTGCTTGATTTCAGATAGAAAAAGAAGTTGTCTATGTCCGGTTTGTTTATTTCATTTAAAATTCTGGTTCCAATTGAGGATACAACTTTTGATATAATCCGTATATACTTTTCCCTCCGTCTTTCAGTCAAGCCTTTTTTAACGCATTCCTCTTCCAGAAACCTGTAGATAATGCTTTTATTCTCTTCCGATACATTATTCAAGATACCAATTAAGGCCTTCCTGTAGACACCACTCAACACCCTGAACTCAAAACCTGAGACCAATTGCGAAGAGCCTTTGCCCATCTCCCGCATTTTTAAATTCTGGGTTCAAATTATTCTATGGAACTTGTGGATCATCTTGATTCTAAAACCCAAACATTAAAAGGCCACATTGGGCGAATTGTTGAAATTTCAGGTGGCAGCGAATATTTTGGGTTATATCTTGTCGGCAGGTTAATAGAGGAAGACGGAGATTTTTATATCGAAAGGGGGGGGAGGCGATAGAAAGCATAAAATGGATATTTCCCTTTACCTTAAAAATTGTGATAGGCTGACTGTTTGCATTAAAGATTAGGGGGAGGCCAAAACCTCTTCTGCGTGCTTGTCAGGCTTTACTCTTGAGAAGATTTTGGATATGTTACCTTTCTGGTCTATAATAAATGTTGTCCTTACTGTCCCCATAAATTTCCTGCCCATGAAATTCTTTTCCTGCCAGACCCTGTATTTTTTCACAACTTCCTTTTCCTTGTCTGCAAGCAAGATGAAAGGCAGTTTGTATTTTTGCTGGAATCTTTTGTGCGATTCTTCGGAATCTGTGCTTATCCCGATGATAACAAGCCCGCTATTCTGGAGCAAATTATAATTATCGCGGAAGCTGCATGCTTCTTTTGTGCATCCAGGAGTATTGTCCCTTGGATAAAAATACAGAACAATTTTTTTGCCGACGTAATCAGAAAGTTTATGGGCCTTTCCTTCAGAATCCGCCAGTTCGAAATCAGGCGCTTTATCCCCTTCTTTGAGCATAGCTCTCCTGCGACTATTTATAAATATAAGGTACTTATTAGTATAAGAATTTGGTTATGGCATTAAAACTTAGGAGCAAGCACCAGCAACTGCAGCACCTGATAATTGAGCTGGAAAGCAGGGAAAAACCTGTGTGGAAGGCAATTGCAAAAGGCTTGAACAGGCCAAAAAGGGTTGGCCACAAGATAAACCTCTACAGGCTGGATAAAATTGCTGGAGGAAAGGAAACTGTTGTTGTCCCAGGGATTGTTTTGGGGACTGGAGAAGTCACAAAAAAACTTAATGTTGCCGCCCTAAAATTTTCAGGATCAGCAAAACAAAAAATAGAAAAGGCTGGCGGAAAATGCTGGGAACTTGATCGTCTGTTAAAAGAAAATCCAGACGGAAAAGGAATTAGAATATTGGCCTGATATGGAAATTTATTTAGATGCAGATGACCAGATTGTAGG
Source organism: uncultured archaeon (assembly GCA_964631205.1). Taxonomy (GTDB): domain Archaea; phylum Aenigmatarchaeota; class Aenigmatarchaeia; order QMZP01; family JACQNV01; genus CAYYYJ01. The sequence continues at coordinate 84,385 of CAZVWU010000001.1, read as the reverse complement.
AAGGATGTGTTCAGTCATAGCGAAAAGGCTACTGAAAGGAGACACAGTTTTTATAGTGAATGCTGAGAAGGCTGTTGTCAGCGGCAGACAGCAGGCTATATTCGAAGCCTTTAGGCAGAAGATAAGCAGGGGTGACCCTTACAACGGGCCTTTCTATCCAAATGTGCCTGACAGGGTGCTCAAAAGGTCTGTAAGGGGCATGCTTCCAAAAAATCCAAGGGGAAGGGAAGCCCTGAAAAGGCTGAAAGTCTTTCTCTCTGTTCCAGGAGAATTTAAAGGCAAGAAATTCGAAAAAATTAAAGAGGCTGAAAATAACCTGGATTTCAAATTCACAACTTTAGGCAGAATCTCCCAGGTTGTTTCTGGGAGGCAGCTTTTTCTTGCGAGCACGCAAAAAGCTGCGGCAAAAGCTGAGGCTTGAAATTACTTCTCAAAAAGGTAGACTAGCCAACCTCAATCTGCTCTTTCTTGAAGCCGAGTTTCACAAGTATTTGCAAAACCCTTTCTTTATGGTTTCCCTGCAATTCTATCTCACTGTCTTTGATTGTGCCGCCGCAGGCTAGGCGGGTTTTCATTTCCTTCAAAATATTTTTAGAATCAACATCTTTGCTGAGGCCTTTTATTATTGTAACTAACTTTCCATACCTTTTTGCTACTGTCGAAACTTTTATTTTCTGCTCCTCCATTGCTATTGTTTCGCAGACGCAGATGTCTTTTGGCAAACCGCAATTAGGGCAAACTTCTGCCATTTATTTTTTTAGCTTTTCCTCCTCTGCCGATGTTGGATAATTTATTTTTGTTTTAGTTGTATTTAAAGCAGAGTTTCTGGCGGAAACAGGCAAAGCCTGTTTCATCCCCCTAGCTTTTTCGCCTCTAATCGTATGGATCCTTGCAATAGTCTTCCTGATCTCCCTGATCCTTCCTGGAGAAGTAACTGTCCCGCCTATATGGATGTTCCCACGTTCCTTTGCAAGCTCGAGCCTTAGTTCATTCAGCCTTTTGTCCAGCTCAGGCCCCTCTGTTTTCCTGATCTCTTTAGCTCTAAGAATTGCCATGTGATAAATAGTATTTCAGAGATATATAAGGATTGTTGAATATACTATATGATAGTATGAAAGCAACAACTTTAGCAAACTGGGAAAGTAAACTTCGTCCTCTTGTAACACAATTACCTCCTCAAACTGTAGTTTCAATATATTCTTCTGGACGATTGGATTTTTTGGCAAAATTAAAAGAAGAAGTTCCTTCTGAAACTTATGTTCCCCCAGAAGATTTATCAAGAGAACTTTGGGGTATCAGATTCCGCGCCCCAGTAATGAATTCTGCTGGGATGTTCAAAAACGGAGAATGTTATGAAATGGTTGCACGTCAGGGCACGGGAGCTTATCTTGGCGGAACAGGGACATGGAATCCAAGAAAAGGAAATGAAAAAGCTGGGATTTATTTGCCATTTGTGCCTTATCCAAAATCACACTCAGCTTCCAATTGGTTAGGTTTGCCAAACGACGGCGACGAAGTAAATTCTCAAAGAGCTAAACAGCTTGGAAGAATCGCAGATACTCCTGTTGGCTGGAGCATCATGGGATCCCCAGATTTTCAGGGGGAAGAAAAATTAAGATATCTTATTGAGGGAATGAAATTATATGAGCAGGCAGGAGTTGATTTCTTAGAAATTAATGAATCTTGTCCAAATACAAATCATTGTAGACCGCAAGATGATGATATGGCTAACAGGTTGAAATATGTGAAAGAGCATTTCTTAGATCAAAGAACAAGAAGACTCCCTGTTGTTGTGAAATTCTCTAATGATACTGAAGCTGAACAATTGTCAGCTCTTTTGGATATACTCTTTGAGTTAGGCTATGATGGTGTGAATCTTGGTAATACTTCAACTGCTTATGATAGAAGAAGAGAGAAAATTGAGCCAAACGAAAGAAAACTTTTTGATTTCTACACCCAAACATTTGGAGGCAGTGTAAGCGGGGGACCACTTAGAGAATCTTCTTTAGAACTTTCTGGCCGTGCAGTTGAATATTTAAGAGCTGGACCTCCACAACAGGAATTTCATGTTAAAAGAACTGGCGGAATTGAAACTTGGGACGATATTCAAGATTCAGAAAGAGCAGGGATTTCACTCAATCAATGGTATACTGGATATTTTGAAAATTTTGCCAAATATGGACATGGTGTTTATAAGCAATTGTTTGAAACTTCTAAATAAAAGGCGCGCGCTGTCCCACAAAAGCTTTATATATTAGTTAAACTAACTACTTATTGGTGAAAAGTGCTAATATGTCAAAACTAGGTGAGTATCTTCACACAAGGAAGCGAGAGGGATAAGCCTAGTGTAAAGTCTGTTTTTGTAAAAGTCGATAGTAAAGGTCGCATTTCTATACCAGCTTTCTTGAGGAAGAATTTTGATTTAAAAAAAGGGGATTCTGTTACTTTGTTTTTTGATCTGAAGAAAAACTTCCTCCTCATAGGGGCAAAAACGGAGGTGGTTTTATGAATTTGGAAAAGCTGGACTTTTATCAGAGAAGGCTGTATGAGTTGGACAAAGAAATAGAACAAACATGGGAGACTATTATCAGGGGAGGGGAATGTATGGGGATCTAAAATTTGGATATAGAGAAATATGCAGGGAGATAGCGATGCTGGAAACAGTAGCAGAAGATTTTGTGCAGTTATTAAAGAAGATTGTAGCCAATATATGATCATGAACAAATTCCAAGTCGTCAAAGGCATGCGCGACTTTTGGCCAGCTGAAATGCTCAGGAGGCAGTTTGTCCAGCAGATCATGTCTGATGTTGCGCAGCGCTGGGGGTTCTTGCCTACAGATACGCCTGCTCTGGAAAGCTTTGGGTTACTGGCTGCAAAAGGCGGCGGAGGCGAGGAAATCAAGAAAGAAATTTATTATTTTAAGGATCAGGGAAATAGGGAACTTGGGTTAAGATTTGACTTGACTGTCCCTACTGCAAGGCTTGTTGCCTCTAAACTTGACCTTCCCTTGCCTTTCAAAAGATACGCAACTGGAAAAGTTTGGAGGTATGACAATCCGCAAGCTGGCAGGTATAGAGAGTTCCAGCAGTTTGATCTGGACATTTTTGGTTCAGGCAAGCCAGAAGCAGACGCTGAGATAGTTGCAGCAACTTGCGATATTTTTGATGCCCTTGGCTTTGAGGATTTTATCATAAGGCTGAACAATAGAAAACTGATAGAGGCTTTCGTTGATTTTGTTGGAATAAAAGATGTTGTTGGCGTTTTCAGATCAATAGATAAATTGGATAAGATAGGTGAAGAAGGTGTACGAAAAGAACTCAAGGAAAAATTAAACGACGATAGGAAGATTGGGAAGATTCTTGAATTTATTAAAATAAAAGGTGGCTCGGAGATTTTGGATAAGGCTGGGAAATTAGTAGATAACCAACTTGGGAAAAATGCAATAACAGAATTGAGGGATATAATAGGATTTGTGAAAGCTTTTGGTTATGAGAAAAGTGTGAAAATAGATTTCAGTTTAGTTAGGGGTTTGGAATATTACACAGGGGCTGTTTTTGAGGTCGGTGTTGGCGGGAAATTAAGTCTGGCAGGTGGTGGCAGATATGACAATATGATAAAACAGTTTGGCGGAAAAGATATTCCTGCTGTTGGCATAGGATTGGGTTTTGAAAGGATAGTTGATGCGATGGAAGACAATAAAATGTTTAAACTGGAGGCCCCTGTAAAGCTTTTTGTTGTTTCTGTTAGCGATAATGTCAGGCCAGACGCTTTGAAAATATGCCAAAGATTCAGGCGCGAAGGTATATCCGCAGATTTTGATTTGACAGGAAAAAATTTGTCAGCCCAATTAAAATATGCAAACTCCTGCTCGATCCCTTTTGTTTTGTTTGTGGGCGAAAAGGAATTGAAAGATAAAAAATTCAAATTAAGGGATATGGTCTGCGGGGAGGAGAAGGTAAGCGGCCTGGAAGAAATAATTAAAACCTTAAAAAATTTCAGCTCTCCTGTATAGGCACTTCTTTTACCGATGCAAAAGACCTGCACTAGAAATCAGCTCTCCTGTATAGCCTTCACAAAATACTTTGCGCCGCAGGCATCGCATTTGACAAAATTCATCCTACCTTCTTTCACAAATTGCGTGTCAGGCCTGCCGCATTCTTTGCAGATAACAAACTGGCCAACATATAACTCCAATTTCTTATCCACTGCTATGTTGTTGAACCTCCCAAGGACTGTTGCGCGCTTGTTATTTATCCTGCCTGAAGTTGCAAGCTCTTTTAAAAGAAATTTCAGCATATGGGATTCAGGCCTGTGCAAAGCCGCAGCCATCTCAGAGAAGTTTACAATTATTGTTTTCAGTCCGTCAGGCTGCGTCTGCGATTTCGGCATCACAAACCTCTCGCCTGTGTCGGTCTTCTTTGGCGCCTTCTCGTACAGATTATCCAGCATTTGTTCGTAGGATTGCATATTCCTATATTGTCAGGATGGTTTTAAAGCTTGTAATTCACATCCTTCCTGTTAACATAAGCCCCGTAAGAAATCAGGAAGTGGCCTTTGCTGTCTGTGACCCCGACATGTGGAATAAGGCTGGACCAGAACTTCAATCCATAGATTGCATCCTTTTCTATTGAAGGGATGTCAACTGTCTCTGTCGGAATAGTCTCTGGCAAATTTATCGGCTTGTACTGCTCCTCTGAAATTTCAATGCCCAATTCCCTTAGCCTGTGCCTGTCTAGAAGCGAGTATTTTATTTTTCTGGGATTTTTGTGTGGATTCAGCAGGAGCCTGAGAATTTCTATCCCATGGGTATCGGGCGCATCTTTTACTATTTTTATTCCTGAATCAACATCGATGTGCAGGCCACCGAAGGCATCTGAAATTTCTTTGCTGGACATCTTGATAAAAGCCAGTTTTAACTTTCTATCTACATGATGCTGCAACTTTGAAATAATTTTTTTCTGTAGGTGCTTGGACAGTTGTATACAATTAGGGTACAACTTTTCCTCTTCCTTTTCAAAACCAGGGAAATAGCCCCACTGGGATTTTGTCTCAGACCTTTTCTGCTCGTGCTGGAGAAGCTCCTTATAGGCTTTTTCAAACTTGAAAGAATTGGGTTTTATTTTATGCTTTTCCAAAACCATCAGGGGATTCTCTTTAGAGCCGAGGATAATCTCTCTTTCAAGTAACATAGGTATAATATGGCATCTTACAAATATAACACTGTAATCTTTATAAATCCTGGATCGAAATATACACTAGTGATTTTTTTGGTTTGAACTCACGTATAACAAAATAAGAAGCCAGAAATCGTTTTGGGAACGATTTAAGTTTAATCGAGTTTGAACAACTTTGGGGAAAGTTGTTTTCGATTGGTAATCCAGTTTGGAAAATTGAAGCAGACAATTGGGGATTGTCTGGTCTACTTACTCTAATGTATAAAGATTAGATGTAGGTTTAAAAAGTGTTTGTATACTCGGACATACATGTTCGCGTGTATTGATGCTAATAAAATAGGGAGCCGAAACTGATCATATACTCTGCGAGACGCGATCCTAAACAATTGGATAAGATCGATGTCAACCATTTGTTGATCAGTTTCCATCCTAGTAAGGGAGGTAATATGAATTCAATAGTCGAAAAGGTCTTTGACAATACATTCAAGGAGCCTATGGACCGTGAACTGCAGAGGAAATCCATCCAGGAGCAGTTTGGGATAGATTTGAAGGATGCAAGGATAGTTGTTGCCGGCTGCGGAGGCGGCGGCTCAAATACAATAAACAGGCTGACAACAATGGGTGTCGAAGGCGCAAAGACGCTTGCCTTAAACACAGATGTCAAGCACCTGACAAGGACAAACGCGCACAATAAAATTTTGATCGGAAAAGAGCTTACAAGGGGGCTTGGCGCAGGAGGGTATCCGGAAGTTGGCAAAAAGGCTGCGCTTGAAAATGAAAAGGACATAAAAAAAGTTTTAGCAGATGCCGACATGGTTTATGTTGTTGCAGGCTTGGGCGGCGGTACAGGAACAGGTTCAGCTCCTGAAGTTGCAAGGATTGCAAAGGAGCTCGGCTCTATAGTTATCGGAGCTGTGACAATGCCCTTCAAAATAGAAGGCGCAAGGATGGCAAAGGCAGAAGATGGGTTGTTCCAATTAAGGCAATACTGTGACACTGCAATTGTGATCGAAAACGACAGGCTGCTAAGAGTTGCAGGAGACCTGCCGATTGAACAGGCTTTTGCAGTTTCTGACAATATTATCGCCACGATGATAAAGGGGGTCACAGAAACGATTTCAATGCCGTCTCTTGTAAACCTGGATTATGCAGATGTGAAAACAATCATGCATTCAGGAGGGGTTGCCACAGTTGGATTTGGGGAATCTGATACAGACAACCGGGCAGAGGATGCTGTTGTTAAGGCTTTAACAAATCCGTTGCTTGATGTTGACTATACAGGAGGGTCAGGAGCTTTACTTCACATAACAGGTGGGCCAGACCTAAAACTTGAGGAAGTTAACCTGATCGGCGAATACGTCTCAAAGCAGCTTGACCCAGATGCGCAGGTTATCTGGGGATCAAGAATAGACCCGAATTTTGGCGGCAAAGTAAGGGTTATAACAATAATAACAGGTGTGAACTCGCCTTACATAATCGGCCCATTTGGCCAAAAGCAGGCAAAGATCAAAACCGAGGCCACGACCCATAACCTGTCTGAGGAATTTGGAATAAAAGTTTTTGTTGAGGGGTAGCCGATTCAGGCGGACATAGGTCTTGACCAATTGAAGAAGACCTATGTCATCCCTTTTCCGGGGGATAAACCCCCTTTTTGTTTTTTATTGAAGTCAATCTAATACTATTAATGCTTAAAAAAGGGCTGAAAGGTCAGGCAGGTGTAGCTGCAGGGATTCTCGCAGTGGTTGTCGCTGTTGTTGCAGTGGCTAATTTTGCGAATTTGCAATTGTCTGGCAACCAGGTCGCACAATCCCTTGTAGCCCACTGGACCCTTGATGAAACAACCTTGCCAACAGCATCTGATTCAGCAGGCGGTGATGATATAGGCAAAGTGAACAATGATGCCGGAAATCCAGTGACAGATGCCCCATGGACTGCCAATGGAAGGATTCGGGGCGGGTTGGATCTTTCAACTAAATTCTATCATATAAAAGTCCAAAATTCAGCAAGGATAAACAACCTCAACAGCTTCACAATGGGTATATGGTTTAAACAGACTTCTACTGGATCGCAAACATTAATGAGTAAAAGAGACAATGTGTTAGATGCGCAAGGAAATCCTGTGCAATTATCTCTGTATGTCCAAAGCACTTTAAAGTATAGCATAAGCACGGCTAATGGAGTCACTTGTGATTCTGGGGTTACAATTTCTCCAAATACATGGTACCATGCAGCAGTAACCTATGATGGTCCAACAGTTCAAATTTATGTTAATGGCCAATTGAAAAATACATGTTACCCTCCTGGGACAACCACTACAAACACAGGGGATCTCTATATAGGCGCTGAAAACCCATCATCAACTGCATTTAGGGGAATAATAGATGATGTAAGGTTTTACAATACTGCGCTTTCTGCTGCTGATATAAATTCATTGATACCTACTGCTCCACCAACAACTCCTACACCAACCCAGACTGCTACACCCAGCCCTTCAGCTTCTGGATCCCCATCACCCACAACATCAGCTTCACCAACTCCTACCCCAACCCAGCAATCCCAAACCTCTAATTTCATAGAGATTTGGCATGCGCCTGAAACTGCTGACAACAAGACTGTCAAATTTTTTGCTGCATATTCCCAGAATTCTACAGGCCTTTTAAAGCTTATTAACGATGGGACATGCAAAATTTCCTTCAGCGACAGCCAGTCTTTCCACCCTATGGCATTTGTGCAGGATATTGGATATGAATATTCAAGAAAATTCGAAGAACCGGCAAAAGTTTCATACACTGTTTCCTGCAGCCATGTGCAATACCCGCAACAGCAGCAGACAAGGGAAGCTGAAATAATCTTTGAATTTTTTAACGTTGTTTTATTGGAGCCTGCTGCAACTGTTAAAACGAAATACGTGAATTTCGTCTGCGAAGCAGCAGGCAAAAAACCTGGTATCCTAAGCCTTTATACTGATACATCAGGCGAATGGAAGCCCACGGCCTCTATTTCTGTGAAAGGCTCCAAATCTCCTTATAGGGTGAATTTTAAGGAAGAGTATGTTGCTGACGGAGATTACAAATGGAATTGCGAGGCCCAATATAATGGGATAACAGCATTTGCGTCCAAGAACCAGTCATTCAGGGTCAGCTCCTCCGCTATCACATGTGATGAGTCTGCTGACTGCGGTCAATGGAGGCCTGAAAACTGCGCTTCCGATGAGTTCCAGACAAGGGCATGCAACAATACTGCTCGCTGCAAGTATAAGGAGGGCAGGGGATGTGCGCAAGTTGTTGAAACAAGCCCAGAGTCGGGGAATGGAGTGACGTTAATTGATGATCAAGAAACAACCTCGGAAAAATCCAAAACTGATGAAGGCGGCGGGCCTGGCATCCTGACAATATTTTTAATTATTCTCGTTATTGCAGGCGGGGCTGCATTCTATTTCCTCAAAATTAAAAAGAAAAAAGAGCCGGAAAAGGAGGAGGACATATTTGGGAATGAAGAATTTGAAGAGGAGGATTTAGGGGAAGAAGACGGGGATAGGGAAGAAGAATCTTAAGCATCATTTAAATAGCTGATTATTATATAACTATATTTTAACTTATGGCACGGATGCATTCAAGGAAAAAGGGGAAGCATGGAAGCAAAAAGCCGCTACAAAAAATAGCCCCTTGGGTCACATATTCGCCAAAGGAAGTTGAGGAGATTGTTTTGAAACTTTCAAGGCAGGGCATGCAGTCGGCAAAGATAGGCTTGGTTTTAAGGGACCAGTACGGAGTCCCTTCAGTAAAGGCTGTAAAATCCAAGCCTGTCACAACAATACTGAAGGATAACAAAACCTACCCAGAACTTCCTGAAGACATGATTAATCTTCTGAAAAAGGCAGTCAACCTTCGATTCCATCTCCAAAAAAACAAGAAGGATTACACCTCATACAGGGGTTTGGAGCTGACAGAATCAAAAATCAGGAGGCTCGCAAAATACTACATTAGGACAAAAACCCTTCCATCAGGCTGGAAGTACGATCCGGAAAGGGCTGTGCTGTTAGTGAAATAAATTTCCAAATTATTTTCAGAATTTGAATATAAACTTCTTCTTATATAAGTATTCTATGATTGAAGGTCTGGATTCTTTGGTCAGCCAGGCAAAAAAAGCAGCGGGGCTTGTGAAATCTTATTCCGATACTATAAGGGTTTTCGGTCAGTATGATGCCGACGGAATAACCGCGACTTCAATTTTTGTGAAAACTTTGCTGAGGGAGGGAAAGCCTTTCCATGTGAGCATTTACAAACAGCTGACAAGGGCAAACCAGTTGAAAGTAGGGGAGAGCAAGGAAGGGCTTCTTGTTTTTTTGGATTTTGGGTCAGGCCAGCTGGGATTTTTGAATTCCATGAAGGACAAAAAAATAATCATAATTGACCACCACCAGCCGCAGGGAATCCCCGAAAGTCATATCATTCAGGTGAACCCAATAGATTTTAGAATTATGGGCAGCATCTCGAGCTCAGGGACAAGCTATCTGGTTTCGAAGGCTGTTGACAATTCGAATATGGATATGGCCGAGCTGGCAATAATCGGCGCAATAGGAGATTCTCAGGCAGACTCCTCAGGCGACGGCTGGGGCCTGGACGGGATCAATAAAATTATTTTGAAAGATGCTATAGATGCTAATAAAGTCAGCTCAAGAAAAGGGTTGAGGGTCTGGGGAAGGACAACAAGACCAATCTACAAGGCCCTTGAATATTCAATTAACCCGTTCATACCTGGAGTTTCTGGGTCCCAGATGGGGGCTGTTGCTTTTCTGCAGCAGATTGGGATAGAGATGAAAAGGGAGGACGGCTCATGGAGGACGCTTTCTGACCTTTCGGTTGAGGAGCAGAGGAAGCTTGCCTCTGGAATAATAATCCAGAGGGTACATGCGAACCATGAAAACCCTGAGTGGATTTTCGGGGATGTGTATGATCTTGTCGACAGACCAGAAGACCTCAGGGATGCTGCAGAATTTGCGACAATGATAAATGCATGCGGGAAAATGGGTAATGCGCATTTAGGGCTGCAACTTTGCCTTGGGGATAAAAAAACTGAAGAGAAAATAAAAAATATTCTTAATGATTACAGAAGAACAATAGGTTCTGCACTCAGCTGGCTTGAGCAGAACAGGGAAAAAGTAAAAAGGGAGACCGAAAACGGGCTTTACCTCCTTGCCGGCAGCAGAATATCAGAGCACATAATTTCAAATGTGATTTCAATTCTGCATAAAAACAATGGGATAAGCAAGCCGCTTATAGGAATTTCCCAGTCAGAGGAGGGGTTTAAAATCTCTGCAAGGGCAACAGACAAAGAAGTATCAAATGGTATAAACCTGAAAGAGGTGATGGAGATAGCATCCAAAGAAGTTGGCGGCGAAGGCGGCGGCCATGCTGGCGCAGCTGGAGCATCCATACCTGCAGATGCTGTTGAAATTTTTATAAATAGGGTAGATGCCTTGTTGAAGGAGGCTTCTATTAAGAATATAAATATAAAGGCAGATAATAAAGAGGTTAGGATTGATAATTATGGCAAAGCAGGATCTGAAAAGATTGGAGCAGAAAGACAAGGACAGGCAGAAGCAGGATCAGGAAAAGCAGCAGAAGGAAGTGGAGAAACCACAGGTAACAAAATCAGAGTCTCTAAAAAAGTGGAAGGGAAAGGATTGGTTCAGTATTTTGTCTCCTAAGATGTTCGGCGAGACATTCCTATACGAAACACCTGCAACAGACCAGTCCCATCTTTTTGGCAGGACAATCAAGGTAAGAGTGCCCCAACTCACAAATGATAAGACAAAAAGCCACCTAAAACTTATTTTTAAAGTGGACGATGTGAAAGAGAAGGTGGTTTCTACATATTTCTGGGGGCTTGAATGCAGCCCTGAATATATAGCGAGAAGTGTTAGGAGTGGCCTGCAGAAGCTTGAGGCGATAGATATGGCTGACACAAAGGACGGATGGAAGCTCCAGATCACCACATCCATGATTCTGAACAGGAAATCGGAATCCAACATCCAGAAAAAATCCAGGGCTTTTGTGATTAATTTTTTGAAAAATGAGGCATCAAAATCAACAATAGATGAGTTTGTTAAAAATATTGTTGCAGGCACCTACCAAAAAAAATTGAAGAAAGATGTGTCCAGCATTTACCCTGTCAGGTTTTTGGAAATAGGAAAAATAGAGGTAATGAAAACTGCTGGAATCCCTATCAGTTAATTTGTTTAACAGATTACCCGTGCCTTGCAGCTGCAGCCACAGAAATCCATGCAAGGCCTCCGACTAAGTAAAAAGCAAGTGCTAGGAGCAATGCAAAGGCATATTGTATATCAGAAACGCCTGGGCCTAATTTTAAATTGTTTATTATCCAAGAGCCTAACAGAAAAAGGATGCCGCCTGATATCCAGACTGCTACAAGTTTGGCTGAAGTCATAAATTAGAGTAAGCTGTTGGCTTAAAGAGATCACAAACTGATTGCCTGTCCAATTGATCTGCAATCAGTTCCAACCGGCATTTGGCACTATTTGTGGACAATTGCAAATTCCGGTGTAAGTATTAGCCAGTCCTGCTCTATTCCAACTATGTCTCCGTTTTGCGCCAGGACAGTTCTCTTAAGCCTTTCTATTGACCTCTTTAGTTCTCCCATATCTTTGTCTTTAAGTGCCTTTATCTTTAGGAAAACTACAGAGCCATCTCTGAGGTCTTTGAGTATCCTTTCTGTGTCAGAGAAGTCTGTTAGTTTGTCAATTTTTATGCCGACTTTACCCATTCTACTTGGTGCAACTGTGTCACTGACATCCACTTCAACATAGTCGTCTGGAGCAATCAAATCAGCTTCAGCTTTAGGGAATAATTTTTGTAACACTATACTCCTCCACACCTTTGATTATATTAATAGTGCAAGATGTTTATATACTTGTTGAAATATTTTAGCCCATAGTTTAAAAAATCGTCAGGCCATTTTTGAGAGCTTTTGGCTTATTTCCTCAAACTGCTCTTTCAGCCTTTTTTCACTCTTTTCAAGTGTTTTAATCCTGAGGCTAATAAAATCGAGTTTATCGCCCAGTTCTTTTTTCACCGACTCAAGATCAGTTTTTATCAGTATTGGGCCTGCAACTTTGTAGACATCATCTTTTGTTGTGCTAAGCTCTGTTAGCGCCTTCTGGATCTCTGTTGTCTGCATGTTCAGGGCTTCTTTCTGTGCAACGAGGCTTTGAAGCTGCTGCTGATGCATCTGCGCCTGCTCCAAAAGCTGCTGGGCCTGTTGAGGCTTATTTTCTGTAGCCATAAACTGTGCAAATATTAAGTGGGTTAAAAGAGTTGATAGGTAGAAAATCTATTCTGCGCATTCTAGGTTCCTGTTGAAATCTTCTTAATCCCCTTCCCCCTGACTTTTTCTATTATCCTATAGCCGCAATACGGACAGATAACTTTTTTTGCTGTTTTCAGGTCCATTGATATTATCTTTCCGCAGGCGACGCACTTGTACTCTAACATAACATACGAAACTTGCTATACTTATGATATCTGGTAAGCCCTCCCAGCGACCTTCAAGCCGCATGATCTGCAACTCCATATTCCCGGCGATTGCCTTTTCACTGTTAGCTTTAGGCAGCTAGGGCATTTTTTCTGGCTTTTTCTAAGGTTGTCTATTGCAAGGATATTTTTCCTTATTTTCAGGCCATACCTCACCCCAAACCTTCCTGTCGAGCCAACTTTTCTTGTTTTTACCATAATCTTCTTTATCTTATCCTAATGGTATAAATGGTCATATGCCATGACTTCATCCGCTTAGAGCAGCTTTCTTAACTGTTTCCCTGCTTCTATGGACTTTTCAAATATTTCTTCTATCTGTTTCATTGTAAGCCCTTCAACCCCCCCTTTTTGCAATGCACAGATATTTCCATTGTCTTTTGTGCCTACTGTAAGCCTTGCAGTTGACGCCGATTCCTCGTCTGCCATAGGGTCTATAAAAAGGCTTTCTCCAATCTTCACATGAGTGACTGCAATAGGCTTGCATGTCAGGGGAAGCTGTTTTTTGGTCTTTTCCTCATATATGACTTTCTCTTCCTGATACTTAGGGAACTTTGTGTCCAGCAAGGCTGATATCGCTGCAACGGCGCTTGCGTCTATAAGGTTTCCGCTGTCGTCTAATATGTGGATATCTATGTTTACTATCCAGACCTTTTCCTTTTCAACAATGCACAGTTTCTCGACATCAATCGCATGGCTTTCTCTTATTCCACGGTCCACTATCCTTGCCAATTCTATTGCATTCTCGCCTGGGGGGCCTGGGCTGAACTCTGGGGATGCTATAGGCGAAAACTCTGCGCCTACCATAAGGACGCCTTCATTCGGTGTGTCGGAGAAGGGTTCCTTAACTTCCATTTTTACGCCGGCAATTACTTGCGTAGAGCCAAGTTTTACAAGGGCAGAACCTTCTGCTTTTTCTATGACGCCTCTCTGGATTTCTATTTTCCTGAATTCATCAGGTTTTCTGCCGTCAACTCGGCTAGACAGTTTTGCCAGATCAATCAAGTAGTCTGTTTTACCCATAATCCCTCCATTCAAACAACAAGTGAGACTGCCTTCGCAGGCCCTACCCATCTCTCCTTCAACGCTTCTTTCTGCTTCTCATAAAGCAGTTCACACCCTTTGGTTGCAAGGTTAATGACATTCTTCACATCCTTTAATGGCATATCGCCGTCCATCTGCAATAGAGAGAATTTCTTTTCCCTTGGCATGTAAGCTATTGGCAAATCGCATTCGGTCATATCTTCCTCCTTTCCAACAAGGTCAAGCACGTATTGCCCTTCAATTTTCCCTGCAGAGACGCTCGCAACAAGATCCCTCATCGGAATCCCTGCATCTGCAAGAGCTATTGAAGCTGCATTTATTGCTGCTGTCCTTGTGCCTGCCTCTGCCTGCAAAATCACTACATGGATGTCTATTATTGCCCGCGGGAATTCTTCCAGATATATTGCCGGTTCCAGTGCCTGTCTCATGACCTTTGATATTTCTGTGCTCCTTCTGTTTGGGCCGGGCCTGACCCTTTCGTCTGTTGAAAATGGGGCCATCAGGTATTGGCATTCCAAAACCGCTTTGTTAGCGTCCTGCTGATGCTTTGAAAACAACTTTTTTGGCCCATAGACTGCTGCCAATGCTGTTGTCCTGCCCATTTTTACAAAGCCAGATCCTGGCGCCCTTTCAAGAATCCCTGCCTGCATTACAATGGGCCTTATATCTTCATGCTTTCTTCCATCTATTCTTTTTATAGCCATATTATCACTCCTTCTGTTCGATATTCGTCTGGTATTCAGTTTCAGCTTTCGGCTCAACGCCATTGCTTATTGCTGGCTGCACAAGGTTTGTTGGCGCATTTTCATTAAGGAACTTTTCAATTGTATCTGTCAATCCTTCCTTGTGCGATTCCCTTTCAACCATTTTTATTACTGTAGTTGCAAGTGTTTCATCCCCTCCCTGGAGCCAAATAATGCCATTCTGGCCGACTATTATGTTGCTTCCTGTCTTTCTTTTTATAAGGCTTATCATCGAACCCTGTTTTCCTATAACTCGCGGAACCTTCACAGGCTCAACTAATATCACCTTCCCTCCGTTTAATTTCCTTGCACGGTCATCTTGCATTGAGAGGCCAACTCCTTGCTTGCTTACAGAAACAATTTTTACATAAATAAGGTCGCCCACATTGTAAATTTTTGTGAGGTCTGTTCCTTGCCTTATATATCCCCTTACGCCGGATAGAGACAGATAAGAGCTGTAAGGCGCTTCAAGGCTTACAAACCATCCATTTGCCTGAACATCCTCAATTTCTCCTATAACCATGTCTCCAATCTGAGGCATGTAGCCCCCAGAAAGAGGGACAACAGATATCACATGGTTTTCAAGGTGCACCACACCAAGCCTTTTTGAAAAAATAGATTCGCCATCCCTAAAACAATTTTTTCCAGGCAAAAACTCCATCGAGCTCACTATTTTGTCTCCCGGAACCACAAACTCCCTTTCGGCTTTTATCAAGCCATTTTTTGTTTCCTCTTTAATTTCTTCTATTTCTGCCATATTATCTTCCTCCTTCAGTTTCTCATATATATAAAAATTTCACACGCTCTCCCTCTTCAAAATTTTGACCTCTGCCCTGCCTGCTGTCAGGCCATTTATTTTATCGTACAAAGCTGTCTGCATGCCTGCAGGGATTGTGAGCATTGCAATCCAAGAAGCAGAAGTCCATTCCTCTTTTTCTACTTCGCCAAATTCCCTTATAGCATAACCAGCTTTTCCGGCATTCTCGACTGGGATTTTTATAGCCAGAGTGACCTTTTCAAAAGCTATGGGTATTATTGGTTGCAACCTATTAATAATTTGCGGTACCTGGTCTTTTGCCTGCCTGAAAGGGTCTATATCAACATGGGCTTGTTCCATCGCATTTAGTATCCTTTGCTGAGGGTGGGGGGCATGTGTTTTCGGGTCAACGCCTTGCCTTGAGATTATGCCGGCTATTTCAATCCTCTTCTCCTCCACCATCTTCCTTCTCTGCTCTGTGGTAAGCTGGACTTCGCCTTCCTTGATAATAATTTCTGCAACCTTTAATATGTCAGTTGTCTCGAAACCTTTTTTCAGCTCCTGGTTTGAAACTCTTTCGCCTTTTTTGGAATCCTTGAAAACCTGGTTGATTGCTAAGATATTCTCTATAGAATAAGGCTTTCCTTTCCTGAACTCTAGAGCCTTTTCAGGGTCGACTAGTATTTCAAAAGTAATGCCTTGTTTTACTATTCTTGCTATAACGGCCTGGTCAACAGAAACCATATTGCATAGTGCAACCTAAACAGCAAGTTCCTGCCTTCTGGTGATATCCAGTCCGAATGTTAACAGAAACCATATTGCATAGTGCAACCTAAACCCTTAAACCATTCTGGCCATCTCGCTGTCTGAAAGTCTTTTGAACTCATTGTTTTTTATAACTGCAATTTCCAAATCTTTCGCACCTGCTTCTTTCTCTGCAGTTTTCAGGGCATCCCACGCAAGCTTTACAGCATCTTCAGCAGACATCTTTGGTTTGTAATCTTTTTCAAGCGCCTTCTTTGCCTTTTCAGCTCCCCTGCCTATTGCTTGGGCAACCCATTCTATGACTGTGCCAGAAGGGTCTGTCTCAAAAAGCTTGGCTCCTGTCTCGTCAACGCCGCCTATCAGGAAGCCGACCCCGAAGGGCCTCACGCCTGCATACTGGGTGACGATATGCTTCCTGTCTGCTACGTATTTCGTGAGTGTGCTGACTGATATTGGAGTCCCGAAGGTTATTTTGCTTATCTGGGACTTCACCCTTGCAAGTTCAACAAGGTCCCTTGCATCCGCTATCAGGCCTGACATCGCGACGCCGATGTGATCGTCTACCTCATATATTTTCTTGTGAGAGTCTTCTGCAAGAAGCGGCGCACTGGTTTTGATTGCGCCTAATATAACTGCATCTTGAACCCTTATGCCAAGAGATGTGGGACCTTTCTTCACCGCCTGCCTTGCATACTCTACTTGCAAAAGCCTTCCGTCAGGCGAAAAAACAGTTATTGCCCTGTCGTAAGCCATGTAGCTTGGAGGTACTGGTTGCATATATCGGTTGGAAATTAATCTCTTATCTGATTTTTGAGATCAATTTCATCCTAGTTTTCACTCCCCTTTCAAATATTTTAGTATATATAGTGTATCAGTATTTATAAACAAACTTTGATGCATCATCAATAAATCTAAACTACCCGCCACTAAAAATTACCAGCATATCCCCTCGAAACCCGAAACATTTTTCTTATCCAGAACCCTTCTCCCTTCCACTATTACTCTGTTTTTCATCAAATCAAAATCATTATTTTCAAGCTTCCTGAATTCCTGCCAATCTGTAAGTATCAGGCAGGCATCTGCGCCTTCCAATGCGGCCTTACATGATTCAGCATAGTTTATTTTAGGGAACATGACCCTGAAATTTTGGATTGCCTTTGGATCATAGGCTACAACCTCCGCTCCGAGTTCCAGGAGTTTTTCGATGACTGGAGCTGATTTGGTGTCCCTGATGTCATCTGTATCGGCTTTAAATGCGAGCCCAAGAACAGCTATCCTTTTCCCTCTTAAATAATGAAGCCTTCCCTGCAGAATTTCAACTAATTTCAGCGGCTGCTGGTCATTTGTTTTTGTTATCGTATCCAATATTTCAGGGTTATAGGCCATTTCCTTTGCCTTGGCTATAATTGCCGCTATATCTTTTGGGAAGCAGCTCCCGCCCCACCCAATTCCAGAATCCAAAAAATGCCTCCCTATTCTTTTATCAAGACCAACTCCATTCATCACTTCATAACTGTCTATTCCAAGAATCTTACAGATGTTCCCAACCTCGTTTGCAAAAGAAATTTTTGTCGCCAGGAATGCGTTTGATGCATACTTTATCATCTCAGCTGTTTTCAGGTTTGTCCTGATTATAGGGGAATCAAAGTTTTTATACAGGTCCTGCACAATATCGCCTGATTTTTTATCCAATTCGCCTATTACAATCCTGTCTGGATTTAGAAAATCGTCCAATGCCTTCCCCTCCCTAAGAAATTCAGGATTCATGCAAACGCCAAAACCCTCACCGGCTTTTTTGGAAGAAAGTTTTTCAAGTTCTGGTATTACAACCTTTTCTGTTGTTTCCGGGACAACAGTCGATTTGACAACCACAACAAAATAAGAGTCCCTTGAGGCCATCAGCCTGCCTATCTCCATTGAAACAGCTTCTATATCGCCTGTGTCTATGCTCCCGTCTGCCTTGCTCGGCGTGCCAACAGAAATAAAAATCACATCAGAATTCTTTATAGCATAATCCATGTCAGTTGTCGGCTCAAAATTTTTCTTTTCAAGAACAGTTGCCAGATATGTGCCAACCAAAGGTTCATAGATAATTGATTTCCCTGATTTAAGTTTCTCTATTTTCTCTTTATTTCTTCCAACGCAAATAACATGGTGCCCTTTTACTGCAAATCCCAGCCCTGTGCACAGACCTACATAACCAGTCCCGCCGATAATTGCGATTTTCATATCAAAATTATTTTTAATTCTTGAATTTCTAAACAAATGATTGTAGTCAGGCGGTGTCATCTTTTGTCGCATCTGTTGTTATTTCTTCTGCTTTTTTTATATCTCTTATTGCAATATCACATTTATTTTTTAAGTCCTGTTTTGTATTTGGATTAGAAGAGTGATTTACATATCTTTCAGGAGAAGAATAAAGATAAATTACACCCCAATGTGTATGGGTAAAATTCTTTTCTTTTTCAGGGAGATTATCAAATTCTTCTTTTGCCAAAGGTTTGAGATTATATTTTATCACAATTTCGCCTTTTTGGAAATCCCTATCGGCAAAAACCCTTTTCCGAACATTTTTCCTTTTCTTATGATAACATCATTCATATCAATTTAATCTACAAAACTACCGGCAACAACAAGAGGGAAAATTATTGTTGCGTCGCCGAAAACTTTTACAGTCTCCCCTCTTGCCTGTATTTTTCCCCAGGATTTAGCTTCGTCTGGTTCTGCACCAGAATCTGAGCCGTCATATTCAGGCGCTGTGTTAATATAAACTGCGTATTTTGCACCCTCCCTGAACATATTAGCATTGCAGATCGTATGTTTTACTACGCCTGAACCTAATATGATTATTCCGGTATCCTCAGCTTCCATTACCAATTCTATCAGTTTATGGTGATCTTTTGCCATATCAATTTTCAATTCCTGGTTTTTTTCAAAGTTGAAAAAATAAACATTATCGCCTATAGCACCGTCCATTAATGCCGGACAGAAAACAGGGATTTTCTTTTGATGAGCCCAGTAATAGATCGAATTTTTATCGCTTGTCTTGCTTCCTAGAATATCTATAATTTCTGAAGGCGATATAATTTCACCGCTTCTTTTTTGCTTTTGTAGGAGTTCCTTTAAAATAGGCTGGAAGAATTTTTCAAATTCGATGTATCTGTCATTAGGGACAAAAATGTTCCCTATCCTGTTTATCCCTTTTTCCCTCAGTTCGGCGCCGTCTGCCCTAAAATCTCCAAGCAAAAAGGGCTTGAAAGTCTTTATTATATCTTCTTCTACTCCGCCAGCTGTTGTCACCAGAACATCAACAAGCTTGTGCTCAACCAAATATCTTATTGATTCCCTGACACCAGAGCTCACCATATTTGACGTGTACCCAAGAAAAATCCGCACATTTTCTTTTCTCATTTTTTTTATTATCCCGATTGCCTTATGCAAATGGGTTGCCTGAAATCCGGATGTTTTGTAACTTTCCAGAATTTTTTTCAAATCAGTTCCGGCATTAAAATCATGCCCATTTATTTCTGTCCCGGCAATTTCGTCTGATTTTTTAAAAATGCTTTGTTTAGCATCGGCGGATATTTTTTTCATAAATCTTTGGTTTTTTATTTACAATAAAAGGTGATATAGAAAAGTATTTAAAGATGTTACTCTATCTAATAAACAGTTTTGATGGCAGCCAATTGGCTGAAAATTGGAGGTGCATATGCAAGAAGAATTCCTGAAGTTTGAAGAAGAGGAGGATGACACGGCAGAGGACAACGAAGAGGAAGGCGACGAAGAAGAGAGCGAAGAATAGCATACACTTTTCTTAAAAAGAGAAGTAATAACCAAGAAAGATTATAAGTTTTGGTACAAATTGTTGATATGCCAAAGAAAAGATCTGAAGTTGAGGAAGAAGAGGATTTTGAAACAGGAGAATCGGAAGATGGGGAAGAGGATATAGAAACTTGGTAAATTTTTTCCTGAAGCTTCTTTTTTGTTTTAATTAATACTTAAAAAACTAATTTCTAATATGCCCGTAGAAGAAAAGGTTAGTGGTCCTGCTTCGGAAATCAAAAGAATTGAGGAAGAGCTTTCCAAAACAAAATACAACAAGCATACTCAGGGCCATATAGGGAAATTGAAAGCTAAGCTTGCAACCCTAAGGGAGAAACAGCAGTCTTCCAGTGGCGCACAAGGCTATGGTTATGGACTGAAAAAATCCGGCGACTCAACCGTCCTTATGGTTGGGTTTCCTTCTGTCGGCAAAAGCACGCTTCTTAATTCCATAACAAATGCGAATTCGAAGGTTGCGGCTTACGATTTTACAACATTGACTGTCATCCCGGGAGTGCTGGAATATAATAATGCGCACATACAGGTTTTGGATCTTCCTGGGGTAATAGAAGGCGCCAGTTCCGGCGCCGGCAGGGGCAAAGAAGTTTTGGCAGTCGCAAGGAACGCAGACTTGGTGCTTCTTGTAGCCTCTGCAGCAAGAGCCGAGAAGGAATTGGAAATAATAAAAAAGGAATTATATGATTCAAATTTCAGGCTGGACAAGGAGCCCCCGGAAATAAAAATAACAAAAAAATCTTTTGGCGGGATAAGTGTAGGCTCAACTGTCAAATTAAAAAACATAAATGAAAATATTATCAAATCGATCCTTCAAGAGTCCAAGATTCTTAATGCAGATGTTCTTCTAAAAGAGGATCCTGACATAGACAGGTTTATAGACTCGATCAAAACCAACAGGGTTTATGTGCCTTCTCTCCCTGTAATTACAAAATCTGATACTGTTGATAAAAAAAGATTAGAAGAAATAAAAAAATCGATAAAAGATTCTGTTTTAATATCAGCTCAGCAAAAAACAGGTTTAGAGGAAATGAAAGAAAAAATTTGGAAAAAACTCGGCCTGATAAGGGTTTACACAAAACAAATAGGCAAAGAGCCAGATTTAAAGCAGCCGTTCATAATGAAGAAAGAAGCTACAGTGGCTGATGTTGCCAACAAAATCATCAGGGGCTGGGATGGGGATTTGAAGTATGCAAGGGTGTGGGGTTCTGCAAAGTTTTCCGGCCAAAATTTGGGAAGTGGTTATAAATTAAAGGATAAGGACATAGTTGAAATACACTTATGAGTTGTGCTTTTTGCAATCTTGACCCTAAAAGGAATATAATTTTAAAGGAAAAACAAAAAGTTTTTGTCATGCTCAGCAATCCCAGATTAATGGCAGGCCACTTGCTGGTCATCCCAAGGCGGCATGTTGAAAAATTGTCTGAATTAAAAGAAGACGAGAAAAAGGAATTGTTCGATACAATAATAGAGTTTGAAGAAAAAATATTGTCTAGAATTTCCCGAGGCTGCGATATAAAACAACACCATAGGTCATTTTTGGAGGAAAGTGATTTGAAAGTGAACCACCTGCATGTACACTTGCTACCAAGGGGTCTGGAAGACGAACTCTATAAAAAAGTGCAGGTTTTTGAAAAAGATATTTTCAAGTGGGTGACAGACCAAGAGAAGGAAAAAGTTTTAAATAACTTAGGCTTGTAGCTTTTTAATATCAAATCCTACCCTTTCCATGACCTTTTTGAACCAGAATGTATATTGTTCTGGTTTATTTTCCATATCTTTTTTAAGCTCTTCTAAACTAACCCATTTCCAGTCAGCTACTTCTTCGGAATTTATTTTTGGTTGTTCATCAAACTTGCCTACAATTACATGATCTAATTCATGCTCTATCAGATCATTGCTCACGTCTGTTTTGTAAATAAACCAATAAAGCGTCTTTAAATCACAAACAAAGCCCATCTCTTCCTGAAGCCTCCTCTTTGCAGCTACTTCTGGAGTTTCGCCTTTTCTAGGATGTGAGCAGCAAGTGTTAGACCAAAGACCACCGCCATGATATTTAGTGGCTGCCCTTTTCTGGAGCAGTGTCTCACCCTTTGAATTGAAAACAAATACAGAAAAAGCCCTGTGGAGTTTTCCTTCCTTATGGGTCTGCATCTTCTCGCCTAATCCGATTTCATTATCTCTCTCGTCAACTAATATTACTTGTTCCATAAAATTAATTCGCAATATTATTTATAAAGCTAATCTTTTTAACTTCGACAACTTATCTTTACCCCTTTCTCCAAGCAGTCCACGTTGAACTCCACATCCAAAAATTTCTTTATTACCCAGATATTTGTTTCTGCGTGCTTCGTCAGCACAGAGGTTATAAATTCAGACTTTCCTTTTGCAAGAGCCAGAAAAGGGAGGATTTGGTCGGACATCCATTCGTCCATGGTCGCTCCGGAATCCATCTGCTTTTTTAATTTCTCTGCTGCTTCCTCCCCAACTTTTTCTGCGGATTTATTTCTTTCGCCAATTACAGAAGAGCCTAATTGGCAATTTTTATAATGTGAGTGCATATGGACAGCTGTTCCAGTTGACAGAGAGTCGACATATGCTTCCATTTTATTAGTTGTTTTTATTATTTTTTCAGCCCCTTCTATCTGCCTCTCCACAACTTTATTTTTTTGAAGTTCCCTTGAAGCATTTGAAAAAATATCAGTTCTCAAATAATCTCCTCTTTCAGTTAACTGTAAATTTTTTGGTGCTGCTGGCTGAATAGAAACTTTTACTCTTCCACCGCCTTTAGGATAAAACCCATATTTTAAAATTCCCGCTTCTATCTGGATACCTAAAGTTTTAAGCCATCCGCAAAAAATATGCTGGAAATAATCAAAAGTAGGAGACCAGCTCACATGCGTGCCTCCAATTATCTCAAAATTAATTTCTTTGTCCGCATGGATTGCAGGAATAGTGAGGCTCTGCAGAACAAGAGTAACAGCACCCGCTGTCCCGACATCAAATTTATAATCCCCGCCTTTAATTTTTCCCGGAGTAAACTCAACTTCAGTTGATCTGAGATCTGCTCCATTTAATTTTCCATCGCAGATTTCAGAAACAGCCTTTATCCCAACCAAATGCTGTGCCTGGAGCCCTGGATTAGGCCTGCCTTTTCTGATGTTGAAAATTTTCACATGCTTGCCTGTTACAGCAGACAACCCTATGGCCGTCCTTAAAATCTGGCCGCCGCCTTCGCCTTGGGAACCGTCGATTTCGATCATAAATAAGTATTAAACAATATCAGCTATATGAAAGCATGTGTTTTCTGCGATCCGGACGTCAGGAAGAAAGAATCTTTTTATCAAAATGAGAAGAGCATCGCTATGATCGATATAAAGCCCGTTGTTCCAGGGCATGTTTTAATCATTCCAAAAAGGCATGTTGAGAAATTTGTCGAGCTGACAGAAGAAGAGATAGTAGATATGTTCAATTCTGTGAAAAACGTGTACAATATTCTAACAAACGCCTTTAAGTCAACTGCCTTTAATTTGATTATTCAAGACGGAAGAGAAGCCGGCCAGAGTATTGGCCATTTGCATCTGCATGTTTCACCACGAATAAAATATGATATTGATGACAAGGAATTTTACAAAAAAATATTATTAGACTCAGCGGATAGGAAACAGATAGGAGAGGAAGAAATAGAAAACCTTGTTAAAAAACTGAGATCATCGGATTAAATCTTTATTACGTCCCCGTTCTTCGGCCCTACAGCATCAAACCCTTTGTCCTTTAGCTCTGCGGCAAATTCAGGCACAAATTCCCCATGAACTGGAATGACTTTTTTGGGATTTGCGTGCTCTATGAATTTGAATAAATTGTCGCGGCCTATATGCGCTGAAAAATCCATGAACTGGAGCTCCATTTTCACTTCAACTTCCGACCCATCAGAAATTATCCTGTGCTTCTCTAGCAGGCTTCTTCCAGTAGTCCCTTGTGGCTGGAAGCCATTAAAAATCAAAACGCAGTTTTCCTTTTTGTAAAGCTTTTTCAGGTAATAATGCATAGGCCCGCCCTGAAGCATGCCTGCAGAAGCAATGACTATGCAGTTTTCATTCAGTATTTTTTTCCTATCACGGAAAGACTCGACTTTGTGCGCTTTTCCGAAGGCTTTCTTTAATTTTTCCGGCTCCCTTATGGAATCTGGGTTGTCCAGAATTATCCTTGTTGCATCTATCCCCATCCCATCCAGATAAATAGGTATATTCAAATCATGCAAAAGCAGCAGCATCTCCTGGGTCCTGCCAATCGCAAAACTCGGAAGCAGCACAATTCCGTCCTTTTCAACGGTCTCCTTCACCTTCTCCCTTAAGTTTTCAACCAGCTTGGCCCTATCAGGATGGTTCTGGTAGGAATATGTAGACTCAACTATCATCGCATCCACATCCTTATAATTTTTGTAAGCCGCGTTCATGAGGGCTGTCTCTATATACTTTATGTCGCCTGTGTAAAGGAGCCTTGTTTTTCCAGAATCCATCAATATTGCAGCAGACCCTGGTATGTGGCCGGCATCCTTGAAAGTCACAGAAGTCTTGCTGAACAAAAGCTGCTCATCAAATTCGACAGGCTCGGAGTTATGACCCATCTTTTCAATATCATGCCCCAGATAAAAAGGCTCAAGTCCTCTCCTGTTCTGGATTTTTAAGGAATCCTTCAGCAATAAACCAGACAATTCGATGGTTGTTTTGGTTGCAAAAACTTTTTTCAGGTAGCCTTGTTTGTAAAGCTGAGGCGCCATCCCGCAATGGTCAAGGTGCGCATGGGAAATAAAAACAGCATCCAGATTTAAAGGAGGTTGTAATGGAGCTTGGAATGTCTGGCTGTTGAGCCCGTAATCCAAAAGGAATTTCTCAACTCCGGTGTCAACAAAGAAAGCTGAACGCCCTATTTCGTGCCCAGCCCCTAATGTTGTGATTTCGATCATTGGTAATATTCGGGACGCGTATTTTAATATCTTAAAAGAAAGAGTATATATGGATTCTGAGAAAAAGCTTGACCTGATAATCAGAAATACTGAAGAAGTTTTAACAGAGCAGGATCTCAAATGGATGCTTGAAACAGCGATAAAACTAGAGCATTATGTAGGATTTGAGATATCTGGCCTGATACATTTGGGGACTGGCCTGATGAATGGCAAAAAAATAGCTGATTTTCAAAAAGCAGGGGCCACTGCAAGGATCTTCCTTGCGGACTGGCATTCCTGGATAAATGACAAACTTGGTGGGAACAGGGAAGTAATAAAAAATATAGCAGGGGCTTACTTCAAGGAAGGCATGAAGATTAGCCTGGAAATTATGGGAGGGGATCAGGAGAAAGTGAAATTTGTTCTCGGCACAGATTTGTACCACAATAATGATGACTACTGGGCTACCGTCATAGATGTCTCAAAAAATATCACCCTTAACAGAAACCTCAGAAGCATAGATATCATGGCCAGAAAGCAGGAGGAATCAATTGATTTCGCCAAGCTTATTTATCCGCCAATGCAGGTCGCTGACATTTTTGCAATGGGGATTAATCTTGCTCATGCAGGGACAGACCAAAGGAAAGCCCATGTTATTGCAAGGGAGGTCGCAGAAAAATTAAAGATAAACCCGTTAGCTAAAGAAGGGGAGAGATACAAGCCTGTCGCAATACACCACCACCTTATTCTGGGGTTGCAAAAACCTCCTGTCTGGCCAATCCCAAAGGAAAGCATACGAGAAATATGGACATCAATGAAAATGAGCAAAAGCATTCCCGGATCGGCAGTGTTCATTCACGATTCGCCAGAAGAGATCAGGCAAAAGCTGCAAAACGCATTCTGCCCTGAAAAAGAGACGGATTTCAACCCTGTTCTTGACTGGTGCAAGCATCTTTTGTTTTCCAGGGAAAAATATTCTTTAAGGGTCGAGAGGCCACCCAAATTCGGCGGCGACATAACTTTCTGGTCTTTTTCAGATCTGGAAAAATCTTTTCGAGAAGGGAAGCTGCATCCGCTGGACCTGAAAAAGGCAGCCGCAGAATCAATAATAAAATTGCTTGAGCCTGCCAGGAAGCATTTTGAAAAGCCCAGGATAAAAAAAATGAAAGAAGAAATAGAAAGGCTGAAGATCACAAGGTGAGCCGGGTTTTTTTGAAAATCTTTATTTAGCCTGAAAACAAATATATTTTGTTTTTTAGAGGGACGAAACCGATCTTTAACAAATCATATAAGATCGGTTTCCAGCTGTTTATGCCCAGAAAAGAAAACGCCCAGTTTAAAAACGAGCTTGGCCTGATACATGTCTATACAGGAAATGGAAAAGGCAAGACAACTGCTTCTCTTGGGCTTGCTTTTAGGGCAATCGGCCAGGGGTTCCGTGTGTGCGTCATCCAGTTCATGAAAGGCGGGTATTATTTTGGGGAGATCCTTGCAGCTGAAAAATACCTGAAGAGGAGGATGAAATTTTTTGAGTTCGGGCAATCAACACCTTATGCGGACCAGATAAAAAAAGGGATTGTAAAGCCTTCAAAAGCGATCTTTTACGAGTTTGAAGATGAGAAAGAGCTTTACAAAAAGGGGCTGGAGTTTGCAAAAAAGGTGATGGCTTCAGGAAGATTTGATTTTGTCATACTCGATGAAATAAATGTTGTCCTTAGCATGAAGCATCTGGATGTGGATGATGTTTTGGAACTGATGATGGGGAAGCCGAAAAATATTGAGCTTGTTTTGACAGGCAGGGGATGCCCTGAAGAGATAATGGATGCTGCTGATTATGTGAATGAGATCGTCTCAATAAAACACCCCTTCAATAAGAAAAGGAACAAGGTTTTGGGAAGAAGGGGTGTTGAGTATTAGTTTTTTAAGCTGATTCTTAAATAGAGTCTATGGAAATCCTTGCTAAGGGAGCGGAGGCAGTGATCGGCCTTGAAGGAAATTCTGTAATTAAAGAACGGATTAAAAAATCCTACAGGATTCCTGAGCTAGACAATTCGATAAGGAAACAAAGGACTTCAATAGAAGCCAGCTTGTTTGACAAGGCAAGAAGGACGGGGCTGCCTGTCCCTTTGGTTTTAGAACAACAAGCCTCTATTTTAAAACTGGAATATATAGAAGGGAAGAAACTCAAAGATGTTCTCAATGATCTGGAAAAAGAAGAGCTTGTAAACCTGTCAACAGAAATTGGAGAAATAATTGCCCATGTCCATTCAGCCGGGATAATGCACGGGGACCTTACAACTTCCAATTTTATTCTTAAAGAAAACCAGCTGTATATTATAGATTTTGGCTTGGGAAAATTTACAAAAAGAGTTGAGGATTATGCAACAGACCTGTACCTTTTGTATGAGGCATTGAACTCAACACATTCAAAAATTCTTGATGTTTGCTGGAAAAATATTATTGATGGGTATAAGAAAGATTTTGAAAAAAGCCCGGAAGTGTTGAAAAGGCTGGATGAGATTTCAAAAAGAAGGCGGTATAAGACTGATAGTTGATTTTAGCTATCATTGTTAAACTAAAAGGAAAACTTTCTTCCCCTTTGCCCCATAGGTTTATATTTATATTACATATACTAATACTGAGAATTGCGATCATATTTTATGGCAGACGAAAAACTCGAAAATGAGGAAAGGGACGACGGTCAGCGTCCAGCTGACGTGGTTGAGGAGGTTGCAGCAGAAATACCGGCAGCTGTGGAGGAGATTAAGAAGGATGAAGGTGTAAAAGGCATTATAAAATCAGAAAAAGGCAAGGAAACCACGTGGATACCAAAAACGCAATTAGGCAAGGACATAGTTGCTGGAAAATATACTGATATAATGCAGGTTCTGGACAGCGGGCGTCTAATCCTCGAGCCGGAAATAATAGATTATCTTATACCTTCAGTCAAGCAGGAAATAATTTACATCGGCGGGACTCCGGGAAAAGGCGGCGGAATAAAAAGGACTGCGACAAGAATAACTGCAAGGATGCATAAGTCTGGAAGAAGGTATAACTCATCTTCCCTTGTTGTTATAGGTAACCAGGATGGTGTTGTGGGGATAGGGAAAGCCTCCTCAAAAGAGCATAGGCAGGCAATAGAGAAGTCTGTCAACCAGGCAAAATTGAATGTGATAAAAGTCAAAAGGGGTTGTGGAAGCTGGGAATGCTTTTGCGGGACAACGCACTCAATACCTTTCAAAGTTTCAGCAAAGCACGGTTCTGTTACAGTGACCTTAAATCCAGGGCCAAAAGGGATAGGGATAGTTGCAAGCGAAGAGACCAAAAAAATCCTTAAGCTCGCAGGCATAACAGACGTATGGGTAAACTCAGAAGGCCAGACAGCATCAAGAATCAACCTTGCATTTGCTGTTTTCAATGCGCTAAAAAATTTGAGTAAAGTTAAAGGGGACATATGAGCACAGATCTTTATGCAATTATCCGGATAAGGGGAAGCGTGAATGCGAGAAAAGAAATAGAGGATACAATGGAGATGCTGAAATTAAAAAAGGTTAATAATTGCATGTTGTACCCAAAAAACCCTATTATAGGCGGGATGCTCAAAAAAGCAAGAACTTACCTAACTTGGGGGGAAATTAGTGAAAAGGCACTTCTGGATTTATTGTTAAAACGGGGCAGGCTCGCTGGGAATAAAAAATTAGATGATAAGAAAGCGAAAGAGGAATTAGAAAAACTTCTAAAAGAGAAATCACATAAAAATTTGGAAATAAAACTGCCTCTAAGGCTTTCCCCGCCTTCAAAAGGCTACAGCTCAGTAAAACAGGCTTATCCAAAAGGGGATTACGGGTACAGGAAGGAGAAAATTAATGAATTGATAGATAGGATGATATAATGAACAGGCTAAGAATCTATGTCAATCCATTTTAGCAAAGTGTGCATGATATGCTTAATTCCAGAAAAACAAAAAAAGTTGTGAAGATGAGAGGCTCTAACAGCCATGGCTACGGCTACAAAGCAAGGCACAGGGGAAAAGGCTCCAAGGGTGGCAAGGGCAATGCAGGTTCTTTCAAGCAGAAAAAATCATGGTTCTTCAGGTTTGACAGGGAGCACCTGGGAAAGGCCAAGGGGTTCAAGTCCCTAAAGGAAAAGGAAATAAAAGCAAGTTATATGGCAATAAACTTGAGGGACATACAAAAGCTTGCCGACAAAAACAATGTTGCGGGGGCTTTTGATGCTATTAGTTACGGGTATGATAAAATCCTTTCAGCCGGAAACCTGAAAAAGCCTATCGAAATAAAAGCAAAATATTTCTCGCAAAAGGCAGAAGAAAAGATAGCAAAGTCAGGCGGAAAGGCAGTAAAAGTATGAGAATTTTCCTGGCAGTTTTTTTGATTGGAATAATCATAATCAGCGGCTGCACGTCAGGAGGAAAAACAGCAGTTAAAACTCCAGGAGTAAACAGTGCGCTTGCCTCAATATGCAAAGGCACTGGTGAAGCCAAGGCTTACACAGTTGACCTTGATGGGACTCTTCTTCAAAAGGCTGAGGCGACACTGGCACTCAACTCAAAATGCAATTTATTCACAAGATGCGATCTGGATATAGAAGAGGAATCCAAGAAATTCAAATTGTATGCCCTTAATGCAGATAACGCAACAGAAAAGAAGATCTTCGGGAATGTGGATTTCAAAGCATACATAGGCCTCCATGCTGAGCAGGATGGAAACGGGGATACTGTGCTGGCTATAAAAGATAAAAAATACCCAGTAAAATATACCAGCGCTAATGATATGGAGGTTGCAGGAAAGGCTTTGAAAATAAGCGAGAGCGTAAATCTGGATGGCATAAACTTAAAATATTATGATTTCAAGGACAATTCCCCAATATTCCAGGTTTTTGGCTTTGAGGGAAAGGATGTTGTTGCTGTAATAGACGACCCGGAACTTACAAAAGTTTTTCCAGACCCGAATGGGTTGGGGGGCTATTCGATACTTATACAAATAAATGACGAGACCGCTTCTAACATAAGGGAGCTTGTAAAAAACTCTGCTGTCGTCCTTTCAATAGGCCCCCAAGGCCAGCAGGCAAACCTCAAGTCAAGGATTTATTATTATGGCAATCAAGACCTCCTGGCATCTGCAAACCTGCCTGCTGCGCTCAAGACAGATCCAGATATAAACCAAATAACAATATTCGGGATCTTCGAAAACCCCTCTGTTGCAGTCTACCAATTTGAATGGCTCACAAACGGGCTAAAGCTTTACACTTATCCGCCGATAAAAATATTGGAGACAGAAAAATATGACTGCAGGGATGTTGAAAAATAAGCTACCCCTTTATTTAAACAGAACAATTATAATACTTTAATTTGTTAGATTGGTATGGCATTTGCAGAAAAATACGACAGGATTTTAAAAAAGCTGCCAGGAGTTGCTAGCCCTATCAAGAAACTTTCGTTCTCAGAAAAGCTGAAATGGACATCACTTATACTGTTCATCTACCTGCTCATGACACAGGTGGTTGTTTATGGGGTTGACAAGGCAAATGTTCCAAGGCTGCAGTTTTTGGAAATAGTCCTCGGCTCCAGTTTTGGGAGTTTGGTTACATTAGGTATAGGTCCTATAGTTACGGCATCAATAATCTTGCAGCTTTTGGTAGGATCTAAAATAATTCCATGGGACCTGAAATCAGAGACAGGGAAAAAGCGATTCCAAGGGACACAAAAATTACTGGCAATAGCATTCTCATTTTTGGAGGCTTACATATTTGTCGGATTCGGGGCTGTACCCAGTATTCCCGGCCAGGCTCCTTTAGTAATGATGCAGCTCGCTTTAGGCGGGATAATTATTTTATTCATGGATGAGGTTGTCACAAAATGGGGCTTTGGGTCTGGAGTAGGGCTTTTCATACTAGCGGGCGTTGCAAAG
The DNA here is from genome assembly GCA_964631205.1 of uncultured archaeon. Lineage (GTDB taxonomy): Archaea > Aenigmatarchaeota > Aenigmatarchaeia > QMZP01 > JACQNV01 > CAYYYJ01. The sequence continues at coordinate 53,643 of CAZVWU010000001.1, read as the reverse complement.
GGGATGATTATAGGCATTTTCAATCCGCTTACAATTGGCTGTACTCCAGGCCAGATAGATACCTGCCTTCCAGATGCGGCAAACCCGCCAGCAGGGCGCCTGCCTTACGGAATATTAGCCCTTGGCTCAAGCCCTGTGGAGGCTTTATTGCAGGGGTTCCTGCCGGTGATAGCTACGTTGCTTGTTATAGTAATAGCAATATATTCCCAGCTTATCAGGGTCGAGGTGCCTCTTGCTTTTGGCGCGCTTAGCGGTTTTGGAAGGAGATGGCCGCTGAAATTTTTCTACACATCAAACATGCCTGTGATATTAGTCTCGGCTCTACTGGCGAACGTCCAGCTTGTTGCAAGGATGCTTGGCCAAAGGGGCGGCTCTTCCATACTGGGGACGTTTGATACCCAGGGGAACCCCACAGGCGGGATAATTTACTACCTTTTCCCTCCACAATCAATTCCACTTTCCAGCCTTATGGTTTTCATAGGCCTCTTTGCAATAATCGGGGCATTATTCCTTCATTTTTCAAAAAAGCAGGGTTTGAAATACATTGGAGCATTCGCTGTTCTTGGCATCCTAGTCTGGTATGGGCTCTCTGTTTCCTCCGGGGTGACATCCTTAACTGCAATAACCATAGATGATCTTGCAAGGATGGTCACGTATTCACTTTTCCTTATAGGGGGCTCAGTAGTTTTCGCGATCTTCTGGGTACAAACATCTGGCATGGATTCCAAATCTGTGGCCGATCAGATTGACTCTGTTGGAATGTATGTGGCAGGCCATAGGAGGGATCCAAGGATAATAGAAGGCGTTCTCAACCGGTATATACCCCACCTAACTGTTCTGGGGGGCGCGGCGATAGGCGCACTTGCCGCTTTTGCAGACTTCACTTTTGCCATAGGGACTGGCACAGGCATCTTGCTGGCCACAATGATTGCTCACCAGATGTACGAGCAAATAGTCAACCAGCATGGGGATGATATACCGCCAAGGATAAAGAAATTTATGGGGGAAGGGTAATTTAAAATATGGAATACACATGCCCGATGCATCCTGAGATAAAACAAAAAAAGCCTGGAAAATGCCCTAAGTGCGGCGGGATGAAGCTCGTGCCTGTAAATTCTTTGGAAACCAGCATAAGACAAAATAAAGACATGGGCCTTGGAAAAGTGACATGGAAAAGCTACATGCCTTTGGCGACGATAATAGGATTGATACTCCTTGCTACAAGCGTTCTGGCATTCAGGGATTATTACCAGCTTGGCAATTATTCTGCCCAGAAAACAATATCCTACTTCATGATAGGGTTCTTCCTTACATTCTCTGGCCTCAAGCTCATCGACCTGAAAGGATTTGCTGAAGGCTATTCCACTTACGACCTTCTGGCGAAAAGGGCCTATGCATATGGATATATCTATCCGTTCATAGAACTATTTTTTGGATTAGCGATGATATTGGCTCCTGCATCCCGCCCGCTTCTAATCACAGAAATTTTTGTAATGTCATTTAGCGGACTTGGCGTTGGAATAAAACTGGCAAAGAAAGAAAAGTTCCAGTGCGTCTGCTTGGGGACATTCCTAAAAGTCCCATTGACAAAAATAACCCTTGCCGAGGATTTTGGGATGGCTTTGCTTGGGATGATAATGCTGCTTCTGTAAGCAACGGCTTTTTAAATCTCTTTCAGCTTCTCCAGCATGGCCTTATATGCTTCTGTTGAGCAATACCAGCCGGAATCTGGTTGGCTTTCCAAACCTTTATAAACTTCCGCAGGGGTAATAGTTATATTTTGCGCGGAAAAGGGCTGATATGAAACTGATACTAGTCAGCGGGATTGAGCAGACGGACAAAAACAAGCTTCTTGGAATGGCGATAAGCACATTGAACAATGGGACAGGCTACAAGGATTTTTACCATATAGATTTCAGCGGGATGAATTCTGTCAAAAACGGGTTTGCAAGGCTCTCGGATGTCAAGAACTCTTATATTTCAATGTACGAGGATCTGGAAAGGGTTTTCAGCAGCTCGAAAAGGAATGCATTCAACATAGTCCTCGACGCTTCATTCACAATAAATAAAGGTTATGGATATGTGCCATTGATAACAGACCGTTTCCTTAGCCTTTTCAGGCCTGATGTAATAATGCTGATTGAAAACAGGCTGGAGGATTTCAAGGACATACCAAGGGAGTTCCATACAATAAAGGAGCAGCAGGAGATAAACCGCGCCTATTGCATAAAATTCGCGTCTGAGTTTGGGATCCCAATGAAAATAATAAAAGTCAATAAGTCGGAAATAAAAGCGACTGTAAAAGAAATGCAGGACTACCTTTCTTCTGTTGCAAAGGCATAAGGTTCAGGCTTTTAAACCAGCCAAACATTTATTGATATGTCCCTCCTGATTGAAGTTGTTTTGCTTTCATCGGCGCTGGCTTTTTTACTGGTGTTGCTTTCGAAATTCCTGACAAAGCAGACAGAGATAAAAAAGACAAAAAAAGAGATGGAAGAATACGGCCAAAAAATAAAGCAGGCGCAGAAAGACAAGGACGAGCAGGCTGTAAAGCAGTATACCGATAAAAGGCTGAAATTAAGCTATGGCCAGATGAAATATTCAACAAGGTCAATGATGGTTTCAATGCTTGTTGTGGTTGTTGCCTTTGGTTGGCTTGGGGCGCAGTACGGCCAGCTTTCTGTAACTATAGACCATGGAGAAGGTGGAGAAAAGGCTGATATGGTAGGATATCTCGCGGAAGGGAAACAAAAATTAGTTGTTTACAGCGCAGGTTCCTTAATAGGGTTTGATTCAGACAAAGATGGCGTAATTGCAGATTCAGAAAAATACAGCAAAGCAGAACTTGTGCCTTACAACGGGGGCTACCTAAAATTTGGGGAGCCTTCAGCAAACAAAATAACCGCGGAGCTTATAGTTGCAAAGGCCCCTTTCAATGCGCCTTTTGCAGGCCCTAACCTCACATGGTTTTGGTTATATATATTTATAACTATCCCAACAACATTAATAGTCAGAAAATTATTGGATGTGCAATAGTTTGCATAAAAAATGTATTTGGAGATTATTATGGTGACGTTGATGTACTGCAATGCCTGCAGTAAGCATGTGGTGTTTGGGGACTCAAAGGATGCCAACAGCCAACGGTACAATGAGACAGCATTTATAATTGGCGGTGTGACAATCACAAGCAAATGCCCCAAGTGCAGGAATGAATTGTCTGAAAGGAAATTATAGAATTATATGATCTATGGTAAGAAGAGCATTGAGGTCAACAAAGCTGAGAAAAATAAAAAGGGTCAGGCCCAGTGGGAAAAATGTTGTGCACTATGAGAGGAGAAGGCCGGAGAAGGCCAGCTGTGCTGCATGCAAATCAGAGCTGTCTGGGATCCCGAGGCTAAGGCAGGCAAAGCTACATAAGCTGGCAGGGTCTAAATACAGGCCTGACAGGCCTTATGGCGGGAATTTGTGCTCATCCTGCATGAGGCTTGAAGTAAAAAGCAGGTTCTTGAAAATTAAGGGAGGGTTAGAGGACTAGAGGATAGAAATAGGTTCTTGAAAAAATTGAATGAGAACCTATTTTCATTCTTCTTTAGGTTACCTATATGTTTGAAACAGGAAGGTTGTGCTTGAAAACAGCAGGCAGGGAAGCAGGGAAGCTTTGCGTAGTTCTGGACAAATCTGGGAAAGATTTTGTTTTTGTCACAGGCCCGAAAATCCTGACTGGAGTAAGGAAACGCAAATGCAATATAGAGCACCTTGAACCGCTTCAGGCAAAAATAAAAATAAAAGCTGATTCGGGGGACGAGGAGATACTCGAACTCCTGAAAAAGGAAGCCGAAGTTCTGGAGAAATTCAAATTGAAAATCCCGTCAGATGAAGAGATAAAAAAGATGAATGAGCAGAAAACTGAAAAGGCATATAAAAAAGATGAAATAAAAAAGAGGGCTGAAGCTGAAAAGCCAAAAGAGCAGCCGAAGAAAGAAAAGCCTGTCACAATAAGCGACCTTGCTGCAGAAAAAGCGAAATTGCTTGAGCAGGAAAAGGAGAAAAAGCCAATTTCGCTAAGCGATATGACAATTGAAACAAAAAAACTGGAACCTGCAAAGAAAAAAGAATCCAAAGAGAAGAAAAAGTAATATTTAAAGTTTTCCAGACTAGTTCTAATATGGGAATACCTGAAGAGCCTGAAGAAAAATAAGCTTTAATTTCTTAATTAATTGTGATATGGGAATACACATTGACGATCTTCGTGATGATCTTGACGATGACCAGAGAGGCCAGGTATCGTTTAGATTGCCAAGAAGTATGGTGACTGTTTTTCGGGCAGTACGTGAAGGATATTCTGTTAAAGCTTTTTCAACATCGGTATTACAGAGATATGAAGAAGTGAAATCCAGAGGTCACGGAATTTTTTTCCAGTACGACCTTGAAAAAGGGCAAGAGGGCGATTTTAATGATAGGAACACTGATGATGCAGCTTTCGTAATATATGCTTTCGATCGGGATGACCCTTATACCTGCCTGGTAGGCGGTGGTATGAATGATGATTTTCCACTAGATAAGTGGAATAAGTTTCTCAGAGAGTTTAAAAAACTCACTGATCCATATATGAAAAATTGCACATTAGATGATATTTTGGGTAAGACAATAAGGTACAATAGAGAAATCTATAGCGGTAATCTTATGTTAGGAATATTATCAGGCAGTATTCCAGAAGTTAATTTAGATTCACAAGCTCCGTGACATCGCGACAACTTCAACCCCGCCGACGTGTTCTATTGAATTAAGGTTTTGTTCCAGCTCGTCCATTTTTCCATCTATCTCTGGGACAAGGAAGGTTGCTTTTACTGCCTTTAATCCGAAAGCGACTTCCTCTTCTTCAACCCTTTTGGGGCCGAATTTTTCCACATCTTTTTTTACAGATTCAAAGGTCTCTATTCCATCTGGAATTATTTTAAAAACAACAATTACTGCGCCAACCATATATGACCTCATGGACCGCTGAATCCGCATCCGGGGCATTTATACTTGTTCACAAGCCTCTTGCATTTGCTGCACCGGACAATCTTCTCCTTCTCGCATGAAGGGCAGAGGAATTCCACCCATATCTTGTCAACATCAACGCTGACCCCGCAGCTTGTGCATTTCATATATACCCTCTTTCTTTAAACGGACGAAACCGATTTTCGAATCGGTTTCCAGCTGAAGACGAAAGAGCCTTATAACCCAGAAAGAAAACATTTTCTTTCTGCAGTTGATTCAATCTTGAAAAGCCTTATAACCCAGAAGAAGGGATTTACACTTTTCATAAGTATACCTTATTTACATAAGATATTTATAAATATACAATAAATCGGCAAGGACCCGTCGTCTAATGTAAGCCCTTTTCTTTCTAAAGAAAGAAAAGCCCTTATCGGGAAAAGAAAGAGTTTACAGATAATGGATAGGATGCAACTTTGCGGAGGTTGTGATCAGAGTTCGAATCTCTGCGGGCCCGTTAAGCTATTTAATATTATAAGAGTATATACTATATTTGTTTTTAAGGAGTTGAAGGGGATGAAATAGACACTGGATAACACGGAAGTCTATTTCCAACTATTATGGAGGAAAGAGCCGCAAGCCTGAAAGAAGTAAAGGAAGGCGGCTATCTGATGGTTGATGGCGAGCCATGCAAGGTCACGAAAGTTGAGCTTTCAAAGCCAGGGAAGCATGGTTCTGCAAAGGCAAGGGTTGAGGCTGTTGGCATCTTTGATGACAGGAAAAGGACCCTTATGAAGCCTGCAGATTCGGATGTTTCTGTCCCAATAATAGAAAAAAGGGGCGGCCAAGTAATCTCAGTTTCCGGGAATTCTGCGCAGATAATGGACCTTACAGATTACACTACTTTCGAGACGGCTGTGCCGGACGATATGAAAGCCAAGGTTCAGCCCGGCGCTGAAATAACCTATTGGAAGTTCGGAAACAGGATCCTCCTGAAAAGCTAATTTTATTGGTAAAAGTATTTAATCCGCAAGCCCAAGTATAATTGGTTTATGAGCGATAAAAGAAGGCAGTTTTACAAGAGAGGATGGAGCCATACAAAAAGAAGGGGACACGAAACAAATGTGAACTGCGGGTTCTGTGGAAGGATAGTCCCGAAATTCAGGACATTCCCTGTTGTAAGGGGCTTTAGCATAAGGGACCCTGCCCTAAGGAAAGAGATAGGCAACGAATTACCCTTTCTAACAAGCAAGATCTATGCATGCCCGTCTTGTGCAAGGCACAGGAGCATAGTCATTAAAAACAGGAACAGGGGTTAGCTGATTTTCTGCACTTTCTTCTAGAGAATGTTTATAAATCTTAGTCCTATTTTTAGTTCATGTCGCAGGAAAGAAGGCGTGAAAAGAGGAGATTGGAGGAAGCAGCAAAGCAGCCATACATTTCCAGAAGAGGATTTTTGGCTTTAGGTGCGGCCGGTGCTTTCGCAGCTGCAGAAGAATATTTTTTCGGCGGAATAAGAAAAGCAGCCAAAAGCATCTTTGGGGAAAATTATGTTTCTTTCGAAGACGCCAAAAACAGGCCTGAGAAAAGGGCTCAGTATGTGAACGATATAGTAAGAAGGTTTGAGCTCGATAAGCTGCCTTATGTTGAAAGCATCGAGTATGCAGAAATTGCCTCCTATACTGCGCCAAAAGAGATACATGGACCCAATGCAAAGTTTGCGATGACCACTCAAAGCAGGAGTAGAGAGATTGGGAATGGGGGGAAGTTCAAAATCCTGGTTTATTCCCCTGCATTCGAAGCTCCCAATTATTTGAATGAGAACGATTTTATAAACGGGCTTGGAGACCATGAAGTTATTCATGCCAAAATGCAGTCTGAGGGCTTCCATGATATTGAATTTAATACAGACGATTTTTCACATAAAGATCATAAAGAAAAATTCGCCAGCATTTTAGTCGACTCTATTACAGAATTATATGCTTATAGAAACGAAATCAATGAAGCCCCCAAAAGGAATGTAAGCAGAGAACATTTCCTGAGTTCATTGAGAGCATATTGGTTTTATTATTCTAATTTAATTTGTCCATCCGAAGAGGATAATCTTTTGAAAAACCCTGAAGCAATAAAAAGGTTCAGGGAATTTTTCTTTGCACCATTTTTCCTGCGCATGGAAATAACCCATAAAGAAATTGGATATCAGGGGCCAGTAATTATGCCCGATGACAGGATGATGACATACAATGGCCCTCTGGAACTCCCCATTTATCTGAAGGGAAAAGTTGCACAATGGAGAAATAAGAAAAAATAAGCTTAAAAATCCAGAAACAATTATTTTAGATATGATGCCTTTTGAAGAGCTGCTTTCCAAAATCAGCAAGGAATCCGGGAATGAAACAAAGGAAATAGAAAGATTGGTTCTTGAAAAACAGGAGGAACTTTCAGGCCTTGTCTCGAAGGAGGGCGCTGCTTATATTGTTGGCAGGGAGCTGGGGGTAAATCTCATAAAAGAGGGAAGGCGGGAATTCAAGATCAAAAACATTATTTCTGATTTGAGGTTTATTGATTTGGCAGCAAAAGTTTTGAGAATTTTTGATGTGAGAAGTTTTGAGAAGAATGGTAAAAAAGGTTCTGTCAAAAATATTCTGCTTGGCGATGAGACTGGAAACGTAATGCTGGTTTTGTGGGGAGAGGATATTGAAAAAGCTGCAGGCCTGCAGGAAGGTGATGTTGTGAGGGTTTCGCAGGCTTATTCGAAAAAGTCAAACAGCATTTATAGGGATGTTGAGATAAGCCTGAATAAAAGAGGCCTTATAGAGAAAGTTTATCAGAAAATTGAGGCGATTCCTGAGGCAGATAAAAATGGTTATGCTGATTTTGCAGAGCAAAAAAACAGAGTTGAAATAAAGGACCTGCAGGAAAATATGTATGCTGAATTCAGGGGTTGCCTTGTGCATATTTTCAGAAGGAATCCGGTTTATCTGGTTTGCCCTATGTGCGGATCTTCTTTGGATAAATCAAGCTCATGTAAATCCCACGGGCTTATTGCGCAGCCACAGAAAAACCTTATTTTCTCCGGGGTTGTGGATGATGGGACAGCCAATGTAAGGGTTATTTTTTTCAGGGATCTTGCAGAGAAATTGTACGGAATGAAAGCTGAATATATGGATTTGTCTGACATAAATAAATTTTATGGCAGCCTTGGTGTTCTGGGCAAAGAGTTTATTATAGGTGGGCGCGTGAAGAAAAATAATTTTTCCGGGGAGATCGAGCTGCTTGGAAATAAAATCGAAGCCGCAGACCCGAAACAGGAGTGCCAGATTTTGCTGAAGGAGCTTAACCTTTGATTTCTGAGATTGGATAAGGTTTATAAATAAGCGGATTATTTCTAGTAACATGAGCCAAAAAAGAAGGGAAGAAAGAAAAAGGCGAATCGAGGCTTCTGAAAATTCCTATACCAGGCGAAATTTTCTAAAGGCAGGATTAGGTGCGGCGGCCGCAGGAGTTTTGGGATATACAGGGTATAACCTGCTCCAGGAAAAAGACCCAACTTTTGAGGAGGCAAAGAAAGACAAAACTAAAAGAGCTGCTTATGTAAAATCTGTTGTAAGAAGGTTCGGGTTGGATAAGCTGCCTTATGTCGAGGGCATGAATTATTCAGGAGGAAAGCCATTAGTCTATAGACAGATTTCTCCTAAAACTGACCTAGTCGATATAATAAGAGCTGAAATAAGAAATGCTTACGCGGATGATATAGGAAAGAGAAAAAAGTATTCTATAGATATTTACAATCATGCTTTTGCAGATTCGAAGTGCGAGGATGATTTCCTCAATATAGTTGTTGATCATGAAATAGAAGGGCATGCCAAATCATGGCATTACGGAGCAAGCGGTTTTCTATATGAAGATTTCTTATCTGTAGATGGTCCAGATATTATTATTCCAGTAATACTTAAAGATGTAAATGAATTACATGCTTTTAAAGTACAAATTGAAAAGGCAGCCAAAGAAAGATCTGTGAGCAACGAAATAAAAAGATCGTCGATGCAGATGTATTGGTATTATTATTCTGATCTCGTACACCCTACGAGAGAAGGCAGACTTAAAGACGAGTCGAAATTAAGAAAGTTCAGGGAAATGTTTTTTACCAAATCGCTTGCAGATTCTGAGGTAGAAACTAAACAAGGAGTATATCCTGTAATATCAGCTGATATGAGAATAATTAATACTTTTTACGCTCCAATAGAACTCCCAGATTACCTCAAGGCTAAAGTCGCTGCTTGGAAAAAAAGCCCGAGCATCAATTCAAAATAATCAAATTTCCCCTGCCTTTCTTGATTTTCTTTATCAGGCCGCGGGATTCGAGGTCGTCCATCATCAAAGAAATTTTTGCTTCTGAGAGGTTCATCTCCTTCCTTATCTCTTTCTGGGTTGTCCTTCCTGAATTCCTTTTGATTATATCAAGGGCTTTTTCAAGGTCTTCAGGGAGTTTTTCTGTTTTTACCTCCCTTACTTCTTTGACAACTTCTTTTATCACTTCAATTTTTGGCACCTCCCTTATAACTTCTCTAGGCTTTTCTTTCCTTATCTGCCTTAGCTTTACAAACACTATAAGAAATATAATCCCGACTAAAATAAAACCAATTATAGTAAAAATAGGTATTCCATCTTGTTGTTCAAAATCTTTGGGGCTCAGACCTATGTCTCCAGCCCCTATGTCCTCAAAAACAGGCAACAAGATAATGTCAAGATTAAACTCGCCTTCCTGATTGACTGTTATTTTTTCCGAGGAATTTGAAACCAGCTTGCCATCTTTTAGTTGGTTGGCAGTTATGGTATATGTTCCCTGTTGCAGAGTAAAGTTATACGACCCATCTTTTGAAATTATCTGCTGTTTTGGAGAGCTGTCAACATAGACAACAGTTCCATTTATTTTTTCCAGAGACAAGTCATATACAGATCCCCTTATAACCGCCCCGCTTACCAATATTGGAATGATATACAAAACTATCAAGAATGTTAAGACCGTTCTCATATACTAGAAAGTCGATTTTAGGCTTTATAAAGCTTCCTGGGCTATTTTTGGGTCATTTAAAGTTTAAGGAGTTATTATAAACTTTAGATTTTTTACAATCTGAAAGCGTGTTTATATACCATGGAAGTCCATTTCAGATCAAGAAAATGCGGGCTAGAATCCGCATGGAGGTCTAATATGGATACAAAAATATTAATGGGTGTTATAATGGCACTGTTAATCTCTGTATTACCTGTTGCACAGGCACAGGAATTAACAGCTGATATCAAAACAGATATAAAGAGCGATGTAGTTGGAGCAGAGGGTAAGGCGAAAGTAGAAGTAAAAACAACTGGTGGTGGGGAAACTGAAATTAAAACAGAGACTAAACTAAGTTCTGAGATAAAAATAGAGCTGGATAAGATAAGGTCACAAAAATCTGCAACAATCAAAGAAGCTATAGAAAAAAGAAGGGCCTTATTTGAAGGATTGAAACAGAGGCTTTTGAATGCAACTCCACAGGAACGTTCTGAAATCACAAAGGAAATAAATAAGGCAAGGCTTGAGGGGTTGAGAGAGATAAAAGCTTTGATTAAGAATGCAGCTGATTTGAAAGTTTTTGAAAAGGAAAAGCTGGAAATAGCTGTGGAAAAATGTAAAGAGCTAAACGAAGGGGATGAATGCGAAAAAGAGATAAAGGAAATCCAGAAAAAAGTTGACAGCTTGACAGACCAGCAGCTTGAGAAATTAAAGAAGCTGAAGCAGAAAACTGATTCTGCAAGGAAAAAGGCAGAAGATATAGGCAGGTCAGAGGAATTTAAGAAATTTAAAATAAGATCTCGGACAGATGTAGGTGCAAGGGAAGTCGCAGAAGACAAGCTGAAAACAATCAAAGAAAAGACAGAAAAACTCCAAACTGAAGCATTAAAAACTAAAATGCAGGCTTCAAAAGAGAGTTTTGGAAAAACAAAGGTAAAATCAGAAGGTTGCAAAGAAGAGAGCCAGGAATGCAAAAAAATAAAAACTGAAATAAAAATGTCTGCAAAGGCATTTTTAATGGACTCGCTGGGTTTCCTGGAAGCTAGGCTGGAAAAATCAAAGCTGGCAATAGAAGCTGAGGCTTCAATAACAGAAACTGAATCTGCAACAGAAATCCAAAAGATAGACGCGCACATAGAACAGATCAGGCAGCTTAAGCAAAAGGCGGGGGAAATAACAGAGGAAACAGATAAGGCCGTTATACAGGATCTGGCAAAACAAACAGCCAAGGAGCTTGCTGGATTGAAAACTGACCTTGAGCATTCTGCAGGCTTTGTGTCAGCATCCAAAATAGGCGGCATAGTGGTAAAAGCTGCAAAATTGTCAGAGAAGTTGAACAGGGCCCTGGAAAAGATGTCTCTGGAGAAAAGAGATACAGCAGAAACAGAAGCCTTTGTTGACAGCTTCAACAAGCAAATAGATGAGGTGAAGAATGGGGTTGAAGTTGTGCAGCAAAAGTTCAAGCAAGCAGCACTCAAAACAGGAGAAGAAAGGAACCAGCTTGTAAAGGACGCGCACAAATCACTGAAGGAATTGAAAGACAAGCTGAATGAACTGCAAAAGCAGCTGAAAGAAGTGGTCAGGAGCTTGAAGAATAGGGGATCTGAAAAGGCCTTAGAGGAAACCAAAGCTGATCCAGTTTTGGAAACCGAAGAAAAGGTTTTGGCAGAAGCCACTGCAGAGGCTGCAGTCCAAACATCTGGAGGGTAAAAATATGGGAATAAGTAACTTCAATGACAGAAATGGAGAAGGATATGTCCCATTGGCAGGGTCTGATGGGACAACTATTTATTATGAATCTGGAGGAGAGCGAAGGTTCTATAGACGTGTAAGAGGCGTCTATAGAAGACTCTCAGCTCTAGATCTTGGCTCAGACTCTGAGGGAAACCGGATTATATCTACAAGGGGGAGAATTTGCATTATAGATATAGGATAGCGTTATGCCATCATTAAAAATTTTCGTCTTGGTTGCGGCAATTCTTGTAATTGTTGCCGTAGCCGGCTGCACTCAGAAAGAGCAGCAAGCAAGCACAGGCGATCCTGCTGCAACCCAAGATTTGAATAAGGACATATCTTCGGCAGATACAGTACAAAACGATATAGCTGCGCCAGAGCTAACTGGCCTGTCACAAGATCTGGAAGCGGTTACGCAATTTTAAGCAAAGGGATGACATAGGCCTTGACCAACAAGATAAGGCCTATGTCCAGTTGGGGAGGTGGAAAAATATGGGAATTAAAATAAAAGATTTCAGGGAAGCAACAGGGATGTATGAAAAGCATGTAGATGGCATGTTGTTTCAAGTCAGGGAAAAATGCACCGGCAGGATTTATGCGTTAAAAGATAATAGCGCACCAGAACTTATTAAGCCATATGGTTTTTTGCACGATAGGGGCTCTAAATTGCCACTTTTCTACAACTCAACCACAGGCGAATTTGTAGTGGGCGACAGCAACGGGTTCAGGAAATTTTGAAAGCTATTTCTTTAATCTACTTCTAACGGGATAGCGGAATTCTACTCCCTGGTTTTCTATTTAAAGCTTATTACTAAATAAGAAATAGAATTATTTTTGCTGCTTATGTCTTCTGAAGAAATTGAAAATCTGCCGGGCGTTGGCGAAAAGATTGCCGAGAAGCTTAGTGCTGCTGGTTATACTGATATGCTGGCTTTGGCTGCAGCCTCTGCCGCCGAGCTTAACGATAAGTGCGGTTTAGGGGAGGAGACGGCGAACAAAATAATCAATGCGGCGAGGGGAAAGCTGAAGATGGGCTTTGAAGTGGCGACAGAAGTCCTGAAAAGAAGGGAGTCTATTGGAAAAATTTCCACAGGCTCGAAGTGCCTCGATAATTTGCTCGGAGGAGGCGTAGAGACGCAGGCAATAACAGAGGCTTATGGGGCATTTGGTTCAGGGAAATCCCAGCTTGCGCACCAGCTTGCTGTAATTGTCCAGCTTCCAAAGCAGCAAGGCGGCTTGGAGGGAAAGGCTGTGTTTATAGACACTGAGCAGACCTTCAGGCCAGAGAGGATACAGGACATGGCAGCTGATATGGGGTTGGACTCAAAGAAGACCCTTGAAAATATCCTTGTGGCAAGGGCATACAACTCAGACCACCAGATCCTGCTTGCAGAAAAGGCAGAGGAGCTGATAAAAGCCCAAAATGTCAAGCTCCTTATTATCGATTCCCTTACAGCAAATTTTAGGTCAGACTACACTGGAAGGGGCCAGCTGGCTGACAGGCAGCAGACATTAAACAGGCATCTGCACAAGATCCAAAGGCTTGCGGATGTGTATAATCTGGCCGTATATGTGACAAACCAGGTCATGTCAAGGCCTGACATAATGTTTGGAGACCCCACAGTCCCAATAGGCGGGCATGTGCTAGGCCACCAGTCAACTTATAGGATTTACCTGAGGAAAAGCAAAGGCGACAAAAGGATAGCAAGGATGATAGACTCCCCATGCCTTCCGGAAGGCGAGGCTGTTTTCAGGGTCGGCTTGGAAGGGATAAGGGATGATGAGGAGTTCCTGAAGACCATGGAAAAAACCGACGGGAAGAAAAAGATTGCAGTTTCTATAGAAGAGGACGAAGCAGAGGAGTAGGCTGTTTTTGGAGTTCTGGTCATGTAATTAAACCATGGAATCTATTTAATGAAAAGAGAAAGCTAAAACGTTATATAACCAATTAAAGACTGATTTTGTGCTAGTGAACCTCTTTCTCAGAAATGATTACAAAATCCCCTACTGACTTTACTGCTGAAAAGGGGACTAGAATCCTTCCTTTATCATCCTGCTGCAGACTTAGTTCTGTAGCATGCTTTGTTGGCTGTACCAAGACAAGGTTTATCAGCTCACCTGATTCTGTTATATAATCCAGATCTCCCACAACCCCGAATTTCTTTCCACTTTCGTCAGAAATAAGCACCTTGCCTACTAATTCTCTGCTTCTTAATCTCTCCGCCATATCTCCTTATTCTTCTCCTGTATATATAATATCAGATATACTTAAAAAGCTAACTTTCTAGCATTTCTTTTCCAGAATCGGTTAAGACTTGATTAACATGGACTGCAATTTTGGAGAAAGCTCATATGCAAATGATTTGTCTTTTTTCTTCCTTAAAATTTTGCCCTCATCCATGAGCCTTTTTAGGATATTATTGATTGATCTTATTGCGTTGTCCTTTGTTTTATATTCTTTACATTCTATTTTTTCCACTATCTCCGTGGGCGTAAGTGTTTTGTGTATCCTGAGCATATCTATTATATTCTTTTGCCTTTGGGACATGTCATCCACAGAAGATTCCGACATTGCTTTAAAGCCCTGTTCGAGCTCAACGAAGTCTGCATCGACTATTGAGATATTCTTTGCCGCAGCTTTCTGCATTATTTCCTCACATAGTCTCAAAATTTCCCTTGGGTAGCCTGCTGTCTTGTCGTAGATAACTTCCACGCTCTCTAAAGTAAAGGGCTTTATATCTTGCCCCCCTGCAAATTCTATCCTTTTTTTTATCAAGTTAAGGGTTTCTGACTTGCTCAGGTTTCCCATATCGACTTTTATGTTAATCCTCTTCAGCAAAGTATCAAGGCTTGCTGTCAGCATGGTTTGGAATGCCGGCAGCCCTGCCAAGACAACAGACATATTGTCTATCTGGTCGGATAGGGAGCGCAGCCATTCAAATGTCTGAGCAGGCGCTTCGTGGCATTCATCTACAAATAATATGACCTTTGAATCTTTTGTTTTGCTGTTTACAAAATCGCCAATACTGTACAGGTTTATGTCCCTTCTTGCTATGCTCTTTTCAAAAAAATTAAGCCTGAGGTTTGTAGTAAAGATTTCAACAAAATCTTTCGGGTCAGCAGGCGGCTTTGGGATATAAAGCAAAGTCTTGTCTTGATCAAGTTTTTGTATTATATGCTTCATTAGTGTTGTTTTTCCTGTTCCAGTGGGACCCGTAACAAGGCAGAACCTGGAGCCGTCGTTAACTCCATTTAGAATTGTGCTTATCTCGTTGGCGTAGCCAGTGAAAAGCTCTGGGATTATCCTAAAAGAGAATGGGTTCGTCCTCCAACCAAAATTGCTCAAATAAGCAGCATTGATATCAAAATAGTTGTTCATAGGTTGGCTCCAAGCAAAGCTTATTTGTTCATTTGTGATAAACTAAGATATAGTCTGGTGATTTATATATCTTGATGGTGTGAAGTTGCGTGAAGGTATACCTTTTTTTTACAAAAGAAGGTATAACCAAAAGAAAACATTTACAAGGAAAAACCTTATAACCCAAAGAAAAAAATATCAGGTATGAGGTTGTTTGTCGCAATAGAACTTTCTGAAGGCTTAAAAGAAAAAATAGCCTGTATGCAGAAAAATTTTGAGGAATTCTCTAACAGAAAAGAAATAAAGCTTGTTGAGCCTGAAAATTTGCATCTGACTCTGAAGTTCTTGGGCGAAGTTCCAGATAACACTGTTAAAGAAATAGCAGAAAGGATAAAATTGGTGTCAGGGAAGTTTAAACAGTTTACACTTTCACTTGAAGAATTATCTTTTTTCAATCCGCCGAAATTTATTCGGGTGATTTTTCTGGATGTTGGGAAAGGGAGGGAAGTTATAATTGAGATGGAAAAGGAGCTGAATAATTTGTTGAGGGATGTAAGGGAAGAAGATTATGATCAGCACCCGCACCTTACAATTGCAAGGGCTGGATTTGTGAAAGAAAAGGGAAGAATCCTGGAAAAAATAAAATCCATTGAAAAATCCGTTATCGGGGAGATGGGGGTCAGCGAGATAAAACTTTTCAAAAGTACCCTAACAGGGAAGGGGCCCATTTATACAGAAATCGAAAGTTTTAGCCTTAAGGGATGACACAAATCTGGATGGCAAGAGACCCATGTCCAGCTGAGGGGCTGATATGAGGCTGATATGATTTTAAGTGAGAAAAATTTGGTCAGAATTTCTATTGCAGGCATTTTTATCGGGCTTGCTTCCCTTTACATAGTTTCCCAAAACATGCAATCAGAGGCTTTGCCTATAGCCAGTCTTAAGCCAGGAATGGCAGGAAAATATGTTGATGTGACAGGCAATATTTCAAAAATACAAAAATTAGAAAATGGTTTAATCCTAACAATGCAGGATAACACAACGCAGGTTAAGGTTGTATTATGGAACAGCCTTCTCGAAGAGCTTAAATTGAAAGGCTTTGAACTCGATAAAATCCAGGAAGGCATAAAGATTGATGTTGTTGGGATAGTGGAAGTTTACAGGGGTTCGTTAGAAATCATACCTACAAAATCACAAGATATAAAAATAATTGTTTAAATCCAGCTAGGCAGCCAGTTCCTTATGTTATAAGAAAAATTATCAAGTGGAATACCATAAGTCAGCGGGCTGAAAAAGATAAATGAGGCGATTATCAAAATTATGAAGCCCCAGAAAAGCTTTTGGTTTCTTTCGAAAAGTTTTTGTGTTGTTAGGCAAAATAAAATTATTCCTAGGACAAGAGATGGGAAGTAGTAGTGGATGAATAGTACACGCGAGATGAATGCAAATGTAAATACATTTAGGAGATATGCAATTAATAAAAAGATTGGAAGCTCTTTTTCATTTAACTTTCTCCACTTTCTTTTAATTGCATAGTGTCCGAGCATGCAACAAAATAATATTATTGAGACTAGAACGCTCCACCAGACAAATGGGTTGCCTAAAAGATATATTCTAGAAACCAGCAGTCCATTTTCTGTTTTCGTCCAATAATACAAGGAGCGGTACATAATTGGCATGGAGTACCAGCTTATTGAATAGGGATGGGTGACTGTTATGCCTGCATTTGCAGAGAGCATGACACGGTTAAGCTCTGCAAATTTTTCGAAAAAGCCTACTGTGTTATCTGGATTATAATTTGGATTGTTTATAAGCGTTGATTGGAATAGAGGTGTCATGAAAGGGTCTCCAGGCCCAGAATACGGAAGGAGGTGAAAATGGAGCGCGAAGACAGAAGTGTAGAAAATCAAAGGCACTAGAATTATTGATACCGAGAAGATTATAATTGGTTTGATTTTTTCTGGATGCTTTTTGATTAAATGCCTTATTAAATTAGTCGAGGACATTAAAAGCACTAGAAACCAGAAAACTAAGCCTGTCCATTTTATGCTGAAAGCGGCCCCTAGAAAAAGGCCAGAAACCAAAAGCGCAAGAATCTTTCCCTTTCCATCTTTCTGCTTCCTGCTTATCAGATAAAAGAGCAATCCTGCCAGGCCGAAAAAAATAAGGAAGATGTCTATGAGAATAAACCTCGATACTGTTAGTAAAGAGTTCTCGAAGATTACGATCAACATCCCGAGTATGCCTATTTTTTTTGAGACGCCGAGATTTCTTAATATCAGATAAACTAAGAGGGGTATGAGTGCGCCTGCAAGAGCCGGGAAAAATCTTAGTCCATAATAAGCGGGATTTGGGTACTTAAGCCCTATAGTTTCGAAATTGAATCCTGGTTTAAATCCAGTGAGTGCTCCCCCCGCAGCAATGATCATTTTGCCAAGTGGCGGATGCACATCAAAGTGGTAGCTCTTATTCATGTAACTGCTCGCAAACTTTCCGAAATGGACCTCATCAAAAACAACTTCGTTCGGGTTTTCCAGTCCCCAGAAATGCAGGAAAAAAGAGAGGATGAGAAGAATTAATATAGCATTTTTCCACAGTATTTTTTCTATCATGTTATTTATTGGTTGCAAAGAGAATATATATAATATTCATACAAATAGTCTGCAAAATCTGTAATATGGAAAATAAATTACTTTATTTTATAATCCTAGCTTCTGTAGTCTCGACTTTATCTTCTTTGGTAAGCTATCCTGGCTTTAACAGTCTGATACCTCCTTATATAGGCTACAGCGATGTGGCTGTCTTTCAGCAAAAAGCCATAGACTCTAGATTGCCATACATCGAAAAGGAAATAGAATATCCTGTAATAACCGGGATATTTATACACGTGATGGGATTTTCAGGGCCTAACTATTATTATATTGTGAGCTCGATTTTCCTCACACTTTTTGCTGTAATAACATCAATATTTTTATATAAAATAGTGGATGCCTTAAAAATTGACAAGAAAAAAATGCTATATTTTTGGATTTTAACCCCGACATTCCTTTTCTTTGTAATTTATAACTGGGATATAATTGCCACGATGTTTGTTTCGATGTCTTTTTATTTTTTCATCAAAAATAAGCCTGTACAATCTTCTATAGCCTTGTCTTTAGGTTTAAGCTCCAAAATATTTCCTGTAGTATTTTTGATCCCTCTCCTGATGAAAACCAAAAAGGAAGATAGATTTAAGGTCCTCGCTATTTTTGCATTAACTTTTTTGCTTGTGAACAGCTATTTCATATTTGCCGATTTCAATGGGTGGCTGTTTACCTATAATTTTCATAGTACAAGATCAGCAAACTACGACTCTATTTTTGGTGTTATCCAATTTTTTATTCCTTCTCTAAGCTCATCGATGATTAATATAATTTCTTTGGGCATGTTTGGAGCTTTCTATATGTTTTTAGTTGTCTTGAGGAGAAATAGCGATTTTTTTGAACTCTGCTCCCTCTCGATCATGCTTTTTCTTTTTTTCAATAAGGTTTTCTCCCCGCAGTTCCTTTTGTGGACCCTCGTCTTCTTTGTTATATTGGATTTCAGGAAGAGGGTTTTCTATTCGCTAGAAGCCTCCAATATGCTTGTCTTTTTCTTCGTCCTATTCTGGTGGTTTGCCCATAAAGAGATCATAGAGCTTCTTTACCTGACCTTTTTCTTTGTAATAATTAGGCACTTAATGCTATTCTATATTATTTATAGAATAAGAAAGCAGAAACCGACCAATAGGATCTTAATTAATAATAGAGATCATAAAACTAAGCGTTTTCAGCAACAACAAAAGGGCCCAAAAACTCTACACAAAATCAGGATTTAAAGAAATTGGGAGGATCAAGAAAGGCAGGAAAATAAAAGGAGTGTATGCTGATGAGATCATTATGGTAAAGTATCTGAAATAGTTATATATTTCTAAACATTCTACTTCTTGATATGAAGGTCAAGATAGGCCTTGAGACCCATGTCCAATTGAACAGCCTTACAAAGATTTTTTGCGGCTGCAGGAATCCGGTGAATCTGAAAGAGGAGCCGGAGCCGAACAGCCTTACATGCCCGATATGCCTTGGGATGCCTGGCTCAAAGCCTGCCTTAAACAAAAAAGTTGTCGAGCTGGCCACAAAGGTAGGCGTTGCACTGAACTGCAGAATTGCGGATGAGATGTATTTTTCAAGGAAAACTTATTTTTATCCTGACATGCCGAAGAATTACCAAATAACCCAATATGAAATCCCGCTTGCTTCTGGAGGGTTTTTGGAAATAGATGTGAATGGGAAGAAAAAGAAAATTACAATAAGAAGGATACATATAGAAGAGGACCCTGCAAAGATAGTTCATGTCGGCGGGCTTGGGGGGAAATATGTTCTGGTTGATTACAACAGGGCAGGTATACCTCTTATTGAAATAGTAACAGAGCCTGAATTTGAAAGCCCACAGGAGGCGAGGCTGTATTTGCAGAAGCTGACAACAATTCTGGAGTATATTGGAATCTATGACACAACTTCACAGGCCGTGATGAAAAGCGATGCAAATATTTCGATGCATGGTGAAGGGATAACAGGCAACAGGGTTGAGATAAAAAATATTACAGGCCAGAAAGAGGTTGAGGATGCCTTGAAATATGAGATGATTAGGCAGGCCAGCTTGCTCACAAGAGGTGTTCAGGTTAAAATGCAGACTAGGGGCTGGAACCCTGATTTGGGGACAACCCAAGAAATGAGGGGAAAGGAAGCCGAGGCTGAATACGGTTATATAATGGAGCCTGACCTGCCTAAATTTACTGTACAGAAGCAGCTTGCAGTGACGCTGAAGAAGGAATTGCCTGAATTGCCTGACCAGAAATACAAGAGATTCATGAAAGATTACAAATTGGCTGAAGCTGTCGCAGAGTCGCTTGTTTCTGAAATCGATATTGCTGAACTGTTTGAGGAGGCCTCAAAAAAAATAGACCCAAAAATTGCAGGAAGCTTTATTGCAGGCGATTTAAAGAAGACGCTGAACTGGAATAACCTCAGGTTTAAGCAGACCGGCCTTGAAAAAGACTGGATAATAAATTTATTGAAACTTTTTGAAGAGGGAAAAATAACAGACAGGAATGCAGAGATCGCTATAAGGAAAATGGTGGAGGAGAAAAGGGATGCAAAAGAGATTGTGGAGAAATACAATTTACTGAAAACAAAGCTTGATCTGGAAAATATAATTAAAAAAATAATAGAAAATAACCAGAAACCAGTAAATGATTACCAATCCGGAGAAAAGAAGGCCCTCGAGTTTTTGGTTGGGCAGGTAATGAAAGAGACGAAAGGCCAGGTGGATGCGAAAGAGATAAGGGAGAAGTTGGTTAGAGCTTTAGATTAGACCTTCTCCAGCACATTTATCTCCCTGATAAGGCGATGCCTTTCTTCGGAGTCTGTGTAGGTGTGGAGTAATTGGAAATTAGTTTTTTTACAGATTTCTGGCATATTCAGGCTTATTGTGGAATTGCCTAATTTTATCCTTGGGGAAATTATGCAAACCCTCCCACTTGACTTCAGGATTTTATGGCATTCAGACAAAACTTTTGTATACAATTCGTCCAGCTCCGAAAGGATTTTTTCGGCTTTTTTCCTCTCTGTATATTTTTTCAAAGGTGGGCCGAGGTAAGGTTCTGTGGCTATTCCGTCTATTGGTTCTTTACCAAAATATTTAGAGAGTTTCCTGGAATCCCCTGAAATTATTTTCTTATCTAATTCTTTCAATTCTAAACTATATTCTTTTTTCAACCAATCAAGATTTTTTCTCGCTGAAACTGCACAATTTTTATCTATATCAACCCCCCTTACATCAAACCCCATCAAAACAGCTTCCTGCAGGATAGTCCCGATACCGCAGAATGGATCTAATATAATCCCTGACTTTATACCTAATAAATTTACCATTATTTTTGCCAGCCTTGGAGGGATTGAGAATATTGCTCTCTGTTCAGGCCTGCCTATATCTCTCTTCTGGAATTCAAAGGGATTGTGGACTTGGATTGTTTTTCCAATATAGTATTTTCCCCCCGAGAAACAGAATACAACCTCCCCATTTTCTACTAAATTCTTCTTGATAACCTCTACATGGCTTAGATAGCTTCTGCCTTTAGGCAAGTGGAAGTAGCCTGATTTTATCCCTTTTTCTCTTAGCTTCTGTTTGAGCTGTTTGCCGATTTCTGTATAAAGGCTTTGCCAGTTTTTAATATTATAAAAACTTAAACCAAAAATTATTTTTCCCTTGTTCAAATCGAAAATATTTTCTATTTCAACCTTTATGGATTCTGAGACTTGAAATATTCTGCAAATTTTTATTGTGCCTCCAAGATCTTCTATTTTGATGTCCAGACTTTGGTCTGATATTTTTAAAATAAAAAACTGCTCTTCTTTGGCCAAAACCTCGGATACAATCCCTCTTGCAGAAAGGTAGGATAAAATTTCAGCTGTTGAAAGCTCAGGATTTTTGCCCAGGATGAAAGCCAATATCTGCTCCATAGACTACCTTTTTATTTACCTATTTAACTAATTCAGCATATACTTAAGATGGGCCCGTAGCTCAATTCTGAGCCTTTTAAAAAGAAGGTTGAAACTGATTGTAGATCAATTGGATAGGCAATCAGTTTCGTCCCTTTAAGGCTACAGCCTACCTAAAAGAAGGTAACTGTAGCAGTTTGTGAAGATATAAAGGTTTGGGGGAGCATCTGGATAGAGCGCCCGGCTTCGGACCGGGAGGTTGAGGGTTCGATATATACCCTTCTTTCTTTAAAAAAGAAAGAAGCCTTATAACCCAAGAAAGAAACAATTAGAAGGTTACGAATACCCCTTCGGGCTCATTTTATATAACAATGTTATATTCTAATTTATTAATAGAAGGAAAGCAATTATGGCTATGCAAAATGAAGGTTTCACAAGAAGGGAAGTTTTGAAGCTATCTGTAGCTACAGGAGCAACCTATGCAGCCGGGAGTCTTGAAAATTTTGCTTATTCAGGGGAGCCAAAAAAGGATACGCCAGTTCATGCTGTTATTATTGGTAAAGATGTTTTCGAAAATAACGGCTGGGGAACGGTTGCCAGAACATTGGCTGAGAAATATCCTGGAGCCAGAATTCTGAAATATAAAAATGGAGTAGAAGATGTAAAAGCGGATTTGGAAGGCGCAACACATGCTGCATATATAGAACTGCCTGAAAGATTGGAAACGCAACCATTCCCAACAGATAATTTGCAGTCCTTCTTCAGAATCTTGAGGGGATCATCTGCAGTAAAATTTTACGATGCACTAAGAGATGAAAAAGGCTACCCAACCGCTGTTGGCGGAATAATCACTGGATATGATCCTGCCGGTGCTCTGAAAATTGCCAAATCACAGGCAAGAAAAATTGGCAATGTTCTTGGAAAAGGCCTGGAACCGCCGATAAGGCTTGCAAAACAGGGGCTTGTGTTTGGCACAGCAAAAGACCGTAAAACTTCAGAAGCCAAAAGGCAAGTTAAAAGGCTGAGAAAGGAGTTAGGAAAGAAACTTGCTGAAGATGGAGTTGAAATAGCAGGGCCTGAATTTGCAGATTATTTTGTTAAGAACAATCCGGATTTTGTAGGATTTGAAGGCCATGCAGCGCACAATGCTGTTGACCTTGGTTTTCCTACACAGGACGAGCCTGGATACAGAGACTGGAAACTTGTATTCGATGCTTCTGATGGAAAAGTCTATATTTACGATGAGAAGGGGAAAAGGTTGAAAGAACTAAAGTCTGACAACCCAAAGGTTTATGCTGCCCCAACAAACTGCGAATTTGCAAGGATAGGCCATGGCAAAGATTCTATAGCCCTTGGTCTTCAAAGGAGCGGCGGAGCTGACCAAATATTTGGCTGGATACAGCCTGTTTTCGGGCTTACTGAATTAGCAAACCACGCAGGCCAGGGCTGGAAATGGTATGCATTCAGGGAAGGAAACCCATTCATGGAATCTTTATGGAAATCCCAGATAAGCACCCAGTATATGCTTGGAAAGCTTGGCTATACAAGAGGCGAGCCTATAAAATCAAAAGAAGTAATTGACCTGCTTCTAAGCGACGGGTTTATAGCTTATGGCGATCCTGCTGTAGAGTCGTTGATAGATACTGATAATGGAGTTGTACGTGACTTAGTTCAAAATACTATAAGAAGAAAAAACAGGGATGGGAGTTTGCACTATAAATTCTTGCTGGAAACTAAGTCAGATTGCACTTTGGAGAGGGAGCCAATAATTCCTGCGAGAGGAAAAGTGAATAATGTTAAAACAGATCCAGAAATAAACCATCTTGTTGGAGAAAATTTCGTACTCCTAGATACAGGGAGAAAGGCTGTCCCTAAAGGCATAAGGTACACTCTAGAATTCGACGCCAACCCATGAGGGCTTTATTAACGGACGGTCTCCTTTATAAACTGCCGAAACCTTTATATATAACCTTTGCAATTATATCATGAATTTTATTAATATTCACCGTAAGGGAGTAAATTAGAAAATCAGATATGGAACAAAAAAAACCTGGATGCCCGGAATGCGGCTCAGCAAAAGTGAATTATGACCCTTCACGCGGCGAAAGCGTTTGCGGCTCATGCGGGCTGGTCCTGAAAGAGAGCATGATTGACCTTACACAGGAATGGCGTGCCTTTGATGAAAACCAGCGGTCTAAAAGGGTGAGGACAGGCGCGCCTCTGACTCCTACAAAACACGATCATGGCATTACAACTGAGATTGGCAAAGGAAAGGGCGAGCTTTTCAAGGTTAGCTCAAAGAAAAGGGCCCAGTATTACAGGCTTGCCAAGTGGCATAAGAGATTAATCAAGTCAAGGGATAGAAATTTATCTTTTGCATTTTCTGAGCTCCAGAGGCTGGTTTCACAGTTGGGGTTGTCGCCTGCAGTCCACGAAAAGGTAGCAAAGCTTTATGAGCGGGCCGCAAACGATAGCTTGGTTAGGGGAAGGTCAACAGAATCCATTATAGCCGCTTTATTGTATACAACCTGCAGGGAGCATGGGGCTCCAAGGACACTTGACGAAATTTCAAAATCTTCAGGTATAAGCAGGCGGGATATAGGAAAAACTTACAGGTATATCTCGAGGAAGCTTGCGATCAGGATATTGCCTGCAAAAGCTCAGGATTATGTCCCAAGGTTCGGCTCTTTGCTTGGGCTTTCTGAAAGGGTCCAGGTAAAGGCCGTGAAAATATTGGACGAGGCAAGCGAATTCGATGTCACCTCTGGAAAGGGCCCGATCGGGGTTGCATCAGCAGCGCTTTACATAGCCGCTGTGCTTGAAGGCGAGAAAAAAACGCAGCGGGAAGTCGCAGACGCAATCGGCGTCACAGAAGTCACAATCAGGAACAGGTACAAGGAGATAATCGAAAAGCTCGGCATAAAAGACAAAGTCGAAGAGCTTGTCAAGGAAGAGGAAGAAAACAATGGAAGGATGAAGAATAATTAGGAAGAGGTTATGGAAGATTTCATTGCAAGCCTCCCTGAAACAATAGAAGTAGATCCTTAAAGAAGATTGTTCTCGCAAGATAATTCCAAATGAGACACCTGGGATAGAAAAAAATATTGATGCTTTGAGAAAATTGCCGCCTAATTTTCAAGCTGCACTGGTTCCTATATATAGAGGTGACAAAATGAACTGGGAACAAACAGTGAAAGTGCTAGGTGACGTTTTCGCTCTTGATTTTGATGAATAATTTGATTAAAATTAGCTTAAATTTTTATTCTCCTATATACTTGGATGCGGAGACAGACAATTGCTGCAGTTGCGGCGCCTTTAATTCTCGGAAGCTGTTCAATCCACTCAGGCCATACCCAAGACCATCAAGAGAGAAATTTTATACATCTTTCGCGCATAGTAAGCACATACCCTGAACTTGGGCCTGCTGTATGCTATACTTCCAGGGAGCAGGGAGAAGCCCAGTTAAGGGAGATTTCAAAAAATGCAGACGGTTACCAGGACTGGATTTTTATAGAAAGGGGTGAAGGGGATTTCTGGGCGAACCTTTACCCTGAATACAGGTCAATAAATGCGCTTGGCTACCGTTTGTTTTCGGTCAGGGAAATCAAATCGCTCAGGCTTGTAAGAAAGCAGGACAGGGTAACCCATTATGTCACATGCCCGGACACAGGGCAAGATGTTGATTCTTATTCGCTGAAGGCAAACCTGCCCTCGCCGAAAGACTTTCTTAATTCAAAATCGGTCAAAGATGCTGTGGAGGGAAAGGGGGCTGTTTCCGGCGGCAGCATCTCAATAAGCCCGCACCTCACGTGTGAGTTTGGGAACACCGGGAACTATACTTCTGAGCCGGCTATAGACTCGAGATTACACCAATCCTTCACCAGAGTTTTTTCTAAAAAAGATGGTGTAATTACCGAGGATAAACTAGCTGAATTGTCACAAGCTCTTGCAGATGAAGGCCTATTTTTAAGGGTTAAAAGGCATCTAGATAACCAGCAGAGATAGCCCCTATTTCTCCGGATGTCAAGTATTTAAGCTTTTGCTTCTAAATATGGGGATTATGTCTTTGAAATATAGTACAGAATTTGACCAGAAGGCAACTGCAGCCGGTTCAGTGGAAAAAATAGCGGCTGTATACAGGAACGGCGAACTCAGGGAATTGAGAATTAGCAATGATGAAAAGCGGACTGAAGAGGCTTATATAAGGAGTTCTTCCCCCTCAGAAGAAAAGCCTTTTGGAACATTCCTTTTTATAGGGAGTTATCCGGGAAAAGAGGAAAAAATGGACAAAATAAACCCTGTAAGCGCAAAAGACGGATTCAGAAAGGCGTTACTGACAGGCGACAGTCCTCAAGCAGTTAAAAAACAATATGGGGTTCACATACAAACGGAAAGATGGTATAAAGTTGGGGTTAATTTTGAAACCGGCGGGCCAATTTATCTGGATTTTGAAACAGGCAGAAAAGAAGGGCTTGCAAGGGACAAGGAAACTGAGAAGAAAAAAAGAGATACAAGAAAGCTTCTAAGGACAGCAAGCGGAAGGTTTATTGTTGAATAATTTTTACAATTTCTTTTATCCCAGCATCTGTTTTTATACCTGTTGGGCACAAGCTGGTTCTTGATGCTTTGAAGCCGGAATTTTTTAATTTTTCTACGAGATTGTCGATTTTAACTGACTCCAGTCTGTATCTACTGCAGGCTTCTGAAATATCATAATAAGTTGGTGCATCCTCCTCTTCAATCAATTTTATTTTAAAATCCCTATTTTGTATTTCTTGAATAATTTTTCCAACAAAACCTTTGTCCTGTATCTGGCCAAGCCAGATTGGCCCTATAATTTCGTTTTTGGTTCCGCAGTTTTTACATACGTTTTCATATTCAAAAACACGCGATAAGCATTTTTTGCAGTAAGAAATAAAGCCTGTTCTTTTGAGGATGCTGTCTGCTGCGGCTCTGTTTTTCTCAACAATTCCAAAAACTCTGAAAAAATGGTTTGAGTGTGACAGGATTGGAACAAATCCAGCCTGATATCTTGCAAAAGCTTGCTGTATTGCAGTTATCAAAACCCTTATCCCCAGTTCCTTGTAGAATTCTGTTTTGCAAACCTTGACGCCATACCTCCTCAGGCACGTTTTCGGGAAGCTGCCTGCAAGCGCGCCTGTATCAGTCGCTGTCGCCGCGAATAGGCCGCCATGTTTTATTGCAAAGGCCGAGGCCTCCAGATATTTTATTGGCGAGCCAAATGGATCTATATCAATAAAATCAAAGCTGGACCGGTTTTCAAAAAGAAGGATTCTGGCATCCCTGTGATACACTTTTATTTTTTTATTTATTTTATTTAGTTTCAGATTTTTTTTAATTAGCTTAACAGATTCAGACGCGATATCATTAAAAACAACTTTTTCTATGCCTTCAGCCTCTTTTAAAATCCTGATACCTCTGACACCAGAACCTGCAAGCGGGTCAGCTACATGCAATTTTTTGCCGGCTGCTTTTTGATAGGCAGATAAAACAGAGATTGTAAGGTCCCTCTGCCTTTGCATCTCAGGATTATAAAAAACAGGCATTTTCTTTGTTGGTTCTCCTGAATAAGAGTGGAATTTTGTCCTGCCTTCTTTGAACAGCTCCATAAACAGATTTAATAAACCAGGGGTTTAATAGTTTAATATGGAAAATTACGGGATCTTCAAAACAGGATATAAATCAATTTTGAGGAGAAGGGTAAGGTACAAGGAGAACTGCTGCGGAAGGGGATGCTGTTTTGAGGAAGTTAAATAATTTTATCCTAAAACCTTTATTTTTTTCCCCAAGCCAAGCGGAGGGAAGCCTTTTGAAAACCTTGCCTTCACAATGCCATTTCTCCCATGCATTCCTGTAATTGTGCCTACTATTTTCTTGCCTGCGGAGCTTGTCCATACAACCTTTTTGCCTGCCAGTTTGGATGCCTTGTCCTTTGATTCAAAGCCTTCAACTTCTATCAAAATCTGGTTCGGCTTTTGGGAATGCCGCCCCCTCCTGAAACTAAGCACTGTAGCGTTCATAGCAGAGATTTATTGTGCTGGATTAATAAGCTTTATGGAATCTGTAAGAGAAGCAAATAATGGAGTAATATTGGAAATAAAAGTAAAAACAAATTCACTTGAAACTAAAGTTTACAGAAAAGATGATTCTATTATACTTGAAGTCCAGAACCCTCCAGAAGACAATCAGGCCAATATCGAACTAATTAAATACCTGAAAAAATTTTTCGGGAAAGAAGTCAGAATACTTAGAGGCCTGAAATCAAAAAATAAAACAATCCTCATAGAAAACTTAAGCAAAAAGGATTTTGAATCAGCATTTTCCTAAAATTTTATTTCATCCCAACAATTTCATACAGCTTGAAAGTCCCTTCCTTTCCTTTCAAATCGGCGTCATGCGTTTTTCCAACAACCACATTGTCTTTTACCATCTGATAAGCGGCCTCTGAAATCAGGAGCTGTGTGCCTGCTGGCTTGTTTGCAGATTCTATGCGGGAAGCTGTGTTTACCGTATCCCCAATCGCTGTGAAGCTTACTTTTCTTGAATAGCCCATGTTGCCAATAATAACATCCCCATAATGGATACCTATGCCCATTTTCAATTCCACACCGTAATTGTTTTTCAAGTGGACATTAAGTTTTTCCAGCTCCTGCAGCTGCCCAAGGGCGGATTTCACAGCACTGAGTACTGGGTTTGGGTCATCCTCAAGCCCGAATATTGCCATAAGGCCGTCACCTATGTACTTGTCGATAAAGCCTTTGTTATTTACTATAAGAGGACATATAGCAGTGAAATATTTATTCAGGACATGGACAACATCATAAGGCAGGTTGTTCTCAGAAAATGTTGTGAACCCCCTGAGATCAGAAAAATAAATTACCAGCCTTTTCTCCTGTCCTGTGCAGGCATGTTCTGTCCCTATCTCCTGGTTGAGCAGCGCAATATCGTCCTCATCCTTTACAAGCCTCTTGCAGGTGACATCGCCTGAAACCTTTGTCTGGCAGGCAAGCCTGATCCTCGGCTCAAATTTCCTTTTGTCGGCAAGGGCTGTTTCCTTTTCATTCCTTTCCAAGCAATTTTCCAAGCCATCCAATACAAACACCCTGCAGGTTGAACATCGTGCATTGCCGCCGCATACATGGGTGTGGGGTATTCCTGAGCCAAGGGATGTCTCCAAGATTGTTTTGTCTGGCGCAATCTCGACTGTTTTCTCTCCATGGAACGTGATTTTCGGCATATCAGAAATAAGAAGGCTAAGTTTAAATATATATCCATGAATCTCCAGGGAAGGCAAGCAGCTCTTAGAAAATTGATGGGGGTACATAGGCTCGATTCTCTGCTTGTTTCTTCCAGGGAAGATATTTTCTACTATACTGGATACAAGCCACCAGATGGAAATCTTCTAATTATAGGGGGTGGAAAACCCATTCTTTTTGTTTCGCCTCTAGAGAATGATGCAGAAAATGTTAGAAATGTTGAATTAATCTATTTGAAAAGCATAGACCAGATAACAAAAAAATTAAAAAACCAGCTCACTGGTTACGATGAGTTTAGCTTATCTGCCAACAGGTTCTTGAATTTGCATAAACATCATGTCAGGTTAAAAAAGGCATCTGAGATTATAAAAAAACCTAGGGAATTAAAAGACGCTGAAGAAATTGAAAAAATAAAAAAAGCAATAACGATAACAAAAAAAGTTCTGGAAGAAATAAAATTCTACAGCAAAAAGGAAGTCGATGTTGCAAATAAAATTGAGGCTGGGTTCAGGCTCCACGGCGCAGACAAGGCTTTTGACACAATAATCTGCAACGGGTCGGCTTCTATCCACCATACGCCAGATAACAAGGTAATCAGAACAGGCAAGCCTACTATTTTTGATCTAGGTGCCAGATGGGATTGGTATTGCTGCGATGTGACAAGGACTTATCTGGGGAAGCCTGATAAAAAATGGCATAAAGTATGGGAAGATGTTTCAGAAATGCAGATCGAGATTATAGATCGTATACAGCCTGGAGGTTCGATGAAGGAGATGGAAAATTTGCATAGGGATCTGATGAAAAAGAAAGGGTATAAAATCCACCATAGTTTTGGGCATGGGATTGGGTTAGAGGTGCACGAGCAGATAACAGACAAGCTAAAAGAAAATATGGTTATAACTGTAGAGCCTGGAGTTTATTTGAAACATAAGGGTGGTGTAAGGATAGAAGACACTGTTTTGGTTGGAAAGAGAAAACCTATCATACTTTCCAAAATGATTGATTACTAGAATTAGGCCTTTCCATCTGCCGCCGCCATTGCTTTTTCCATGTCAGCTTCTTCCATTGGGGCAGAAAGATGTTTTATTATTATTATGTCGCCTACTGATTCCACCATTGTGAACGGCACAATCAGGCCTTTTTTTGTACCAAGCATATTAGAGAAATAAGATCCTTTAACAGCTCTGATAACAAGAGACCTGACCTTAAACCTCTTAAGGTCGCATTCTATATCCTCAATTTTTCCGCAGTACATTCCCCTATCTGTAAAGACATCTTTCGTATAAGTTTCAGAAACACTGGCTAGCTGGATTCCCATATAAATCGTGCAATAATATTAAATTTACAATACCTTATTATATACAGAACTTTAAATACCTTGCTATGCTGAGGTGGCCGAGTGGTTAAGGCGCAGGTTTGCTATGCTAGCCTTTTCCGGGAGCTGCCGCTTCCTCAAAAGGCTACCGTACCCAAAAATGTACGGATGTGAATAACCTGTGGGTTTATAGGCTGAAATGGGTATCGACCCATTTCCAACTGAAACGCCCGCATGAGTTCAAATCTCATCCTCAGCGCTTTTTTATTTTAAACTATATAATTTTATTAATGCGCCAGTAGTCTAGTGGCAGGATCTCGGCTTCCCATAAACTTTTTAGGAAAAATCTGAGAAAAACGTTTTTAGTAAAATTTAATAAAAAACGGAAAAAGCCGATGACCCGGGTTCAAATCCCGGCTGGCGCATCCACACCACGCAGTTGATCTGAAATCAGTTTCAGTACATTAAATCTCTTTCCCAGTAACACCATCTATCCTGAGCTTTCTTTTGTCGAAATTGATTTGCCAAATTGGATAATAAAAAACATGTGATTTCAGGATGTCGGATTCGCTGTTTATTCCTTTGATAATATGCCTCACGGAATCCTCTGTTATGGCTGGTTTCTGGGTTTTGGCGGAGATGGGCTCTATTTCTGGGAAGTCTGCAGACTGCTTAAAATCAGGGATTTTCAAATTTGACAAAGGCGAATACAGCTTTGACCTTCCATCAAGCAAATAGGTTATGAGCCTCCTGCCCTGCAAATCATCCAAAATTTTCCTGATGGTTTGGTCTGAAAGTTTTGTTTTCAGCTCGAGGTCGGCTACTGTTATTTTTTCGTCTTTTGAAACTGCAAGCAGAACACGAACATGGTTTTCGTCCAAGCCTACAAGCTGGGCTATCCCGGTGTAATAGCTAAGGCCATTTTCAAGGTCAGCAAAATAGCCTGTGGCAGCGTCCACGATAAAAGAATAGTTCTTGAAGCTTTTTCTTATAAGGCCTTCTTTCAGGCTTATCTGCACCCAGATAAACGGCTGGTAAAAGAGGTCTATTGAGGCGAGCTTTTCCTTTTCCCCGAAAAGCCCGAATTTCTTTTTCCTTTTGTCCTCAATAATTTTCTCTATTTTTTCTTTTGTTATACTCAGCTTAATCCCTTCAAATCTGCCTTTTCCAAAACTTTTTTCTTCTCCAACGTTCTCTTTTGGCTCTTCTTGTTTTACATTTGAAGCTAAATTTATTTTCAATTCAGCCATTTTTCCTGTTGCTTTCTGCACAAGTTTTGGTGTGAGGCCTTTGTGCTGGGTAGTTCTCTCTGCGGATTTTATCTTGGCTTTTTCTTTTACAATGCCGCCGCTCACAAAAAATTCTCCTTGGGTCAATTTTGGGAGGGATTCCAGCTCTTTCCTGTCCGAAAAAAACAGGTCAACAGCTTTCAGGTCGTTTTCAGTTGCAAGCTTCCCTATAAACCTGTTGCCGCACTGGGAAAGCACATTTTTGTTTACAAGGCTTGGCCTCTGGGTTGCGATCATCAGTCCTATTCCTCTTTTTCTTCCCCTTTTCGAAATTTCCTCTATTTCTTTTATTGAATCCTTGCTCTGGGGAGAAAATTTGTCTGCCTCCTCAACTATCAAAAGGTAAGGCTGCCTTAATTCTGTCCCTATTTCATATAATTTCCCTGCAAAATCTGCGACAACCCTTCTCTCCTCCATGACATCAGACAGGTCAAGGATTAACGGGATGTTTTCCTGCACTGATTTTCTAATCAAATCGCCTAGATCAACATTCTCTATATCGATGTCTGCATCTTTGCCGCCTGCCCAGAGGATTTCAAATTTCTGCTTCAAAGAAAAAAATTCCCCCTCTGTGTCGACTATGCAAAATGCTATGTTTTTTTCAAGCAGCTTTTCGCATAGGACAGCAATCAAATAGGATTTGCCTGAGCCCGATTGGCCTATCACACATGTCCTGCCTGTCACAAGCTCCTGTGCGTCTATAAATATGTCTTTGTTGCCGGATTTTCCAACCAAAAGCTGTATTTTATCTTCCATCTTAAAAGCACCTACGGTTCTTTTAAGGAATTCTCCCTCGTTTACTCTCAAGAGAGGTTCCAGATTTAATGTCAATAGATTAATTTATATCTGTATAAATAAACTCTTGGTATAAATAGCCGAATAACGCAGAAGACTCAAAATCCAGGATTGAAGACATAGTTGGCGGGGGCCGGTGGTCTACCGGTATGACGTCACCCTTACAAGGTGAAGGCAGCAAGTTCAATTCTTGCCCGGCCCATTATTTGGCGGCCATTTATATTATTTTAGCCGCCAAAAATCTGGAGCACTGTCTGTATCCCAAGCGCCCCACCCCATGCAAGGGCAGTCATCATTGCTATTTTGCCTATGAGGGTTGCTAGGAAGAACTTTTTGAGATCATAGTTTATTACGCCGCATAAAATGCCTACAATATCGTCTGGGAGCGGGGTTGCAGCAAACAAAGTGATTATCGGGAAAGCGCCGTGCTTCTCAAACCATGACCTTGTCCTTGAAAGCATTTTTTTATGCTTTTTCTCGATTATTTTTTTGCTCCCCCTGCCAAGGACATATCCTGTAAGCTCGCCTATAGCTGCGCCCAGTCCGCCTATTATCCCCACAAGCCAAGGGTTTAGCACAGAACCTGCAGCGAAGATCGCAAGGAAAACAGGGGCAGGGAGTATGATTGTTGCTGAGCCGACAAAGCTTGCAAGAAAAACGCCTAAATAGCCAAATGTTGAGACAACAGATTGGGACCACTCTATTATCCCTCTGGCTATTTCCCCGAAAATTCCAAAAACCATAATATAAATTTATGCTTGCTCTCTAATATAGTCTATACTATGGACAGCCTGATGGAATTTTTCATAGAGATAGGGAAGCTGAAAAATATAGAAAGGAGCGGCTGGTTAGTTGAGGGGATAAAAAACCCGGAATCTGTTGCAGACCATTCTTTCAGGACTGCTTTGATGGCTTTGGTTTTGGCGAAGGGCAGGGAAGATATAGATGCCAATAAGGCCGTAAAAATGGCTCTTGTGCATGACATTGCAGAGTCGCAGATAGGGGACGTGCTTGTTGACTGGAAAATAAAATACCTCGGAGAAAAGGCAAAGAGGATTGATGGAACTCACGGGATGACGCAGGAAGAGAAGATAAGGATTGAAAAGAATGGGATGGAAAAGCTTGTGTCTTTGCTTGGCGGGGATGGGAATGAAATTTTTGGTTTATGGAAAGAGTTTGAGGAAAGGAAATCCAAAGAGGCTGTTTTTGTAAAAAGCGTTGAGGTATTTGAGACGCTTTTGCAGTGCTTTGAATATGAGAAGGATCAGAATATTGAAATTGACTGGTTTGACCATAAGGAGAACTGGGAGAAGATAAAAGATGCGGAGATTAAAAACCTTGCGCTTAAAATTCTGGAATACAGAAAAAAATAAAATCAGATATCCATTTTAACCAGTTCGTGCGCGTTGATTTTGGAGTTGGCTGCAATTGAAACCCCGGGCATAATTGAAACATTTATCCCTGTTTTCACGCCATCGCCTATTATTGCGCCAAGCTTTTTTCTGGTTGTTTGGATTCTCTGGCCTTTCACAGTGGCCTTTACAGGGGCTTCATCCAACCTGAGGTTTGCTGTTATTGTGCCTGCGCCGAAATTGCAGCCTTCCCCGACAATTGAGTCGCCGATATAGGAAAGGTGGCCTGCGTTCGTATTGCCAAAAAATATTGAGTTTTTTATCTCAACTGAATTGCCTATATGGCAGCCGTCGCCGATAACTGTTCCAGACCTTATATAACAATTTGGGCCTATTTTGCAGTTGGCGCCGATGTAAACAGGCCCTTCTATGTAGGAGCCTGATTTCACTGCTGTGTTTGGCCCAACAAAAATTTCGCCTTTGAGCACTGCACCGTTTTCAACCACTGCTGTTTTGTCGACAAAATTTTTCATTGCTTTCATCTTTTTTTCAGTTGCCGCAAACAAACTCCATGGATAAGTAAGGGGCGCCCAGCTGTTTTCGGTTACCTCAACTTTCACAGGCTCTTTTTTTGAAAAGGATAGAACAGCATCTGTGAGTTCTATTTCCCGTCTTGGAGATTTTTTTACATTTTTCAGCTCTTCAAAAATTTTTTCATTAAGCAGGTATAATCCAGTATTTGCAAGATTGGTTTTTGGGTTTTCAGGCTTTTCCAGAAGGCCTGTTAACCTGCCGCCATTTTGCTCAAGTATCCCGAAATTTTTTGGGTCTTCAACTTGCTGGCCAAGAATTCCCGCTTCCAATTTTGCAAGCTTCTCAAAGCAGGGTTTGCCGTAGAGGTCATCCCCCATTGCCACAAAAAACCTGCCGCCTGCTTTGCCTTCTGCCTGCAACAGGGCGTCGCCTGTGCCCAACTGCTCTTTCTGCTCCAGATATGTTATTGGCTTTCCTTTGAATTTATCGCCCAAATGGTTTTTAATTTTTTCTCCTTCATGGCCTATGACAATGATGAATTTTTCTGCAAAATCCAAAACAGCTTCCAGATTCCATTCTATTACAGGCCTGTTTAAAATTTTCAATAAAGGCTTTGGCCTGTTTGTGCATAGGGGCCCCATCCTTGTTCCCTTTCCGGCTGCAAGTATAACTGCGTCCATAATTTTCCTACTGCGGAATTTTTGATATCACATCGTCCACTAGATTTTTTATTTTTAAAAATTCGGCTTTATCTGAACTTTCATAAGCAACCGATATTTTCGGCTCTGTGTTAGACGGCCTAAATACAGCCCATCCATTATTGAAGAATATTTTAACACCATCCAGAGTGTCTGTTTTGTGGGTTAGGGAAAAATCGTTTTTAATTTTTTCTATAAATCCCAGCTTTTCCTGTTCTTTTATTAAAACCCTCATGGAATCTGAATGGGATTTCGGATAATTTGAGCAATATTCTTCAAGGCTGGTATTTTTGGCTGAGATTGTCTCTAAAACTTTCAGGCCTGCAAAAAGGGCGTCGTCCCCGCCGAAGGTTTCGCTGAAATAGAAATGGCCTGAAAGCTCGCCTCCCAAGGCGGCCTTTTCCTGGAGGATTTTTTGCGTGATATATGTGTGGCCTACCCTGCAGGCAATTGGGGTGCTTTTGTTTTTCTTTATCGAATCGATGACTGTGTTGGATGTAAGCACATCATGCACAACCTTTGAGCCTTCAGGGATATTTTCAGCCAAAAAAGAGAAGACTATCTTTGTGTCCACAAGGTTGCCTTTTGAGTCCACTACAGCCAGCCTGTCACCGTCCCCGTCGAAGGCCAACCCTATATCCGCTTTCTCCTCCAATACTTTTTGGGAAAGCGGGTCCAGATTCCCTTTGTGCGAAGGGTCAGGCCCTGCTTCAGGGAAATCGCCGTTGAAACCGCATCTTAATCTTACAACAGTTGCGCCTAAACTGGAAAGTATTTCTGGCGCGATCAGGCTGTCCGATCCATTGAAACAGTCAACAACTATTTTAAGGCTCGCTGTTTTAATTTTCAGGTTTTTTAAAAGGAATTTTTTATAGTCGTCATATATATTTTTCTGCTCTAATGTTCCGTTTCCTGTTAAAAATTTATTTTCTTTTACCAGCTTCTCTATTCTGTCTAGACCGCGCTCATAGCTTAAAGGGAAGCCGCCTTTTCCGAATATCTTGACTCCATTGTATTGCGGCGGGTTGTGGGAGGCTGTGACAACCATGCCCAGATCAAACCCGTAATTCGCGGTTGCAAAAATCATCATCGGAGTTGTGATATTGCCGATATCAGTAACATGCGCCCCCGAACTTATAAGGCCTTTTATAAGGGATGATTTCAGGCCAGGGCTGGTTTTCCTGACATCAGAACCCACAACAATATTTTTTCCATGCAGTGTTGCGGCCGCCTTCCCAATTTTTTCAATAATTTCTTCATCAAGCTCTGCTGGATAGATTCCCCTGATATCATAAGCCTTGAAAATTCCGGCCATAGAGGAAATTCAACAGTCAGGTATTTAAAAGATTTCCAAGAATCAGCTTTACGGATGCCTATTTCACCGTCACTGCTTTTGCAAGGTTTCTTGGTTTGTCCGGGTCAACACCCCTTAAAACAGCAAGCTGGTAAGCTAGGATCTGCATTGGAATTATCTGGACGATTGGATTCTCGCTGTTCGCTTCAGGCACCTTTATCCAGAAATCGAAAATCTCGTTATCTTGTGGCGAGACCCCGATCATATACCCGCCGCGAGACTTGATTTCCATTGCATTTGACAGGATCTCTTTTTCATGGGCTTCTGAAACAAAGACTATGCATGGGGTCCCATCCTGTATAAGTGCGATTGTCCCGTGCTTAAGCTCTGCGCCGGCAAAGGCCTCTGCATGTATGTAAGGGATTTCCTTTATTTTCAGCGCGGCTTCCAAGGCTGTAGGATATTGTACCCCCCTCCCAATCAAAAATATATGCTCCTTGCCTTTGAGCTTCTCTGCAAGCTGTTTTATGTTGTCCCTCATGTTCCTTGATGTGAGGTTATAGAGGATATTCCACAAATACTCAAGCTTCTTTTTCCCCTCCTCCTGCTTTCCGGCAATATTGTAGGCAAGAAGCGTCAGGATGGCAAGCTGGGATGTGTATGCTTTTGTTGAGGCAACGCAGATTTCAGGGCCTGCGTTCAGCATCAAAAATTTGTCAGATTGCCTTGTCAGGGAAGAGCCCATCACGTTTACAAGGGAGATCACCTTGCTCCCTTTTTTCTTTGCAGTCTTGACTGCTTCTAGAAGGTCCGCCGTCTCCCCGCTTTGCGAGACTGCTACTATCAGGGATTTTTCATTCAAAAAATGCTCATAATATGGGAACTCTGAAGCGAGAACTACGTTCACGTGCATGTCAGCCACTTTTGAAAACACATAGCTGGCGGCAAGGCAGGCATAGTACGAGGTTCCGCATCCAATCAAAAATACCCCTTTCGCATTGCGGATTTCATCGGTCACATAATCTAAAACAATTTTCTCCTGCTTTATTGCTTTCTGGATTGTCTCGACCTGCTCTGAAATTTCTTTCATCATGTAATGTTCAAACTCGCCCTTTTTCGACTGCTCAAGGTCCCATTCAATTGAGTCTATTTTCCTCTGGACTTCCTTTTCTTCTATCAGGTTGAAAATTTTAATGGAGTCTCCAAGGACAACAAAATCCCCGTCATACAGGAACATCACCTGTTTTGTGTGCTCCAAAAAAGCAGGGATGTCGCTTGCAACAAAATAACCATTTTCCGATACGCCAAGAACAAGGGGAGACCCTTTCCTTGAGGCGATAAGCTTTCTCTCATCCTTGTGCAAAGCCAGAACTGCGTAGCTTCCTTCCAACATGCCCAAACACAATTTTGTTGCCTGCTCAAAATCATTCCCTTCAGCAATCAAAGCCTCGATAAGGTGCGGTATGATTTCTGTATCTGTCTGGCTTTTGAAAACATGGCCTGCTGTTTCAAGCCTTTTCCTAAGCTCCTGATAATTTTCTATTATGCCGTTGTGCACAACTGCGATGCTGTTTTTGCAGTCTGTGTGGGGATGGGCATTTTCTTTTGTGACGCCTCCGTGCGTGGCCCATCGTGTGTGCGCCATCCCTATAGTCCCTTCCATTTCTATAAAATTCATTTTACTGTCTACATCAGCAACCTTTCCAATATCTTTTTTAATTTCAAGGCCGCTGTTTAGGACTGCAAGCCCGCAGGACTCATACCCCCTGTATTCAAGCCTTTTCAGCCCATTTAGAAGTATAGGAGAAGCTTTCTGGTTTCCTATGTAGCCTATTATTCCGCACATAAACAACAAGAAATAAGATGGGGCTTTTTGTTTATATACGTATTCCTAAATAGTTGGATAAGGGAAGGGATTGAAACCATGAAGCAGATAAATAAATACTGACTCTCTTAACTAATAGGTGAGGGCCTGTGGCGCAACTGGTAGCGCACTCCCATGGCATTTAGAAGAACTATACTGGGAGGGGCTACGGGTTCGAATCCCGTCGGGTCCATAAACTTCTCCTTTCAGACTTTCAAAAACTATATAAAGTCTCTATTACAAAAACACCTAACTATGTCCTATCCAATATTGTATGTGACTGATGTACATGGAGATGAAGCTGTTTACGAGGCTTTGCTAGATAAAGCGATCAAACATAAGGTGAAAGCCGTAATAATCGGCGGGGATGCCACGCCGCTAATGGCGATTTACGCTGTCAACAGCATCCAGATCCAGAGGAATTTTTTGCAGATGTATTTTATCCCGCTTCTTGAGAACTTCAGGAAAATAAGCAAAATAGAAGTTTTTATCATGATGGGGAATGACGATTTCAAACTCAATATGGATGTTTTGGAAAAGGCGGAGAAAAAAGGCATACTTAAAGTGATGCATGAGAAAGTAAATAAAATAGGCGGCTGGAATATTGTCGGCTATTCCTGCATAAACCCCTCTGATTTTTTGATTTTCCCTATCCAGGATTGGGTGAAAAAAGAGGAGGATATACTGAAAGATCTTGAAAAAATAACTAAAACACTAGACCCCAAAAAAACTATACTATCGGTTCACCCTCCCCCAAAAAATACAAATTTGGATGTTCTGTACGATGGAAATCATGTGGGAAGCAGGTCCTTAAGGGAATTTATAGAAAATAAGCAACCCTATTTAGTGTTAAGCGGCCACATCCATGAATCTCCTACGATGTCCGGGAAAATAAAAGACACAATTGGGAAAACACTATGCATACAGCCGGGAAATGCGAAGGTCACGCTGATTGATTTGGACGAACCGGAAAAAGTGAAGAGGGTTTGAAAATTTAAGAATAAAAAGAATTTTTTGTTGGTGGGGAAGAAATCAAAAGATAAGTTATTTCTCGGTTTTATCATAGGGGCTGGAGATTGTTTCGGAGGGGAAGGT
This sequence comes from uncultured archaeon, assembly GCA_964631205.1. Classification (GTDB taxonomy): domain Archaea; phylum Aenigmatarchaeota; class Aenigmatarchaeia; order QMZP01; family JACQNV01; genus CAYYYJ01. Next base: position 14,487 of record CAZVWU010000001.1, on the reverse strand, counting down.
ATTGTGGGGGCTTTCTAAATGGAATTAAGTTTATATAGTCTATATCCTTCTTTTTACAATGGGTAAATACACGTCTAGGAAATCACAAAGAAGCTTTTGGAGAGAGGCAGGTTTGGCTATAGCATTGCCTGTAGCAGTTATAAGTGGGGGTATTGCGTATAAGCATTACAGAGGGAGGCCTCCAGAATTTTCTGTCAGAGGCGGGTTGACAGATCAGGATTTGGAGATTGCAAGAAAATATCCTGCTAAAAGGCAGGGATTTTTGGACAGACTTTATGCAGAAGAACCCCCACCACACTGTAAAGGGTTTGTTTATGACTTTTCGTATCAAAAATTCCGAACTCAAGCAAATGAATTAGTTAAAATTTTAGAAGATAAAAGAGGTATTGAAAATCCAGAAATTCTAAATACAATGTTAGCTGGAATACCTAGCAGTCTAGAGATCATGGGGAAAGGTGTTGAATCTCCAATTTTTGTCGGCTCTAGATTCTTCAATAGAAATTATGGACCTACAAACATAGAGGATGCGAGAAGTGTTCTTATAGATCATGAAGGGCACCATGTTCAAGATATTTATTATGGCTACAGGATAGAAGGTTTAGTAATAGATTACAGAAGTACAACGGAACTGGATAGACCATTTGTTTCTAATCTGCATGAAGCCAGAGCCTGGCATAATCAGGCTAAGAAATTAAATGATAGACGAGGAGCATCTTTGGATATTGCGCAATATATTAGGAATAATGGTTCTAGAGAAATTGCTGGTCTAGTTTTAAAAAGTAATAGAGATGATAGAATTGGGTATATTGCCAGAGCCCAGCTAGGCGCATTCAATGATGTGCGTGTATTAAATGTCGGAGGAAATACCGTAATTAAATTTGATTCGCTTGAACCCTCTGATTTTAAGTAGAAAAGAATAAATAGACAAATAATAAAGTCTGTAGATTATGAACCTGATATTTTTCGGCCCTCCTGGAGTTGGGAAAGGTACTCACGCGGATATAGTAAGCAAGAAGTTTGGAATTCCTAAAATTTCCACAGGCGATATTTTGAGGGGTGAGGCGAAGACAGGATCGGAGCTCGGGAATAAAATCAAGCAGATCATAGATGCAGGGAATTATGTGCCTGACGGGGTGATAATCGAAATTTTAAAACAGAGGTTATCCAAGGAAGATTGCAAAAACGGGTTTATCCTGGATGGATATCCAAGGACATTAAAACAGGCAGAGGAGCTCGACAAGATAGCAAAGATGGACAGGGTTGTTAATTTTAATCTTTCAAAGGAATCTGTGCTGGACAGGCTAGCAGGAAGGTGGACATGCAGGAGCTGTCAGGATATTTATCATGAAAAGCACAAAAAACCAAAGGCTGAGGGAAAATGCGACAAGTGCGGCAGAGAATTATACCAAAGGGAAGACCAGAAAAAAGAGGTCATAGAAAAAAGGCTCCATGTTTATGAACAGGAGACGAAACAGCTTGTGGAATTTTATAAAAATAAAAATTTACTCGCTGATATTGATTGTGAAGGAGAAATAGAAGAAGTTTCAAAAAGGGTTTTGGCTGCAATAAATACTAAAATTGAATTTCCTGAAAGAACTTTAGTTGTAATAAAACCAGACGGGGTTGAAAGGAATTTAATCGGCGAAATTTTGGCAAGATATGAAAAGGGGGGACTCAGGATTGTCGGAGCCACGTTAGTGAAAATCAAAAAATCCATGGCTGCAAAACATTACACTGATTCAGACCAGCAGGTTATCGGGATGGGGAATAAAACCCTTCAGGCATCAAAAGAAAATAATATGTATGAACAGATGATCAAAATTTTCAAGACAGATGACCCAAAACAGATAGGGCTCATGTTGAGAAAATTCATGATAAAATTTATCACCTCAGGCCCTGTGTTTGCTGTTGTTCTCGAAGGCGGGGATGCGGTCCAAAGGGTGAGGAAAATTACAGGCTTTACAGACCCTGCAAAAGCAGAGAAGGGGACAATACGCGGGGATCTGGGCCAGGATTCCATAATAAAGGCGAACTCTGAAAAAAGGGCGACAAAAAACCTTGTACATGCATCCGGTACAGTAGACGAGGCGGAAAAAGAAATTGCACTCTGGTTCAAGCCAAAAGAGATAGTTGGGTAATATTTATTTTGGGGATACAATTAATTTCATGGACACTGTTGTTTTGATACCTGCATACAATGAAGAAAAGAATATAAAAGAAACTGTTGCCAGAGTAAAAAAACTAGGGTATAGGCCGCTTGTTGTTGATGATGCGTCTTTGGATGGCACTTACAAAATTGCAAAGTCGGCAGGGGCTATTGTTTTAAGGCATGAAGTTAATGGCGGCAAGGGCGAGGCTGTAAAATCAGGGTTTAATTATATTTTTTCCAATCTGAAAGTAAAATATATAGTTATTTTGGATGCTGACCTCCAGTATAAACCAGAAGACATACCCAATCTCCTGCAAAAATTAAAGGATAAGTCTGCTGATTTTGTTATGGGCTACAGGGACTGGTCTGCTGTCCCTTTCAGGCATAAACTTGGAAATCTTGTCTGGAGGTTTTTTTTCAACCTGCTTTTTGGGACAAGGATGAAGGACACCAACTGCGGGTTTATGGCGATGACAGTTGACACTGCCAGAAAAATAAAGGGGATAGGGAAAGGGTATGTCATAGACAACCATATAGTTTCGCAGGTGGTAAAAAACAAGCTGAGGATCGCACAGATTGCTGTTTCAATTTCATACAAAAACAAATCCAGGCCTTTACGGGGAATAAGGATGGTTCTGGGAGTTCTGGTTTTTATAATCAGGGAAGGGTTGAGGTATAGGCTTAGAAGGGGCAAAAGCTTATAAAGTTAACTGCCATTTATTACAAGTTTATGGATGATCAGACAAGAAAAGCTGAAAGAGAAGTTCAAGAAGGTGGTTCTTTAGTAGGTGCGCTTAAAGAACATTCGAGAGCTGGCGGAATATACCAGTTTGTGCCAGAAATAATCAAACCTGAAAATCTAAAAGATCCTGCAGTTAGGGAATTCCTGGATAGGGGAGTTGCAGGCCTAAGGCCATATGGCGGCGGTTTTAATGAAGCTTATGAGAGAATTGTGGCCGATGGGAGATGTGTACCTGATGTTTATTCAGCAGTTTTTGCCTCTCTCGTAGACGGATTGCAGATATTAAACTGGCTGACAGCGAATTCAGTTTCAGTAGAAAGGCGTCAGAGGGAAGAAGATTTTATTTTACTAACTGGCAGGATGATGCCGGAGATGATGTTTCTTTTGAATTTTTGTCCAGACAAATTACATCTGAGGATTATTTTGATGATCTAGTAGCAAGGCTTACTGTAGAACGCAAGGTGCCTACTGAAAGAAAAACAGTTTTAAGGGTTAGAGTTGAAGGAGGTACTGAGATAGGTTCAGGTGCCTCTTTCCCAGAACAAGCACTAAGGTATCGAGCAAGTAGATACCATATAGATTCTCCTGAGCTACGAAGTTATTTGTTTAGAAATTTACAGAGTTCAGTAGAAAAAAAGAGCTTAATAGTTCTCGCAGTTTCTAATGCTACTTACACAGCTCCGATAGTTGTTCAAATAACTCCTAATGATATCGTACTTGATGCATTGCCAAAAACAGCGTGGTGTAGTGACATATTAGCTTTGAAGCAGGCAGGAGTTAAAGCTTTGATGCCTCCTGCTGAATAATTTCTTCTCTAGCTATTTCAAATTTTGTCCATTTCCTCCACGATCTCCTTGTGGATCTCCTGAATTGGCTTGTCCCCGTCCACAACAACCATCCCCTCTTTTTTTGCGAGGTCGAGATATTTTTTCCTGAGATTCTCGAGTGTTTTTATTTTTTCGAATTTTTCTATTTCGCCTGGTTTTCTTGCGGATTTTATCCGCTCAAGGGCTTTTTGAGGAGAAATATCTATCAGGAAAACCGAATCCGGTTTGGGGAAGAACTTATTTATTTCTATCAGCCATTCCATATCAACCCCTTCTATACTCTGGTAGATCCAGTTTGAATAATAATACCTGTCAGACAAAACGATTTTCCCTTCTTTTAAGGCAGGCTTTATCACAGTCTCGACCTGCTCTGCCCTATCTGCAGAAAACAATAAAGCGTCTGCGAGCGGAAGGGTGCTGTTTTTAAGGTAATATTGTTTTAAGAGTGCGCCTATTTTTCCAGATGTCGGGTTTTTTGTCAAAACAACGTCCTGTTTTTTATTTTTTAAATAATTTGCAAGCAGCCCAGCTTGCGTTGTTTTTCCGCTTCCGTCTATGCCTTCAAAAACAATGAACTTGCCTTCCATACTTCAATTGGAAACTGGCCAATATATGTTGGACGCTGGTCTTCAGACCAGTGTCGTCCCGATTCAGCTGGAAGTTGACTTCTGTCAACTTCATCCCTTTACTGACCAGTTTCATCCCTTTAAAGTGTTTCAATAAATGCGCCTAGGGCAACAAAAACAAGAGAGAGCGCAAACAACAATCCTGCATCAAAAAGGATTTTTTTGAAAACGCCTGTTTTGTGGTGCTCCCTTATTATTGCGGCAGATATTATTCCACCAGCAAGGCCTGCAAGGACAAAGGAAGTTATTTCAAGTATCCCGTGAGGAAGGAAAGGGAGGGATTTGACTGGTATATCAGATAAGCCTGTTGAAAGCTGGGCTATTCTTACTCCCAGAAGGCCTGCATTCCAGACAAGGATAAATGCGAACCCTGCCCCAAAGAGAAGGGAGAAGATGAAAGAAAGCACGAGCACCCCAAGGTTGTTTAAAAAAATGTCTACGAAAGAGAGCGAACCCGCTGCAAAGCCAGTTATTGCGGCGTCTACACCTATTATCCTGCCTATTTCAATTTTCTGGATCTGGAAAAAATCCTGCGGGAGGAAAAATGACCAGAAAGCAAATGCAAATGTGAGGCCAAAAAAGAAGGCTAAGAAAATTAGCGCATCAGTTTCGTGCCTTTCCCATATCCCTTTCCTGTATTTTTTTTCTATATACTTTTCTTCTGTAGCCTCTTCCCTGTTTATCAGATTTGTGAGCATGTAGGCTGCTGGGATGATTATAAAAATGACAGAAAATATCCCGCTGAGGTTGACTGTTTTTGCTGCGATTGTGAACTTAAAGGATACTCTCGTGCTCAGGAAAAAGGCTATTGAAGAAAGTATGAAAGCCCAGAAAGCCATCAGGTAGGGTCTTTTGCTTATCTGGTCAAAGCTGATAAAAGATTCTATCATATAAAACCGCTTTTTATTTATATTGTATCTCTGGGGATTTATAGGTTCTGTAACCTCTTTTTGTAAACCCTTTCTTTTGGTTATACCTTTTCTTTATTATCAGCTTGTAATCTCTTTTTCTTTGGGTTATAAGGTCGTGTCTCGACTGTGAAGTCGAGCACGAGATCGTGTGCTTCAGCACGCGAGATGCAGCGCACATCTCGTGCAGTGAGCTGCACGACATCTCAGCACTCATCTCATGGTGAGATGCTGACTTTCTTTTTCTTTAGAAAAAGAAAGGGTATAAATGCAGAAAGCGCGCCTATGGTGGACAGCACGGTAAACATGTGCTAACCCTTACTATCTTCTCGACCTCGCTACCCTGCAAGCATCGCCAATACAATTTATGGCTGCTGACATTCGGGGCAAGCAAAACTCTGTTGGAAATAGGTTCTTCATCAACGGTATAGAGAACCTATTTCTTCCCTTTTAGCCTGCTCGCCATTCCGTCCCTGACCAGTTTCATTATACTAACGATCATCTACAGACAGAAGTTGACACTTCCATTCTTCTGTAGGACAAGGCTTCTCAGTTGACAGTAAGGACACATATCCACCGATACTGCCGCCCATAGACTACGCCAGCCATGAAGACCGTTTGCTTGGCAAAGCCAACAGAAGGCCTAGCTCTGCGACGGAGGCTTCCTGCAGTAAATATCTCATTTTTATGGATTTAAATAGCAATTTCAGGATAATTGTTAATGCAGAAAGCGGGGGTTTGATAGCGGTTAATTCAGCTGGCTTGAGGGGTCAGTGGCTTAGCACCCTTTTCTGTTCAATTGGTCAAAAAGCGTGCACGGAAAAAGGTGAGCAGTGCCTTCGTGGGTTCGAACCTGTCTTTCGGTTAGTAAATTTAAAGAAACGTTCACGAAAGAAAACGAGTTTCCCACCCCCCGCATTTCAGGTAGGTTTTTATATACAGAGGGTAATATTATTGGATTATACAACTGGGCACTCGGGGAAGGGACTGTATGAAGGTAAGGATATTGAACAAAACTGATAATAAGGTAAGTTTTATATTAGACGATTCCACTCCTGCTTTTGCAAATTCCTTGAGAAGGATAATGGTTTCAGAAATACCTGTGCTTGCGATTGACAGCATCGAAGTTTCAGAAAACACGTCCATACTTTTTGATGAGATTATTGCCCACAGGCTTGGGCTCCTGCCACTGAGCTTTGACCCCAAGAAATTCAACTTCACATCTGAGTGCGCATGCAAAGGGAAAGGCTGCCCGTCATGCGAAGCTGTTTTTGCATTGGAAAAAACAGGACCCTGCGTCGTGCATTCAGGTGACCTAAAATCTGCAAACAAGGATGTGGAGCCTGTTGACCCAAAATTTGTGATAGCAGAGCTTCTTGAAAACCAGAAGCTTAAGCTTGAGGGGACTGCTAGGCTTGGGACTGGACTACAGCATGCAAAGTGGCAGGCTGCAAATGCTTCTTATGGCTATTATCCTGAGCTCGAGGTGAGCGGCCAGGAGAAGTTTGCAAAGTATATCAAAAAACTTCCTGAAGGCTTGTTTATAATAAAAGGCGGAAAGCCTGCTCTTGGGGACTTGACAAAACTTGATTTTTATAAAAAATGCGAGGAAGAGTGCGATGCGATTAAAATAAATGTGGACGATACGAAATTTGTTTTCACAGTAGAGTCAATTTCCGGGTTGAAGCCTGAATATATAGTTTCAAAGGCAGCCGGAATTCTGGAAGGGAAAGCAGAAGAGTTCAAAAAAGAGCTGGCTGAATTGAAATAGCTAATCGTCTGGGAATGTTTCAGGTTTGATCCTCTCTGTGATCTCGCCTGCGATATTCGTGAGCATGATTTTTTTGACTTCTTTTGGGTCTTTTGTGTGGCCTAAAACCCACATCAATTTCACTAGCGCTGTTTCCGGTGTCCAGTCGCAGTAATTGCCTATTGCACCTGCTTCTTCGAGAAGGCGGCCTGCAGTATAGACTTCCATGTTAACCCTGCCGTAAATTGTCTGGGGGGCTATCGTTACAGCTACCCCCGAACTTATTAAAGACTTTACTGCAGGCAATATGCTTTTTGCAAGCTTGTCCCCGAACGGGTTTGTAGGTACATGGCCTAAACCTGTTCCAGATATAACAACACCGTCAAAAAGTTTCGAGAGGCTGGAAATAAATTCTGGTTTTATTCCGGGGTGGGCCTGTATAAGGCAGACATCTGGGTTGATTTTTGTGTCCAGTCTTAATTTTCCATCCCCTCTTTTTTTGAAATCATTTCTGAGCTGCTCGATCCTCCCATCTGGCCAGATTTTCGCAAAAGGTGAGCTGTTCATGCTCCTGAAGGCATCCCTTCTGGAAGTGTGCATCTTTCTGACTTTGGTCCCTTGATGCAGGAAACAATAATCGTCAGAACTTGTCGCATGCATGCAAACTGAGACTTCAGCAATATTTGAAAGCGATCCCCTTGCTGCGCATATAAGATTTTGGAAATTGTCGCTGCTTCCTCTGTCAGAAGACCGTTGCGCGCCTACAAGAACAACAGGCACAGGGAGATCCTGAAGCATAAAACTTAAGGCAGCAGATGTGTAGTGCATTGTATCTGTCCCGTGCATCAGGACAACTCCATCGGCGCCTGATTTTATTTCCTGCGCAACTTCCTTTGCAATAAGCTGCCAGTGGGCAGGATGCATATCCTCTGACAAGAGGTCGAAAAGTTTTCTTGGCTTTGTATTTGCAAAATTCTCCAGATTAGGGAACATCTTCAAAATATCGCTTTTGCCAAAAGCGGGGAAAACTGCGCCAGTCGTGTATTCCACTCTGCTTACTATTGTGCCTCCGCAGCCTAAAACAGAAATAGATGGGAGATTTTTTTTAGGCGTGAGGGGGGCGCTCTCTTTGGCTGGAGGCGTTTCTTTGTTTTTCTGTACAATTTCTATCTTTGCACCTTGTGCATTTATGCCTATATTGTAGCCATTGTCAAGTTTTATTGTGAAAAAATTATTTTTGCCTATTCTGGGCATTAGCAAGCCTTCGTAAATCTCGCCTCGTTTTATTATTCTAACCCTGTCCCCAATATCTATTTGTTTTCTTGACATTTTGGATGCCATAATACTAATTGTCCTGTAAATTATAAATGGCTTTTATGCCGGTTTTTTCTCATGAATATTTCTGGCAAAACCAAAAGGCCTGAGAAAGACAATAAAATAATTATTAGCCAGTCGTTGGTGTTTAAAGGCACAGTATCAAAAAGGGCATTTAATTGCGGTAGATAAATTATTGAGAGGTGGAGCAATATCGTTATTATAACTGCAGCAAACAAGTATTTGTTTTCTAAAGGGTTTTTCCTGAAGACAGATCGCGTTTCTGAACGGCAGTTGAAGACAAAAACCATTTCAAACAAAACTATCACTGTAAGCGCCATTGTCCTTGCCTTTTCGAGACTCTGGCTTAATCCTATTGTGAAGGTTGCGAGCGAGATTGTCAACAGAACCAAACCCGCAGCTAGAATAAAGAATTTGCTGTTGCTTGTTATTGTTGCCTTTGGGTCTCTCGGCCTTCTCTTCATTATATCCCTTTCCTTTTTGTCAACTGTGAGAGTCAAGGCGGGTATGCCGTCTGTAAGCAGGTTTATCCACAATATTTGGACAGGTAGGAGAGGGAGCGGGAAATGCAGAAGGACAGAAAAAGTTATAAAGAAGATTTCGCTGAAGTTTACTGATAAGACATACCTTACAAATTTTCTGATGTTGTCATAAACTCCCCTGCCCTCCTCTACGGCAGCAACTATTGTTGAGAAATTGTCGTCAGCCAAAACCATATCAGATGCATCCTTTGCGACATCTGTCCCCTTTATCCCCATTGCAATCCCGACATCTGCCTTTTTCAGGGCAGGCGCATCATTCACGCCGTCCCCTGTCACCGCTACAATTTCTCCATTGTTTTTTAGGGCAGAAACAATATTCAGCTTGTGCTCAGGTGAAATCCTTGCATAGATATTGACTTCTTTCACAGCTTCCTTCAGCTTGTTATAATCCATCTTTTCCAGGTCAAGGCCGGTGAGGACCGTTTCCCCTTTTTTTATCAGGCCTATCTCTTTGCCTACTGCCTCAGCAGTTACCCTATGGTCGCCTGTAATCATCACAACCCTGATACCGGCCTGTTTGCAGGTTTTTATGGCATCTTTAACTTCTTTTCTGGGCGGGTCGATCATTCCCACCAGCCCAACAAAGGTTAAGTTATTCTCAACAGACTCCATGTCCAGCCTGCCTTTTATTTCTCTTTTTGCTAAAGCCAAAACCCTCAAGCCATTCTTTCCCATGGCTTCGACTGTTTTCAGTATTTTTTCTTTTTCATTTTTTTCCAGACCGGACAATTCCATTATTTTCTCTGGGGCGCCTTTGCAATAAACTGCGGTTTTCCCCTCTATTTTGTGCACAGTTGACATCATTTTTCTTTCAGAAGTGAAAGGTAATTCGCCTACTCTTGGATATTTTTCTGCAAGCCTCTCTTTCCATAAGCCTGCTTTTGCTCCAAGGACAAGCAAAGCCCCTTCTGTCGGATCCCCGATTATTTTATAATTTCCGTTATTGTTGTTGTCCTTGACAAGATGGCTGTCATTGCAGAGGACCCCTATCTTTAATAATTCCTCTAAATCGCCTTCTACTTTTGTTGGCTTTTTGCCTGTCAAAAACTCGCCTTGGATATCGAAACCAGAACCAGTCACGTCTATAAATTTTTTATCCAGCCAGATTTTTCTAACAGTCATCTCGTTTGTTGTGAGGGTCCCTGTCTTATCGCTGCAGATGACAGTTACGCTGCCTAAGCTTTCAACTGCAGAAAGCTTCCTTACAATTGCATTTCTTCTAGCCATCACCCTTGTGCCCAGAGCAAGGGCGACTGTAACTATTGCAGGAAGCCCTTCCGGGACAGCGGAAACCGCGACTGTCACAGATGTCAGTGCCATTGTATACAGCTGCTCCCCCCTGACTATTCCCAGAACAAATGTGACAGCTGCGATTATTATGACTGATATTCCTAACCACCTTCCAAAATGCGAAAGCCTTTTCTGTAGAGGAGTTTCAGTCTCTATCCCCTTTATAAGGCCTGCTATCTTCCCTATCTCTGTTTTCATTCCAGTATCAGTGACAATGTAAGTCGCCCTGCCATTTGTGGCGATGGTTCCCATGAAAACCATGTTTTTCCTGTCAGCAACTGCAGCCTCTTTGAGGACACACTGCTGTTTTTGGACAGAAACAGACTCTCCTGTGAGCGAAGATTCATCCACCTCAAGGTCAACAATCTCAACAAGCCTGCCGTCTGCTGGTATAAAATCCCCAGCCTCTATCAGGACAATATCTCCTGGAACAACCTGTTCTGAGGAAATCTCTGCTACTTTGCTGTCCCTCAGGACTTTTGCAGTTGGGACTGTGAGTTTTTTAAGGGCTTCCATTGATTTTTCTGCGCGGAATTCCTGCACAAAGCCCAGGATCGCATTGATTACCAGAATAATCAGGATAAGTATTGCATCAGTCAGGTCAGCTGCAACTGCAGAAATTATAACAGCAGCAACCAAAATCAGCACAAGGAAGCTCCTGAACTGGTTCAAAAAAATTTTAGCTGCCCTGAATTTTTTCTTCCCCTCAATTTTATTATAGCCGCATTTTTCCAGCCTTGTTGCAGCTTCCTTTGAGGACAACCCTTTCTCATTTGCATCGAGAGCAAAAAAAACATCCTTGACAGACTGCTGATGCCATCCCATCTTTATAATTTATTTATTTTTCCCTAATATACTTCTCGAAACCTATAATAACGGCCATATTAATAATATACTATGCATATCCTGCGGAAAGATTTCAGAGAAATATTGGAAGGTGAAATAATCTCTGTTTCAGGCGGGCTTTTTGCAGGCCTGCTGTTAGTCTCTTTTGTGAATAAGTTGGCTTTGATACCTGGATTATTTATATTGCTGCCGGGCTTTTTGGAGATGAGGGGCAATATAAGCGGCTCCCTGGCATCCAGGCTGAGCTCAGGCCTGTTTCTCGGCGCGCTGAAACCAAGGTTTCACAGGAACAGGATACTGAAAGGCAATATATTGGGCAGTTTTCTTCTTGTTGTAATATTAAGTCTGTTTTTAGGCACAATTGCCTACGTTGTGAACCTTTGGATTTTGCAGATAAACTCGCCTTCAATAATAATTGTCGCCTTGGTTGCAGGCGTGCTTTCCAACCTTATAGAAATTCCGCTGACTGTCGCAATGACTTTCTGGCTTTTCAGGAAAGGCCATGACCCGAATAATGTGATGGGCCCTTATGTGACAACAATTGGCGATATAGTCAGCATAATTGCTTTATTGATAGGGATTTTAGTTGTATGAAAAAAAGCAAAGGTTTGCCGAAAAGTTATAGGAAAAAAATAATCAAACTCAGGAGAAAGCATCACCATCCCCTTTTACATCATATACATAAAAAGCACAGGATATCTTACAAGACACTAACTTATATGAAAGAGTATGGTCCGAGATCGCATGTGTATCACGTGATAATAAAAGAGAGCATAAAAATCCTGATTCTCGCTTCCATCTTGAGCTCGATTGGAGGTTTTGGCCTTCAGAATATGCAGGGTAAGCTTATAGCCATTCTGCCTTTGCTGATCCTTTTGCCTGCGTTAAATGATATGATAGGTGATTATGGCGCGATAGTGTCGTCAAAATTCACAACCATGCTTTATCTTGGAAAAATAAAAGGAAGCCCATGGAAATCAGAAAGCGTGCATAGATTATTTTTTACAATATTCTCGATAGCTATAATCTCATCCATATACATAGGGATATTTTCCTCTGTTTTGGCTTTTTCCGGGGGCTTCCCGATAGATTTCTGGCTTTTTGTTAAAGTTGCCGGGGTTTCAGTCGCATCAACGCTCATCCTTGTTGGAATAATATTCTTGCTCTCTGTTCTTGTAGGAAGTTATGTCTTCAAAAGGAATGAGGATCCCAACAATTTCCTTATACCTATTGCGACATCAGTCGGCGACTTAGGCAGCATGGCAATTTTCTCATTGCTCATAATCCTCTTGTTCTAATTCACAGAAACCTTTTAAACTCATCCACAAATGTTAAACCATGCCGGAAGATGAAGATAGGTACACTTGGAGCTTTTCAGTAGGCAGGGGGATTGCAAGCGAGGTAGAGGTGAATATAGTCCTGGAAGAAGTCAGGGAAAGCAATGCTGCCCAGTACTGGTCTATAGAGCCTGGTGGGAGTATTTTATCATCTCCTATAATTCACCAAGATGTTATTTACTTTGGGTGCAATGATGGGATTCTGTATGCTTTATCTCTTGATGGGCGACTAAAATGGAAGTTTGTTGCCGGGGATCTTATAGTTTCTTCTCCTGTTATTGAAAAAGAGAGGATTTATTTTGGGTGTTACGATGGGGGTTTATATTGTTTGCATCTTGATGGAAACCTGATCTGGAGATATAATTGCGGAGATTCTATTGCAGCTACACCTGCAATAAAGGATGATATAATCTATTTTGGATCTAAAAACGGATTTTTTTATGCTGTTTCTATGGCTGGTCAACCCCTGTGGAAAGTTCAGGCAGGAGGCCAGATAACATCAACAGCTGCTGTATCTGAAAAAGGTATTTATTTTGGATGCTCGGATGGATATGTCTATGGTCTTGGATTCAAAGGACAATCACTATGGAAATTTAAAACAGGGGATAATATTCCAGGAGGACTTCTGCTATATAATAATAGATTATTTTTCTCTTCTTTGGATAGGAATTTTTATTGTATCTCATTGGAAGGGAAAGAGCTGTGGAAATATAAGACACCAGAATCGGTGACAGGAACAAGAGGTCCTGTAGCAGATGCTGGTATTGCCTACTTTGGTTCAAGGGACAACAATCTGTATGCGCTTTCAGCGGATGGCGGGAAATTGATCTGGAAATATACAGCCGGAAATATGATCATAGGGGCCTATTGTTTGGATAAGGAAAACATCTACTTTGGGTCTGCAGACTATAATCTTTATGCAGCAGAGAGAAAAACAGGGAAGATTCTCTGGAGGTTTAAAACAAACGGCTTGGTGGGTGGAGGAAGGCCTTTTGTGCACGATGATAAAATATTTTTTGGAAATTGGAATGGGACTTTTTACTGCCTCTCAAAATCAGGGGAAAAGCTTTGGGAGTTTCAGGCAAGCAGCAGGCCGCCGTCGCATGTGCACGTATCCCAGGGGAGCAGAGCCCATAAAAGAATTGCTGTGGCAGAAGAGCCTACTATAGATCTGAAAATAGATTCCAGTAGAAAGCATGTGCAGACAGCAGTGAGCTATGCAAGGATAGGCAGCGATATATATTCTACTAGAGATTCTCCTGGAGGGTATATCACTGACGAAATAGGGGCAATGAATCCTATGATAAGGTATGCTTTGGGCCAGAGAAAAAAAGAGGGGCACTGAGGTGATATGGAGATTAGAGGAAAAACAGTTATTGTTACTGGAGGGTCAAGGGGGATAGGAAAGGGTGCATGCAAAGCCCTTCTTGAACAGGGTTGTAAAGTTATTTTTTGCGGGAAGGATAAGGGGAATCTTAAGAAAGCAGAAATAGAATTGAAAAATTATGGAGATGTAAAGGGGTATGTTGCTGATTTATCAAAAATCTCTGGGATAAAAAAGTTTGCTGGATGCATAGATACACTAGATATCTTGATTAATAATGCAGGAGTGGCTTATTATAAAAATCTTTCAGCTTCCTCTGAAGAAGAAATAAACCAGACAATAGATGTGAATATAAGAGGTTTGGTTTTACTGACGAAATATCTATTGCCAAAAATAAACAGTAGTGGTCTGATAATAAATATCTCTTCTGGGGCAGGAAAGCATGGGTTTGGCGGGCTGGCTGTTTACTGCGCTTCCAAATTCGCGGTAATAGGGTTTACAGAATCGCTTGCTCAGGAATTGGAAAATATAAAGATTATCTCAGTTTGTCCAGGAGGGGTGGATACGGAGATGTATATGTCCCTAGATGAGACTAGACATCCTGCTCTGAAACCAGAACATATAGCTGCTAAAATCTTGGATATCTGTGCAAATTCGCATAATTATAAGTCTGGTTCTGCTGTAGAGGTTTACAAGGTTACAGATGTGTTGAATTATTTGAGGTTCAGATATTTTAGAAAGTAAGGAAAAGATTAGACATCAGGCAGGCTGCTGTCAATGTCTGTTACAGCTTCGCTGACTTCTTTGAGGA